>UCCC01000022.1:0-2648 GCA_900470735.1 Hyphomicrobiales bacterium | reverse complement strand
CCATTGTCATAAATCTTAACAACGGAACCGGCTTCTGCACCGCCACCGGAGATGGTCGGGCGCAGATCGTCTGTGGACTTGCCGTCAGCAACATTGCCCTGAACAGAACCGACATCATCATAGACCGATGTGATCGACGGGGCATTTGGTGCCAATGTGTCAACATTGATACGCCATGTGGTTGAATAGGCGCCTTCATTGCCGGCCGCATCCACCGCTTTAACGCGGAATGAATGGGAACCGTTGGCCAGATCGCTGTCCGGTGTGAAGGACCAGGTTCCGCCTGATACCGCGACTTCACCCAGCAGGGTTGTACCGTCATAGATACGCACCAGTGTGATGTCATCTGCGGCTGTACCGGAGATCACAGGGCGCGGATCATTGGTAATGCCGCCATTGGCGATCTCACCGACAATTGGTTCTGCTGCATCGAGAACGGATGTAATCGCCGCATCTGTGCTGCTTGGGGCTGTTGTATCAACTGTCAGCGTGAATGGTTCAGAGCTTGAGCCCTCATTACCGGCCGCATCAACTGTGGTGGCAATGAATGCGTGCTTGCCTTCCGACAGGGTCGGAACGTCAAAAGCCCAGTTGCCGGAAGCATCTGCCTGTACCTGACCCAGCAGCTTGCCGCCGGAATAGATGCGGATAAAGCCGTTCGGCTCCGCACCATTACCATTGAGGCGTGGTGTGGTGTCATTGGTGAACTCATTATTGAGCACTTCACCGGTATTTGGCAGCACATCATCGGTTGCACTGGTGATCACAGGCTTGAACTTGGCATCCGGTGGTGTGAGATCGACCTCAATCGTCCAAGGCATCGAGGCATTGCCCTCGTTACCGGCCGCATCCGTTGAAGTGGCTGTGAAGACATGCTTGCCTTCAACCAGATCCGTGGTTGGCGTGAAGACCCATGTACCATTAGCATTGGCTTTGGTCTCACCCAGATAAACGCCATTGTCATAGATTTTAACGGTGGAACCGCCTTCTGCACCCGAACCCGAGATGGTCGGCTTGGTGTCATCGGTGGTCTTGCCGTCAAGCACCGCACCCTGCACCGAACCGACATCGTCGAGAACCTGTGTGATGGTCGGAGCAACCGGTGCTGTGGTATCGATGGTCACACGCCATGCGGTTGTGAACGGACCTTCGTTACCGGCAGCATCAACCGCTTTGATGCGGAAGTTATGCACGCCGTTGGCCAGATCACTGTCCGGTGTAAATGACCAGATTCCGCCTGTCACCGATACTTCACCGAGCAGGGTTGTACCATCATAGATACGCACCAGTGCGATATCGTCTTTGGCTGTACCGGAGATGGCAGGACGGGCATCATTGGTCAGACCGTCTTTGGCGATCTCACCGACATGTGCCGGTACATCATCATAAACGGAAGTGATCTCCGCATCGGTAACCTTCGGTGCGGTTGTATCAACGGTCAGTGTGAATGGTTCAGAGCTTGAACCCTCATTACCGGCCGCATCTGTGGTCTTGGCGATGAAGACATGTTTGCCTTCAGAACGGGTCGGAACATCAAAGCTCCAGTTACCATTCGCATCCGCCTGTACCTGACCCAGCAGTTTGCCTTCGGANNTCATTGGTAAAGCCGTTATTGAGCACTTCACCGGTATCCGGCAGCACATCATCGCTGGCGCTGACAATCTCAGGCTTGAACTTGGCATCGGGAGGTGTGATGTCAACCTCGATCGTCCAAGGCATGGAAGCAGAGCTTTCATTGCCTGCAGCATCGGTTGCAGTCACGGTGAAGGCGTGAACGCCCTCACTAAGGTCTGTGGTTGGTGTGAAGCTCCATGTACCATTGGCATTGGCATTGGTCTGGCCAATCAGAGTACCATTGTCATAGATCTTAACAACGGAACCGGCTTCTGCGCCATTCCCCGAGATGGTTGGTTTGGTGTCATCAGTGGTTTTGCCAGAAGCAACCGCACCGGTGACTGTGCCCACATCATCGAGAACCTGAGTGATCGCAGGCGTGTTTGGCGCCAATGTATCAACAGTGATCTTGAACTCAGCGGATTTAACAGAAGTATTACCGGCAGCATCAACACCGGTCACGGTGAAGGTGTGCAGGCCGTTGCCCAGTGTATTGACCGGTGTGTATTCCCAGTTGCCGTCTGCATCGGCTTTAACTTCGCCAAGCAGGGTTGCACCATCATAGATGCGCACTGTGCCATTGGCTTCGGCACCCGAACCCTTCAGCGTTGGAGTGGTGTCATTGCTAAAGCCGTTTTGCGCAACATTACCGGTAATCGGTTCCTGATCATCTGTAATGCTGTCGATCTTCGGTGCATCCGGTGCAACCGTATCCACAGTGATAGTGAAGGCTTCAGAAGCTGCACTTACATTACCGGCCGCATCTTCGACCTTGGCGGTGAAGCTGTAATTGCCATCGGCAAGAGCAGTCGGGGTCTTCCAGTTCCACTGGCCACCGGCATCGGCGGTAACAGTCGCAACCAGTGTACCATCCTGATAGATGTGAACTTTGGAGTTGGCTTCTGCACCGGCACCCGACAGACGAGGGCGGTTGTCGTTAATGAATGAACCATCGGTGAACTCACCGGTGATCGGGCCAACAGCATCATAACCAGACGTAAAGCGTGGTGCATCAGGCGCCGTCGTGTCGACAG
>UCCC01000008.1:0-2500 GCA_900470735.1 Hyphomicrobiales bacterium | reverse complement strand
GGACTCACCGTCTTACTGATCTCAATCAAACTCCGAATACCTGAGAGTACTACTGGGCAGACACACGGCGGGTGCTAACGTCCGTCGTGAAGAGGGCAACAACCCTGACCACCATCTAAGGTCCCTAAGTTATGGCTAAGTGGGAAAGGATGTGAGGATCCCAAAACAACCAGGATGTTGGCTTAGAAGCAGCCATCATTTAAAGAAAGCGTAACAGCTCACTGGTCTAGATAAGGGTCTTTGCGCCGAAAATGTACCGGGGCTAAAGCCATACACCGAAGCTGTGGATGCACGTATGTGCGTGGTAGCGGAGCGTTCTGTAAGCCTGTGAAGGGATACTCGTGAGAGATCCTGGAGGTATCAGAAGTGAGAATGCTGACATGAGTAACGATAAAGAGTGTGAGAGACACTCTCGCCGAAAGTCCAAGGGTTCCTGCTTAAAGTTAATCTGAGCAGGGTTAGCCGGCCCCTAAGGCGAGGCCGAAAGGCGTAGTCGATGGGAACCACGTTAATATTCGTGGGCCTGTGGGTAGTGACGGATCGCGTGTGTTGTAAGGTCTTATTGGATTGATCTTGCAGCGAAGCGGTTCCAGGAAATAGCTCCCACATATAGACCGTACCCTAAACCGACACTGGTGGACTGGTAGAGTATACCAAGGCGCTTGAGAGAACTGCGTTGAAGGAACTCGGCAAATTGCACGCGTAACTTCGGAAGAAGCGTGACCCTTGTTTGCGCAAGCAGATGAGGGTGGCACAGACCAGGGGGTAGCGACTGTTTACCAAAAACACAGGGCTCTGCGAAGTCGCAAGACGACGTATAGGGTCTGACGCCTGCCCGGTGCTGGAAGGTTAAGAGGAGAGGTGCAAGCCTTGAATTGAAGCCCCAGTAAACGGCGGCCGTAACTATAACGGTCCTAAGGTAGCGAAATTCCTTGTCGGGTAAGTTCCGACCTGCACGAATGGCGTAACGACTTCCCCGCTGTCTCCAACGCAGACTCAGTGAAATTGAATTCCCCGTGAAGATGCGGGGTTCCTGCGGTTAGACGGAAAGACCCCGTGCACCTTTACTATAGCTTTACACTGGCATTTGTGGCGACATGTGTAGGATAGGTGGTAGACTTTGAAGCGGAGGCGCCAGCCTTCGTGGAGTCATCCTTGAAATACCACCCTTATCGTCATAGATGTCTAACTGCGACCCGTATATCCGGGTCCAGGACCGTGTATGGTGGGTAGTTTGACTGGGGCGGTCGCCTCCTAAAGAGTAACGGAGGCGCGCGATGGTGGGCTCAGAACGGTCGGAAATCGTTCGTCGAGTGCAATGGCATAAGCCCGCCTGACTGCAAGACAGACAAGTCGAGCAGAGACGAAAGTCGGTCATAGTGATCCGGTGGTCCCGTGTGGAAGGGCCATCGCTCAACGGATAAAAGGTACGCCGGGGATAACAGGCTGATGACCCCCAAGAGTCCATATCGACGGGGTTGTTTGGCACCTCGATGTCGACTCATCGCATCCTGGGGCTGGAGCAGGTCCCAAGGGTATGGCTGTTCGCCATTTAAAGCGGTACGTGAGTTGGGTTCAGAACGTCGTGAGACAGTTCGGTCCCTATCTGCCGTGGGTGTAGGAATATTGAAAGGATCTGTCCCTAGTACGAGAGGACCGGGATGGACGTATCTCTGGTGGATCTGTTGTCGTGCCAACGGCATAGCAGAGTAGCTATATACGGACTAGATAACCGCTGAAGGCATCTAAGCGGGAAACTAACCTTAAAACGAGTATTCCCTATCAGAGCCGTGGAAGACCACCACGTTGATAGGCCGGATGTGGAAGTGCGGTAACGCATGCAGCTGACCGGTACTAATAGCTCGATCGACTTGATTGTTCTCATTATCAATATCCATCAAGCTCATCCAATGGATGAGTTTGATAGTTTCTTCTCTCTCACGCCTAATTCGCTACGCGAATGGCTCCGAGAGGGCGGCCTGACGGCCGGCACGCAGTCGCGTGCTTAGAGACGGAACTGCGCTAAGGCGCTAGCACGAAAAACCAGCTTCTTATTTGTTTCTGTGCCCTTTGCTGACCTGGTGGTTATGGCGGAGCGGCTGCACCCGATCCCATTCCGAACTCGGCCGTGAAACGCTCCAGCGCCGATGGTACTTTGTCTTAAGACACGGGAGAGTAGGTCGCTGCCAGGTCTGCAAAAGGCACACAAACAAATCAACATCTTCTCAAATCACAACAATGCGCAAAAACGCAAATCAATCGCTTAGCAAAAACAATCTTCAAAGCAAATCTTAAGCGATCGTATATTTAGGGTGGAGCGCCCGTTCGGCCTGAAATCGATAATCAATCGATTTCTATACGGCCTCACCTCATCAGGCTACGCCTGACTTCGCTCCCGGGCAGCAAGGCTCGACACTACTTGACGCGGGGTGGAGCAGCCCGGTAGCTCGTCAGGCTCATAACCTGAAGGCCGCAGGTTCAAATCCTGCCCCCGCAACCA
>UCCC01000035.1:0-1295 GCA_900470735.1 Hyphomicrobiales bacterium | reverse complement strand
TCGGCTGTGAGTTCTTCACCCGCAGCATTCACAATCTTCACAATGGAAGGCTGTTCTGGCGCAACCGTATCAACAACCACGCTGAAGCTTGCAGACGGCACGCCTTCATTACCGGCTTTGTCTGTCGCAGTCACTGTGAAGACATGGGAGCCTTCAGCCAAATCCGTGGTTGGTGTGAAGCTCCATGTGCCATTGGCATTGGCTGTGGTCTCGCCAATCAGCACGCCCTTGTCATAAATCTTAACGGTCGAACCGGCTTCAGCACTGCCACCTGACAGTGTCGGGCGACGATCATCCGTGGTTTTGCCGTCGCCGACATTGCCCTGAAGATCACCCTGATCATCGGTCACCGCAGTGATCGACGGTGCATTTGGTGCTGTGGTGTCAACAGTCACTGACCAGGTCGGGGAATATGGACCTTCATTGCCCGCCGCATCAACCGCTTTAATACGGAAGTTATGAACACCGTTCGACAGATCGCTGTCTGACTTGAACGACCAGACACCACCATTGACTTCAACCTCGCCCAGAAGCGTTGTGCCGTCATAGATGCGTACCAGTGTTACGCCATCAATTGCCGTACCGGAGATAACCGGGCGTGCATCATTGGTCAGACCGTTATGCTCGATATTGCCGGTATGCGGCTCGGCCGCATCCAGAACCTGCGTAATCACAGCATCCGAAGCTGTCGGTGNNTGGCTGCCGTCCGGACGGGTCGGAACATCAAAGCTCCAGTTACCGTTCTCATCGGCCTGAACCTGACCCAGAAGAGTTGTGCCTTCATAGATGCGGATGAAGCCGCTTGGCTCTGCCCCCGTACCATTCAGACGCGGATTGGTATCATTGGTAAAGCCGTTATTGAGGACTTCACCGGTTACCGGCAGAACATCATCGCTCGCACTGCTGATCACTGCCTTGAACGAAGCATCAGGCGGGGTGATATCCACCACAACAACCCAAGGCATCGAGGCCGAGCTTTCATTGCCGGCTTGATCCGTTGCAGTCACAGTAAAGCTATGCGCACCCTCAACCAGATCGGTATCCGGTGTGAAGGCCCATGTGCCGCTGGCATTGGCTGTGGTCTGACCAATCAGCACACCATTGTCATAGATCTTAACGGTAGAGCCGCCCTCAGCGCCATTGCCCGACAGGGTCGGCTTGGTATCATCGGTGGTCTTGCCGGAGACTACAGCTCCCGTGACAGAGCCAACATCATCAAGAACCTGCGTGATCGCAGGCGCATTCGGGGCAAGCGTGTCAACCGTCACGCTATAAGCGTCAGAGCGCACAGACAC
>UCCC01000020.1:0-39714 GCA_900470735.1 Hyphomicrobiales bacterium | reverse complement strand
TTTTTACTCCGGTGTTGACACCCAGGATATGCATAGTCATGGCATCAGTCTAAAAGTCCTCACGCATAATATCGATACCAGTACGCCTGAAGGACGATTATTCTTTCATATGATTGCCGCATTTGATGAATTCCAACGCGAGCTGATCGTTGAAAATACAAAGGCAGGGCTAGCCTCAGCACGCAAACGTGGTCGTCGTGGCGGCAGACCACGTGCTCTTGATGAAAAGAAAATCAAGAACGCTGAAGCGATGCTCAAGGACACGGAAAACTACCCTTTCATCGGGGATATAATTGATCATCTAAATATAGGGAGAACCGCGTTTTATCGATACTTTCCTCCTGAGCGTATTCGCGAATTACGAAGACAATGATTGGTCATTCTGCACCACTAATCTCGTGGAACTTTTGGTACCTTTGTTGGGTTGGACCCAACAGTCTTGAATCGAGCTCATAGCCTCGCGTCAACAAGAGAATGCAGCCTGGCTATTTGTATTGACAGTCCGTCAACCCGCAACCTGATATTGGCGCACCGGATGGCGAACCATCGCATCAATATCAATGCCGTCAAGCAACCAGTGCAACTGCTCTGTCGTCAAAAGTACCATTGTTTCCTGACGACGCGGCCAACAGAACTTGTCCTCGCTCAATCGCTTCAGGACAAGCACGAACCCCGACCGATCGAAGAATAATAATTTCATCCGGTCGCGTCGGCGGTTGCAAAACGCAAAAACACCAGAGCCAAATGGATCAAGCTCCATCTCCTCCTGAACCAGTACCGCAAGACGATTGATACCGGCCCGAAAGTCGATCGGCTCGCGGTGCAGATAAACCTGAACCTCAGCGGAAAATCTGAACATTGCCCAGTGCTCCGATTATCGCCGTTACCGCTTGCACATCGCCGCATTCAAGCGTCAGTTTCACCCCGTTGGGCAGCGACACATTCATCTTGGTTGGAATAAAATGGCTTTCTGCTCCTTCAGATCCCGCCGACCTCTCTGCGGGATTATCAGTGCATAAATCCAACCTGCAGGGGCGGTTAGTTTCTGAGCCAACGCCGCCAATGCTGGTTTCAATGTGAACCGGAATAAAGGCTGGCCTATAGGGCTGAAGACGCTCTAACAGTTCCTTCGGCGCCAGATTGTGCTTCTGAACCCACTTCCACAAAAGGTTCGCATTCACGCCATGAACCATCGCGATTCGCGATACTGAAGCACCGGGCTCAAAGCACAAAGCAACATGATGCGCTTTCCATGCTGGGGCGTACTGTCGGCGCCCGTTCGAATACACGCCAGTAATCCCAACGTGCTCTCTCTCATCACTCATCATCAGGTGTTCACTTCAATGCTGGTGGACACTTCATCCTACATCGCGCGCATCATAAAAAGGTGATGGGAATTGCGCGCTTACACTACAACTTAGTGCCTCATGTTTTCCGACGGGATTTGTGGGCACAAAAACCAGAAAGTTGGAATTGTCTGTTCTCTCAGAATGTTCTTATCTCGCTATATTATAAATGGGACATTGCCCATCTATACAGCTATGCGGCTGAAATACGCGTTTAGGAGACTTTCTTGAAGAACTTCGCTGAGTTTCAGATCACTGGGCGTGTCGAAAGGATTGAACTTTTCGACAGTGCTATGCGCGTATCAGTGACTGCGAATTACCATCGTCAAGACGATACATGGACTTTGGGCGATGAAGTGTATTGGAATGAAGTTCTTATCTTCCGGCAAGCAACGCGCAATTATATCACTGATTATGTACAGCAGGGCGATATTGTCTATGTTCGGGGACGCTTGCGCCCAGAAAGCTTCACTGACAGGAATGGTGAACAGCGCTACACCACTAATCTAATCGCAACCGATTTTGGTCTTGTTGCCAAAAAACAGCTAAAGAATGGTGATAATCTTCATTTTGATCGTTCTCGCATCGCATAGACTTGGATTTTCAAATGCGTGCCATTCGGGCTTGAGCTTCATAATGCGTGATAACGTCTTCACCATTACGCATGCGGTTGGTGTAGTCCACCAACACTTGCAAGCGATCATCAAGTGCATCTTGAGCGATAGGAGAAGTTCTGAATTTCGTAATCAACTGGTCAAGGGTACAGATGTGTGCAGGCATAATTTCCACTGCACCTAAGTGCGAAGGAAGATTTTGAAGATGTTTTAATAACTCTGTCGGAGATAATACACCGACCCGTAATCTGCCTTCAATTATTCCTTGTTGGACTCCCCACGTGATTGAGGATAGCGTTTTTCTAAAATGTTCATCATTAATTAGAATAATGGGAAGCCGCAGAACACATCCGGCAAGCGTTCCAGTAATCGCCGCTTGCTCTAACAAATGCTTTTCTTCTCGATAATGGTTAGGTGTGGCACAACCAACAGAATAACTGCCGCAATGGAAAATACGGGCTGAGCTTACACCATTTTGCAACATCACATCTTCAACCCAATGCGAGAGCGAAAGATTATAGTCGTGTGAAGCAAGCGGATCTCGAGCGGTTATCAGGAACTTGTTACATAAAGGGGTTGCAAGTTTGAGCGCTTCTGTGAAATCAAGGCGACGAGCCGACAAGACTAGAATGTTTGGATCGCATGCAACCAAACTTCGAGCGATGCGACTTTTACCTATTACACAAATTTGAGTCATGTCCCGACGATACTTCTTAATTGTATAATGCGATCGCTGGCTTCTTCGCGAACACTGCGTGAGGCCTCCTGCATAATACTTTCTAACTCCCCTTTGTCCGACATAAATTCTTGATAATACTGCGCTGGCTTATGAAACGTTTCTTCAAATTTGTCCGCTAGTATTTGTTTGGCTTCGCCATAGCCAAGCCCCCCAGTTTCGAAACGTGAGCGGAACAATTCGACTTCATGAGCTCCAGCCATAGACTGGTAAATCTGGAAAATTACAGAGCTGTCTGGGTCTTTTAATTCTTCGGGAGCCTTGCTGTCTGTGATAATTTTATTAATGAGCTTGCGGTTTTTCTTAGGATCGCCAAATAGGGAAAGCGTATTATCGTAGCTCTTAGACATTTTTCGCCCATCCAAGCCGATCACTGTTTCTACGCTTTTTTGAACGCTGGAAGTGGGCAACGTGAAGAAATCTGTCTCATATTTTCGATTAAAATAGCCAGCAATATCCCTTGCAAATTCAACATGCTGTATTTGATCTTTGCCAACAGGAACTATAGTAGCATTGAATAACAGAATATCGGCAGCCATCAAAATTGGGTATGTAAATAGCCCCATATTGATACCATCATCACGGTCAGTATTTAGTTTTAGCATATTCGCATCAACGGCTGCCTTATACGCAT
The DNA here is from genome assembly GCA_900470735.1 of Hyphomicrobiales bacterium. GTDB lineage: Bacteria > Pseudomonadota > Alphaproteobacteria > Rhizobiales > Rhizobiaceae > Pseudochrobactrum. The sequence continues at coordinate 36,384 of UCCC01000020.1, read as the reverse complement.
GTGCGCGATTCATTAGTCCTTTGGGTGTCGCTGAGGCAAGTATCGTCGATAACTCGAAAACTTCTGGAACATCGCTCTGGCGGTAAAAATTTGTTGTTTTTATATCTAAGCCGAAAGCTAAAAAGCAGGCAGCTATTTCAAACGTATATTCCTTAATGTTGACAGCGGTATCCGTTGAGTTTAGTGCATGATAATTTGCAATAAATATATAATTTTTCCCACAAGCGTTATTTTGAATAAGATCAAGAGTTGGCTTTATCATGCCTGCATAATTTCCAATATGCGGATGACCTGTCGGTTTTATACCGGTAAGAATTTTGTCAACTTTATTGCTCATCTTGGTGCTCAACATTTGCTAATTGACGCTCGACATCATGACGTGCCTCAGTCCAAAGCACGGCATAGCGTTGAAATGTATCGGAATAGTCAATTTGAATTTGTCGCCAAGCATCCGGGCACTCTATACGGTTATTAAAAGCCTGTATTGCTTGCGATAATTGTAGGTCGTTCCAGTCGCTGGCCTGAAGGACCATCTCAAGTATGCAGTGATGATCTTCTTCACTACACTCAACAATTTTGTGTATTATATCCGCTGGATTATCATTAAGGCAAACACCGGATTCTGGAATACTTTTCGACATTTTAGGAAAGATAGAAAATCCCGGTATCAATCTCGTGTACAGCGCTGAGATTTCAGTATCCATATCTATATAAGTGTTGCCAAATTTTGACTTGAGTCGTTGTAAGGCAATTTTTGCCAGGCGAGGAAAATAGTGCTCTTCAGGTCCAGCAATAACCAATACACGTTTTTTATTGTAAATTTTACATGAGGTATTATTTTTATTAAAAAATGGTTTTATTATATCTGCGACAGTGTAAGTGCTGTCTGCTATTATACCAAATTTACTTCCTAGTAGGCCCAATTCTTCATAAAGTAATTCTGTTGCCTCCTTATTTTCGAGAAATGTTTGGGTGTCCAAAATATGTTCATTAATGAAAGATGCAATGCCAAGATTATCTTTGTCGATGTGACTACGTATTAAAATCTTGTCGTTACCCGCAGTTAACTTAGCTATGAAACGCATAAATACTGCTGTTAGACTGCTTAAGTCGGTCCAACTCTTATTGCGGGATAAAAAGGCTCCGACATCCGAAATAATTATCTCAGCCTCACAGCCTAACCGCTTTTGTAATTCCAGAGCCTTCATGATAACAGACAGGGTTCCAGCGGTGGGTGCGTTAGTAGGACCAAAACCTGTAACAATCACCTGATCCTCTGGGGCAACTTCTTCAAACGTATCTAGATTATCGTGACATGAAAACCGAGCCGCCAGGTAGCCGGCTGGAAGGTCGTTTACAATCGTTTGCGGAGTAACGGGTGCATAGCCGTATTTTATGGCTATCACATCAATTTGTTCTTTAACCTGGTGAACCTGCTCCATACTCATCTGAGTAAATGTATTTGCCACAACTGGTTGAATTCTAACCATCAGTTCGTTACTTCGCTTTCGATAACGCTCTAAGGTTGCCCGTGCTGAACCACTAAGAACTGCAGCAATGCTCTTATCGTATGCTTCTTGAATATTCTCATAAAGCCCGGCTGTTACAAGAATTGCGGCGGATGCCATTGACGCCGCACGAACAGCAAGTGTTTCATCACGCGCTGTAAGAACATTCAACAATGCTGTTGCATTGGCCTTATGTGTTGATTGATGACCAATCTCACTCAGTCTCTCAGGTAAAGGGTTGGTACATTGATGAAAAAAACGATTTCCATTGATATTTCCTGAAAACATAGACGTTCCAAAAGGAATTAATTCGTCAGTTATAAGGCCTGACTGCATTAAGGTCGCCACAACAGCGCAATTATTAGGCCCATAAGAAGAGAGATAATCGAGGCTCAACTCGGTATTGGTATCCGCAATTCCATAAACTAGTGCATCAAGTTTGAAGGGAATAGCGAGTGGTGGAAGAACGTAGCTGAGGGGGTGGAAATATAGAAAACGTCCATTATAGCGCTTGGCATATTTGGGTACGCTATTGGAGAAACTGAAGAGCGCTAGTCCTTCGGTTTCCAAAAGCTCTCCTGCTACATCAACGGATGTGATATCCGGCAAATCCAAAAAGTTTAAAATATCTAAAGAGCCGGACGTTGAAGATAAAGCATGTGAGCCAGGTTTCAATACAGTGCAACCGAGTGAGGCAGCTATAAATGAAGCCGTTGTGCTAATATTAAAAGTTTTCCAGCTATCTTTTCCACTACCTGTTATGGCCACGAGGGGTGTTTTGCAGGAAATTGCTATCTTATCTGTATTCCTACGAATAAACGCTGAGTCATAATCGAAAACGGCATCCACAAACCCCTCCAGTTCTTCAAGACGAGGTCCACGTGACTGAATCGCCGAAAAAAAACCAGCCCATAAACAGTCAGACATCTTGCTATTATCAGCTAAAACTAGACTGAGTGTTTCCGCTGCCTTCAGACGTGTAAGAGATGCTCCGCTTTGCACCTGATTAATAATTTGTCCTACTCGTTTCTCGATATCATGATTGCTGGATGAGGTCATGAAGGCAGTCCTCGCGATGCTGTGAGCATCATTCGATAACGTAATGTGTATCGTGGTTCAGCCAAGCGTGGCGGTTCTATATGGGTGACATGGAAAAAACCGAAAGCGCGCACGAGTTTGACTAGAGCTTGCTTATTTGGGACCATTGAAAATGGACTTTTAAGATCAGAACGTACGGTCTCTTTATCCGGACCCGGTGCATTGGGATTAGTCAAAAACCGTGAGGCAATTCGTAGATTGCGTTCTGCATGTGGACCGGGACAATAAGCGTCAGGCTGTCGCGAGTAATCTACTTGTTCTTCGCTCTCTGTTTTTAAGTAAGCACTACGAGAAATCAAAGTACCTTCTTCTCGAAGGTCGTGTATCTCTCCACGATCAGTATCGCATAACATAGTCCATGCCGGTATTTCTTCATATTGAGGATTTGTCGAATGATGCACGTGGGAATCGACCACTATATGTTGTTTTGCAATCCGTGCGATTGCCTCGAATTCACCAATCGGATCTGAAAAATGATACATAACCCCCATTAGAAGAACTACGTCAAAATAACCCTCATCTATATGTTCCGCATAAGATTTAATATCGGAACAGATAAACGTGATATCAGACATTCCAAGTGCGTTTTTTAAAACGTCAGCTTGGCTAATATGTGATTTCCGAACATCAATTCCAACAACCTTTGCCGCTCCATACCTTTTAGCTAAAAATGAAAACCCGCCGCAATTGCAGCCCACATCCAACACACTTTTACCTTGCAACGTTCCTCCTGTCAGGTTCAGTACGGAGGGCCAAAATGCTTCTTCAAAAAAACGCATTCGGTATGTTTCTGGAGCTGTTAGCACCCCTCCTGGCAATTCGATATCATGGTGAAACGGCCCTACGCTTAATACTGAATCAATATCTACATCTGATTTAAGCAATTCAATCTCCTGAACTGTGCGTCTATTTTAAGGGATATATTCTTGTTGATGTATTTTATATTATGATTTATTTATAATTTAAAGTTATGCTTAAATTTTATTTATAATAAACATACGCAATTCACTTGTAATATTTTTTATCTAATTACATGAATAAATTAAGAATATTTAATATTATATATTTTTTCAGATATGATAATCCCACTTATTAGGTTGTGCTGTCGGAAGGAATAGATTTGTTTGATCCTGAACTTTGATGGAGCAATATCTGGGAGCCTGAGGTTTTGTGGGGCGGTCATGCCGAACACCGCTGATATGTGGCGGGATCATCATTGTCCGGATTCATTCCTGGGTATCAGTTATTGAATTCGGTATAGTGTTATAAATTTGGAATAAGTCGTAGCCTGAGTAAATTCTGCGCCCCCTTTTGGGTATACTCAAACTGGACTAGCTAAAACCGGTACTGTATCGGCAGTTTTTACCACTCAAACCAGACCGGTACACCCAAATGACCCAAACAGTACCAGCTAACGCGACCGTTTTTGTCCGTGCCTATCTGCGCGCATCCACCAGTGAGCAGGATGCATCACGGGCTAGGGGAGCGCTGGACACCTTCGCTCGCGAGCGCGGCCTGACTATTTGCAACTATTACGCTGAGAATGAATCCGGTGCGCGTTTGCACCGGCCACAGCTTTTTAAGCTGCTCGATGACTGTCAACCGCGTGATGTGCTGCTCGTGGAAGACGTTGACCGGCTATCACGTTTGAAGGAAAGCGATTGGCAGAAGCTCAAAACGCTGTTGCGGGAGCGAGAGATTAGAGTTGTTGCCGTCAATGTGCCGACGACATGGCAAAACCTTTCACCTACTCACACCGAATTTGACGCCCGTATGTTCGGTGCGATCAATGACATGCTGCTTGATATGCTGGCGGCAATTGCACGGCGGGATTACGAGCAGCGCCGTGACCGGCAAAAGCAGGGCATTGCCACCGCCAAGGCTGCAGGCAAGTATCAGGGGCGCAAAGCTGATCTCAAACGCTATAACGCGATCAATCGGATGCTTGCGAGCGGTAATTCATGGGCGACCGTGCAGCTGACACTTGAATGCAGCCGTTCAACGATCAGCAAGGCAGTGCAGCAGGCACGGCAAAAGGCGGACAATTGTTAATCACAGTTTTTAATATAAGACAGTCCCATACGGAACTGTCAGCAATATAACTAGATATTACAGCAGTAAGGGATTGAAATGTTGGATATAATTATTGGTCTATTTCTCGTGGGTCTTCTGGTTTTCTATGTGAGACGCAGAGGAAGGGGAATAAGCCGCCCAACATATAGTCCCCAAAGTTGGCAGTCATCTTCTCCGACAACCAATGCCCGCTTGTCAGCATTGCAAGCTTCGTCGGTCACAGTCAAAAAACCGATCAATAAAGAAGCTTATAGAATTCTGCTAAAAATCGAAAAAATCCTTACCAGTGATGCGCCGAAAGCCCGTGTTCTCGCAGAAGTCGGAATGGGAGCATTCCTATCAACGGCTGGAGGTGGGGATTTATTGCCAGAAGACAAGTTGGCCTTTTCTTCATTCAATGCAAAGCGCGTTGATTTTTTGATAATCGATGGGTTCGGACAACCTGCCTTCATTGTCGAGTATCAAGGATCAGGCCACCATATGGGAGGTACTGCGGGAGAGCGCGATATGCTCAAGCGGGAGGCAATCAGGCAAGCCAGAATTGAACTAGTCGAAATATTTGACCATCACTCTGACGTAGAAATTTATTCTCTGCTGCATGGCGCTGTTCAGCGTAATTGCGGACGCATTTTAACGGCTAAGGCTCAGGCTGCTGAAAATGGGGGAGTGGTTCCAGAATAAAACAGTGGAAACCGGAGACAGCCCGCGCAATACAAAACGAGCGCTGTAGGGCTGTCGGAGGTTAGGAATAGCCGTATTAAGTACTTGCGATTTTAAGGTAGAAAAGAATATTTCAGTCTCTATTTTCAGACTACCCAACACTACGCAATAAATCTTGTACTGTTAGACCAATTGCAGAACGCACTATAGCCACATGTGGGGCGGGTCGGATTCCGACTGACATAGAGGTTTCAGGCAGATCATGAACAATTAATGCACTGGCCAATCTATAATCGTCTTCATTACCACAGCAATAATTTCTATCGCCAATCCATACTCTAACGGCACCATTATAGTGTTTTCCATGAGTTTCGCTTGGATGACGTTCCCAAAAAGAACTATTGCCGCCATGTTGCCAGTCAGATGATTTCATACTTTAAACCTTCAAATCGTTACAACCTTGAAGGGTATACCACAAATATATCACTAGCCCTAATTACCCCCCTGTGGATATGACAGCATCTTTTTGAGGCTCCACGCCGGAACTGCCGAAAATTCCATCAAGCGGGTTGTAAGTGTTTTGTCAGCCTGACGTTTATTTCGGGGTAAATCTTCCGTCGTCTTTATGCTCAAAGCAGAACCATTCCTCGCCGTACCGGCCTTTGAAGCCAAAACAGCCCCATTTTTTGCAGCCCTTATGCATGCACCAGTGAATATAAAGGCCAGTGGTCTTGCGCGGTCTGTCCTCCCAAGGCAGCAGAGTATCATCGCTCATTGTCAAATGCCTTTCATCGAATTAGCCACCTCAGACCAATACTTCTTGGTACACGAAATAATCAGTCATTAAATTGACCTGCCCCGTGAGAACATCAATGCGGCATCTACCTCTGTAGCCGCATGTATGACAGCGCATCCGCCGCTCTATTTCATGTAAATGTGAGTTATCACCGCAAATCATTGCCATGGATCTGGCTGGTATATCGCGCTCCCGACCGCATCTGCCGCATGTGAGGTGCAATAAATCCCTGTGGCTCAGATTGCGTAAAATCGTCACTACGCTAATCCGCCAACAAAGCCGCTCATTTCGTCCTGCCTATCCATAGCCATGCGCATGCGGCCTCTACAGCCTTGCGCTTTACATCGTGCACGGCTTTCAATTTTATCCAGATAGAGCTGTTCACGCCCTCTTGGCGTACAGATCGTAGCCTTGGTAATGTAGACAAGTCTGCTGCATTTTCTGCAGATCATTTCTATGCGTTGTTCGTCGGCCAGATCACCGACCTTATATTTTGTTTTCCAGTTGCCCATCAGTAGAAATCCTCGGCGGACGGAATGCGGACATAGCTGATTTTTCCGCCGACATGCCCGCCAGCTGGTGGGTTCCATTCGCCCATATGCACAATGGTGCTGGAATATTTGGCATTAAGAGCGTCCATTGCTCCATTAGCCTTTTCCCATTTCTGCCGGATCACATCGTCATTATTGAAAATATCTAGCTGGCGGGCATTGGCTTGGCTCAGGTCGGCAAGCGTTATACCTACACGAAAAATGGTCGTGTTTCGCGACAACTCATGGCGCACATAATCCCATAGCATTCTATGGGCTGTCATGATGGCTTGCTCATCGTTAACCGTTGGCATTTTCACAATGCGGAACCACGAGCCATTGTGGACTGACAGCCAAAGCCATAGAGCTTCGGCATAATATTCTTCACGCCGTAAACGTCTGCCTGCTTTCACAAGCAGAAGGCGGGCAATTTCATATGCTCCGTTGATGCTGCGGCTCTCCGGTGGCAGCACGCGCCCATGACCAAACATACCACGCTTCTGCGGAATGGCTTGGATATTGTAGCCATGCAGGGCGTACCAAAGGCGCTCACCATTCACGCTGCGCCAGATTTTACGCATGTGTTTTGGTTGCAGATTGTAAAGCTGCTCAGTGGTGATCACTTGGCTATGGGCAAGGCGCATCCGCATGTTGTCGCCAACGCCTGGCACATCGGCCAGCTTTACTTGAAATAATGGGTTTGGCATCATGTGCGGGTGCCAGATCGCTAGGCCATTGCCATATTGGCCGGTTCTTTTGCTGGCATCCTTGCCAGCCTTGCAGGCCATCTTTGCTAACTGCCGGTTCGCTGCGAAGCCAATAGAGCTGGTGATGAACTCTCCGACATTCAGTTTGATTGTTTCTTTGATTTGATGGGCGAGACCCTCCGGATCGCGCCGCCCGCGTTCATCGAGAACGCAAGTCAGCTCGTCAATGCTCTTGGCGGTATCAATGGCAATAACGGATTCAATCTCACACAATAGGGCATTGTGCGCACGGCGGTATAGATCCGGCTTTTGCTCTACCAAGATCAGATCAGGGCAAAGCGCCTTTGCGTCTTTGATGGGCATGACGTTTTTAACGCCATAGGCTTTGGCTTCCTTGGAACAGGCGATCACTGCGGTGCGATCTGTCCCTATAAATGGCACGACACCGACAGGCCGCCCGCGCAGGCGTTTATCACACTGCTGCTCTACGCTCGCGAAAAAGCCGTCGAAGTCGAGGTATAGGCGTTCAATGGTTTCTGGCTTACGCATGACAAAGCAAATCCGTGGCGCAAACACATGCGCAATATCGACAATCTGTGAGGTAATATTAGTCGTCGGCCAGTGCCGGAATTTCACCAAACTGTGCGAGCAGACGCGGAGCGTTCATATCACCGCTTTCTTCATCAACCTGCACAGCATAGGCCGCGACACCGGCAAATCTCTCACTCATAGAGGTAGCAATTTTAATCGCTCCAGCCTCGCTGGATGCAGGGCGCATTTCCCCTAGTGTGAGTTTTCCCTTGGCCTTGCGATAAGGCATGATAATGAATTTTTCAGCAGTTTTGACATCGGCAGACATTAGGAAACCTCAATGGATGTTCCTAAAATGTTCTCATTTCGAGCGAGAGTCAAGCAGGAACTCATATAAACTTGTGAGTATGAATTATTCCATACTTTGAGAGAACCAGTGCGGCTGGAGGCTGTTTTGAGCAGTCTTATCAAGTAGCATTGCCGGATAATCAAAGAGGGAAAATCCGCTGCGCATCGAGCGCAACAGATTTACAACCTTCGCCATCCCTTCTGCGCTATTTGAGTTGCGCGGGCTGTCTTCGGTTGCGGCGCTCAATTCTGATGCCGCCCGCCTGCGTTCAGCAGTGAAATTTCCGCTGCCAGAAATCCGGCTGCGGTCGCGCTCGTCTTTTTCCCTTCGTCAATAATCATACAGAGCCGCAAGCGGCACATTGTTTCCTTTCCGCCCCCTGCCATCAAAAAACCAGACGGTAAAGGGGCAGGCGCGGCAAGCCGCTGTCTCATCAAAAAAAACGGCTTTCAGGCTGCGCCTGAACCTTCCGTTTTGTTTTGCCTCGCCCCCTTGACCGTTTGGTTTTCCGGCGGGGTTCGGGCTTGCGCCCTCCCCCCTCTGCCCGAGGAAATTTATCAATTTCCACCGGCAGAGGGCGCAGGTCTTGCCCAAAGGGCGGAAAGAAGAAACCGCCGCATTTTTAAGTAGGGAGCGAATTTTAAAATGACGAAATCCGATATTGCCCGCAAAGATATTTATCAGGACATTACCAACGCAATTATCGCGCAATTGGAAACCGGCGTTGCGCCTTGGGTGAAACCGTGGTCAGGCGGTTCAGCTATGAGTCTGCCTAAGCGTGTGACCGGCGAGAACTATCAGGGCATCAATATTCTGCTGTTATGGACTGCCGCGCACGAGCAGGGTTATTCATCAGCCTACTGGATGACATTCAAGCAGGCCAAAGAATTAGGCGCTCAGGTTCGCAAGGGCGAGAAATCCACCACCATTGTTTACGCCAATGTTTTCACTCGCGAAGAACAGGACGCAGCGGGCAACGACATTGAACGGGTTATTCCGTTTCTCAAAACCTATGCCGTGTTCAATGCGGAGCAGATCGACGGCTTGCCGGAAAAGTTTCACGCTGAGCCGGTCACGTTTCCAATGACAGGGCAGCGCCTTGAGGTGGTCGATTCATTTTTTGCCAAGACCGGTGCGGATATTCGCGAAGGTGGCACAAAGGCATTCTATGCACCGAGCAGCGATCACATTCAGATGCCGCCTTTTGCAAGCTTCAAAACCGCACATTTTTTTGCAACGACGCTCTGTCATGAAGGCATTCACTGGACGAAAAAAGAGAGCCGTTTAAACCGTGATTTCGGACGTGAGAAATGGGGTGACGCCGGATATGCACGGGAGGAACTTGTTGCGGAAATCGGCAGCGCATTTCTAGCCGCAGATTTTGGCCTTGAGTTTGAACCGCGCCCCGATCATGCCGCCTATATTGCGAACTGGCTCACCGTTCTCAAAAATGACAAGCGGGCGATTTTTCAGGCGGCTAGCCATGCACAAAAAGCGGTTCAATATTTACACGATTTTCAGATTGAGACTGATATAAATACAGATCAGAGCGCGGCGTGAATCGAAAGCCGTGTGATTGAGATTTGAGAGCAAGAGCAGCCGCACCGAGCCAACCGGTGCAATCGTGGAGGATAAGCCACCGCGACCGAGGCAACGGCTTTGCTCTCAATTCGGAGGTGACTGCAATGTGGTTTATACCATTTAGCATCACCCTAGAAATGAAAAGAACCCGTACGAGTTGGTCGCTCGTGGTACGGGTTCGGTTCATTAGCTAGGAAGTCGGGTGGCAGGGTAAAACCTGTCACTCACTCCGAACTCTATATAGCATTTTCCCGCAGAATTTCAAAGCCTGTTTTATCCGCCAGCGATTGCGCCGGAGCTTATGACCAGACTAGCGAGCGCGTGTTGCAGCGTCCGGCAGCGCTGTGTTTCATCCGATCAACTCCACAGCCGCATACTTCAGACTGATAACAAAGCCTGTGTATTGAAGGACAACAGCGCCTTTCAATACACGGGCTTTGTTTGTTGTCGTTTCAATGACAGGCCGCACAAATCTGCAATCAACGCCCCATTCATCCCCAACAGCTTGATAAAACTACAATCTATATCTGATTAATCTTGCACCTTCTGGTTTCACCACTTCGCCTGCTGACAGGTTGAAGAAATTAGAATGATAACTCCCTTTAAATATGGTCGCGCTTTTGGGGGATTGGTTTTCGTTCAAATTTTTGATGTTGTTGAACCCTTAAATTTCGACCCACACAATACGCACCCTATCGGGTGCATAAGTCATTGTATTTGCAAAGTTAATTAAAATTCCGATTTCATCGGCGGGCTACAAAATGGCCTACTCAAATCCGAGATTATACAACAATTTCAATGTGTAATGCGGCCACGCGTGAGGCTACAGAATTTTAAAGCAAATCTCATTTTTTATAGGAACAATTTATGAAAACAGAGATCGTCAAAATACGTTTGAATGCAGCCACCTATCTGAAATACTTGAATGCCGCACGTCTCAATCAGATGCCATTGAGTACATATCTGCGTACCAAACTTGAGCAAAGCGAAGATGTTATTTCGGAACTCGGCGAGTTAAAATCAGCTATTTATGATCTGCGCCTTCGCTCAGTTGAACAGGCTCAAGATAATCCGAAAATTGATACCAAACAAAACGATCAGGACGATAGCTTAAAATCAGCAGCAGACCCTCTGTTGATTGAGCTTGTACTTTTGTTGCGCGGGCTTGTTCGACCTGATCATATGAATATGGTTCATGGTGAGTTGCGCCGCCAAGGTTTCGATGTTTTTTCTGTTGTGACTTGAGGGGATTGTCATGAACCCCGATACACAGAGAAGAATAAACCTCATTATATTACTGGCCTTGCCTGTCATGTTCTGGATTCTGGCAATCAAGCTCAGCGAGACAATGCCCGCGAGAAAGCTGCCGTTCGTGTGGCAGATGATCAAGCAAACCTATCACAAGCCGGTGCTGATCCTTGCTCTGGTTTTGGGTGTTACGGTGGCCTTGGTACTGATCAGGGTCTTGAGCAAAATAGCGAGCGCCGAGTTTAACGGTGCACCCTTTCAGCGCTTTTTGCGCGGTACAAAAATCGTCCGGCCGGAGCGCTTAAAGCGCCTGACTACGGCCAAGGTTCCACAAGTGACCATTGCGGATATTCCGATTCCGGTCGAGATCGAGCCGCTGCATTTTCTGATTAATGGCGCGACTGGAACGGGTAAATCGGTGCTGTTTCGGGAAATGGCTTATCGCGCCATTTTACGCGGCGACCGTGTGATCGTGCTCGATCCCAACGCCGACATGATGACGAAATTCTATCGCAAGAGCGATGTGATTTTGAACCCCTATGACAAGCGCACGGAGGGGTGGTCTTTCTATAATGAAATCCGTGGCGATTATGATTTTCATCGTTATGCGCTGTCACTGGTGCCGCGTGGACGCACCAGTGACGCGGAAGAATGGGCAGGATACGGGCGGCTTTTATTGCGTGAAGCGGCTAAAAAACTGCACCATTTAGGCAATAATTCCATGCGGGATTTATTCAAATATACGTCCCTTGTTTCAGCGGATGATTTGAAGAAATTTCTCACTGGTACACTGGCTGAATCTCTATTTGCGGGATCTAATGAAGCATCGAAAGCGCTCACCTCTGCGCGGTTCGTTTTGTCGGATAAACTGACCGAACACGTTGCCATGCCGAGCGGAGATTTTAGCATCCGAACATGGCTTGAGAAGGCCGACAAGAGCAATCTCTTCATGACGTGGCGCGAGGATATGAGCGAAGCAATCAAGCCGCTGATTTCCGCATGGACTGATGTTGTCTGCACTTCCATGTTGTCACTGCCAGAAAATCCAGACCGTCGGATTTGGCTGTTTATTGACGAGCTGGCCTCACTGGAAAAGCTCGCCAGCCTTGAGGCGGCACTGACCAAGGGGCGTAAACATGGCTTGCGAATTGTCGCCGGTCTGCAATCGACATCGCAATTGAATGACATTTACGGGCGAGAAGAAGCACAGACAATCCGCTCCTGTTTTCGCTCGCTGGCGGTTCTTGGCGGCTCACGAACCGACCCGAAAACTAACGAGGATATGAGCCAAAGTTTGGGCGAACATGAGGTTGAGCGCACGCGTTATAACCGCAGTGTCGGCACCCGAAACACCTCCACCAGTCACTCAACCGAGAGCGCGAGGGAGCGTGTTGTGATGCCTGCCGAGATTGCGCAATTGTCCAACCTGACGGCCTATCTAGCTTTTGCCGGTGGCTATCCAGTTGTCAAAGCGCCAGTCAATATTATCAATTTTGCCAATGTGAATACGGCTTTTGAAGAATAGAAAATCGAGTTTTGAACGATGATTTCACATAAAATATTGACCCGCAAAGACGTTGGCGACCTGTCCAGATACTACGAGGACGGCGTTGACGACTATTATTCAAAGGAAGTCGGCGCGTCCCAATGGCAGGGTAAGGGAGCGGAAACGCTGCACCTGACCGGCGATATCAAGCAGGCTGATTTTACCCGACTGCTGACCGGCGAAGTCGTGGGGGATGAAGTGCGCTCAAGCAGTGTCCGGCTCGACAGTGACAAGCGGCTTGGCATTGACATGACATTTTCCGCGCCGAAATCCATTTCCCTGCAAGCTCTGGTGCATGGCGATGTGGAGCTGATCAAGGCACATGACAGGGCGGTGACAAGTGTACTGGAACGCATTGAGGGAAAGGCTGAGGCGCGGCGGAAAGATAAAGGCGTTTCCTATGTCGAGAATACCGGCAATCTGATTGTCGCGAAGTTCCGGCATGAAACGAACAGGGAAACCGACCCGCAGCTTCATACCCATGCCGTAGTATTAAACCTTACACAGCGCAGTGATGGTGCATGGCGTACTCTCAAAAACGATCACATCATTAAGAATACGAAATTCTATGATGCACTATACCAGACCGAGCTTGCAGCAGAATGTCAGAAGTTGGGTTACGGAATCCGGTTGGAGAATAATGGGCTGTTTGAACTGGCACATATTAGCCGCGATCAGATCAAGGCATTTAGTCAGCGCAGCGCACAGGTTGAAGCCTATTTGAACGAACGTGGTTTAGACAGGCAGAGCGCAACGTCAGGCCAGAGACAGACCGCCGCGCTGAATACCCGCAAATCCAAGGGCGAAACAGACCGCGCCGAACTGCATCAGGAATGGCGATCCAAGGCGCAGGAACTCGGCATGAATTTCGAGAAGGTGGCATCATCGTCGGCCACGGTGCAGCTGGACATGCAGGAGAGCGTCACCGAAAAGAGTCTGGATTTTGCGATCAAACATTTGTCGGAGCGTCAATCCGTATTCAATCAGATGGAATTGATGAATGCCATGTTGCAACACGGCGTTGGCACGGTCACGCAGGCAGGGGTTGTGAATGAGATTGCTAAGCGGCTGGAAAGTGGCGATCTTCACAGAGGCGAGCAACGCTATTTGACAGCACAAAACAAGGACGGCCAGTCACTCACCAAGCAGCAGTGGGTTGCCTATTCTGAAAGCAAGGGCATGAGCGCAGAGCTTGCACCGCGCTATGTGACGGAAGCCATTCAGCAAGGCAGGCTTTTTCCCGATGTTGTGCAGCTCACAACCAGAGAAGCCCTGATACAGGAACGTGAATTGCTCAGCGTTGAATTGGCAGGACGGCAATCGGTGGCGCCGATCATGCAGAAAACACGGGTCGATGCCGATCTTGCCGAAGTCTCGCTTTCAAAAGGGCAGCGTCAGGCCGTGGAGAGCATGATGACAGGTGAAAACCGGATTACGGGGATTCAGGGTCTGGCCGGTACCGGCAAAAGCTATATGTTGCAGACAGCGCAACCTTTGATTGAAAAATCAGGTTTCGAGATTAAGGCGATTGCACCTTATGGCAGTCAGGTGAAGGCACTGAAAGAATTGAATATGCCAGCGCAGACGCTGGCGTCCTTTCTGCATCGCGAGGATAAGGAAATTAGCTCAAAAACCGTTCTTGTGCTGGATGAGGCAGGTGTTGTACCAGCCCGTCAGATGCATGAGCTTTTGAAACTGGTGGAGGAACATAAAGCCCGTATCGTGCTGTTGGGCGACACCAAGCAAACCAAGGCGATTGAGGCAGGCAGGCCGTTTGACCAGCTACAGCACAATGGCATGACGACAATCGTTATGGATGAGATACAGCGCCAGAAGGACAAGGATTTAAAACAGGCTGTCGAGTTCGCGGCCAAGGGCGAGACAGCCAAATCCCTGTCAAAAATCAGCGCGGTTATTGAGATTAAAAGTGACGCCGAGCGCCATATGACGATTGCGCAGAATTACACGCAACTGGCACCGCAGGAGCAGGAGAAGACGATCATTGTTAGCGGCACCAATGAATCGCGCAAAGAGATCAATGACAATGTGCGCCAGCTTCTCGATGTTCACGGCAAGGGCAAGGAGCTGGAAACGCTTGAGCGGCGCGACAGCACCAAGGCCGAACGTATGTATGCGAAAAACTATCATTACGGCGATATTATCCGTTTTGACACCCACTATAAGCGCATGAATCTGAGCAAAGGCGATTTGTATCAGGTCGTGGACAAGCATTCCGATAACACGCTCACCCTTCGCCGCATTGGTTCAGGGGAAGCGACGATTATCAATCCGCAAGTTTGTAATAAAATCTCGGTTTACGAGCCGGTCAAAAAGGAGTTCTCGGTTGGGGATGCCGTGCGGATCACGCATAATATGCCGGATTATGGCGTCACCAATGGCGACCGGTTCAAAGTCTCAAAACTTAGCGACGGTGAAGTGCAGATCAGCAATGCCCGTCATAGCGTGGTGCTGAACACGAAAGACTTTTTGCATCTGGATCATGCGTACGCGGCCACGGTTCATTCCTCGCAAGGACTGACCGCCGACCGCGTGATGTATGACGCCAAGACTGTGAGCCGCACGACTTCCAAGGACGTGTATTATGTGGCGATTTCACGGGCGCGACATCAGGCCGAGATTTATACGGAAAACAAGGAAAAGCTGCCTGCTGCCATCGCGCGGGTCAATGAGAAATCGGCCGCACTGGATTTAGAAGCTAAACACCGGCAGTTGGAAAGAGGCGGTCACGAGAACAAAAATCAGGGGCGCGAGCTAGAACGGGGAGCATAAAGCCCGCATGAGGTGGGCGCTATCTGGTTGCTCACATAACATATCTGATCATCATTATTGCCAGTGAGACGGTGATTGCTCCCCCTATACGCGTTGCTATCTGTGCAAAGGGCATCAGCGCCATACGATTGGCAGCAGTCAGGATCGCGATATCGCCGGTTCCGCCTTGCCCGCTATGGCAACCGGTAACGATTGCTGTGTCGATCGGATAGAGTCTGACCAGTCGGGCGGTAAAGAAGCCCGTTGTAATCAGCGAGAAGACGGTTGCGAATACGGTAATGACTGTCGGGAGGGTGAACACGGCAACAAATTTGTCCCAAGGTGTAAAAGCGACACCCATCGCAAACAGAAGCGGCCACGTTACGATGGTTGAGAAGAATTTATAGACGTGGTGGCTTCCAGTTTCGATGTTAGTTTCAAAAAGCCGCCCGATTTTGGCTGCGACGACCAGAAACAGCATAAATATAGGGGCTGGGAAGTTGGTGAGGTCTTGGAAGTACACACCCAGCAGATACAGGCTGACAATTGTTATGCCCGCAGCGGCGATGTCTGTGATCTCAACAGATTTAGCACTTTCGTTTGACTGAGATGCAGCGTTTTCCGTGCCAGACTGGAGCCGCCCTCCCCCTGTAAGATGGGGATAGCGCTTGCCGAGCAGATTGAGCAAGCCGCACAGAAAAACCGCAGTGAAGCTGCCAAGCATGACAACCGGAATGATTTGTGCAAACAACACCTCTTGCGGCTGATGAAGAATGAACGCGTATCCCATAGACAGTGGGATTGCGCCTTCTCCCAAACCACCTGCCATAATTGGCGCGACGATGAAAAAAAGGCTGTGCGAGGCGGTCAAACCCATCGCCATACCGACGAGTGTTCCGACGATCAGAGCAACAACCGAACCGGCTGCAAGTGGTACGAAAATCTTGAAGAATCCTTCCAGCAGTACCTGACGATCCATGCTGATGATGCTGCCGACGATGATTGCGGAAATATAGAGATAGAGAAAGTTGGACTGTTTGCTGAACAGGGTCACGGATTGCACAACCGAAGGCGGGATCAATCCATAGAACACGGCGGCAGAAGGCACGACAAAGGCCATGATCGCAGCGCCGCCCATCAGGCCAAGTATGCGAATGCGCTTGCCCAATTCCATAAAGAAGAAGCCACCGACCGACAGGATGCCGATTGCCATCGTTAAATCAGAAGGCACCTTACCGATTGATACAAAGCCAATGATCAGCAATAATATCAGCAAATAAACAGGAAGCGGCACGATGCCTATTCGAATACTCTGCACCCGCCAGAAAACCGCCCGCCAATCGGTCTTTTCCGTTTGATGCTCTGTCTGATCCTGATGAACCATGTGCGCTCTTTGTTAAAATTTATTGTATGAATACGTCTTGATATTAAAGCTCATATTTATTTATGAGTTTAATTTTAATCTGGCAAAAATCGGATCGTAAAAGACTTCGATCAGCTTTCGGTTTTCAAAATACAAGATCACATCAAGCGTGGTGTAGAGGATGAACTTGATCATTTCCAAATCCAGCTGACGGCCAATTTCCGATTTTTTAATCAGCGTTGCCACGCGCTCAAACGTCTGGACGGCATTATTGGCGTGGGTTGTCGTAATTGAGCCAGGGTGTCCGGTATTGAGGGAGTTGAGATATTCCCATGCTTCATTGCCGCGAAGCTCTGCCAGAAAAATACGGTCTGGTGACAGGCGCATACAGGCCGCAAGGCATTCGTCAGCACTCACCCGCCCCGTTCCGCTGCCGTAGAGCAAATGCACACGGTTCGGATGCTTAGGCAAAAATAGCTCATGCACATCTTCAATCGTGATAACGCGCTCAGTAACCGGCACTTTATCAATCAGGGATCGGGCAAAGGTGGTTTTGCCCGATCCTGTCTTACCGGCAATGATGATATTGCGCTTGTTGAGAACACAGGCTTCCAGAAACGCCTTGATATTGTTCTCACGCTTCAATCGCAAAAGATCGACCACAAAGCCTTCCAGTCGGGAAAAGTCCTGTCTGTTCAGGTGGTCTTGACATGATTGTTCGGAAGGTTGGTTAAAGCTGACATCACGGAATTGCTCGAAAGCCCCTTCACTCTCCAACTCGTTGAGCGTCTTTGCAGTCTGCGCGTGTTTACGGATCACGAATGAAACGGTGCCGTCAATGGTTGCCGGAGGCTGCACTATTGTCCCACGCTCCCCGTTAGGAAGGGTGACATAGAGCAGGCTTTTATTCGTCAGGCCGTTATAGGTGATAACCGCTGTGATCAGGGCTTTTAAGTATAGCGCGGTTAGTTCCGGAACTGCTTGCACCTGCCAGCCGTTGAGCGAGTACAGCCACACTTCTTGCGGACGGCACAGTGATATTTCCGTAATGTCGCGATCCTGCAAATACGGCTCAAGCGGTTTGAGATATTGCAGAATGGCATAGTCACGTCCGACCAATGGAATGTGGATTCGGTCGTTCATTCAACGCGCCTTTAGTTTGTAGACCTTGCTGAAATCCAGATCACGCGCCACGAAGATAGAAACGCGTTCGCCTTGGTTCTTGGTCAGTGTCGGCGGAATATTGATGGTGTTTTTGATAATTTCGGTCGCCATAGACTCCGTGCCCTTGGCGGTAGTGTCGAAATTGAAGGTTGGCGAATTACTGTTTCGCTGGCCAAGTTGTGAGACGTAATTGCCGACATCACCAAATAGGGAGACCAGAATGGCGCCGCCGAAGCGCTGGCCGTAATGATTGTTTACAGAACCACCAACACCCGCCTCGCCAAGTGCGCCGGTGGCCGGTGAAGCCAGATTGATCACAACGCCGCTCGGGGTTTCAACGCGCATCCACTGCACAAAAAGCCGGTCTTGTCCCTGCCGCAGATTGTTTTCATACATGCCGGTTACTTTGGAACCTTTATCCAGCATGATCACGCGTCCGCTTGCGGAGTAGATATCCCGCGTCACATAGCAGGAGGTCATTCCGGCCTGTGTTGAAACGATCTTTGTTTCCAGTGTACAATCAATCATCGTGCCTTGGGTAATCATCATGTCACGATTAGGTAGGACACGGGCAGAGGAACCGGAAAGCTCGACCGGTTTTAGCTGGTCGGTCAGGGCTTTGCCCCCTGTTGCAGCACTTCTCTCTGTCTGGTCTTCACTGGCGGGTTGCGACGAGCCGCTATCTCCTGATGATGCCGTTAAGCCAGAGTTCAGCATTCGGGCGCGGATCATCGCTTCCATGCTGATTTCAGGGTCGGCGGTTTCTGCAGTAGCGGTTTCAGCCTGCGCGACTGACGCAGCGGTTGCCGGTGTTTCAGCCTTGGTTTTCGTTACAGGTTGCGCGTTATAATCGGGAATGGCCTTTTTAATGGTCGCATTGGCTTCTGTGGCAACGGTTTTGTCAGCGCCAAGCCGCAGGAACAGCTTGTAAGACATATAACCGCCAACGCAGACAATGGCCGCACAGCCCAACAGCAGGAAGGCTTTCGTGCCGCGTGGCGACCTTCTGTTTTGCGATGAAAGTTGCGAGCGGTTTGTGCCGGTTTCTTCAAAATCAGACACAGCGGAAACAGCAGACCGGTTTTCGTTTGTCATGATAGCTTATCTCTCCACGACTTGACGTTGCACCGTGGGCGAAATCGTACCGGATGCCGGAACATAGGCATTCGGATTGTAAATGCCGTTATAGACGGCCAGAACACGCTTACCGGAGCGCAAAATCCATTTTTGAGCGGTGTTGTGCAGTTTGATAATGTTGTTGTAAGTGCCAACAGTATTGCGAACGGGGATCGTTTCCTTGCCATCATTATCGACCATATAGACCGTTGGAAGGTCGGTATTCGGGGCAAATTTGAGGTAGGTGAAACGCCCGTTATCCCAAGCGTTGAGAGGGGCAATATCGGTGTGTCCGCTCATCGTATAAGCGAGATTGTAGCCCTTCACAGACTGATTATAGCCGTTTTCTATCGCTTTTTTCTCATAGGCTTCACGCCGGTTTTTGGCGATTGTATCGGGGTAGCTGAAAGCAATCTGATAGGTTGCCCCTGCCCGATCCACCTCACGTAAACTCAGCCGGAAATTATACGACCGTTTGTTCGTGACGATGATCAGATTTGTATTGGCACCCAGAGCCTTGGGCTTGAGGAAAACATGATTGCCATTATGCGACATTACATAAGCGTCTGAATCGCCAAAGGCATGATCGACGTAATATTCGTCTTCCTCAAACATGATGTGGGTTGCAACACCGACAACGGTGTTTAGCTGCACAACATCAGCACTGTTGTAGCGGACATAGGTAATGCGTGTATCAAATTTGGAGTGTTTCGGCATATCCAGTGCGAAAGCAGGCGCAACTGTGACGGGCAGGAGCAGCAGGCCAATCAGCAACTTTTTCATCAATCACCTCCTACCGGCGGGCGGGGGCTCAGTGTTTCCAAATCGACTTGATAGGAAATTACCTGAAATCCGAGCGGATTAATGCGCCGGTCTGTCAGGCTCATCGGTGAACTCAGATAAGTGTAGGCAATGGTTGCGATTTTGTTTTCAGCCGGTTCCGGCTGGCGATCCGCATAGACAAGTTGTGTTGTAAATCGCACGGTCGCCTGTCCCTTGCGGTTTAGCTGGATCGACTTGATATGTGCGATGATCCGCCCTTGATTGCTCAGTGTCTTATCGAGCGCGTTTGAACCTTCAAACTTGGTATAATATTGTTTCTGGATATCCGGCGAACTCAGCAAGGCAACCGCATCATAGTGCTGCTGGATAGCGTTATAGTCGTAATTCTCCCGATCAATGACGTAACGATTGATCCAATAATCATCGATAATATCGCCGTAACTGGATTGATGCTCGCGTATGGTTGTGACGACATCGACGGCGCCGGTCGCATTATCAACGCGCAAGACCAGAGGCTGCGGCGTTTCCTGTGATAATCCGGCAATGCCGGCACCAATCGACAGGACAGAAAGCCCGAACATTAGATAGGTCACGCCCCAAGCGCGTTTTTTGGATTTAATCAGTTCTTTGAGAAAATCGCGCTCAAGACCTTTGGTCTCAAAAAGATATGTTTTGAAATCACTGGATTTAACAGCCTCAGTCATATCATAGACCTCCCTGCGCTATTTCAGGTGGAACAGTCTTATTGATAGCAATTCTGTTTCGTACATTAGGTTTAGGTGCAGTATTATTTGATGCGCAAGCAGACAATGCAAAGCACATGCACAAAAGTACATATTTCATTTGGTAATCTCTGAGCTTAAATATTTAAAATAGAATTAGTATATATTCAATTATACTAATTTTAATTAAAATTGTAAATTAAATTTATTTGATAAAATCACTTTTTTCCCTGAAATTTACCAGTTATTGCGCGAGCACCACTAGCTACTGTTCCACCGACAGCTTTGCCACCATTATATGCAGCCGCTGCCCCCTTTGCTGCCTGTTTGCCTTTGTGGCTGAAACTGAGCGATACGCCTCCAGACAATGCGCTGGCAATGCTTGGAATTTGCAGCAGAACAATAACGGCACAGCAGGTAATGATTACGAGACCACCGACTGAGTAGGCCATATTCTGATAACCGTCTATTTTCCCTTGGGAGGCGTAATCACCGAGCAATTCAATGAAGAAGCCAAACACGGCTGAATATATTACCAGAATAAGGGCGTAGTTAACGACTTGCCCGACCCATAATTCAAAATAGCGCTTTGTTGGTTCAAAAAGTAGAGCCGCAATAAAGAGCGGTCCTAATCCAGCCAATATTGTGAGTGCCACTTTAACGGTGAGAAGGACGGCGAGACCAACACCACATAAAATGCCGGTGGCTATCATGATGATTGCTGCAATAATGGGATAGCTCCAACTAGACACACTATATAATGATGCCTGATCGAAAGCATCCGCAGCATAGTTGAAGCCTTTCTCCATGGAAGCATCAATCATGTTGCCTGCTTTGTCGGGAGCTTGCTTGTTGGAAATAAGCGCAGTCGCAAGCTCATCGGGTGTTCGGGTGACGATTTCGGCAATATTGCTCTGATAAAAGCCCGCAGAAAGGGCGATGCTGACTATGAAAGATATGCGTATGCATTTCATCATGAAGTCAGCCACGGGTGTTTCAATGGCACCTTGCATAATCAGGAGGGCATAAACCAGAAATGAAATCGTCAGTGCGACCGTTATGAGGGGGGCAATATGACTGATCGTATTGGAGGCAATATCTGTAACAAAGGTCTTCGTTACGCCGTCAAGTTTATCAAAAAGGGGCTGTGCAAGTTGGTATGCCATGATTATCCCCGATTGGCCTTATCTGATTTGTGGCATTGAAGAATTATTAGGGTCGAACATATTCTTCTGATTGGCTTGAAATGCGTTTTGGCAATTCGGTGTTTGTGCGAGAAGACCCGGATTGTCCTTGCACTTATCAATCTGTTCTTTTAGCTCCTGCCGGTTTTCTCTGTAATAAGAAACGGACTTCACGACATCGGTTACAGGTCTGGTAACGTAGAAAAGTGATCCTGACAGGCCAATGATGACAAGTGACATAACTGCGATAACGATCTTCATAAAATGATCCCAGATTATTTGATTATAGGCATTTCAGTATTGTTTTTATTGAATATTTTGCGGTTTAGTTCCTGTTGTTGCAGTTCAATGAGCTTGTTCTCATTGAGCTGCATCTGCTGCAAAAGCTGCAATTTGTTTGTCTCTGCCTGAATGGAGGCTTGCTCGACCTGTAAACGGGCTTGCAGCTCCTCGATGGCCTTCTGATCACCGGTATTCGCGATTTCTTTCCGCAGGTCTTCTATCCGGTCGAGCCTTTGCTGAGCAGCTTCAAAAGCTTTCAGACCAAGGGCTTTCTGTGCCGCTGCTGACCTTCTTTGGCGCTCATCAATCGCCTTGGACATATCTTCGACTGCGCCGGTTAGTTTTTCCGAGTTCAGAATACTATCGACGGAGTCACTGATGCCATTTTTTGTCAGGTCGCCGTAAAGCCCCTGCATATCCTTGGGGAGCAGGTCTTCGATTTTTCTGTCTTTAAGAAGATCACCAAAACCACGCCCACCGGTAACGGATTCATACATTTGTTTGGCTTGTGTGAGCTGTTTTCTCGCTAGCTTCACTTGATTGCGGACTTCAACAATCTCTTTTAGAAAATCTCTTGCACGACTTGGATCAAAGACCGTGATTGCATGACCAAATGAACCGGTGGCTAATAAGATACTGAGAGCAAGGACGGTTTTCTTAAGCATGGTCTGCGCCTTTCGTTAAATGATTGCGGTAAAAAATTGGAAGCCAGACATTCGGATCATCGCCATGCTCTGCGATAATATCCTCGACCATTTGTGCATTGTCGGGCGTACCGGACAGAACGAGCAGCTCTTCATCAAAGCCTTTGAGGTTCAGTTCGGCCAGTGCGCAATTATCGCCCTGCTTGATGAGAAAGCGCCGGCTGAATTCGCCAATGTTTTTGACAAGATCAAACTCGGAATCCGTGAGCTTGAACCCTTCAACATAGTCCTGATAATCGGCCTTGGGATTGGCTAGGAAGATCCAAGTTGCGCTTTGCTGGATCAGTGTCTTTGCAATCGGGCTTTCCAGCGCATCGCTTGGCTCCTGTGTCGCAAAGACAAAAATACCGTTCTGCTTACGGATCGTCTTTTGCTTGTTCTTCGCCAAATCCTCAAAATACGGGTCTTGCAGCGGCTTCCAGAACTCATCAAACACATACATGAAGCGGCGACCGTCAATGATGCTTTCACATCGATGCAGCAGGTACATCATGACTGCCGTGCGTGTGTCGGGATTGTCCAGAAACTCGGTAATATCGAAGCCGAACATGCTATGAGACGTGAGGTCTAACGCATCCTCGGTATTGTCGAACAGCCAACCGAACTCCCCGCCCCTGCACCATTTCTGTATTCGGGCGTGAACAGTCGGGCGGGCGTTTTCGTCTGACTGGTGTGGGTTCGGTAGGAATTGCAGAAGCATCGACAGCGAGCGGAACGGCTTTTCAATGTTGCCCTGCATGAGCGCCTGCAATGCCTGATCAATGATTGTCTCATCATTATGAGACACATCGGCACCGTTGCCGGAAACGAGTTTGACAATCAGTTGTTTGAGGAAAATTAGATTGACTGATGTCGGCTCTAACTGGAACGGATTAAACCCGCTTGGAACACCGGTTTTGAGCGGCAGATAGCAACCGCCCATCGCCCGAATGACAATTTCCATGCCGCGATCTTTATCAAAGGCAATGATGGTGGGTTTCAGCTTTTGGGACTGTGCCAGCAAAAAGCCGATCAGCACGGTTTTACCGGAACTGGACTGACCAATGATTGCCGTATTGCCGAGCAGGCGCTTATCGGTCACGTCCTCATCAATGCGTGAGGCATGGAAATTGAAATAGAGCGGCGTGCCGCTGATGGTCTTGAAGATCGTAACCGCATCGCCCCACGGATTGCCGGTCGGCTTTCCCGACATGAAATTATGAAACGGCGAGAACGACAGGAAATTTAACGAGGTGATAGCGGCAGGGCGCGGCCTGTATTGCAGATTGCAGGGCAATTGCGCCCAATAAGCCGCTTCAAGTGCCAGATCGACCACCTTTGGAATAATCCCGACATCCATAAAAGCAGCACTGGCTTGCGCAAGATATTCGCGTACCTTTATTGCGCTCTCGCCGGTCACTTGCAGGGTGCAATGATGCTCACCCATGATGAATTGACCGGAAACGAGCTGATCCAGTGCGACATTGATTTCATCAATCTGGCGCACCGCAACATCGTTGGCGTCAATCAGGTTCTTTTGATGACGCTGCAAATAGCCCTTCGCGGCATGGCGCGACAGACAGGCAAAACTCTGCGTCAGGATAAACTCGTAAGGACTTTCCAGCAGCGTATTGAAATGACCTGGCTCTGTGCTGTCGTCATATTCCTTGACCTCAACCATGCCAAAATATTTAGCCCCCTCCACGGCACGGATTTCGCCTACCTCGCCCCATTTGCTGAATGAAATACGGTTTTGCGGCAGATATTCACACAGACGTTCCGCTGTGATGGGAACGGGCTTATGTGACCCGTTCAGCAGATAGGACAGAAACTCGCCGACGCTTGAGAACATACGCCCATTGTGATCATAGGCACCGAGCAATTCAGGATCATATTTACGCAAGGCACTGCCAAGGGTGGCATTAACCTCATCCAGCGTTTTGATTGCCTGCTGTTGCCAGTGCAGCTTGTCGTCTAAAGACGGCTTTTCGGCTTTGGACAGGATCGACAGGATTTTATCGGGTGCAGGGCGGTAAATGACCGTAAAATACAGATCATTGACCATCAGGCTTAAGTTGGTGAAGCTGTCTTTGTACTTATCATTAAGCGTCTGGCAGAAGACATTATCAAATTCCGCGTCCGGATATTCGCTGACCTTGCGGCGGACGATATGCGAGTAAAACACGATATTGGCACTCGCAATGCCGCGCAGCGTATTGTTGAGGTCGCGCACCCAAGCAAATACATCATCCAAGGCGGCGCTCTGGTGAGAGCGTCCGCTTAGCTTCCAAACGGATAGATACTCCGCATTCTTGGTGGAGATAATCGTATCTGTGACATGATGAGAATACGGCACGTAATCGCTGATGGGGGTTTCGCTTGCCAGAACGCCAAGTTTTGTTTTGAGAAACCCCATCATATTCTCCGTTTCGTAAAGCGGTTCGCTGTGTAGCTGGATGCCTGCCAGAAGCTCTTGTTCCGGTTGCGAAAGCGCGTATCGAGAGATAGGCCGATAATACGGAATGCCCGATCATCGTATTTGGTAATCTGTGCCATGATGAAGCCGACAACCGGCAATATCAGCCAGCACCAAATGCTGATGACGAGCGCAAAACATGCAACCACTGTGAAGGCGATCAGGAGGGGCATCACGGGAACGCCAAAAAACGTGGCGGCGCGTGTTGCTCCTTTGAACAGCAGAATAGGTTCAATGTTGCGTTGCTGCTTCATGGCGGCAATCAGCTGAAAAACATTGCAGTAATCTGGACGGCCGAACCACCGATAATGATACCAATCGCCCAACGCACAAAAGTATCCTTTTCGACAAAGCGGCCTGCATAACCAATGCCGAGGCACAGCAGTAAGATTGCTGCGGCAATCGGAATGATGGTGGTGAGTTCCTGTTTTACGGTTTCAAGAACAGACTTTGCCTTTTCAAGACCGGCAGCATGAGCGGAAAATGCGTAGGTTGAAATCAGGAGGGCGCTAAATGCTGTATTGAATTTGTTTTTTAAATTCATCGAGTAAGCCTTCGCTTAGTTTAAATTGTCCGATAGTAATTTCTTGGGCTAAAAAGTAATTGAACATGATACGGGGATCAGCCCATTCTTTGACCAATCCTTTCTGTGTTTTCAGGGAGCAAAGTATTTTGTCTCCCGTTGTTCTGTCGCGCATCGTAAATGTGAAATACCATTTACGGTCGCTGTCTCTGTAGATGGTGATGTCGTGAACTGCTTTTTGATGAAGCAATATTTTGAATGTGTCTTGATCGATCAAAATCATGGAACTGCTTATTTTTGCGGTTTGGTTGCTTGGCTTTCTGCTCTCGTAAAGGCGTCAGCGTCTGGACGGCTGAACGCATCCCCTCCCCTCGGCTCCGTTGTGGCGGGAGTATCTTCGGACGGCTGTGCGGTGTCTGTGGTCGTAGCCGGTTCTAATGCAATGGCTGGAACATAGGTTTGCGCTTGAGCGACAACCTTGCGGACATAACCGTTGGCAAATCCGCGAGCAAAATTGCCGGTATTGTAACAGGACAAAGCAGCGCGTAGCGCCTGCTGTCCTTCGCCATATTGCTGGCTGGCACGTTTATAGCAGGCCGATAAGACCAGTGACGAAGCCTTGAGGTTCTCGCAGGGATCAAACAGATCATCGACCGACATAGAAAGCCAGTCGAGATTTTTGATATTAATCTGCGCCAGTCCCGCATCGAAATTGACATTCTCGCTCATTAAGCGGTTCGCAACGGCGATGGCCTCAGTGCGGCTTTTGGGTTGGGATTTAAGGCGCTCAGCTTTGTTGATGCCTATTGCAAAGACATTGTAACCGGATTCATGCCGGATCACGGAGTGCAGCGTTTGCGGATGAATATTCGGAGCGCAAGCCGCTGCAAGCGCCACAAAAGTTGCTGGCGTCATTGAAAATCCATAATGTAAAAAATTGAATTATGGATATTAGAAATATAATATAAATTGATTCAGTCAAGCAATAAATTTTAATTTTAAGACTGTAGTAAGCTTAACCAATATATAGGTAGCAAATATATAATGGTCAGATATGTGACATTAAAGAAAATTGCTTACAATATATTATTGTTTCCTATTATTATGACTTTGACTATTGCTGTCATGATGCTTGCTATGACTATGACGGTTCTGAGGGGGCTGTATCATGCTATTATTGGAATGCTATATTTAGCGGCGCTTGTATCTGTGCCGATCCTCGGCCTTTGTGCCGTCAATCCTCAGTACAGCTTTATCAGACCGATGTTTGTCGTGGACATCGCATTGTGTCTGTTTGTCTTTCCGCTCCTGATCATTGGTTACGACTGGATATTGAACAAACTGACAGGCGGTTGGATTGAGCGCTCTCGTTATTTCAAGGACAGTCCGATCAATTGGAGAAATCGTTAAATAGAGCGCGGGCATGAGATGGGCGGTGTACTGTTATATTAGGGACGGTTTTGGCTCAGATTAAGTCATCATAGCCATACGAGAACCATGTTTCCATAAATCGCTTTGGTCATTTGTAAGCATATGCTTTAATAATAAAATTCCCGGTCGCAGCCTACCCGGATAACAAAACAAGGGCTCAATATGAAAACTATCGTTATCTGTTCCGGCGGATTGGATTCTGTGACACTTGCACATATGGTCGCAAATGAGCATCAGCTAACCCGCCTCGTTTCATTCGATTATGGCCAGAAGCATCGTAAGGAACTGGACTATGCCGTTGCATGCGCCAAGCGGCTGAATGTTCCATGTGATTTAATTGACCTGCGTTCGATCGGTGCGGTTCTGGCAGGGTCAGCTCTGACCGATGATGTTGATGTGCCTGATGGTCACTATGTAGAAGAAAGCACGCGCGTTACCGTCGTGCCAAACCGCAATGCGATTATGCTCGCAGTGGCATTTGGTATTGCCGCAGCACATGGAGATGATGCGGTTGCCGTTCTGGTCCTGGCGACGGGCTATCTTATCCAGCTTATCGAGAACTAAGACCTGAACTTCTGGCCAGTTTCACAGATGACCGAGCTTGCGTTCCAGCGCAGGGCGTAACGCCCAGGCAAAGCTTGAGACAGCGATAGCTTTATCCTCAAGCAGATAGCCGTCCTTGTCGATGAGAATAGCGCCGATGACTGCCTTTTTCCCATCGGGTCTTGAGCGCTCCTCGTCCTCGCCAAAAGCCTCAACCAGGAGATCCGTCGCCCGATCAAGCGCAATACTACCAAGGACAATCTGGAAGAAAAGGCGATGTTTGGGTTTTGCTTTCAAACCCCGCCTCCACGGAAGGTCTGCCCCTGATAAAGGCACAACTCTGCTGCGCTCCCCAGAAGCCAAATCTTCCGGCCGTTTGTAGCTTTGCGGTGAGAGTGCTTCGAATGCCGTCCATGCAGACAGGATTGCCGCTGGATCGTCTTTCCGCCCGGGCGGTATGAAACCATCTAAATCGGAGAACTCAACAGAGGATTGAGCTATGACTGTTTCATTTCGTCCTTGCAATGAAGGAGCAGCACTTGTCGCTGGCCTGTCAAGTTTAGGGGCTTGGTGAATCTGCCTTTCGACAGGCGTGGAGCGTGCCAGAACTTGAAGTGCCTCTTTCACTTGCTGACTGAGAATGGCAGCCTTCTGGACCTTTCGTTTTGAAAGTTCGAACGCCAGCGCCGCTAGCTCTGCCTCATTGTCTTTGAATTTTTCGAACAGTGCTCTGAGCTCGACAATTGATTTCTGAAAAAAAGGCCGCTGCTGCATTTCACCATCCGTAAGAACTCTACAAGTAATGATCTACTCAGAGTTGTGTGTCGAGTGCTGTCGGAGATATTTAATTGCCGTAGACCGATCAAGTCGGATAGCAATCCTGCTTGTTCATGTTCAAAATTAACAGCTGCCGTCTGTCGTGCAGACTTTTGCTCAACAATATAACTTTCCGTTACAAATGACGCATAACGTCCATACGCTCATGTAAAACACGCACAACAAGCAAAATATTCTCGTGCTCCCGAAAATAGATCATATGCGATCCGACAGCATATTTCAGGTAGCCGCTTCGTATATCTGCCGATCTCCCGCGTTTGCTCCCTGCGGTCAATCCTTCAAACGCATCAATCATATCATCGATGTAATGATCGGCTTGTTCCAAAGACCATTCACGGAATGTATAAAGCCAAATGTCTTCAAGATCGGACTCTGCCAAAGGCGTCAGCTGATAGCTTTCAAAGTGCATGCTTTGTCTTCATTGTGCGCAGAAAGCTTTCGCGATCCAATGATTGAGGCGGACCGGATTCTTCACCTGCGATCAAGGCATTCTGCAAGGATTTTACCCGCGTCTCATGTTCCTCCAATAAACGCAGGCCTGCCCGCACAACATCGCTGGCAGAGCCGTAGCGGCCGTCCCTCACCTGTGTATCAATGAAACGGGCGAAATGATCCCCGAGTGTAACAGATGTGTTTCGCGACATAGTCTGTCTCCTTTGCTCTGAGTGTACCAACTATTGGTACAAATGCAAAGTCATGCGCGCAAAAGCGGTCCGTCCCTGAACGCGACTGTGTTCTTCGACATTGTGATGAACCACATTGGCTCTGCCGGATACTATCTTATTTAAAAGTCATCCGCTTCGTTGCCGATTAGAGTACTGTGCTGTGCTGGCAATCCCGTCTCCTCAAGGGCTTCGGGATCGGGCAGATCGCGTAAAGACTGCAACCCGAAGACAGAGAGGAAATGTGATGTGGTGATATAGGTGGCGGGGGCGCCAGGACGCGGACTGCGTGGTCCACTGGCAATCAGTCCAGCCTCGCGTAAAGTGGCGATCAGATCCCGGCTGATCTCGCGCCCGAAGAATGTGGATAGCTCGCCGCGCGTCACCGGTTGCTGATAGGCAATCGCTGCCAAAACTGCCATCTCGAATTCCGACAGTTTGGGGCCGCGGTGGCGCACCGGTACTTGAGCTGCACGAATGGTGGGTGCAAAACTCGGACGCGTGCGCATTTGCCAACCGCCGGCCACCGCCACCACATTATAGGGCCGATCACGCAGATCATCGACTAGATCGTCGATCAACAGCTCAAGACTGCACTCCGGTCCGACCACACGGGCAAGCGTCTCCCGACTGACCGGCGTGCTACTTGCAAACAGCACCGCCTCGATACGATGCATAAATTCACGCCAGCGCAATGCCGCTGGCAGATCTGCCAGCTCGCGATCGAACAAACCGTCCCTTGCCTCACCACTGGCCTGCCGCATCTTATTGGCCTGGGGCTTGGTGGGCTTGGGTGCTTGCGTTGTAGTCATGGTCATAACCCGTAAATTTTGAAACTGGCGCGGCCTGACAATTCGCGCACCGCGCCTAATTGTTCCAGCCGGGTCATCAGTCGGCTGGCGGCCCAGCGTGACAACCCACTGTCCGGCGCAGATGCGAACACACATTCTTCGTCCAGCAGCATGCGGATCACCCGGTCAGCGCCTTTTGTTCGCAATTGTGGCGCCACGGCCATAAGTGTTTCTGTGCGCCGGCTCAGTGCGTTGGCGCTGTTCAATGCGGCTTGGACCGCGCTTACAAACGCCAGACAGAGCATGCGGGTAAAATCCGGATCATCAGGTCGCAGCCGCCCTCGGCCTGGGTTCAATCGTAGAGCCGGATCAAATCGTGCGTTGAGCAACAAAGGCACCGGTGTGGGCCAGCCCAGTTTGGTCGCGATCACACCATCCGCCAGCATCCAGCCGAGAATTTCCGCATCAGGATGCAGGTGATAGAGGGCGGTGATCAAACTGGCCGCAGCCAGTGGCGGCGGTTGACAGGTCTGCAATACAGTTTCCAGGGCTTCGACAACATCAGGGATGTCTCCATCGACACGCAGGCCCAAAGTGGTGCCGAGCGCGTGGATTGCCGTACTGGAGATCTGAAATCGACGCTTGCTCCATTGGCGGTAAGCCCCTAATACCCGCCCCGCCGGTCCCGGATCGCCGCCCGGCGCACCCAGCAGTACCGCGTCACGCAAAGCGCTATCGTCGGCGTTGAGACGCAACCATTGGCAGGCGGCACTGGCGCAAACAAGTGCTTGACGGGCACGGAAACAGCCGAACCAGGCAGGATTGGAGCGCAGCAGATCATCGAGACATTTCAAAGCGATGGCGGCCGAAAACGTGGCGCCTTCCAGGCTCACATCACGTACCTGCGGTTGTGCCCAACCGGGGATGACCCAGACCGGCGGCAGGGCGTGAGGATGGGCCAGCGAGTGACGGGGGGCGTTGTTTTTCATGGCGGCAGTCTAGCAGCTATGTGCAGTTTAGTATAGTAATTTTGCTTCAAACCGCACTGGGTGTTGGAAAAATAAAATGAATGATAATCTTGCATTATCGTTCATTTTTAATACTATAGCGCAATGAGCCAAAACAGCGACCATAACCGTACACATTACTCGCCGGAGCGCTCTGCTCCGTCTCCGGGCACGGAGGATGCGGGGGACGTTTGCGTGACCCCGCCGCCGGCCGGCATCCCGATGTCCAATGGCACCCTTCCCGCCCCTCTCCCACCCGCAGGCACAATATTGCCCGCCCACCTGCAGCAGCTAGCCGGGCGCGCCCGCGCTTATGTCGCGGCGGCCAGCGCCGCTAACACCCGCAAAGCCTATGCCGCGGACTGGAAGCATTTTACCGGTTGGTGCCGCCGGCAAGGGGTGGAAATCATGCCCCCCGACCCGCAGATTGTCGGCCTCTACATCACCGCCTGCGCGTCTGGTGCGGCGATCCCCGGCGGCAAGCCGCATAAAGTGACAACGATTGAACGGCGGCTCTCGGCGCTGAACTGGAACTATGCCCAACGCGGCACACCGCTCGATCGAAAAGAGCGCCATATCGCCACCGTGCTTGCCGGCATCCGCAACACCCACGCCGCCCCGCCCGTGCAAAAGGAGGCCGTGCTGCCCGAACAGCTGATCGCGATGCTGGAGACACTGCCCCGTGGCACTTTGCGCGGCTTGCGGGACCGCGCGATGCTCCTGATCGGTTTTGCCGGGGGCTTGCGGCGCTCCGAGATTGTCGGGCTCGATGTCGGCCGTGACCAGACGGAAGACGGTCGTGGCTGGATCACCATCCTGGATCAGGGTGTGGTCCTGACCTTGCGTGGCAAGACCGGTTGGCGTGACGTCGAAATCGGCCGCGGCTCAACCGGGACCACCTGCCCGGTCATCGCCTTGGAGACTTGGCTGAAATTTGCCCGCCTGTCCCGGGGCCCCCTCTTCCGCCGCGTCACCGGCCAGGGTAAAAATATCGGGCCAGACCGGCTGCATGACCAGGAGGTCGCCCGCCTGGTCAAAAAGACCGCGCTGGCCGTTGGCTTGCGGGGTGATTTGCCGGAAAGTCAACGCGGTTTACAGTTTGCCGGCCATTCGCTGCGTGCCGGCCTAGCCTCTTCCGCTGAGGTCGACGAACGCTACGTGCAGAAGCAGCTCGGCCATGCCTCCGCGGAAATGACCCGACACTATCAACGCCGGCGGGACCGGTTTCGCGTCAATCTGACCAAAGCCGCAGGACTTTAAGGGGTCGTTTGCGGGAGAGGTGAATTGCCCCGAGTTTATTAGACACTCTTCGTCTTCAGTTTGTGGTTCTGTTCAAAGTGTGCTGGTGACAGCATACCATTTCTAACGTGTTTGCGTTGCGGGTTATAAAACATCTCAATGTAATCAAGTACGTCTTGCCTTGCTTCAGCTCGAGTTCTGTATGTTTTACGCCGAACGCGCTCTCGCTTCAGCAGGTTAAAAAAGCTCTCAGCTACAGCATTATCGTGACAATTCCCGCGGCGGCTCATGCTGTGCTCAAGATTATGTTGTTTCAGGAATGAAGCCCAGTCCATACTTGTAAACTGGGAGCCTTGGTCTGAATGTATCAGTACCCGCTCTTTAGGCTTTCGTCGCCACACGGCCATCAATAAACCCTGTAAGACCAGGTCTGTGGTTTGGCGCGATTGCAT
Organism: Hyphomicrobiales bacterium; assembly: GCA_900470735.1. Taxonomy (GTDB): domain Bacteria; phylum Pseudomonadota; class Alphaproteobacteria; order Rhizobiales; family Rhizobiaceae; genus Pseudochrobactrum. Next base: position 3,730 of record UCCC01000020.1, on the reverse strand, counting down.
TGACCACCCGACAACGCGTCGAGAAAACAGGTCGATGACAACAGCTAGGTAGGAAAACCCTTCATATGTCTTGATATAAGTAATATCTGTGACCCAAACCTTATCAGGCGTGTTCACATCGAACTGGCGATCCAGGGTGTTGTCTATGACGATAGAGGGTTTGCCACCATATTTACCGGAGCGGCGCTTATAACCAATCTGAGCCTTGATCCCTGCCAGCCTGGCCAGTCTCGCCACACGGTTTGGACAGCAGGTCTCCCCCTGATCTCGCCAATCATCGTGTAATTTGCGGTATCCGTAGACCTTGCCGCTGTCATGCCAAGCATCCTTGATCAGTGCTATCTGCCGGATATCTTCATTTGCACGGTGACTTAAAGGCTGCTTCATCCATGCATAAAATCCGCTTGGATGGACACAAAGCATGCGGCACATAGCACGCACATTGAAACGAACACGATGCGCCTTGATAAACGCGTACTTCATTTTGCATCCTTGGCGAAGTACGCGGTGGCTTTTTTTAATATGTCACGCTCCTCCGTGACGCGAGCAAGCTCTTGCTTCAAGCGCCTGATCTCTGACAATTGATCATCCTGCACGGCTGCTTTCTCAGGAGCATTATAGCGCTTCATCCAACTATAAAGTGAATGTGTGCTTACGCCCAAGCGACGCGAAACATCTGCCACGGAATAACCACGCTCAGTAATCTGTTTAATAGCGTCAAGTTTGAATTCGTCGGTGAAATTAGCTTTACCCATCGTAAGCTCCTTGCCTCTTTTTTAAGTCACAAGGTGTCTACAAATCTAGGGGCTATTCAAGAGCAATATATTAGATTGTCACCTGACAAGTTTTCAAAGGCTGGCGATGAAATTACTGTCGACTTCAATATGCCTTTTTCAAAAAAAGCCTTCAATCAACGCGAACGACGGTGATACCTTGGTAACATCGTTTTCCTCATTGTCTGGCACTGATGTTATGTGTCTATACCGCGTAACCCATCTTCAGTGCCAATTTACGCGATCTGTTCAAGAACATGAAGTGTCACAGAAGATCGTCCGGATTGAATCCCCAAGAGGCTCATACAAGGTCACCCACAATACTGGTGCTTATTCGGATGTCCGTATGGAGACTGTGAGCGCAACAGCAACTTACGCAACCCCCCTCCCCCCACAATCAATCCTATGCTTGGACAACGGCTTGTTCTCACCCAGGGACACAATGTCGATACCAAACTCAGCTGGCACCCGATGATGGCTGGATCAGGGATACCTCACGGAACCTTTTCACTCGCACCAGCTCAGGCACAGTTGCCAAATATTCCTTGGTCGGGGAAATTAGCTGCAGGACTGAGTTTAGCTTCAGATGGCAAACTCACAGGCACACTAACTGAAGCTCAAAACGAAGAATTTGTTTTTTATATCATCGGCGACACGGGTGTCGCGGGTCAGCCATTGTGGCTCCTGCCTTTCGTCGCCACTATCCAACCACTGCACCAGACACTGGAAACGGTGACAACGGCGGCAGCAACGGCGAGAAACCTAAATTTCTCTTCCGAATGACATCATACTAAACACACCTTGACATCAAACAATTATAGCCCCGAATTCGGGGCTATTTGTTTTTTGAGGGGAATTTATAGAGGGGCGCTCCGGATTTTTGAAGAGCCTACAATAGCTTAAGGGCTTTAAGGATTTCAGACGTGGGCGTGTAATTTGAAGCATCCTCAACGATAGCGCGCACTCTTTCGTCGGCCAGATCTTCGACAAGCTCTTCCATGAGCTTTTTATCTTCGTCGGAATAGCCGTATGGATCAGCCTCAACAATCTCATCAAAAAGACGAGAGATATCTTCTTCAGAATTAGATGTTTCGTTATGGGTTTTAGTCATTGCCCCCTCCTTTTCTCCCTCTGATATAGCATTGCAATCGTTATTATGCAGTATCCACATCCATCTAGTATTTAATAATGCAATATGCCATATTATAGTGTATAAACAATATTATTGACGATTTATAGTTTTAGGGCTATATATACGCGAATTCAGAAGGATAAGGCTATGAGCATCTGGAGTTCGATCAAAGACCTCAGGAGGGCCAAGAAGTGGACGCAAAGTCAGCTGGCAGACATTTCGGGCTTACATCAAGGCGACATTTCAAGGATCGAGTCTGGTAAGGCTAACGTCGAAGTCGCAACATTGGAAGCGATTTCATCCGCGCTGGATGCCGAATTCGTTCTGGTGCCAAGGCGAGCCTTGGGTTCAGTCCAACATGCTATCAATACCCATCTGAGAAACGCTCCAGGAACGCTATACAAAAAAATTCCATCCGCAAGAGATGAGTTCTTCATCCCAGACGGCGATGACGACATCGACGATTGACAAGGTGCTTCATGAGTAATGATGTTTTGGGCGTGTTTTTGGATGCTAGCGGCGAAGAAATTCGCGTTGGCACTTTAACGCGCTTTGATCGCGACATGGTGCGCTTCGATGTCGATGAGACTTATATTGAGATGGGTTCGTATAGACCTGTTTTGAGCATGGCTTTAGTCCGTTACGGCAATGAAGAAGACACAGTTCAGCTCTTAAGAGCTGCGCCCATGACGAGAGCAGCACGGGATATCCCAACCTGGTTTTCTAACCTGCTGCCTGAGGGCGCTCTGAAGTCGATGGTTCTAAAGGGGATGCCCTCAGGCGAAACAACTGATTTCGACGTTCTTAGCTGGTTGGGCGAAGATTTACCTGGCGCTGTAATCGTTCGCCCTGAAGCTGGCGGCCGACCAAAAGAAGAGATGCCATCGCTGGAAGAAGGTGAAACCGGAATCCGGTTTTCGTTGGCTGGCGTGCAACTTAAAATGTCGATGCTGAAGCAAGATGAGCGCCTCACATTTCCAGCCATGGGAGTGAACGGCAATATCATCGCCAAGGTGCCAAGTGAGCGTTACCGACATCTGCCGGAGGTCGAATTCACTTCAATGAAGCTGGCTGAAGCTGTCGGGGTTCAAATCCCTCATTTAGAACTGGTTCCAGTAAGTGCAATCTCTGGCATCGATCCCGAACTGCTTAAGGGTGGTGACACAGTGCTGGCCGTGGATCGCTTTGACCGCACAAATGACGGTCGCCGTGTTCACATGGAAGATTTCATGCAAGTTCTGGATCAGCATCCGGAACGCAAATACACGGCCGCAAACGAAGAAACTGTGTTGAATATCGTCACTAATTTAGGCGGCGGCACTGCAGCATATCTGCAGGGTATCACACGGATGGCAGTGAACATCTTAATGGGCAACACCGACGCCCATTTGAAGAACTGGTCATTTTATTATCCAAATCCAGCGGAAGCACAGCTTAGTCCGGCATATGATATAGTCGCCAGCCATGTGTATGACCATAGTCACCAGATGGCGCTACGTTTCAGAGGAACTCATGACAGTCGCATCATTGGTATGAAACGTTTTATGAGAGCTGCACAATTCTGCGGAATTTCGGAATCCAGGACACAAAAACAGCTGAAGAGAGTTGTCGAGCGAGCGGCAGATGAATGGCCAAAGCTTTTGAAGGATCTGCCAATGCCGGAGGATTTCGCCAGCATGATCATTGCTAGAACTCATGAATTGGCTCTGGTGAATGAATTCGGTGTAGAATTCCATTAAAGAGTATACAGCTTTAGATAATGAAGTTGACTGTCAACACCGGAGTAAAAGTGCACCAGCCGACAGCTTGCCTCGGGGCCAATCGC
>UCCC01000023.1:0-62740 GCA_900470735.1 Hyphomicrobiales bacterium | reverse complement strand
CCCACTTTTGCTGGAAATGCCATAAAGCCCCCTGCCCTCCTCTTAGAAGGGCAGGGGGTTTTTAATATCAAAGATCCTTTACAAGCCGCAGAGCATCATAAATCGCAGCATGCGTATTGCGTGCCGCAACGGCATCACCAATACGAAAGAGCTGATACTTCCCCTGCCCGTTGGTATCGACCTGCTGCGCACGTCCGGCAATTAGATCATCATAATCCACTGCGCCAAGATTTTTTGACTGAGGTTTCAACTCAAAATAGAGATCATCCAGTGGTCTTGTACCATGATTGACCACAATCTGATCGTGATCCTGCTGCTTATCTACACCGCCATAATCACTGCCGATATGCGCTGTCAGGCGATTGCCATTACGCGATACCTTATCCAGACGATAAGTCACCGTAAAAGTGACCCCGTCTTTTTGTAACGCACGCATATAGGGTACAAGGTTCATTGCCATGATTTCCGGCGAAAAACTGCGATCCGGCGTCATAATTTCGACCTTGGCACCCGCTTTGACCAGCATTTCCGCCGCCTGCAAGGCTGAATGATCGCCTGCATCATCATAAATCAGCACATTTTGCCCTGCTTTGGCATCTCCCGACAGAATATCCCAGGCAGAAACAACCAGATCATTGCCTTCGTTTAAAATTTCCGTATGCGGAAACCCGCCGGTGGCGATAATCACCACATCCGGGTTTTCTGCGTCAATATCGGCCTGCTCTGCCCATGTATTGAAGCGGAATTCAACACCCAGCCTCTCACATTGCGCCATACGCCAGTCAATAATACTGATCATTTCACGTCGGCGCGGTGACTGCGCGGTCAGACGAATTTGCCCGCCTGCACTATCCGCTGCTTCAAACACCACGACCTGATGGCCACGTTCTCCGGCAACGCGTGCTGCTTCCATCCCCGCAGGCCCTGCGCCGACAATGACAATTTTTTTCTTATCCTGCGTTTTGCTGATCATATGCGGCATTGTCAGTTCACGGCCGGTCGCCGGATTATGAATGCAATAGGCTGCACCGCCCTGATAAATCCGGTCGAGACAATAGTTTGCGCCGACGCACGGGCGGATATCATCTTCTCTGCCCTCAATGATTTTGCGCACAATATGCGGATCAGTCATATGGGCACGCGTCATTCCCACCATGTCCAGTTTGCCGGAAGCAATTGCATGACGTGCCGTTGCCACATCCGGAATTTTGGCGGCATGGAATGTCGGGAAGTTGGTTGCGGCGCGGATTTCTCCGGCAAAATCCAGATGCGGCGACCCTGCCATGCCCTGAATCGGAATAAGGTCGGTCATCGCCGGATCAGTATCAATATGACCGCGCACCACATTGAGAAAATCAATCATACCGCAGTCTTTGAGACGGCGGGAGATTTCAATCCCCTCATCTATTCCGTGGCCGTCTTCCATCATTTCATCGCCGGTATAACGTATGCCGACAATAAATTCCTGTCCCACGCGTTTGCGAATTTCACTGAGAACATCAAAGGTAAAGCGCAGCCGGTTATCCAGAGAGCCACCATAGGCATTGGTCAGATCGTTGGTTGCCGGTGACCAGAATTGCTGTAACAAATGGCCATAGGCCTGCAGCTCAATACCATCGAGACCAGCAGCCTGCATGCGCTCAGCCGCATCACCGAAGTCTTTGATAATCCGCTCAATGTCCCAGTCTTCAAGCCGTTTCGGAAATGCCCGATGAGCTCTTTCCCGCTCATATGACGAGGTGACAGCTGTCAACCAGTCCCCTTTATCCCAGCGCGTACGGCGCCCGAGATGGGTCAACTGGATCATCACAGCTGCGCCATGTTCATGACATTCGTCAGCTAAGGCCTTCATCCACGGCACAACTTCGTCTTTATAAGCGAGCACATTATTAAACACCGGCGGGCTGTCACGAGACACAGTTGCCGAACCTGCTGTCATTGTCAGTGCCACGCCAGCTTTGGCGCGTTCGACATGATAAGCCCGATACGCATCTTTCGGCATGCCGTCTTCCGGATAGGCAGGCTCATGGGATGTCGTGATAATCCGGTTACGCAAGGTTAAATGTTTCAGCTGGTAAGGCTGCAAAAGCGGATCATTCTGCATAGTCGTTCCCCTTGTTTTTGAGAAAGCCTATGCAAAATGTACAGCACTGTCAATTTTATATACAGCAGTGTACATTTTATCGCAGGTACGATATTCTTACTGTGTCAATAGATTGCAAGCTATTGATTAATATAACTATAATTGAAAGATACGTGCATGACTGCAGTAATCGGAGAACAAGAAAGTGGTTGGCGCGGCTCGAAAGAGCTCTGGCTTGAGGCTGCCTATCAATTACTTATTGAAGGTGGAATCGACAATGTCCGCATTCTTTCTCTGGCCAAAATGCTGAAACTTTCCCGCACCAGCTTCTATTGGTTCTTTAAAGATCGCGAAGCTTTGCTCGATGCGCTCCTTCTGTTGTGGCAGGACAAAAACACCAGCTCTCTGCTTCGTCAGGCTCAGGCACCGGCTGCCAGTCTTGCAGATGCAACGCTCAATCTTTTTGACTGCTGGCTTGATAATAAGCTCTTCGACAGCATACTCGAACACGCTATTCGCAGTTGGGGTCTGCAAACTCCCGCTGTTGCACAAGCTCTCAGAGAAGCCGACACACTCCGTATGGAAGCAATTAAGCTGATGTTTGTCCGCCACGGTAGTGAACCACTGGTCGCCGATGTTCGCTCCCGTGCACTCTATCTGACCCAGATCGGTTACATCAGCATGAATACGCAGGAAGATACAGCAACGCGATTGTTGCGCGTTCCTTCCTATGTGGCGATCTTTTCCGGTGCCCTGCCCTCTCAACAAGAACTTGAGAATTTTCAGCAACGCCATCCCGCCAGTCCGCAATAAGACCATCACGTCAAAAGTCTGATAATTTTAATGATGGCTACCTCATAGCAGACATATAACTGCGTCACATTTTGCTCTGCCCGCTTTATCTGCTATCAGGATAAACATAACCTCAAGCAGTTATAAAATACTGCCATATTCCAGCAGCAGTCATCCGCAGAAATTGAGACGCCATGTTTACCCTAAGCCAGCGAGAGGTATTTGAGCAGGAAATTAAAAGGAGCCGCTTTCTGGCCATTGCCCTTCCTGTTGCGGATGAAGATGCTGCTAAAGAATTTATCTCCCGTGAATCTTACAGTGATGCCAATCACAATTGCTGGGCGTGGCGCATCGGACAGAATTACCGTTTCAATGATGACGGCGAACCAAGCGGCACTGCCGGCAAACCAATCCTACAAGCGATCGACGGTCTGGAACTCGACAATGTCGTAGTGCTCGTCACGCGCTGGTTCGGCGGTACACTGCTTGGCAGCGGCGGACTGATCCGCGCCTATGGCGGTACTGCTGCACTCTGCTTACGCGCAGCGGAACTGATTGAGCTTATCCCGACAGAAACAATTTATATCCGTACGCATTTCTCTGAATTGGCTTTGATCAAAGCCCGACTTGCAGCGACTGAACATCTCACCATCAGTTCTGAAACATTTCATAATACCGGAGCAGATCTTCGCCTAGAAATACCCGTTGCGCACAAAGAGAATGTATTGCGTATGCTCACGGACGTCACTGCCGGACGCGTACAGATTGCGGACAAAGCCGAAGATTTAAGTTTCTGAAATTTGTCCCGCGTTGACAGCTGTCAACCTGAGTGCGTCCTGCCTTCACCCTCCCTTGATTTTACCCTGACCAGAGCCCTTCGACTTCATCAAAGGCAACGGCCACAGAATAATAAATAAGCGGCAGTCGCAGGCTCTGACGAAACCCTCTGCTTGATGACAGCACTCAGACAGACAAGAGAGCGATTCATTATCCTGTCGCAATTTTATATTACCGTTATAATCTGCAGATTGTTTCGAACCAGAAACAGCTGTAAAAATTGACAGCCGAAGACGACTGAGCTTTCGGACAAGTTTATTTCGGCAACAACAAACCGGTTGCATAAAGGTTAAGTCTTATTAACCATAAATCGTTTGACTTTCAGCTCAAGAATCCTGATCCTGTAACGACAATTTACGCATAATCTTCGCATTTCCGTTACTCGGCCTTACTGCTGTTATTTGCGTTTTCCAGTGTTGATTTAAACACTTGCGTTAACAGATTAGTAATTTTCTCCGAATCGTAGCATGTTAGGCGCAGAATAAGCGACGGAATGCGTAAGACCGTAACCGCTGCATATAAGGGCTAGAGAAATTGACGACAAATTGGGCAGATATCGTTGCTGATGCTCAGCAGCATATGGCAGTGACAAATACAGTGAATGAAGCGCCATTGGCAGCCGATCGGGCGATCGCTGCTGATGCCGAGCTTTTGTCTGCCCAGTTGCAGGCAATGCGTGAACGTTTGTTTGCGCCCGCCTCCAACAAGGTTCTTCGTAAATTCAGCAGCAGTGAAGCTGCCAAGCTGATCGGCGTGTCTGACAGCTACCTTCGCCAGCTCTCTATTGCCGGTGAAGGTCCGCAGCCGGAAACCGGCACCGCCGGTCGCCGTCTCTATACGCTGGAAGACATTAATGCTCTGCGTCATTTACTGACTGAGCAAAATGCCAAGAACCGCAATTACCTGCCTTGGCGCGATGCGCAACGTGGTGAGCATTTGCAAATCCTTGCCGTAACGAATTTCAAAGGCGGCTCGGGCAAAACAACAACAACAACCCATCTGGCACAGCATCTCGCTTTGTCAGGTCTGCGCGTTCTTGCAGTTGATCTCGATCCGCAGGCATCAATGTCTGCCTTATTCGGTTACCAGCCGGAACTCGACCTCACCGGCAATGACACACTTTATGGTGCGATCCGTTATGATGAAGCGCAGCGCCCGTTGCGTGACATTATCCGCAAAACCTATTTTGATGGTCTGGACCTCGTGCCAGGCAATCTGGAATTACAGGAATTCGAGCACACCACACCGCGTGTTCTTGCCGAGCGTCGCGGTCCTGCAACAGACATGTTCTTCACCCGTGTACAGGCTGCCTTGCAATCTGTCGCGGATGATTATGATGTGGTGGTTATCGATTGCCCGCCGCAACTCGGCTTTTTGACCTTGTCTGCACTTTGCGCGGCAACATCCGTGATCGTTACCGTACATCCGCAGATGCTCGACGTTGCCTCAATGAGCCAATTTCTTTTCATGACATCGGATTTGCTTTCGGTTGTACGTGAAGCCGGCGGCACACTCAATTTCGACTTCCTGCGCTATCTCATTACCCGTTACGAACCGAATGACGGTCCTCAAGCACAAATTGCAGGCTTCCTGCGTGCCCAGTTCGGCGATCGTGTCCTTACAGCGCCTATGGTGAAATCCACTGCTGTTTCTGATGCGGGTTTGACCAAGCAAACACTTTATGAAGTCGGGCGGGAAAACTTCAGCCGTGTCACCTATGACCGGGCCATGGAATCGTTGACAGCTGTCAACGGTGAGATTGAAGCTTTGATCCACTCCGCATGGAACCGTACGGGGAAGGGAGCTAAGGTATGAACAGCTCAAGCCGTAAAAATCAACTGAAAGCACTATTCGGTGCACCTTTGCCGGTTGCGCCGGAAGTCACAAGCAATGAGACACCAGCGCCGGTGCCGTCAACCGAGACGGTAACACCGGCTGTTGAAAGACCTGCTGATAATCCGATGCGTACAGCAGCCAGCCGCTCCGGTGCCGTTAAAGCTATGGGACTCTCGCTTGCCGATATGTCCCGTGAGCTGGAATCTGCCAAACAGCTATCTGATAGTCTTGCAAAGGGTGATCAGGTTGTTGAGCTTGATGCCTCGCTGATTGACGGATCTTTTGTTGAAGATCGTCTGACCCGTCAGGAAACAGATGATCCAGAGTTTCTGACGCTCATCCAGAGCCTGCATCAGCATGGTCAGCAAGTCCCTATTCTGGTGCGTCCGCATCCAGATAAAGCCGGGCGGTTCCAGGCAGCCTATGGCCACCGCCGTATGCGTGCAGCAGCCCGTCTTGGTATGCCGGTCAAAGCGCTTATCAAGCCGTTAAGCGATGCAGAACTCGTTCTTGCACAAGGTAAAGAAAACAGCGAGCGCCGTGATCTTTCTTTCATTGAACGTGCATTATTTGCGCAAGCTTTGATTGAGCGCGGCTTTGAACGCTCTGTGGTACAGGATGCGCTGTCTTTACATAAAGCTGAAATGACACGGTTCCTCCAAGTCGCAGCAGCCATTCCGGAGCAGATTATCCGGGCCATTGGTCCAGCGCCTAAAGTCGGCCGTCCTCGCTGGATGCAACTGGCAGAGACACTTCGCGATAAAGTGCTGTTGAAGCAAGCACAACGGATTATTACCGAGCATGAGTTTACCGATGCAGAAACTGATTTACGTTTTCAGCATTTGTTGCAGAAATTAACCCATGTCGAAAAAGCAGAAGCATCAAAGCCTGCTGAGCAGAAGTTACAAACTGCAAATGGAGAAAGCCTCGGGCTCTTACGTCTGCAGCAGGGCAGGGCGCAATTTGATTTGCAACGTCATGATGCGGAAGATTTCGCTGAATATCTCGCTCGTGAGATGGCAGAGCTTTATGAAAAATACCGGCAAGAGAAAAACGGATAAATCTATCCCCGTCTTTTGCCCCACGTTTAGTATGCGTATCGAAGAGTATTCAGGTGTTTCAACAGAAACGCTTTGAACCATGATTACAGAACTAAAGGAAGAACCAGAGATACGGGCATTTCAATGATTGAGAGCCCAAAACAACAGAACCAGTTTTAACAGATAGGAAAAAACGGCAAGAAAAAAGGCCCCCTGAACGTTACCGAACCGGAAGCCCTCTTTCGATGTAGCAATTAGAGAGAATCACTTTCGAGACCAAAAGTCAAGAGTCGGCATAGTTCCGGCAGTGTTTTTGCTTGCCTCTATGAGGTAACAAATGACTGAGCATTTTGCGACGTCCCCATTTGGCGGACGAATGATGAGTGCTGCGCATTTTTTGAGTTACGAAAAACTTCGTCAACAAAAACAAAATTTGCGGCAGAACTCTCTACAAACTGAAGATACTTCAGAACACACAACTGTGTCCGTCGATCGCTGGAAACTCTTGCGTGCTTTAACAGAAGCCCGTGAAGCCTATCAGCTATCGTCGCGTAGCATTGCCGTGCTTGAAGCACTGTTGAGCTTTTATCCAGACAAAATACTCGACGGTAGTGTTCCGCTGATTGTGTTTCCATCCAATCATGAATTATCAATGCGTTTGCGTGGTATGTCTGCGCCAACTATTCGCCGTCACATTGCCACGCTGGTCGAGATCGGATTCATTCTCCGTCGTGATAGCCCGAATGGAAAACGTTTCGTTCGCCGTGATAGCAATGGGGAAATCGCAATGGCCTTTGGCTTTGATCTTGCTCCGCTGACATTCAGAGCAGCAGAGATTGAAACGCAAGCTGAAAAAATTCGCGAAGAGAACCGTATCCGGCAACAATTGCGTTTCAGCATTACCATTCATCTACGTGATATTTCCAAAACCATTCTCTCTGCACTCAATGAGAACAGGAAAGGGGACTGGGAAGCGCTTTATGACCAGTTGCAGGCACTCTCCGGCCGCGTAGAGCGCAACGGAACACTGACAAATCTGACGATCCGTGAACAAGCACTGAGCAATTTACGCCGTCAGGTGGAAAATCTTTATCTTTCAAATGTTTCAGAGCCACAAATGAGCGGCAATGAGCGTGAAAATGAGCACCACATTCAGAATTCAAACATAGAATCTTTTGATAAAACAAAACCCGTAAAAACGAAAAAATCAGAAATTCAAATTGCGGACAAACAAATAACAGCCAGAGCTCAGATCAAAACGCCTCATCTCAGTGAAATTTTGAACCATTGTCCGCAAATTGAGAACTATGCGGTTCATGGTATTCAAAACTGGAAAGATTTGGTGACTACGGCAGGGCATATACGCTCAATGCTTGGAATAACTCTGTCTGCGTGGCAGCAAGCATGTGAAAGCATGGGAGAAATCAATGCTGCAGTGACTGTCGCAGCTCTGCTTGAACGATCCGATACAATTCACTCGGCTGGCGGATATTTGCGAAAACTCAGCCAAAAGGCAGAAATTGGCCAATATTCTGTGCAACCTGTACTAAGGGCGCTCTCACAGACAAAACATTGAAATATGCTGCTGACCGCACCTTTTCAAATGACTGTGTGCTTGACAAATAATTGTTGGATAAAAGAAGTTTGAAGGCTAAAGACACGCTTTCTGTTCAATGGAGAGAAACATAATTATGACTGATAATCAGGCACCATCTGTGAAAACAAGACGCGGCAGAATTGTGCTGGTCGCTGTGATCGCCGGCCTGCTCATCAGTGGTTTGACGGCTCTCGGCAGCTGGCAGGTTCAGCGTCTCGGCTGGAAACATGATCTGATTGCACGGGTAGAGCAAAACATTCATGCTGCTCCCATTACAGCACCGGATCTGAACAGCTGGCAACAGGCTGATAAGAAAGCATTGGAATATCGCGCTGTCAGCGTTAGCGGTCATTATCTCAATGATAAAGAAGTTGCCGTTGCGGCTTTGACAGAAAGAGGCTCCGGCTACTGGATTGTAACGCCGTTTCAGCGTGATAGCGGAGAGACAATTTACATTAACCGCGGCTATGTCACTTCAGCAAAACGTGCGCCGGAAAGTCGTGCCAGCGGGCAAATCGAGGGTGAAACATCGGTTACCGGCCTTTTGAGATTGACCGAGCCTAAAGGCTTCTTCTTGCGCCAGAATAATCCGGAGAAAAATATCTGGCATGCCCGTGATATTGAGGTTTTTGCCAAGCGGGCTGATCTCGCCAATGTTCCGGCCTATTTTATCGATGCGAATGCTGATCAAAATCGTGCTGATCGTCCGGAAGGCGGGCTGACTGTGATCAAATTTCCGGATAATCATTTAGCTTATGCGCTGACCTGGTTTACTCTGGCTCTGATGGTTCTTGGCGCAGCCATATTTTTGATCCGCTATGAATTCACACGAAAAAATAAAATTACTGAATGAAATCAATATATTAAGAGTTATATTCTGTTCATAAAACAATAACTCTTTTCTTCAACAAAAGATTGAAACTACAGATTTTTTGCGCGATCTGTACGTATTCTCTCTGCTGATCCTTAACAATCATATTGTTTGTGTTGCGCTCCGGAACAATTTTTGTCCGGTGTCCAGCATAAAGGATATCGATGAATGAGGTTTCTTCCTCACCTCGCATTTACCACACCAATTCTGCTGTTACCAGTGGGAGCCTGTGCTGAAGCACTCGCACCTGTACGCACTGTTTCAACTATCATTGCTCAGCAAAAAGCAGTTGAGTGGAAACTGGTTTTTACCGGGCTATTTGTCCCGCGTGAAGAAATTGCTGTCGGTACAACTCTGCAGGATCAGCGGATTGCTACAGTAGAAATTGAGGTCGGTGATTATGTCCGTGCAGGGCAGGTGCTGGTGCGGCTTGATACGCTGAAACTGGATATTCGTTTGCGCGAGAATGAGGGGCGAGTTGCCCGTGCCCGTGCAGCCCTCGTGCAACAGGAAGTAAGCCGCGAACAGGCACAATCCAATCTGAACCGCACAAAGCGCTTACGTGGCAACGGCGCTGTCAGTGAGCAATCTTATGATGATAAATTAGCGGCATTACATCTTGCTGAACAAAGTATTGATGTAGCCAAGGCCGAGCAGGCTCAGGCTGAAGCGCAACTGGCTGATGCCAAAAGCGAGCGCGAACGGGCAATACTCATTGCGCCGGTGAGCGGACTTGTCTCAGAACGTAATGCCCGTGCCGGTGCTCTGGCCGGTAACACACCGCTTGTGAACCTGATCCGTGACGGCGAGATCGAATTTGCAGCAGAAGTGCCGGAAAGCGAATTGCGCCTTCTGAAGGCTGGACAAAGAGTACAGCTGCATTTGCCCGATGGTAAGCATGCCGGGGGATATGTCCGGCTGGTTTCTCCGAAAATTGATCGTCAGACCCGTTTAGGTACGGTTTTTATTACGCTGACTGGCAAGCATCCGGCGCTGCTCTCTGGTGCATTTGGCAAAGCGGAAGTCGTGTTTGCGCAAAATCAGGCCATTCTGGTCAGGGATTCTGCTGTTTTACATGATACAAACCTCGCAGGAGAGACGGCTGTTTTCATTGTTAGCAATGGTAAGGCGGTAAAACGCAAAGTCGAACTGGGGCGCCATAAAAACGGGGAAGTTGAAATCCGTTCCGGATTGCAGGCGGGAGAGCAGATTATTGAAAGAGCAGGGCCGTTGCTGCGCGATGGCGAAACCGTCAGTGCAGCACCCGACCTGACCCTGTGAAAGATATCCGATGACCAGTAATATTTCTGCCTGGGCAATCCGCAAGCCGGTGCCGGTTCTGGTGTTTTTTATCGTTATGACACTGACCGGCTGGATGGCGTTCAGCAAATTACCGATCAACGCCAATCCGAATGTGTCTTTTCCTGTGGTCGATGTCACGGTTACGCAGGCCAGTGCCGCACCTTCCGAGATGGAAACGCAGATTACCCGTCGTATTGAGGGGGCTGTGTCCGGTATTGCCGGCGTCAAGCATATCCGCTCCACGATTGCCGACGGTACATCGAGTACGATGATTGATTTTCGGATCGGCATTGATCCGGATCGCGCAACCAATGATGTACGTGAAGCGGTGGCACAAATCCGCTCAGATTTGCCGCAAACGATACAGGAGCCCGTGGTCACCCGTATTGATGTCGAGGGCGGCGCAATCCTGTATTATATGATCTCTTCGCCGCAAAAATCCGATATGGATATGTCGTGGTTTGTGGATGATACGATCAGCCGTGAATTGCTGACTGTGACCGGCGTGCAGAAAGTGCAAAGGCTGGGCGGTGTTAACCGCGAGATACGCATTGCGCTGAAACCGGAGCGGTTATTGGCGCTGGGTGTTTCTGCCGATCAGGTCAACAGCGCTTTACGCGAGCTTAATGTCAATGTTCCGAGCGGGCGCGGCAATATTGGTGACAGAGAACAATCTTTACGCACCCTTGCGAGCGCTAAAACAGTTGAGGAATTATCACATCTGACAATTGCTCTGCCGGGCAATCGCTGGATACCGCTGCGTGAAATTGCGGAGCTGAAAGATACGGCCTCTGAAGCGCGCAGTTTCTCGCGTCTGGATGGCAAACCCGTGGTTGGTTTCTCCGTATCACGCGCTAAGGGGCACAGCGATACTGTTGTTGCAGAACGGGTTAAGGCGCATCTGGAAGTGCTGCGGCAGCAATATCCGGGCACAGAGATCAAAGAGATCAGCTCAACGGTCGGCTATACATTGCAGAGCTACAATAATGCAATTTCGGCTCTGGTCGAAGGCGCGTTACTGACCATTGTTGTAGTGTTCCTGTTCTTGCGGAACTGGCAGGCAACATTCATTGCGGCCGTGGCCATGCCACTGTCTATTTTGCCGACCTTTGCTGCAATGTATTGGCTCGATTTCACGCTCAACAGTATCAGCCTGCTGGCGCTGACACTGGTCATCGGAATTCTCGTTGATGATGCGATTGTTGAGATCGAGAATATCGAACGGCACGTGCAAATGGGGCGGCGGCCTTATATTGCTGCCCTTGAGGCATCCGATGCTATCGGGTTGGCCGTTGTGGCAACCACGCTGACTATTGTCGCTATTTTTGCGCCGGTCAGCTTTATTGGTGGCGCAATAGGCCAGTATTTCCGCCAGTTCGGATTGACTGTGGCGATTGCCGTGCTGATTTCACTGGCAGTTGCCCGTTTACTGACACCGCTGATGGCAGCCTATCTGCTGCAACCGCATAAAGCTGTCCACAAAGAAACAGAAACTGCAGGTTTAAGCCTGTTCTATCTGAACCTGCTGAATTGGACACTGCATCATCGCAAGACAACTTTTGCATTTGTGGCGATGATTTTTGCCGGCTCGGTTTATCTGCTGTCTTTGCTGCCTTCCGGTTATATGCCGCAGAGTGATACGGACGTCTCGCAGATTAAAGTCACGCTCACACCGGGCACCAGACTGGAAGAAACCGCGCGGATTGCCGATACGATCACTGCTCAACTGCTGAAACGCCCCGAGGTCAAAGATGTGCTGGCCACAGCTTCCGATAGTGTCAGTGATTTTTCTTTGCTGATTAATCTGAAACCACGTGATGAACGCGGCATGAGCCAGAAGGAATTTGAGGCATCAATCCGTCCGGTTATCGCAGCTATACCGGATATTCAGTTCACTTTCACCAATGATAGCGGCAAAGAAGTCTCGGTTGCGCTGGTCGGCAATGACGGAGAGGCTCTTATTCGTGCCGCACGGGCACTGGAGACGCAAATGCGGACATTGCCGGAGCTGGCCAGTGTTGTCTCCTCCGAACCGCTGCCTGCGCCGGAATTGCATGTCAAACCGCGTCTTGATGAGATGGCACGTCTTGGCGTGTCTCCGGCATCTATTGGTCTGGTCGTGCGCATTGCAACGCTGGGAGAAACGGATTCCAATTCAGCGCAATTCAATCTCGGTGACCGGCAAATCCCGATCCGTGTCTTGCTGGAAGGCTCTGCCCGCGGTGATCTGGATCAGCTGCGTCAACTCAAGGTGAGTACTGCTGCAGGGGTTCCGGTGCCATTGTCAGCAGTTGCGGATATCACCTTCGGAGCTGCGGAAAACCGTGTGGAGCGTCTTGATCGTAAAAGACTGATCGAAGTGGAGGCCAATCTCAATAATGGTGCGACCTTGGGCACGGCTTTGGAAGCGATTGCCCGGCTTGATGCCTATAAAAACCTGCCGGAAGGTGTGAGCCAGATTGAGTATGGTGATGCCGAATATATGGAAGAAATGTTCAACAATTTCGGCGTGGCGCTGCTAACCGGTATTTTGATGGTGGCAGCCGTACTGGTCTTGTTATTTAAGGACTTTTTGCAACCTTTGACGATCCTGATTGCCTTGCCGCTATCCATCGGCGGAGCAGCACTCGGCTTGCTGCTCTATGGCGCATCACTGGATTTACCGTCGGTTATCGGCATTCTGATGCTGATGGGGATTGTTTGTAAAAACTCTATTCTGCTGGTGGATTATGCAATTGAATGCCGGCATCAGGGGCTGAACCGCCATGATGCTCTGGTCAAAGCTGGTATGACGCGTGCGCGTCCGATTATCATGACGACGATTGCTATGGTGGCAGGGATGGTTCCGGCGGCAATCGGAATTGGCGGTGATGCGGGCTTTCGTGCGCCAATGGCAATTGCGGTGATCGGCGGACTGATGACCTCTACAGTCCTCAGTCTGATTTTTGTGCCGGTTATGTTTACCGCTATGGATGATCTGAAGCTCTGGCTAGGGAAAAAACTGGGCAGGTTGACCTCTGTGACGGATGAAGATCGCAGGCAGGGGGAGAAGCTGCTGAATGAGAAAACCTGATGGGGAGGTCAAGAAGTTGGGATTGACCATCCGACTGTTTGTCAACGAGATGTTCGTGTGCCTTTAGCCGAAATATTGCATTTGAAAGAAGTGATACTGAATCAAATGGCTGCAAATATTGAATTTTGCTGGTGTTGTGATGATGCGCAAGCTGAACAAACGGCTCAGTTTTTTGTCGCGAATGTGAGTACAGACTATATTTCTCATACTGATATCCAGTGGGGCAGAGCGACTGCACCGGATTGCTGGAGCACATTATTGCATGAGAAAATAGCCGGTCTTGCAAAAGAGGCCACTGATCACAGACGAACGGTCAATACGGCTTCAGGCATATGGCTGGCAACGGCCATACAGAGCTCTGTTCTGCTCGGAATGGCTTTTGTTTCGTTCAGACAGGGGGAAGCTTCAAACTTTGTGATCCTCGAAGATCTAATCATCAAAAGTAATATTCGCCATCAAGGTCTGGGCTCTTCACTACTGAATTGGATTAGTGAGGAATGCCGGGCTCTTGGTTTTGATAAAGTGTTTTTAGAAAGCAATATCCGCAACACACGGGCTCATGAATTTTTCCATCGGGAAGGCTTTAAAACGCTTTCTGTTGTTATGTGCCGCAGCCTTTAAATTTTCCGGCTCACCATATAGGCATTCAATTCTATTTTAGCTGAGAGTTATATGATTATTTCTAAACATATTATAAGCTTAATTATTGGTGTTACATTCGCTTATCCTGCTGTTTCAGCACAAAAATTTAATAACGAAGACGCGGTTCTAAGTCATGGTGTTCAGACTTTAAACGCGTGGGTTGAGATCAATACCGGCAACTTTGAAAGTAATATTGCCAATCTTGATAAAATAATATCTGAAAAATCAAAATTATGTGCTGTTTTAAAGGCTGATGCTTACGGGCACGGCATTAAACTTGTCATGCCTTCAATTCTGAAAATGGGCGTGGAATGTGTTGCTGTCGCCAGCAATGATGAGGCGCGGTTAGTGCGGCAAAGCGGTTTTGATAAACGCCTGATGCGTGTTCGCACGGCCAGTAGCGGTGAAATTGAAGATGCTCTGAAATATAATATGGAGGAGCTAATAGGAAATATCGATCAGGCCAAAGAAGTTTCGGTTTTGGCACAACAAGCTCATAAGATAATTAATATTCATCTGGCTTTGAATGCTGGCAATATGAGCCGTAACGGGCTTGAACTCTCTGCAGAAGAGGGAAAAACCGAGGCCTTAAATATTGTAAAGATGCCAGGTCTCAATGTTGTTGGTATAATGACCCATTTTAATTTGACCAACAAAGATGCAGTCAGGGCGGAACTCAGCAATTTTAAAGAACAGGCACAATGGCTGATGAATGCGTCTGGTCTCGACCGGAATAATATATTGCTCCACGCAGCAAATACCTTCGCTACGCTTGAAGTTCCGGAAAGCCATTTGGATATGGTGCGTGTGGGTAATTTGCTTTTTGGCAATGGCGCATCGGGCAGAGCAGACTATCGCCCTGTCATGCAGTTTAAGTCACGCGTTGCCGTTGTGAATGACTATCCGGCCGGTAATGTCGTCGGCTATGAGGCAACCTATAAGCTGAAACGGGCTTCAAAGCTTGCCAATATTCCTGTCGGATTTTCGGATGGTCTTTTCAGAACCAATTCGAATAAAGGCTTTGTTCTTATTCAGGGGCATAAAGTGCCGATTGTTGGTAGTGTGACTATGAATACGATTATGGTCGATGTTACTGATTTCCCTGACATTCGTGCAAATGATGCTGTTGTTTTATATGGTGCGCAACATCATAACAGCATCAGCGAACAAGAAGCTGAGGCGAGCAATAATACCGATATTACTGAGCTGAATACGATATGGGGTAATTCCAACCATAAAGTCATTGTTCAGTAATTATGAAATAACAGGAAAAGAAGCAAAACGCATGAAGACGGACAAGCTGTATAATGATCCGGAACTGGCGCAGTTTTATGATCTTGAAAATGAGTGGAGTCCGGCTTGTGCGTTTTTGCTGAAGCTGGCTGATAATGCCCGTTCGGTGCTGGATATCGGTTGTGGCACCGGATTGCTGGCGGCACGCATTGCTATGGACGGTACGAAGCGTGTTGTCGGAGCCGATCCGGCACAACCAATGCTGGATATTGCAAAACAACGTGAGGGCGGCGATCAGGTCACATGGGTGCTAAGTGATGCGGCAACTCTCAATCTGAACGAAAAATTTGATCTTATTGTGCTGAGCGGTCATGCTTTTCAGGTGTTTTTGACTGCGGAAGCGCAGCTCGCTTTGCTCAAAACCATCGAGCGGCATCTGGAAGAGGGCGGTCAGTTCATTTTCGACAGCCGCAATCCTAAGATCAGAGAATGGCAGGAATGGAACCCGCAGGAGTCCGGCCGGACGATTGAGCATCCGGAGTTTGGAAACATAAACTCATGGAATGACTATAGTTTTGACCCGCAGGCGATGATTGTCGAATATGGCACTTATTATGAGGTGATCGCTGACGGGCGGGTATATTCCTCGAAATCCCGCATTGCATTTCCGTCGAAGGCACAGATTGCGGCGCTGGTCGCGCAGACAAAGCTTCACGTGAATCATTGGTTCGGTGACTGGCAGGGCAATCCCTATCATGAGGATGCTGTTGAAATTATCCCGTTTGGTTCTTTGAAGGCAGGGCTATGACGCAGTATTCATCAGGCTGGCTCAAGCGTGCAGAGATTATGCATTTTGAAGATGGCGACCCGAATGAAAATCCGTGGGTCGCCGGCAAGCCAACACCTGAAAATATTCAGGTGGAGACCTGTAATCCGCAATGGTTTGAAACATTTGCTGCTAAAAAAGCTGAGATTGAACAGGTTCTGGCACAAACGGCTTTGCATATTGAGCATGTCGGCTCCACAGCTGTGCCGGATCTCGCAGCAAAGCCGGTGATTGATATTGATCTGATCGTGGCTGATCCGGAGGATGAGGATAGCTATGTTCCCGCACTCGAAGCGCTTGGCTATCGACTGCAGATCAGAGAGCGCTCATGGTATCAGCATCGCATGTTGCGCCATGAGAACCCGCGAGTGAATTTGCATGTTTTCGGGCCGGACTGTCCGGAACATATCCGGCATATTCTGTTCAGAGACTGGTTGCGCGACCATCCCGCTGACAGGCAACGCTATGCACAAGCCAAATTGCTGGCAAAAGACGGTGTGACCAATGCAGCGGATTATAATGCCCGTAAGCAAAATGTCGTGCGCGCGATTTATCAGGATATTTTTCGCAGCCACGGCTGGCTGACCGAAGCATAAGGTTTTTCATTTCAAGAAGAGTTTATTTGTCTTGGCGGATAAGCTGAATTTAGGTAGCAATTCAGGCTTCCTGATCACGGGAAGGGCAGGGGGAGCAAGCAATTGGATATTTTACGGATCGCAGCTTTTTCAGAAGGTAACAGCGGCGGCAATCCTGCCGGTGTGGTGATTGCTGAAACATTGCCGGAAGCGCAGATTATGCAGCAGGTGGCGGCAGAGGTCGGCTTTTCTGAAACTGTTTTTGCGGCACGCACAGAAGATGGCTGGCGTACCCGCTATTTTGCACCGGCTTTTGAAGTTCCGTTCTGCGGCCATGCTACGATTGCCCTTGGCGCTGCGCTGGCAATGCGCGAGGGCGACGGCATTTTCCCGCTTATTCTCAATCAAAGCCGGATCACGGTGGAGGGGAGCAGTCAAGGCGATGTCCTGAAGGCTGCTCTGCAATCGCCGCCGACTTTCAGCAAAGCGGCGCCTCCGGTGCAGATTAGAGAGGCGCTGGATTTGCTTGGGCTGACTGAGCGTGATCTTAATCCGGATCTGCCGCCTGCTTTGATCCATGGTGGTGCTGACCATCTTTCGCTGACGCTGAATGCACGCGAGACTTTAAGTGCCATGCACTATGATTTTGACAGCGGCCGTGCCTTGATGCTGAAAAATGGCTGGGTCACCATTGTGCTGAGCTATGCCCAGACCCCGCAATTATTCCATACACGCAATATTTTTGCAGCCGGCGGTGTTTATGAAGACCCGGCAACTGGTGCAGCGACCGCTGCACTCGCAGGCTATCTACGCGATCTGAACTGGCCGCATCACGGTGCAATCGACATTATACAGGGTGAAGATATGGGCATGCTTTCCAGACTGCATGCGGATATTCTTACACCGCAGGGCGGCTCTATCCGTGTGTCCGGAACAGCAAGGGTGATGTCCTGAGCATCACACGGTGATGAAGTTTACGGCCGGTTCAGAGGGGTGACCGGCGAATGGGAGAGTTTCGGGGCATGCATTTAATAACAGATAAACTGACGATCAGACGCGCGAGTGCTGCTGATGCACCGGCGGTTTTGCGTATTTTTGATGAAGTGATCGCCTGGTTTGTCAGCATCGGCAATGAAGGGCAGTGGGGCAGTGAACCGTGGTCTGTTTCACCAGAGCGGGTACAGCGCATTACTAATGCCTGCTCTTTGCCCGGTGCATGGGTTGCTGAAGATGCGGAACTGGGTATTTGCGGGTCGATCGTGCTGGGTGATGCCATGCCCTATGTGGCGGCAGCAACGCGACCGGAAAATTATGTATTATTGCTGATTGCTTCGCGTGATCCGCGTGTTCGCGGGATCGGGCGGCGGTTAATGGGTTTTGCTGATGAGCAAACACGAGTAGCTGGGCTGAACTATATGCGCGTTGACTGCTATGGCGGTGGTGATGGCTCTTTAGTCCGTTTTTACGAGCGCTGCGGCTATACGCGGCTTTCAACCTTTGATGTTGAAGGCTGGCCGGGGCAGTTGCTGGAACGCTATTTGTAAACACCATTGACTGCCGGACTTTGCTTTCTCACCCGAGGTTTTTGTCAGGTGAGAAAGCGGGCAGCTTTACAATTAACAGTGTGAGCGCTGTAAACTACTTTCGTGTTATTTGCGGGCAACCTGTTTGGCAGAAGCTGCGATTGGCTTTGTCATCGTCACTTTTAGCGGCGGATAGGCGAATTCATGCTTTTTTTCGTCTGTTGCAGCATGGATCATGGCCACAAGGACAACGCCGGCCAGACCGCCGCTGCTGGCACTATTCATGCGTTGCTCACCGGTTTTGTTATAGGCTTTGACGCTCTGAAAACCGGGTTTATAACCGGGAGCATTGCAGCGGGCAGAAATCAGTCTTGATGCATAGCCGTAGTTCGGCACCCGGACTTCTGCCGGAGTTTTAACGGTGGCTTTATAGCCATCGCTTTCAATCTCGCAGGTAACGCCCTCTATTTCGGTGAGCGTGGCGAATTGCACATCAGGCTTTTTAATATTCTCATAAGTGCGGATGGTGACCATTTCCTGCCCGCGCAGCTGCGGAATATCCTGTCCGGATGCACGTTGCGGGGCAAGCATATCGCCGTTTTTAATGCCGGATGCGGTCGGCGTGGCATTAACAGACATAGCAATCGGTTTTGTTGACTGACAACCGACGAGCAGCAAAGCCAGCACAGGTGCAGATAGAATAAAGTATGGCGAACGCATACTTCCCCCTTCGAAATATCTCATTTGGTTATATTGGTGGAATGCTGATTTATGCTTCCGAACTTCCTTCGAAATCCGGATAAATTCATCTTTTAAGAAGATGTAATAATATTTTTAATGATGAATTTAATGAATTGCAGAAATACAGTTTAATTTATGATTTTCAATTGCTGTAATACGTCAATCATACATTATGATTAGATATGTGAATTTTAATGATCTATTTTAAATGTAATCATTTGAAATTCAAACAGTTGTTCTGTGGAAACTATTTTCTGAAATTTATAAAGATAAAAACACCTGAATTGAGGTAAAAATCTTTCAGGAGAAAAATAATATCGGAAGTGCATTATACGGCTGATGGCTGAAAGGAAGTTGCGTGATGCAAAATGATTCCCGTGAAACATTGGCCTGCATTTTCTGTCAGGCCAATGCTTCAAGAGAAGAGAGCAACTTGTCAGCGTGTGCTGATCACACTGGCCGTAATAACCAAAGCAATTCCGGCAATCTGCACAATGGACAGAGCCTGATGCAGCATGAGGAAACCGACAGTAGCGCCGATTGCCGGCTCAAGGCTGACGAGAATACCAAAAGCCGATGGTTTCAGATTGCGCAGTGCCATAAATTCAAAAGCATAGGGAATAAGCGGGGTCAGCAATGCCAGCAAACCGGCCATAATAAAGGCTTCGGTACTGAAATTGGTATAGAGCTGACCGGTACCTACCGGTAATGCCACAAGAGCGGCAAACATCATTGAAACCGCGAGACCTTCCAGTCCGTGGAATTTTTCACCTGCACGTTTGGTCAGGATAATATAGGCGCCCCAGCCGATTGCCGCACAAAAGGCAAACAGCATGCCGGTCATATCATTGCCCCAGAGGCTGCTGCCGGATGTCAGGCAGATAATCCCTGCTGCGGCGATCATCGGGCAGATGAGGCGAAATCTGCCGCTGCCATAGAGTGTGGCAACCAGCAAAGGTCCCATGAACTCAATCGCAACAGCAAGGCCGAGCGGAATGGTCTCAATGGCAGCAAAGAAACACATGGTCATGAAGGCCATGGAGGCGCCCAATGAAAAGGCGGAAAGCCATTGCGAGCGGTTATAGCTGCGGAACGACGGACGTATCCAGATCAGGAGAATGATTGCCGCAAAGGACAGGCGGACAAATGTGGTGCCGAATGTTCCTAATTGCTGCATAATCGGCTTGGATATTGCTGCCCCAAGCTGAATGCTGATCATTGCTGCCAGTGTCAGTCCGACAGCTGTAAGTGTTTGTTTGCTTTCGCTGCTCCGTTCGATCTGAACCGCGTCCATTTTATTCCTGCACTTTCATAAACTCCCGCGAGCGTTCACTCAGAGACGGGAAACGCTGTCCTTACGTCCGTCGATGATAAATTTCAACTCGTTGTTGAGATCAGAAGAGTGTGAAGATTGCCTGCAGATTTGCTTTGATTTCAGCACAGAACATCGAGGGTAGGTACCGCTTTGTTTTTATTGCTTGTCGGTGGTGCGCAGAGTGAGAAAATAGTCTCTGTGTCAGGCTCTGATATGATTGCAGGCAAAAGAGTTTATCGCGGCATCATTATCGCTGATAGACAGTAAGCTAAGGGGGCGATGAGGGCACGATCCGGTGTCGTATGTAAAGCAAATATTACTTTTTATATGCTTAGATACGAATGGAATTTTTTTGAAGGGGATTACTTTGCAAAACGATAAATTATCAAAAGTTGATTGTGCCTATGAATTGTTAAAAAGCGATATTTTGAACGTAAAAATCCCGCCTGATACTCCGTTGAAAATGACCTGGTTGCAAAAACATTACAATGTCGGTTCAACACCGCTACGTGAGGCTTTAACACGCCTTGAAAGCGACCATCTGGTGATCTTACAGCCCAATAAAGGTTATATTGTAGCGTCTGCGTCTATTGGTGAGCTAATGGAGCTATACACAAGCAGAAAAATAATTAAGCTGCACCTTTTAGATGAAGCTATTCGTTTTGGTGATAAATATTGGGAATCTGATATAGTCGCGACCCATTATAGACTTTCGCGTGAATTATCGCCTTTTGATGAAGAATGTGACTATAATGGCTACATTTCTTGGACCAAAGCACATGATGCATTTGATAATGCATTAATTGCAGCTCATCGTTCACCTTGGCTGAACCGTTTTAATTTATTACTTACTGAACATATACGGCGACAAGGCCGAGTATTTCGGTTGCTGATGCCAAGCTTTGAAAAACAAAGCTTTTCAAATGCAGCACTAAAATCTCCGGCACTTCGTTCTTTATATGCATTAGAAAGATATACAGATTTAAAGGAGGCGGTTCTCGATCGTAATTTCAATCAGGTTACGACATTTGTGAACAAGCATCTGGATCTCGTCATGGCTACATATAAAGAGCTATATGTTGAAGATGATTGATTTTATTGCATAATATCAGTGTTGGTATTGGAGCAGCATTATATTCAGAAAAACTCGTCCAGCCTGAGGTGAAAACGTAATCTTTTCTGATCGGGCGCTGTCATACCATAGGCCGGAAACAGTCTGTCCTGAAGGGCGGGGCTGAACTCCCCGAGGCAGTCCCATAGAATTGCAAGATCCTGATATGGATCGGCAAGACCAACACGGCCGGTATCAATGCAGCCGGTCACTGTGTTGCCGTCCATAAGAATATTATCCAGCGAGAAATCGCCATGCGTAACCACTGTTTCGGTTTCCAGTGGCAACAGAGCAGTTATATCATCCCAGACCTGCTGGGCAGTCTGCCCTTCATAAAGCGTACCGAAATCATCCGTATCAACGAGGCGTGCTTGCAGGCGCTGGTGTGCGTGGGCAAGGCGGAGCTGATGATCACTGTTAAAAGGGCACGATTGAGCCGGAATAGCGTGAATTTGGCGCAAAAACTCCGCAAGTGCATCGACGATTTGCGGGCGCGCCTCCGGCTCTTCCGTAAGACGCTGATAGGCTGTACGGCCGTCCAGTGCTGACATTAGCAGCCATGCCTGATCCTGCTGTATTGTAAAAGCGATGACCTGCGGCACGGGGATATACTGTCCCAGCCAGTTCAGCCGCACCATCTCATCTGTAATGTCTGTGGCAACTGGTCCGCTGCCCTGTTTAAGATAGAGATCAGGCTCACCGGCTGAGCCGCAAAGTCTATAGACTGCACCGCCGGACATGCCGGTGACATTGCGCTTGGCAATGCGCCCTTGCACCAGTTGTTGCATCGGCTCCGGTAAATCCGGAAATTCAGTGGTGATTTCTCGTATATCGCTCATCAGCTATTCACAGTGTCTGCGGCAGGCAGCATATTATCCCATGTGCCGAACAGAGACAGACCGGCAGATTTTGCCAGAGAAACGGAAGCCTGATTATCCAGCTGGCAGCGATATTGCGGTTCAAAACCCAGCGATGTGGCATGTTTGCTGATCGCATGGACGGTATCGCGGGCATAGCCTTTGCCCCGATAGGTGGGCAGTGTCAGCACACCCATATCCGCGATTTTGGTTTCCTGCCACGAATACATGCTGGCAGCACAAACGAGGCGGTCTCCGTCAAACGCTCCGAAGACCAGCCAGTGATCCAGCTCCACATAGGCGGCGTCCAGATCGTCTTCTGAAGAGGCAGCACAAAACTCTGTAAACGCGGCTTCATCATCTGCAGTCAACCGGCGGACATTGCGGGACGGTTCGGCCGGAGCAAGAGACGCCGCCACACCTGCAGGGAAATAGAAAAGGTAGTCTGCACCGTGGAAAGCGATTTTATGTTCCACGAGTTTTTGCCTGAAGACTGCATCCGACATTGGTTCAGAGTTCAGATCAAGGTTTACGGCCAGTTGCGGATGGAGGCTGACAGCGGTTTTCCCCTCTGTTGTCAGAATTGTCCCGCTCTCGTCCTCATCCAGCTCCGGATTTGCATAAATTGAAAAATCAGTATCGCTGTAAAGCTTATCACCTGTCGAATAGGATTGTTTCCAAAATGCGGTAATGATGGAGGAAAACATAAAATTTCTCATGTGGGAGCGGAGGAATATAAAGAACGGGTCCAAGACGCAGAATAAAAAGCCGTGCTTGTATCTCTCATTCATTATTAGCGTTTTTATGCGGGCAATGTGTAGTGATTGTGTAGATTGTGTGCAGATACAGCGCCGCAGATTGACGCGTAGCATGGAATGCCTGATTTTATAGTTCAGGAAAGGCACTAATTAGCTATGACGAATGCGCTGATACTCATTGTCGAAGACGAACCGGAAATTGCAGATATTCTTCGCCGCTATTTTGAACGTGAGGGATACCGCACGGTCAGTGCCGGTGACGGAGAGACAGGTTTATCGCATCATTTGCGGCTAAAACCGGATCTGGTGGTGCTGGATGTCAAACTGCCGCGTCAGGATGGTTTTGAGGTCTTGTCTGTCTTGCGACAGCGTGGTGATACGCCGGTTATTATGGTGACAGCACTTGCACAAGACATTGATAAGCTTCAGGCTTTGCGCAGTGGTGCCGATGATTATGTTGTGAAGCCGTTTAATCCTCTGGAGGTTGTGGCACGCGCAAAAGTCGTGTTGCGGCGTGCGGGTCATAACCGCAAGAGGATTATGAGGGTCGGCGCGTTGCTGATCGATATGGATGCTCACACAGCAATTGCTGAGGTCAATCATCAAAGGCACAATCTTGATCTGACCCGCACAGAGTTTCGTCTGCTTGCTCATATGGCACAATGGCCGAACCGTGTGTTTGAACGCGGAGAACTGGTTGATGCCTGTTTGCCCGAAGGCGATGCCGTTGATCGTACTGTTGATAGCCATATCAGTAAATTGCGGCGCAAGCTTCATGAGGCAGGCGTTGACAATCAGCTAACCGGTGTTCGCGGTGTCGGATACCGGCTGGAGGAACGGTTTGTCTAAGAATGGTCTGATCTGGAAGATTGTTCTGGCCATGACGATCGTCAACATTGTTGCCCTTGCAGCCATGGTTTTCGGTTGGATGATCTTTCTCGCGATTTATGACTGGTTGTTTCCTAAAACACCCTACCCAGAGGACTGGACGGCTTTCGATATTGTGGTGTTTGGCACCATTATATTGATCGGGCAACTGACTGCGGCTGTTGTCGGCTGGCGTCTGGCCGGAAAAATTACGGCTCCGCTGGCCGCTGTCGGCATGGCCGCACGATCGGTGGCTGAAGGTGATTTTAGCGCACGAGCACAAGCAAAAGAGAAAAGCTTCGGTGAAGCCGAGCAGTTACTGACTGATTTTAATGCAATGGCCGCTCGTCTCGAAGCGGCAGAAGCGGAACTGCGTTATTCGAACACGGCTATAGCCCATGAACTGCGCACACCGCTGACAATTTTGCGGGGCCGGTTGCAGGGGCTGAACGATGGGGTCTTTACACCGGAGCCGGAGCTTTTTGACTCCCTTGTCGCGCATGTCGACAGCCTGTCACGACTGGTGGAAGATTTGCGCATCTTAGGGTTGTTCTCTGCTAGCAGGCTGGAGCTGACAACGCAATCGGTTGACCTTGCCGAGGAAGCGGGGGCAGTGCTGCGCTCCATGGCACCGGATCTGGCAGATGCAGGTATCAGGCTTGAGACAGCTCTCGCACCTGTTCGGCTTGAGGCGGATGCAGCACGGATCAGGCAGGCTTTACTGGCTTTGCTGGAAAATGCCTGCCGCTATGCAACAGGGTCGGATGTGCGGGTGGAAACACTGCTCATGGCTCAAGACGCGGTGTTACGGGTGAGCGATACAGGTTCGGGATTGCAACCGGACGAGTATGACCATGCTTTCGAGCGTTTCTGGCGTGCGGATACGTCCCGTACCCGTGCCCGCGGCGGCTCAGGACTCGGACTTTCAGTGGTCCGTGCCATAGCTGAAAGCCATGGCGGCAAGGCTGAGATCAGGCCGAATGATGGCAGCGGGATCATCGTTGAGTTGTTTTTTCCGCTCGCCGGCTGTGGCAGCGGCACCTCGCTTTAAATTCAAAAAAATTGGGCACCTCTGAGAGTGCCGATAGATTTTACTATAGCAGGCCTTACTGGCCGGGAAATACCTATGTCTGAAACTGACTTTTCAAGAGATGATGCTTATCACGATCTGGCTGCAAACCATGTGTCGGCAGGAAGAATTTTAGCTCTGTTCAAGCCCTATAAACGGCAGATCCTGCGCGTGGTTATTTTGCTGTTGTTCGGCTCTGCTGTCGGTATGGCATCGCCGTTTCTACTGCGCGCTATTATCGATGACGCCTTGCCTAAAGCGGATATACAATTGCTGATTTATCTTGCCGGTGGTCTGGTTGGCATTGCTGCCCTTTCTGCGGGGTTGAATACGCTGCAGATTGTGATGTCCACAAAGATCGGTCAGTCGATTATGCATGATCTGCGCGTGCGGCTCTATTCGCATTTGCAATCGCTGTCCCTGTCGTTTTTTGCAGCAACACGTTCCGGTGAAATTCAGTCACGCATTGCCAGTGATATTGGCGGCTTGCAAACGCTGGTCACCAATACGGCGAATGAACTGGCACGTAATACCAGTGTTGTGGTGATGACCGCAGTCGCGATGTTTTTTCTGGATTGGCGTCTGGCACTGTTTTCAATGATCGCGGTGCCGGTATCAATCCTGCTGAGTGATCGTGTCGGCAAATTGCGTGAAACCATCACACATGAGCAGCAGGTGCGTCTTGGTGATATGTCTGCGGCAGTGCAGGAATCCTTGTCCATTTCCGGTATTATTCTGGCGCGCACGATGGGGCGCGGGGAACATCTGACACGACGTTTTACCCGCACATCCGAAGATGTGGCGCGGCTTGAAGTACGCTCCCATACGGCAGGTGAATGGCAATGGCAGATGATCTATCTCATCCTGTCCATTCTTCCGGCTCTGACCTTGCTGCTTGGCGGCTTTCTGATGAATAGCAGTGTTCCGGTTACAATCGGGACGTTGGTTGCCATGATTGCTCTGCAGGAGCAATTGCTCTGGCCGCTGGAGGAATTGCTGTCGATCGGACGTGAGGTGCGTAAAACCCGTGCCTTGTTCACCCGTGTGTTTGAATATCTTGATAAGCCTGTTGAGATTAAAGAAACGGCGGATGCCGTTACCTTTGATAAGTCTCAGATGCGGGGCGCTGTGCGTGTGGAAAATGTAAGCTTCTCTTATCCTGACAGTGAAAAGCCGACTTTGTCTGAGATCAGTATTGATGTGCCCGCAGGCTCAAGTGTTGCGATTGTCGGCTCAACGGGGTCGGGCAAGACCACGCTGGGTTATCTGTTGGCGCGGCTCTATGATGTTGAGAGCGGTTCTATCCGCTATGACGGTATTGATATTCGGGACCTGAGCTTTGATACATTGGCGGATATGCTGGGCGTGGTAACGCAGGAGCCCTATCTGCTTTACGCATCAGTTGCAGAAAACCTGCGTTTTGCAAAACCGGACGCAACGGATGAAGAGCTGATTAATGCGGCAAAGATCGCACAGATTCACGACAGTCTCGCTGCACTGCCTGAGGGCTATGATACGATTGTCGGTGATCGCGGCTATCGCTTCTCCGGCGGTGAAAAGCAGCGCCTTGCATTGGCTCGTACAATCTTGCGTAATCCGCCGGTACTATTGCTGGATGAGGCAACAAGTGCGCTGGATACCAAGACCGAGCGGGCGATGGAGGCAGCTTTGGCCAACCTGTCCAAGGATCGCACAACCATTACCATTGCGCATCGTTTGTCGACTATTCGACGGGCAGATCAGATTGTTGTTCTGCAACAGGGAAGAATTGTTGAAAGAGGCACACATGAAGAACTGGAGCATCTGAACGGCGTCTATGCAGCGCTGATTAAATCCGGCTCCTGATGCGTTTGGTGTTTCAAATCGACGTTTTAGACTTTGTGTCATGCGCCTGACATTGAGGTTGGGTATGAGCCGGAGCATATCCGGCTCAATTCTCTTTATTTGGCACGCGTGTATGCGACTGTTAAAAGACAAAGAGTGAGCGTTGTGAACGGGGCTTTGCGGGCAGACTATGGTGCAGGAACAATATGAAAGGTGTGTTGTGGCAGGGGAGCGTCAGGGTTCCTACGCGGAAGTGTTTCGTGTTTTTCTTAAACTGGGTCTGACATCTTTCGGCGGGCCCGTTGCCCATCTGGGCTATTACAGGGACGAACTGGTTGTCCGCCGGAAGTGGATCAGTGAAGCCGGTTATGCCGATCTTGTGGCACTCTGTCAGTTTTTACCCGGACCAGCATCCAGTCAGGTAGCATTTGCGCTGGGTGTGCTGCGTGGCAACGGCCTTATAGGCGGATTAGCAGCATCACTGGCTTTTACTTTACCGTCTGCACTGGTGCTTGTTCTGCTGGCTTTGAGCGCCGCCTCTATGACCGGCACCTTTATGCAAGGTTTGTTGCATGGGCTGAAACTTGTAGCGGTAGCGATTGTTGCACAGGCAGTTTGGGGGATGGCGCGTAGTCTGACGCCGGATAAGCCGCGTGCAGCGATTGCATTGCTGGCGATTGGTGTGTTGGTATTTGTCGGCGGTACAATCGCACAACTGGTTGCTATTCTTGGCGGAGCATTGCTGGGTCTTTGGTTGTGCCGTACTGAGGGCGCAGCGCTGAGCGGTCAGTTGCAGTTTCCGGTAAAACGCCATCATGCAGTGATAGCACTGCTGTTGTTTGCGGCTTTGTTCGGTGTGCTGCCGCTGCTGGCTATAGTGACCGGTCAGCAAGGTTTTATACTTTTTGATGCGTTTTATCGTGCCGGTGCGCTGGTTTTTGGCGGTGGCCATGTGGTTTTACCGCTGTTACAGGCCGAAGTTGTGATGCCGCAATGGGTGAGCACTGAGACATTTCTGGCCGGGTACGGGTTGGCACAGGCCGTTCCGGGACCGCTTTTTACCTTTGCAGCCTATCTCGGTGCGGTCATGCAGCCGGAACCGAACGGAATTGCGGGGGCGCTGATTGCACTGACAGCAATATTTTTGCCCGGATTATTATTGGTCTACGGCATGTTGCCGTTCTGGGATCAGTTGCGATTACGCCCGACTGCACAGGCTGCCATGCGGGGTGCGAACGCCGCGGTTGTCGGTATTCTCGGCGCTGCCTTATATGATCCGGTGTGGACAGGGGCGGTTTTGAGTGCGCAGGATTTTGCGCTGGCACTTACCGGTTTTTTGTTGCTGACAGTCTGGAAGGTTCAGCCGTGGATTATTGTTGTGCTGCTGGCCGGTGCGGGCATGATAACGGCCATCTGAAGTGAACTAAAAGAGCGCGAAACGCATTGACTTTTGTCTCGGGAAAGCTCATTGCGCAGCAAGATCCGATTGTATTGTCTGAAGGGAATGAAAATACAAACGGTGACGGGAGAGACTTTGAAAATAACAGGTTTCCCCGATGTTTGTGACTATACATACGAAACGGGGAACATCATGCGCCGCTACTATCTTTCTGCAGCTTTTACTTTTTCATTATTCGCCGCCATGACCGGCAGTGCCGCACAGGCACAGGACAGTATCGATCCTTCTTATCTCGAAAAGCGTAATGATCTAGGCATTATCGCCTTTTGCAGCGACAAAGGCCTGCTGGATAAGGATTCCGAAGAGTTTTTCCAGATCGGAATTGATGAGATTTACGGCGAAATGCCGGATTCAGACGAGGCTGATCTGCATGAACAAAAGGGGCGTGACGGTATTTCCTATTTGCAGGGAGATGAGCAGCCTCTTGAAGAGCTCGCAGAAGCCAATAATGTTGATGTGGCAGCAGTCTGTAAGCAGTATAAATCTCAGGTGACTTTGGGACGCATGATCGCCAAACAGAAAAGCGGTCAGTAAGGTCAGTTCTTGATACGCATGATCATTCCATTATTTTTCCTATAAACAGGATTTTCTCATGAACATGAAATTTCTATCTGTTGTTGCAGTGGCACTGATCCAGCTACCGGTTTTATCATCTGGTTCTTTCGCTGATGCGGAAAGTGATCAGGTTTATAATTCTGCGCGCAATCAGCTTGGTCTGATTAAATATTGTGCGGAAAATGGTCATGTTCCAGCTGAAACCGTTGCTGCTTATGAGAAGATCATTGCAATGCTGCCTGCTGCCTCCGATGCTGCAGAGAGTGAGAAGTTTGAAGCAGAAGGTGTCAAAGGCAACAGCTATGACGGCGCGCAGACTGTCTCACTGGAAGAGATTACAGCTGCAACGGGTTCCACTGTTGCTGCCCATTGCAGCCAGTATGAAATGCTGACCAAACAATAATTGTGTGTTGAGCAGTATTTTGCTGATCGTTGCATAATTAGAAGTTTTCAAAGGCAACAGATGATAATCTGTTGCCTTTTTATTTGCCTTGCAGGCCCGCATAGCATGATTTTAGCTCCTGCATTGCGATTTGAGATTGTGTGGATGTAAAGTGATAATCGCCTATTTGTAGTGTCTGAGCATCAACAATTGCAGTAATCCAGTTTATTGAACCATTAAGCTCAATTGTTGTCACGCCTGCTACCGGCAAAGCTGTTGCATCGATATTCCGGCCGTTTATCCTGACAGCCATTGCACTCACATTGTTTGGAAATGGTTTTTCAACGGAGAGTATCGCGGATAAACGCGGTTGCTTCTGTTCGGCATAAGCCTTGACCATAACAATCGAAAATTCACTTTGATCGGTCCCCTTCAAAGCAATGAAGCACGAGCATTTGGCACGCAGCAAAGTCCAGTTTTCAATGGACTTTTGTGACAGCGCAATATCGCCATCCTCAGCATAGCAGGTATCCGGTGGTGTTGACGGGGGAAGGGGAAGTGAAAAATACCACAATCCGAGCGCATAAATCAAAGTGAGCATCAGGTGCTGCTCAGATAATCAGGCTGTAAGCAGCAGTGTAATCATCGCGATAGCAGCGAAGGGGATGACAGCCCAATAATATTCCCGGCGCAGCTTTTTCATGCTCACAAAGAACGCGATCACCATAGCAATCGCCAGTGGTATAACGATAAATACGATATCGATCAGTGACATTGAGCACTCTTTGAAGTTTTGATCCGTCAAATCCCGACTTCTGCTGTTGCAAAAGAAACCTTTGATCTTGAGAGTGTTACCAGACAAAGAGCCTTTTCAAAAGCAAAATTGCTGCATGATGATTTAATATAAAACATCATGCAGCTCATTTTTTATCAGGATTTAATCACGTGCGAGCGCTGCCACCGGATCGAGTTTGGAGGCATTGCGTGCCGGCAGGAAGCCGAAGCAAATGCCGATCAGGCTTGAGCAGATAAAGGCTGCGATTATCGAGAACGGCGAATAGATCAGCTCAAATGGTGTGTTGAACATTTTGAAGATCCAGCCGAAGCTCATCGCCAGTGCGATGCCCAGCAAGCCGCCGATCAGACAGACAAGCACTGCTTCGATCAGAAATTGTTGCAAAATATCGCTGCGTCTTGCCCCTACAGCCATACGCACACCAATTTCATTGATCCGC
The DNA here is from genome assembly GCA_900470735.1 of Hyphomicrobiales bacterium. Classification (GTDB taxonomy): domain Bacteria; phylum Pseudomonadota; class Alphaproteobacteria; order Rhizobiales; family Rhizobiaceae; genus Pseudochrobactrum. The sequence continues at coordinate 32,337 of UCCC01000023.1, read as the reverse complement.
TCTGATACCGAAACCAGCATAATATTCATTACGCCGATACCGCCGACGAGCAGGGAAATCAGCGCAATGGCGGAGACAAGAAGTGTCAGCGCCTGTGTAGTGCTGGTGATGGTTTTGCGGATATCATCTGTATTCAGAATGGTGAAATCCTGCTCACCATGACGCTGGATCAGAAACGCTGTGACGGCTTTCTCGGCCAGTTCCGGCGAGGTGTCGTCATTAATGCGCAGTGTCAGGCTGCGCAGCACGCGTGAGCCTGTCATACGGGTTTGCACCGACGTATAAGGCAAATAGATCGACAGGTTTTCGCTGGAGCCAAAACCACCTTGTTCCGGTTGAATAATACCGACAATGCGCACCGGCACATTTTTCAGAATAATGATTTGCCCGACCGGACTGCCTTCAAAATTGGCAAACAAGGTTTTGCGGGTATTGGCATCAATCACCGCTTCTAGCGCAATATCATGAATGCTTTGCTCGTCGAAAAAGCGGCCTTCTGCCAGTTTGCTGCCACGGGTGACAAAATACTGATCGCTCACACCATTGACGAGCGCATTGGCCTCAATTCCCTGAAAACGGGCTGTTGTCGAGGTGGAAACGGTCGGCGTTGCCGCCATAATATAAGGCTGTTTGGCGAGCTGGTTCGCATCATCAATCGTCAGTGTTGTGATGCGGGCTGACATTCTGTCGCCGAAACCACGGCCGGGAAAAATTTCCAGCGTATTGGTGCCAAGGCTGCTGATCTGGTCAAGAACCTGTTTTTGCGAGCCTTTTCCGAGTGCCACCACGCAAACAACCGAAGCAATCCCGATAATAATGCCGAGCATGGTCAAAAATGTGCGCAGACGATGTGCATTCATTGACCGCAGCGCCATCAGGAAAGCTTCGCTGAAACGGTCGATTAAGGTGCCGACAGAGGACTGATTACCATTGGTTTTCAGCCCGCCGCTGGCAATATCGCTGGCAGGTTTTTCAGGCGCTGGCTCAACTGGTGCGCGGGTGGTGTCTGATATAATTTCACCATCGCTGATCTCAATAATACGTTCAGCGCGCGCAGCCACATTGCGGTCGTGCGTGACGATGATGATGGTTTTGCCTTCGCGGTGCAGTTCTTCAAGAATTTTCAGAACTTCTTCACCGCTATGGGTGTCCAGAGCGCCGGTTGGCTCGTCAGCCAGAATAACATCGGCATTGTTGATCAAAGCGCGGGCAATAGAAACGCGCTGCTGCTGCCCGCCTGAAAGCTGCCCCGGACGGTGGTGAGTACGCTCTCCCATGCCGAGGCGGTCAAGGATATGTACGGCCTGTTCCTGTCGCTCTTCACGGCTGTGCCCTGCATAGATCGCAGGAATTTCAACATTGCCGACGGCAGATAACTCGTTGAGCAGATGATAACGCTGAAAAATAAAGCCGAAATGCTCACGCCGTAATTGCGCAAGCTCATCCGCATCAAGATCCGATGTTTCGCGACCGGAGATGAAATATTTGCCCTCGGATGGGCGGTCGAGACAGCCCAAAATATTCATCAATGTGGATTTTCCGGAGCCGGATGCACCGACAATCGCCACCATTTCTCCATGGCCGATTGTCAGGTTCACATCTTTCAATACGGTGGTAAAACCATCACCTGACGGATAATGTCGGTAAAGATGTTCAAGGGTAATCAGTGGCTTACCCATCATCAGAACCTTATGGAACGGCCGCGATTGCTGCGCGGAACTGCAGGGCCGCCCGCATTATCACCGGTCACGACTTTTTCGCCCTCGGTCAGGCCGGAGCGGATTTCCACCATCACCTTGTCATTGAGGCCGGTTTCAACGGGTTTTTGGGTGATCGTGCCGTTTTTATCCATCACGCTGACAGTGATCTGGCCTTTTTTGTCCGGCTCGGACAAGGCAGTCGAAGGCACCAGAAGCACGTCTTTTGCATTGCCGAGAATAATGTGAATTTCGGCGGTCATATAGGTTTTCAGCACGCCGTCCGGATTGGCAATATCGAAAATGCCCTTGTAATAGATGGCTGAAGTCGTTGCCGTACTGCTGCTGGCAGAACTACTGGAACCAAAGCTTTTATCGCTGACGATTGATTGCGGTGCAGGCTCCAATGTCTCTAATTTCGCGGTATAGCGCTTGTCGCTCTGTCCCGGAATTGTGAAGTAGAGATCCTGACCTTCTTTGACATTGATCACATCGGCTTCGGAAATATCAGCCTCAACCGTCATCGTGTCGAGCTGACCGATAATGGCGATGGTTGGTGCGGATTGCACAGCATTGACCGTCTGGCCTTCCTGCACAACAGTTGCCAGAATGGTGCCGTCAATCGGAGCGCGGATTTGCGTATAGCCGAGATTGGCTTCGGCTGTTTCAACGGCAATTTTCGAGGCGACAATCTGTGCATCACTTAAAGCAATCTGCGCTTCGGCAGATTTAACGGCGCTGACAGCCTTGTCATAATCGGCACGGGAAATCGCGTTGCGCGAAATCATTTGCTGCTGACGTGTCAGATCCTGTTTGGCCAATTCCAGCTTGGCAATTTTATCGGTGCGGTCTGCCTGATTGCGAACTTCGTCCGCCTTGGCTTTGCGCAGCTCATTCTGCTGGGTGGTTGCATCAATCTGGGCGATCAGGTCGTCTTTTTTAACCTGCTGACCGGCTTTTACACTCAGGCTCAGAACACGACCGGAGGCCTGTGCACCAACTGCTACCAGCCGTGCCGGTTTCAGGATACCTGTGGCGAGCACTGTGGTTTCAATATCGCCCTTGCGCACAGTTGCGGTCATCACCTGCGGCGCTTCGGTTTTGAAATAATCAGCAGTGAAATAATAGAGAACAGCAGCCAGACCTGCTACTACAAGCAGCCAGAAGAGCCATTTTTTAGCAAAACCGCGTTTCTTTTTCGGACGACCGTTCATCTATACCTCGTGAGCCTGCACTTGCGGTGTCAGGGTGTTGTCTTTTGTAGAGCGGTTCAGTTCAAATTGAATGATCAGAACCGCTCTGTTTCTTTATTGCCGCATTATCCATCACAAAACCGCTTCACACTTTTGCTGGAAATGCTTTAATCAAATGCGGGCCGGTGTAACCGTCCTGAATTTCAGGCTTGTCCGCATTGATGGTTCCGTTCCAGCCGCCGCCAAGGGCTTTGTGCAGGTTGATATAATCCTGCATCAGGCTGACTTTGAGCTGGATCAGGCTGCCTTCATTGGAATAAAGCGAGCGCTCAGCCGTCAGCAAATCAAGAAAGCTGCTGGAGCCGTTTGTGTAGAGATCGCGCGACAAATTGGTGGCGCGACGGAAGGACTGCACAGCTTTTTGCGTCTTGGCATATTGAATACGCCGCTGATTGAGCGAAACGCTGGCGTTTTCGACTTCTTCCAAAGCGGTCAGAATTGTCTTGCGATAATTGATAAAGGCCTGATCACGGCTGGCTTTTGCCATATCTACCGCTGCATTGAGCTGACCGCCTTTAAAGATCGGTACGCTCAGGCTCGGGCCGATACCCCAGCTGATTGATGAACTTTTGCCCAGATCACCGATTTGCGCACCGGCGGTACTGATATTACCGGTAAGGCTGATGCTCGGATAAAGTGCTGCCTGTCTTTGCCCGATTGTCGCTGTTGCACGTGCGTAGCCGCGCTCAGCCACACGCAAATCCGGCCGGTTGAGCAACAGATCTGCCGGAATGCCGGCAGTCACAATCGCCGGTACATTTGGCACGGCTTTGGGCTTGGTGAGCAGAGGTGTCAGAGCCGTCGGTGCTTGTCCGGTGAGGACTGACAGGCGATGCAGGCTCTTGGCATAGGCGGTTTTCAGCTCCGGAATTTGCGCTTCCGTACTGCTGGTCTGGCCTTCCGCATTAGCGAGATCGACTTCAGAAATATCACCGGCATTAAACCGTGCGCGGGTCAGTTCGGCAGTTTTGCGCTGCGAGGCAACGGTGCGCTCTGTCAGTGCAATCCGTGCCTGCAAACCGCGCAAATCGGCATAATTGCTAGCGATATCGCCGATCATTGTGACCAGTATCGCATGCATATTTTCCTGCTCGGCATCAAGGCCATAACGGGCGGCTTCAATTGCGCGATGATTGGCGCCGAACAGATCAATTTCCCAGCTGGTATTTAAACCTGTACTGAGACTGGTGCTTTCACCGCCACCGCTGGCTTTGGAGCGCTGGGCGCTGCCTTTACCGTCCAATGTCGGATAAAGCGCACCGCCTGCCTGCTGAACAGAGGCACGGGCTTCACGGATTTTGGCTTTGGCATTCGCCACATCATTATTGTTCGCGACCGCCTGTTCGATCAGATTATCGAGCACCGGATCATTAAACCGCTTCCACCATTGTGCGAGCTGCGCCGGTTTGGCGGGAGCAGCTTTCTGCCCGCTCCAGGACAAGGGTAAAACGGTTGACGGCGTTTGATAATCGGGGCCGACGGCCACGCAGGCGGCAAGAGCCGGTAGCATCGCTGATAATGTTGCCAGGCGCAGAAACAGCACAGTCATGAAATGGCAAAATCCCTGAAAAATAAAAAACAGCAATGCAAACACCGCTGTCATGCCGTGTTTGCAGTCTTGTCACAGCTTGGCGCTGAAAAAAAGCACGAAAGGCGTTTTTTTACCAAGCTTAACGATTTGTAATCTTAAAACGCCTGAATGTGCATAAAAAGCGGATGAATTGTCAGGATTTTGCTGGTTTTACCCTCCTACGCGCTGAGCGCGTAGGAATGTATGCGACTGATGATCAAATCACTGGCGGTGAGAATATCATGGGCAATCGCCGCTTCGGCGGCATCGGCATCACGTCTCTCAATTGCTTCAACTATTTTATAGTGATCATCAATCATGGCCCGTCCGCCATGCTTATAGGCATCGGCAATCAGAGGCCCCATTTGCAGCCAGAGACGGTTGATAATGGAATTAAGAACCGGCATAGCGGCCACTTCCACCAGAGCAGAGTGGAAAATATGGTTCATTGCCAAAGCGTCGCCCCAGAGTTGTTTCTCCATGGCTTTGTCATTGTCTTTGACCAGCTTCCAGAGTTTCGCAATGTCTTTTTTATCGGCGAGGGCGGCTGCTTGTCTGGCCGCAAGCCCTTCAAGACGTACGCGGATAGCGCGGATTTCCTCATATTTTTGCTGATCCAGCACAGGCACGCGAATATCACGCGGGGTTTTCTGGGTCAGCGCTTCATCCTGAATGAGCCTTAATAAGGCATCGCGGACAGGTGTAACACTGGTGCCGAGCGAAGCAGCAAGCTCACGGATGGTCAGTCTGGTATCGGGTGCGAATTGTCCGCGCATCAGCGCCTGCGATAATTTGCGATAGACGATTTCGCCGAGATTATGATGTTCAAGCGTCTGAAGTTCTGAAATGCCATTCATGCAAGATGTTTCCCCCGCAGTGAGTGAACTGTTTGTTTTTATCGTTTCACTTTATAACCGGCTCTTTTACGGCCGTATTATCCTGAATAATATGCAGTATCATAACCGTGAATATTCTTCCGGCAATGTATTGATTACGCTGTTTATCAGCCATATCGCAACAATAATTTGGCATCATGACTATGCTTGACAAACTATTATATTAAAAACATGATGCATCAAATGGGAGGCGGGATTTTATTTCAGATCATCGCTTCAGCGGAGAAATTTCAGAGTAGTTTTGAGCCGGAAACAGCAATGTTTTTGTGTGAAAAGCTGCGCCGAGCAAAGCGATGAACGGTATCCTGTTCGGGAGATCAGGCCGTTCTGGAGTAAAACCAGGTAGGGAACTATGGATAAGCAGCCGAATTCACCTGAAGCGCGTGATATTCAGTATCACCTTCATTCTTACACGAATGCGCGTCGTCATCAGGAAATCGGACCGATGATCCTTGAAAAAGGTGACGGGATCTATGTCGAGGACAATAACGGCAAGCGCTATATTGAAGGTCTGGCCGGTCTGTGGAGCGTAGGTGTCGGCTTCTCGGAACAGCGTCTTGTTGATGCTGCCACCAAGCAGATGCAGAAACTGCCTTATTACCACAATTTCGGCCATAAATCGCATGGTCCGGTGATCGATTTGGCAGAAAAGCTGGTGACGATGGCGCCGGTGCCGATGAGCAAAGCTTTCTTCACCAATTCCGGCTCCGAGGCCAATGATACCGCGATTAAAATGCTGTGGTACCGTTCCAATGCGCTCGGTCAGCCGCAGCGTAAAAAGATCATCAGCCGTAAGCGCGGTTATCACGGTGTGACCATTGCTGCTGCAAGCCTCACCGGCCTGCCGGCAAACCAGCTGTCCTTCGATCTGCCGATTGCCAATATTCTGCACACATCCTGCCCGCACTACTGGCGCGAAGCGCTGCCGGGTGAAACAGAAGAGCAGTTCACAGACCGTATGGCCGCTGATCTGGAAGCCATGATCCTGGCAGAAGGCCCTGAAACCATTGCTGCATTCATCGGTGAGCCGATCATGGGTGCCGGTGGTGTTGTGGTGCCGCCGGACAGCTATTGGGCAAAAATCCAGGCTGTTCTGAAGAAATACGACATTCTGCTGATTGCGGATGAAGTGATCTGCGGTTTCGGCCGTACCGGTAATATGTTCGGTACAGAAACTTTCAAAATGCAGCCGGATATTATGGTGTTCTCCAAGCAGCTGTCTTCTTCTTACTTGCCGATTTCGGCGCTGTTGGTGAATGATAAGGTGTTTGAACCTCTGGCTGATGAAAGCAACAAGATCGGCACATTCGGTCATGGTTATACCGGTGGTGCACATCCGGTGGCCGCTGCTGTTGCCAATGAAAATATCAAGATTATTGAAGAAAATAATCTGGTTGCGAATGCCCGTGAAGTTGGTGCGCATATGCAGAAACGCTTGCGTGAACTGGCAGATCATCCGCTGGTGGGTGAAGTGCGCGGTAAAGGTCTGATCGCAGCGGTTGAACTGGTTGCCGATAAGCAGACCAAAGAACCGCTTGAAAAAGCCGGTAATCTCGGCCTGATGGCAAATAATGCGTTGCTCAACAACGGCGTTATCTGCCGCAACATGCTGGATACGGTTGCATTCTGCCCGCCGCTGATCATCAATGAAAAACAGGTTGATGAAATGGTTGGCGCTTTTGCCAAGGCACTGGATACAGTTGCTGCTGAAGTGAAGAAATAATTTCTTCTGAAAATTGGAATGAAACGGCGCATGTGATTGCTCACATGCGCCGTTTTAATTTATGCTCTTTCAAACGACTGCAATATGTGCTTAATCTCGCGCATCCACAGGGGGGCTCCGTAGTGCCGGGGCTGAGATGTCAGTGACAAACTGGCGGACTCTAAAGCTGATCTGGGTAATTCTAGCGGAGCGAGGCGGACCATGTTTTCTGGCGCACAAATTTCCACTTCTTTTGTCACTGCATTTTCCGCGGCGTGTTTCCGGCTGACCTGATTCATTTCACAGCAAATCTGATTTTATTCTTATCGGTGGAACTGAAACATGTCTGTTTATCAAGCGGCCGAGGCAGATTGCGCGCAATCTGTACGCAAGTCATCGGATCATCTGTCCAGAATTCTTCCTGCAATCCTGTCTGTCGGTGCAGTCTTTCTGTTCTGGGAAAGCTATGTTGCGCTGTCCGGCATTGCACCGTCCGTATTGCCGGCACCGAGCCGGATTTTGCAGCAAATTGTGCTGCATCGTCAGGCTTTATGGGACAATACTGTGCCGACAATTCGTGCCACGCTGATTGGGTTCAGCTGTTCCGTGATTACCGCTTGTCTGCTCTCCGTTTTGATTGATCGCTATATCTGGCTGCGGCGGGCGCTGTTTCCGGTTTTCATCATCAGCCAGACCCTGCCGCTGATCGCCATTGCACCACTGATTGTACTGTGGTTTGGCTTTGGTCTGTTGCCGAAAATTCTGCTGGTCTCTCTGGTCACCTTTTTCCCTATGCTGGTGGCACTGGTGCAGGGCTATGCCTCGACAGATAAAGAGATAGAGCATTTGCTGTCATCAATGGGTGCAGGCAGATGGACGATCTTCCGGTTAGCGCGCATTCCGTCAGCTTTGCCTTATTTTTTCGCAGGCCTACGCATTTCAATCACCTATGCAGTCGTTGGCGCAATTTTTGCTGAATATGCCGGTGCTTTCAAAGGCTTAGGCATTTATATTCTTAATGCTAAAAACAATTTCCGGCCTGATCTGGTGCTGGCCGCAGTGTTTATCAGCGCGACGCTGACATTGAGCCTGTTTGGCCTGACTTATCTGATACAGAAATGGGTTGCTCCGTGGCTGAAAACAGAGCGGGGTGCAGAGTAATGACGCGCCTGCAATTGCAATCTGTCGCTAAATCTTTCGGCTCGCTTGAGGTGCTGCGCGATATTTCGCTGCATGTGGCGGAGGGCGAGTTTGTCTCGGTTTTAGGGCCATCGGGTGCCGGAAAAACCACAATTTTCAACCTGCTGACCGGTGCCGAACAGCCGCAAAAGGGTACAATCCTGTTTGATGGTGAGTCTCTGATGAAGGCAAGCAATGCTTTTGCTTTCATGCCGCAGCGCGATGCTTTGATGCCGTGGCGGCGGATGATTGATAATGCCACGCTGGGGCTGGAAGTGCAGGGCATGAGCCGCAAAGATGCCCGCAAATTAGCCGAACCGCTGTTTGAGGAATTCGGCCTTGCCGGTTTCGAGCAGGCTTATCCGGCGGAATTATCGGGTGGTATGCGCCAGCGGGCAGCCTTGCTGCGCACAGTCGTTCAGCAACGTAAAATGCTGTTGCTGGACGAACCTTTTGGTGCACTCGATGCCTTGACCCGTGCTTCAATGCAGCACTGGCTGGAGAGCATGTGGCAAAGCCATCGCTGGACGGCTTTGCTGATCACCCATGATGTGCGCGAGGCGGTTTATCTCTCCGACCGGATTTATGTGCTGTCAGCACGTCCGAGCAGGGTTGTGCATGAGGTGGCTGTCGATCTGCCGCGTCCGAGACGGGACTCTATGCACAAAACCGCCTTGGAAAAAGCCGCAGCGCTTGAAGCCGGAATACTAGATCTCCTCTTGCATTCATAAGGAAGCAATCATGGCAATTTTGAATCGTCGTCGCCTGCTTTCCGCATTGGCTCTGTCCGGTGCGATGAGCGTTTTACCACTCTCTGTTGTCGCCAAAGAACCGGCGAAAGTGACTGTCGCACTCGACTGGACAGTGAATACCAATCATATCGGCATGTTCATTGCCCGCGATCAGGGCTTTTACAAAGACGCAGGGCTGGACGTGACGATCCTGCCTTATTCCGACACATCAGCCGGATTGCTGGTCGCTAATGGTGCGGCTGATTTCGGTATTGTTGGTTCCACCGGTCTGTTTGCACAGCGTTCAGCGGGGGCTGATCTTGTCGGCACCTATGCCGTGGTACAGCATGAAACCGGTCGTCTGGTGTTTATGGATGATCGGCAGGATATTCAGTCGCCGAAAGATCTTGACGGCAAAACCTATGCCGGTTTTGGTTCCAATTGGGAGCGCAAGCTGATTGAAACCCTGATCCGCGCTGACGGTGGTAAAGGTGAGTTTGAAATTGTGACACTCGGCACCTCGGCCTATGAGGCGCTGGCCAATGGTGCCGTGGATTTCACGCTGGAAATCGCCACATGGGAAGGGGTGAAAAACGAGCTGGAAGGTGTGAAACAGCGGGCATTCCGCTACTCGGATTACGGTATACCTGATCAGCACACCACACTGCTGGTTTCCTCTGGCACATATCTCAAAGATAATCCGGAAACGGCAAAGGCATTTTTAAGTGCCACCCAGCGCGGATTTGCTTTTGCAGCCGATCATGCCGATGAAGCAGCAGATATTCTCATTCGCGGTAATCAGGATGTGCTGACGGATGACAAGCTGATCCGCGCCTCGCTGAAAGCTCTGAATGACGGGCATTTCCTGCGCGATAGTAACGGTACAATCGGTAAAATGCGACCGGAAACCATGCTGGCCTTGGGTGAGTTCCTGTTTAAGGCAGGCATTCTCTATGATAAAGAAGGTGCCGTGTTGCAGGAAAAACCGGACTTTTCGAGCTATTTTACCAATGATTTCCTGCCTTAATACAAACATTTGAGCAGAGAGGCAGAACCGGTGCGAATTATAGTGATGGGCGTTTCCGGTTCCGGCAAATCAACACTGGCTTCAGCTTTGGCGCAGGTTCTGGGATTGTCCTTTATTGAGGGGGATGATCTGCATCCGCAAAGCAATATTGCGAAAATGCAGGCCGGTCAGCCACTCAATGATGCGGATCGCCTGCCTTGGCTGCAAGCCATTGCAGCGGCTCTTTCAAACCAGTCAGAGGGCGCGGTGGCGAGTTGTTCCGCGCTTAAAAAGTCTTATCGGGATTTGCTGCGTGAGCAGACCGGCGAGCCGTTATATTTCATCTGTCTGACCTGTGATCCAAACACCATCGCTGCGAGAATGCAGGCGAGACACGGGCATTTCATGCCCGCATCTTTGCTCACTTCGCAACTGGCAAGCTTTGAAAACCCGCAAGGTGAACCGGTGACATTGCTACTGTCCTGCGACCAGCCCGTGAACACGATGCTTGCAACCTGCAAAACATGGCTGGAAGATCAGGCGGGATTGAGCACAATCACAAATGCTATGCCATTGCCGGAAAGTTGAAGTTCTGCATTGTTGCAGTGCTCAAACCGCAGACAATCATTGACCTCAAGCTGTGTATCTCCGGCATGTACCGTACCCTTGCTGCAGAAGACCAGCACGGTTGCTCCGTTCAGAGACAGACTGACAGGTTTTGTCACACCATAACGGCTGACCTGATGCGTAAAGCGCCCGCGCCGTGTCATTACATTCAGATCCGTGATTGCGGAGCCGAGCAATTTCGCACTGGTCGGGCTGTCCGCAGGAAAGGAGAAAGGCGGGGTTTCACCTTTCAGTTCCTGATCTGCCAGACCTTCGACGGACAGGGTAATCCCGTCGCCTTCAAGCACGGATAAAGTGCGGTCAATGCCGGTAAAAACCGAAAACGGCCCGTCACTGGCTACCGTTGCGGTGCTGATACGCCAGTCGAAATTATCGACTGACGCATTCTCTGGAAAAACCGCGATTTCAACGGTAACACCGCCGCCGTTTTTCCACGGCATCCGGCGGTGCTGATGATTTTTGAGAAGCTGCATTTATTGTAACCAGCCGTTGGAAACCGCCCAGAGCGCCACCGGCGCTGTCAGCAGAATGCTGAGCGCTGTGCGGATATACCAGATCACAATCAGATCACGGAATTTGAGCGGGATTGAAGTTGCAAGCACACAAGGAATGGATGCCGAGAGAAACAGTACCTGCGAGACGGAAACCACAGCGGCCACGAATTTGAGCGCCACATCAGCATCTTTCAGCAGGATGGCAGGCAGGAACATTTCAGCAAGACCGGCTGCCATGGATTTCGCTGCCAGCATTGGCTCCGACAATTGTGCCAGCCATGTGAAAGGATACAACGCCAGACCCAGCACGTCGAAGAGCGGGGTATATTTCGAGGCGAGCAGACCCAGCAGGCCAACGGCCATAATGCTTGGCAGGATCATCGAAGCCATGCGCAGACCATCGATAAAGGTTGCACGCAGCATCGGCAGAATGTGCGGCGCTTTTTCAGCCTGTTCGAGACCGACATTGATTGCGGTAGCTAAGCGGGACTTACCTTCCGGCAGCGGTGTGTCGCGGGTTTCCGGATGGTCCATTTGTGTCAACGGCCAGAGACGCGCAGCAATTGCGGAAACGATGAAGGTCACAAAAAAGGTTGTCCAGAAATACAGGTTCCACGCATCCATCAGATTAAGCGTTTTGGCGACGATAATCATGAAAGTCGCTGAAACAGTCGAGAAACCGGTGGCAATAATTGCCGCTTCACGCGCGGTATATTTGCCTTCGCGATATACACGGTCGGTAATCAGCAGCGCCAGCGAGTAGCTGCCGACAAAAGAAGCCACCGCATCAATGGCTGACCAGCCCGGTGTACGCCAGATCGGACGCATTACCGGCTGTACGATGACGCCGGTAAATTCCAGCAGGCCATAGCCGATCAGAAACGCCAGCGCCAAGGCGCCAATCGGCACGATCAGGCCGACGGAGAGGACAAGCTTATCGAAGAGAAACGGCAGCATATCCGGTGTGAACAGCAGTTCCGGCCCGACACCGGCGAGATACATGCCGGTGAGTACCAGACCCAGCACACGCAGCACGGAGAAAATACTTTCCGTCAGGTTTTTGTTCCATGTGCCACGGATAAACGGGCTGAGCGCACCATAGGCAATCAAAAGACAGACGAAAGTCAGTGCGACAGGACGTAATTGCACCGCAACTGCTGTCGCAGCATGGTCGAGCAGGATTGTGGATTTTCCGCCGATGGTGACCGGAACGAAGAAGAAAAAGATACCGAGAAAACTGAAAAAGATCAGTTTGAATGCAGCTGAGCCGCGCGAACCGCCGCTGCTGCCAACAGTTATATCTGACATGATGACCCCTGATTATTGTTATTCATGCAGAAGGAGATTCCGTAATCTCAGAAGCTGTTTTGCCCTTGTCTGTTACGGCCTCTCCCAAAGCCGGAAATGTGAAAAAGAAAGGCAGCCTCCTCGCAGGCTGCCTTTGTAATCAGATTTTAATTGCCGAGAATGCCCGGCAGACGCAGACCCTGTTCCCTGGCGCAGTCGACTGCAATGTCATAACCGGCATCGGCATGACGCATCACACCGGTTGCAGGGTCATTCCACAGCACGCGCTCAAGGCGGCGGGCGGCATCATCGGTACCGTCAGCGCAGATCACCATGCCTGCATGCTGGCTGAAGCCCATGCCAACGCCGCCACCGTGATGCAGCGATACCCATGTGGCACCGGATGCGGTGTTGAGCAGGGCATTGAGCAACGGCCAGTCGGACACAGCATCGGAGCCGTCCTGCATGGCTTCTGTTTCACGGTTTGGCGAAGCCACAGAACCGGAATCCAGATGGTCGCGGCCGATCACAACCGGTGCTTTCAGCTCGCCGTTCTTGACCATTTCGTTGAAGGCGAGGCCGAGACGATGGCGATCACCAAGGCCAACCCAGCAAATACGGGCAGGCAGACCCTGAAACTCGATGCGCTCACGCGCCATATCCAGCCAGTTATGCAGGTGCTTATTATCCGGCAGCAGTTCCTTGACCTTGGCATCGGTCTTGTAAATATCTTCAGGATCACCGGAGAGTGCTGCCCAGCGGAACGGGCCGATACCACGGCAGAACAGAGGGCGGATATAGGCAGGCACAAAGCCCGGGAAGGCAAATGCGTCTTCCAGACCTTCTTCCAGCGCCATCTGACGGATATTATTGCCGTAATCGAGGGTTGGAATGCCCATATTCCAGAAATCAACCATCGCGGCGACCTGAACTTTCATCGAAGCACGCGCTGCCTTTGCAACGCCTTTCGGGTCGCTTTCCTGTTTTGCGCGCCATTCAGCAACGCTCCAGCCGATCGGCAGATAACCGTGTACCGGATCATGCGCGGAAGTCTGGTCAGTGACGATATCCGGCTTGACGCCGCGCTTCACCAGTTCAGGGAAAATGTCTGCCGCATTGCCGATCAGCGCAATCGACTTGGCTTCACCGGCTTTTGTCCATGCATCAATACGTGCCAGCGCTTCATCAAGGCTGTGGGTTTTTTCATCGACGTAGCGGGTACGCAGGCGGAAATCCGCGCGGGTTTCATCGCACTCAACCGCGAGACAGCAGGCACCGGCCATCACAGCCGCCAGCGGCTGTGCGCCGCCCATACCGCCTAAGCCGCCGGTGAGAATCCATTTGCCTTTGAGATTGCCACCGAAATGCTGACGACCGGCTTCGACAAAGGTTTCATAGGTACCCTGCACAATGCCCTGTGCACCGATATAAATCCACGAACCGGCGGTCATCTGGCCATACATAGCCAGTCCCTTTTTATCCAGTTCGTTGAAATGATCCCAGTTTGCCCAATGCGGCACCAGATTGGAATTGGCGATCAGAACGCGCGGTGCATCTTTATGGGTGCGGAAAATACCGACCGGCTTGCCGGACTGTACCAGCAATGTTTCATCGCCTTCCAGATCTTTCAGGCTGGCAACAATCTTGTCAAAATCTGCCCATGTACGGGCGGCGCGACCGATACCACCATAGACCACCAGCTCATGCGGGCGCTCGGCAACATCGGGATGCAGATTGTTCATCAACATGCGCATCGGCGCTTCGGTGAGCCAGCTTTTGGCGGTGATTTCCGTGCCGGTTGCAGGACGGATTTCACGTTCATTGTGACGCGGATTATTCATCGAATGTTCCCTTATTTAGATTTGAGATTGGCAGCGGCGGTTTCAAGCTGCTGCAAAATATTTTTGAGATGGCTGCGCAATCCGGCTGCCTTGGCCTCGTCATAGGCAAATGGCACGGCTTCAGTTGCCAGATGTGTCGATTGCGCGAGTTCCATCTGAATGGCATGCACGCCGGTTTCCGGTTGGCCGTAATGGCGCGTTGTCCAGCCACCTTTGAAGCGGCCGTTGAGGATGGACGTGTAACCTTCAGCCTGTTTCGCTACACCGAAGGCTGCTGCTTCTATGACCGGCGCGCAGGTTTTGCCATTATCCGTTCCGATGTTGAAATCCGGCAGAGTGCCTTCAAACAAAAACGGAATATGCGAGCGGATCGAGTGGCAGTCATAGAGAATGGCTATGCCGTGAATGGCCTTTACACGCTCGATTTCTGCCGCCAGCGCTTCATGATAGGGTTTGTGAAAACGGCTGATGCGATCTGCAATATCGGCTTGCATAGGTTGCTCACCGTCTTTCCAGATCGCCAGACCATCAAAATCCGTTTCCGGTATCAGTGTCGTTGTGTTCTGCCCCGGATAGAGGCTTACACCCGCCGGATCACGATTGGCATCAATGCAATAACGATGAAATGTGGCGCGCACTGTCGTCACATTATCCAGCAGCCCGTCATAGAGCTTGTGGATATGCCAGTCCGTATCGGCAAGAATGCGGCCATTGTCATTGAGGCGTGCCCAAATATCCTCCGGCACTTCCGTGCCGGTATGGGGCAGGCCGAGAATGACCGGCGAGGTTCCCTGATGAACGTCAACGACCATTTATGCCTCCAGACCCGAGCATTTCCCGCAAAAGTGGGAACCGGTTTTGCGTAAGGACAATGCGGCTAAAAAAACTGAAGTATTTCTAATATTAGTCATCATGACGGGAATACTTCAGGGAGAATACCGCTTGTGATCGCTGCGTTCAGCGAGCCGTCAGCCACGATTTCTGCAGCGGCAGCCAGATCATCAGCCATATAACGGTCAACTTCGAGGGTCGGCACTTTGGTACGCAGCACGGCGATTGCCGCTTTCAGCTCAGGGCTGGTTTCCAGAGGGCCACGCAGTTCCACGCCGAGGGCACCGGTCAGGGCTTCAATGCCGATAATGGCATTGAGATTGTCGGTCATTTGCAGCAGACGGCGGGCGCCGTGGCAGGCCATCGAAACATGGTCTTCCTGATTGGCAGACGTCGGGGTTGAATCGACCGAGGCCGGATGGGACATCTGCTTGTTTTCCGACATCAGAGCAGCGGAAGTGACTTCGGCAATCATCAGGCCGGAATTGAGACCCGGCTTTTTCGCCAGAAACGCAGGCAGACCGAAGGAGAGGGCAGGGTCAACCAGCAGTGCAATGCGGCGCTGGGCAATGGCACCGATTTCACAAATTGCCAGCGCAATTTGGTCAGCTGCAAAAGCAACCGGTTCTGCATGGAAGTTACCGCCGGAGACCACTGTATCATCGGAAAGCACCAGCGGATTATCGGTGACCGCATTGGCTTCAATTTCAAGCGTAACTGCGACCTGACGCAGCAGATCAAGACAGGCACCATCGACCTGTGGCTGGCAGCGGATGCAATACGGATCCTGCACGCGCTGGTCGCCTTCCAGATGGCTGTCGCGAATAATCGAGCCTTCAAGCAGTTTGCGCAGAGCTGCACCGGTATCGATCTGGCCTTTATGACCGCGCAAGCTATGAATATCAGCGTGGAATGGTGCGGTGGAGCCCATGGCAGCATCGGTAGACAGAGCGCCGGTAATCAGAGCTGCCTGCAAGGCTGTATGAGCACGGAACAAGCCGGCCAGTGCCAGTGCGGTGGAGGTCTGCGTGCCGTTGATCAGCGCGAGCCCTTCTTTGGCGGCCAGAACAACCGGTGTCAGACCGGCTTTGCTCAATGCGGAAGCAGCGGAAACGCGTGCACCCTGATAGAAAACCTCACCTTCGCCGATCATGGCCGCAGCCATATGTGCCAGCGGTGCCAGATCACCGGACGCACCGACGGAACCTTTTTCCGGAATAACCGGAATGACACCTTTTTCCAGCATGGCTTCGATGAGCGCGATGATCTCAGGACGTACGCCGGATGCACCGCGACCAAGCGAAATCAGCTTGAGCGACATGACGAGGCGCACAATATTTTCAGCCAGAGGCGCGCCTACACCGCAGCAATGGGACAGGATCAGATTGCGTTGTAGTGTGGCCACATCTTCAGGGGCGATACGGATGGAAGCCAGTTTGCCGAAGCCGGTATTGATGCCGTAAACCGGCGCATCACCGGCAGCGATTTCCGCAATGCGGGCTGCGGATTTGGCAATGCCCGCATGAAAAGACGGATCAAGACGGGCAATGGTGCCGTTGCGGTAAATATCTTCGAGCGTGGCAAGCGGGACGGAACCTGGTTTAAGAATAATGCTCATGGAGGATACTTTCTTCAGGTGTATGTGAATGACGTGTGAGTGTTCGGATAAATTTTCAGTTGCCGCGGAAAACCCGCTTCCAGAGCGGGTTAAAGCCAATGCGATAGACAAGTTCTGCAGGGCGCTGCACATCCCAGATCGCCAGATCAGCATGTTTGCCGACTTCAATCGTGCCGGTTTCAGCCAGAATGCCGAGTGCGCGGGCAGCTTCACGGGTCACACCGGCAATGCATTCATCGACAGTGAGGCGGAACAGGGTTGCACCCATATTCATGGTCAAAAGCAGGGAGGTCAGCGGGGATGTACCGGGATTATTATCGGTAGCCAATGCCATTTTTGTGCCTGCCTGACGGAAGGCTTCAACCGGCGGTTTTTGGGTTTCGCGGATGAAATAATAGGCTCCGGGCAACAGCACTGCGACGGTACCGGATTTGGCCATCGCCTGCGCACCTTGCGCGTCAGTATATTCCACATGATCAGCGGAAAGCGCATTATAAGAGGCGGCTAATTTGGCACCATGCAGATTAGACAGCTGATCTGCATGGAGTTTGACCGGCAGGTCATGCGTCTTTGCAGCATCAAAAACACGGGCAATTTCATCCGGCAGAAAGGCGATCCCTTCACAGAAACCATCGACGGCATCGGCGAGCTTCTCAGCAGCGATGGCAGGCAGCATCTCATTGATAATCACATCAATATAGGCTGACTTGTCGCCGTTCATTTCCGGCGGCAGCGCATGGGCACCGAGGAAAGTGGTGCGGATCGCAACATTACGCTCTTGTGCCAGACGTTTGGCTGCTTTCAGCGATTTGATTTCATTTTCTGTATCGAGACCGTAACCGGATTTAACCTCAACACTTGTTACGCCTTCAGCAATCAGGGCATCAAGGCGCGGCAGGCTCTCGCGTACCAGATCATCTTCACTGGCTGCACGCAGCGCCTTTACGGAAGAAACAATACCGCCGCCAGCTTTGGCGACTTCTTCATAGGATGCGCCTTCAAGGCGCAGCTCAAATTCATGGGCACGGTTACCCGCGTGAATCAGATGCGTGTGGCAGTCGATCAGACCGGGGGTGATCAGACGGTTTTCGCAATTGGTTGCCGGATAGTCCGCATAGAGCGCAGGCATTTCAGCCCGCGGGCCGACATAGGCGATTCTGCCCTGCTCAACCACGATTGCCGCATCATCAATCAGGCCAAGTCCATCCGCATTTTCACGCAGTGTAGCAACGCGCGCATGGGTGAAAATGTGGCCGCTCCGGTGGCGTGTATCTTTTGTCATGAGTGTTTTCCCGCTTCCCCTCTCCGGCTATAATGTATATACATATTAAAAAATGGCAAAGGAAATTTTTAGCCGGATATTTTCAGGAGGAGAGAACCGTGCTTCAGCAAAAACATGTTATCCATGCGCAACAGGCCCTATTGAATACAGAGCTGGAAAGCGGCTGGGCTGAGAATGTCCGCCTGACGGTTGAAGCCGGAAAATTCACAAGCATTGAAAGCGGTGTGCAGGCGCAATCGGGTGATGAGTGCCATGCGGTGATCATCGCGGGGATGCCAAATCTGCACAGCCATGCGTTCCAATATGGTATGGCTGGACTTGCAGAAAAGCGCGGGCCTTCGGCCGATAGTTTCTGGAGCTGGCGCGATGTGATGTATCGCTTTGCCCTGACCATGTCGCCGGAACAGGCGGAAGCCGTAGCTCTGCGGCTCTATGTGGATATGCTGGAAAATGGCTTCACCCGCGTAGGTGAGTTCCATTATCTGCATCACGACCGTAACGGTGCGCCTTATGCGGATGTGGCCGAGATGGGCAAACGTATTGCGTCTGCTGCCAATAAAAGCGGTATCGGCCTGACTTTATTGCCGGTTTTCTACGCTCACTCCACATTTGGTGGTGCTGCCCCGAATGAAGGTCAGCGCCGGTTTATCAATAGTATAGATCAATATCAGCGCCTGCTGGATGGTTGTAGCTCGGCGCTCAAAGCTATGGACGGCGCGATTTTGGGTGTTGCGCCACACAGCTTGCGGGCGGTGACGCCGGATGAGTTGAAAATCGTTACGCAAATGCTGCCGGAAACACCGGTGCATATTCATGTGGCTGAGCAAGTTAAAGAAGTTGAAGACTGCATTACATGGTCCGGCAAGCGACCTGTTGAATGGCTGCTGGACAATGCCAATCTGAGTGATCGCTGGTGTCTGATCCACGCCACCCACATGACTGATGACGAGACCACAGGCATGGCAAAAGCCGGTGCAATCGCCGGTCTGTGCCCTGTGACTGAGGCCAATCTCGGTGACGGCACGTTCAATGCGGGTGTGTTCACGCAGGCAGGTGGTCAGTTCGGGATTGGCTCAGACTCTAATGTGCTGATCGGCTTGGGTGATGAATTGCGCCAGCTTGAATATTCGCAGCGTTTGCAACATCGCGCCCGTAATGTGATGGCGGTTGCCGAAGGTTCAACCGGTCGTGCGCTGTTTGACGGTGCGCTTGAAGGTGGCAATATCGCTATGGGCGTGCGCGGGCAGGGGCTTAAAACCGGTGCGTCAGCAGATTTTGTGGCGCTGGATGTGAGCCGTCTTCCTCATGCCAAAGGGGATATGGTGCTGGATGGTTTGATCTTTGCCAATCGCGCCAAACCGGCACATGTCTGGGTACGAGGCATAAAACAGGTTGAAAATGGCCGCCATCACCTGCATGAACAAGCAGAAGCAGGATTCCGTGCGGTTTTAGGTGCACTTTTGGAAGACTGACGGGTTGAATTAAAGAACGGGCTTAAGCGGGTAATGCAGACATTATCATCCGGAGACAGCGAACAGGCGTCATCTCTGCATCAGCGGATTCTGGATGATATTGAAAGCCGGATTCTTTCCGGCGAATGGCAGCCTGGCTATCGCATTCCGTTTGAGCACGAGCTGACGGAGCAATATTCCTGCTCGCGTATGACCGTCAATAAAGCGCTGACACAATTGGCAAAAGCCGGAATGATCGAGCGTAAGCGCCGTTCCGGCAGTTTTGTTTCCAAACCGCAGTCACAAGCAGCGGTGCTGGAAATTCACGATATCCGCGATGAGGTTGAGCAGTTGGGCTTGCCTTATCGCTATGAATTGCAAAAATCCGTGAGCCGCAAAAGTACAGCGGCAGATGGCAAGAAACTTGAGATTGAGCGCAATACACCACTGATTGAGCTGACCTGCCGTCATTATGCCGGAAAGCGGGTCTTTGCGCTGGAAGAGCGTATCATCAATCTGCTGGCTGTACCGGATGCCGCTCAAACGGATTTTTCCAAACAATCGCCAAGCCCGTGGCTGGTGGCCTGTGTGCCGTGGAGCAATGCGCAACACGCAATCCGCGCAGTGGCTGCTGATGAAAATGTGGGCGCAATTCTGGGTATTCCGGCGGGGGCTGCGTGTCTGGTGATTGAGCGCCAGACATGGAATGCCGGACAGCCTGTGACCTATGTGCGGCTGACCTATAGCGGCGACAGCCATGCACTGGTCGCCCGTTTTGCCCCATCGCAAGGGTAAAAACGGCGGGTTTGCACCCGCCGTCAATTATCAGAAGCTGCGCTGGAAGCGGATCATACCCTGAACAGCATCTTTTCCGTTCTGGATGGATTTTGTATCCTTCCATTTGGTGTAAGAAACTTCCGGTGTGATGGAGAAGCCCGGCACCAGCTCATAAGAAACATTCGCGGTTGCCGCAAAAGTCTTGGAAGCATCATAGGCAAGCTGGGCGTTTATCACAGTTTGCTGGGTGAGTTTGTAGGCTGCACCGCCCCATACTGCCCAGTCGCCGCCCCATGTGCCGTAGAAGCTGCTGATGGCGCGAATCTGACCAATAACCTGATTATTGTCACCTAGCACGTCGATGTAATTGTCTTTGTTAGACTTGTAACCACCCATTGCCCAGACAGAGAAGCTTTCGGTTACATTCAGGTCACCGCGGATTTTACCAGCCCATTCTTTATTATAGGCATCGTAAGCGGCAACGGCAGTCAGTGAACCCCAGCCCTGTGCATAACGCAGACCACCAACAACATGTGGTGTGTAATCTTTGATGACCCCACCCCATTTTTTGCCTGACCAATCTTTTGGCAGCTCGTCAACGTCATCTTTGCCACCCTGTTCCAGCGATACAATGGCAGACAGACCATTATCACCTGCAAAAGTATAGCTGATCTGGCCGGTGCGACGACTACCGGCAAGGATCACGTCATCATTCATGACATTGCCGAGATAACCAGGGAAGGTGATGAATGCAGAGTCATCCAGACCAACTTTCAGGCCGCCGAGCTGGATATATCCGGCGCGCAATGTACCGGTAGATTTATCGTCGGTGCCGTTTTTCCATTGAAAGCGCAGGTCGGAAAAGGTTTTTAACGTGCCCAGCTCAGTTTCAGAGGCGGTGCTGAATTTCAAACTAAACCGCGCAAGGCCTTCATAAGTGTCGCGCTTGTTGTTCTTGGCAAAGAGTTTGCCATCGCGGGCTTCAAAACCGCGACCATAGACATCACTACCGCCGGTCAGGTCATAGCGCACATAGCCATGAATTCGCAGACAGGTTTCTGTACCCGGAATGTAAAAATAGCCTTGTCCGTAAGCGTCACAGACTCGGACATATTCTACGGCTTCCGGTTCGGCTACGACGACAGGATCTGCAGCATGAGCAGCAGAGTTCGCAAGAAGTGTCGCAGCGGAGCAGAAGAGTATTGTTTTAATTGTCATTGATATCTCCAGAATTAGAATGAGGAGACAATCGGTGATTGAAGGGGCAATAAAAACGAAAAAATAGGGAGTTTAATTCATAAAAATCAATATGTTGTATAATTGTATCATGGCAAGAAATTGCTGGAGATTTTGAATTTTTTACTGATGCCTCATGAGGGTAGTGATAAAAATTTATCGCTATAGCTGCATTACTTACGATTATGCCGGAAACGGCTCCAGTGCCTGCAAATATCCGGTAGCATAAGTGATGAATTCCGCGCCAAGCTCAGGGAGCCGCGGTTTGTCCGGATAAACGAATGCAAAATGATGTGGCACATCGGGAAGAAACAGCCGGACCTCCGTATCCAGATCCATACAGTCCTGCACCAGCAGGGAATTGACGATGGAGACGCCGATCCCTTCCGCAGAAAACCCACAGGCTGAACTGACCGAATGCGCTTCAAGCCGGATTTTCGGCCGGACACCGTGGGATGAAAAGACCAGATCGAGATCATGGCGTGGTGAGCGTCTGCGCCCAAGCAGTACCAGTGGCTCATCACGGAGATTTTCTGGGCGGATAATTTTATGTTTCGTCAGCGGATGGTTTTTGGCCATTACGCAAACGGAGCGTGCAATAATCACATCCGAATACATGAAATTGCTGTCGCGGAACGGCAGGCGGAGAAAGCCGATTTCTGCTTGTTTTTCATCCAGCATACGACTGATGACATCATAGGTGCCGTGCAGGATTTCAAATCGGGTCTGCGGGTATTTATCGAGAAAACCCGCAATGATCTTCGGCATGATTTTACGGCAAATGCCCGGTGGCACGGCAATACGCAGCAAAGCATTTTCATAGCGGCCTGAACGGATTTTATTCGCGGCATCGTCAAGAATATGCACGCGCTCCAGAACATCCGCCACATGGGTTTCCAGCAGTTCATTTAAGCGGGACGGGACGATTCTCGCGCCTTCACGGATGAAAAGCTGGATACCCAATTCTTCCTCAAGCTGGCTGATCCGCCGGCTGACTGCTGATTGTGAGATGCCTAAAAGCTCCGCGGCCCCTTGGGTTGATCCGGTGCTCATAACCGCACGATAGGCTTCTAAGTCTATGATTTTGATCATGCTGTCTCACATTTTCGCTCGAAAAGGCGGTTTTGAGAGGAGATGTTGTCTATGCGTTTAACGCATAGATTTGGCACTATATCTCATAATATTGCAAGTATTTTCCTGCTATGGCAAGTTTGGAATGTTTCCAAATAAACATATGCGCGGGGAAGCGTGATGGAGGAGTTCTAAATTATGTATGTTCGGGTCTATAAGAGATGACAGCGTTTATTATCCGCCGGTTGTTTCAGGCGCTGCTTGTCTTGTTTGTAACTTCCGTTATCGTTTTTGCCGGCGTTTATGCGATCGGTGATCCGCTGGAAATTCTGTTGCCTGCCGATGCCACGATGGCAGAACGTTTACAGGTGACGCAGGCTCTTGGTCTTGATAAGCCGCTGATCGTGCAGTACTGGCATTTTCTCGCCAATGCGTTGCAAGGCGATCTGGGTACGTCTTTTGTCTATAACCAGCCATCCATCAGCGTTATTTTGCAGCGCCTGCCTGCCACGCTGGAACTGGCTTTCTGTGCGCTGGTTCTTGCCATTGTCATTGGTATTCCGCTCGGCCTGCTTTCCGGTCTGAAAGCAGGCAGCGCCACGGATGAAACCATTATGACCGGCTCTATACTCGGGTTCAGCCTGCCGAATTTCTGGCAGGGCATGATGCTGATCATGATTTTCTCGGTCTATCTTGGCTGGCTGCCTTCGACAGGGCGCGGTCAGACCGGCACAATTCTCGGCATTGAAACCAGTCTGGCGACCTGGAACGGTATTCAGCATCTCATTCTGCCTGCGATTAATCTGTCTCTGGCGAAAATCTCGCTGGTGATCCGCCTGACCCGTACCGGTGTTCAGGAAACCATGCCGCTGGATTTCGTGAAATTCGCGCGCGCCAGAGGACTGGCACCGTCGCGCGTTATTTTCGTACATGTTTTAAAGAATATTCTCATTCCGATCATCACTGTGATCGGCATTGAATTCGGCTCGCTGATCGCTTTTGCCGTGGTAACCGAAACGATCTTTGCCTGGCCCGGTGTCGGCAAGCTGATTATCGACAGTATCAATATTCTCGATCGCCCGATTGTCGTGGCCTATATTCTCGTGGTTGTCTCGATGTTTATCGTCATCAATCTCGTGGTTGATGTCCTCTATTCGCTTCTTGATCCACGTATCCGGAGCAAACGCTGATGACCACTCTCACACAACGTCTCTTTGGTGAAGGCATGGTCTCAACGGCTGTGTCCGGAATTCTACACAGCCCGAAAGCGACAATCGGCCTGATTTTTTGTGTTTTGCTGGTGCTGGCTGCAATTTTTGCGCCATTGCTTGCGCCGCAAAATCCCTATGATCTGATGCAGATCGATATGTTTGATGCCAAGCTGCCGCCACTGTCGGAAAGCATGAACGGCATGACCTATTGGCTGGGCACCGATGCACAGGGGCGCGATATGCTCTCGGCGATGCTTTATGGTCTGCGAACCAGTCTCGGTGTCGGTCTGACGGCCGGTTTCCTCGCCATGTTTATCGGTTCTGCACTTGGGCTACTCGCGGCCTATAGCGGTGGTCGTCTTGATGCGTTTCTGATGCGCCTTGTTGATCTGATGCTGGGTTTCCCGACCATTCTGGTGGCGCTGCTCATTCTGGCGGTGCTGGGGCAGGGCACATGGAAAGTGATTATGGCGCTGGTCTTCGTGCAGTGGGCCTATTTTGCCCGTGCTGCCCGTGCTGCCGCGCTGGTCGAAGTTAATAAAGACTATGTGGAAGCGGCACGCTGTCTTGGTCTGAGCCGTATCCGTATTCTGTTCGGGCATTTGCTGCCGAATTGTCTGCCACCGTTGATCGTAATCGGAACAATCCAGATTGCCAGCGCAATCGCGGCAGAAGCAACACTGAGCTTTCTGGGGATCGGTCTGCCGATTACCGAGCCGTCGCTGGGGCTGCTGATTTCCAATGGTTATCAGGTGCTGCTCGCGGGTCTGTACTGGATCAGTGTGTTTCCGGGCTTGCTGCTGCTGACACTGGTTTTCTCGATCAATATTGTCGGCGACCGCCTGCGTGAAGTCCTGAATCCGAGGTTGGCCAAATGAGTTCACAACAGAAAACTGAAACCAATAAGCCTGAAACCGTGCTGGATGTGCGCGATCTGCAAACGCATTTCTTCACACCGGCAGGCACGATCAAGTCGGTTGATGGCGTGAGCCTGACGGTAAAACGCGGTGAGATTTTAGGTCTGGTCGGCGAGTCCGGTTCAGGAAAATCCATTACCGGTTTTTCGATCATTGGTCTGGTGGACAAACCGGGGCGCAATGTCGGCGGGTCGATCACTTTCAAAGGTGAAGAGCTGCTCAATGCATCGGAAAAGCGTTTGCGCAGTTTGCGCGGTAATCGCATCGCGATGATCTTTCAGGATCCGATGATGACGCTCAATCCGGTTTTGTCTGTCAAAACCCATATGGTTGAGACCGTGCGTGCCCACGAAAATGTCAGCGAAGCGGAAGCTTTGCGGCGTTCAATTGAAGCGCTAAGCATGGTGGGTATCTCACAGCCGGAACTGCGTATTCAGAGCTATCCGCATGAATTTTCAGGCGGTATGCGTCAGCGCGTGGCAATTGCCATTGCGCTCTTGCACAAGCCTGATCTGATTATTGCCGATGAGCCGACGACCGCACTGGATGTGACGATTCAGAGCCAGATTCTTGCGGAAGTGCAGACCCTGTGCCGTGAGCTGGGCATGGGGCTGATCTGGATCAGTCATGATCTGGGCGTTGTGGCCGGTCTCGCGGATAATGTGGCAGTGATGTATGCCGGTCGCATTGTTGAGCAGGGCAAAGTCGATGATGTGCTGGATCGCCCGCAACATCCTTATACAGCAGGTCTGATTGGTTCGGCACCAGCCGCCAATGCGCGCGGTGCTCGCCTGACGCAAATTCGCGGGGCGGCACCGCATCCGCTGAAGCGGCCGGAAGGATGCGCTTTCCGCACGCGCTGTGATTTTGCCACGGATCGCTGTCTCGAAGAACCGGCGGAAACGTCAGGTACTGCCGGTCATCGCTGGCGTTGTTTCAACCCGCTTGCCGGTGCCGCCGCATCTGCAATCAGCGCGGAGGGACATTGATGTCTGAATATATTGCTGAAGCACGGAATGTTTCCAAACGCTTTTCGACCGAGCCGGATTTTGCTGAAAAACTCGCCTCGATGCTGGGCGCCAAATCGGTCCGGCGTGTTGTGCATGCGCTTGACGGCGTTGATCTGAAAATCCGCAAGGGGGAAGTGGTTGGTCTTGTCGGAGAATCCGGTTGCGGAAAATCCACACTTGGCCGTGTGATTGCCGGAATGCTGCCTGCAACAGAAGGCGAAGTGCTGATTGAAGATCAGCCGCGCAATCAGTTACGGGGCAAAGCCGCCAAGCAGGCACGACTCAATACGCAGATCATTTTTCAGGACCCGATGTCCTCCCTTAATCCGCGTAAGCGTGTGGTGGACATTATCGGCGAAGCGCCGGTTGCTCATGGTCTGATTAAACGCAGTGAAAAACAGGCTCTGGTTGAAAAACTGCTGGAAACAGTTGGTCTTGATCCGTCGATGGCCAATCGTTATCCGCACCAGTTTTCCGGTGGTCAGCGCCAGCGTATCGGCATTGCGCGCGCCTTGGCGGTGAAACCGGACTTTCTGATCTGTGACGAGAGTATCGCAGCGCTGGATATCTCAATTCAGGCACAGGTTATCAACCTGTTCATGGATCTGCGTAAAAGCCTTGATCTGACTTATCTGTTTATCAGCCATGATCTGAGTGTGGTCAGCCATATCGCCGATCGTGTTGTGGTTATGTATCTAGGGCGTATCGTTGAAAGCGGCTCGGCTGCAGAGATTTTCGACCGGCCTAATCATCCTTATACCGCCGCGCTGCTCTCGGAAGTGCCGCGTATTGATCGCCGCCACCGCGCTTATAATCCGATCAAAGGCGAGATTCCTTCACCGATGAGCCCGCCGTCGGGCTGTCATTTTCATCCGCGCTGCCCGCACGCTTTTGAGCGATGCAAGCTGGAGCGCCCGCAATTGCGCGTTGTGGATGGTCAACATGAAAGCGCCTGCCACCTCAACGATCTCGAAAACCGTCCTGATTTTGCAAATACCGATGACAAAGGGGAGAAATTGTCATGAAACTCGTCAAAAATTTAAGCAAAGCCGTAATCGTCACCGCACTGCTGACCAGTTCAGCTTTGACTGCCTTTGCCGATAATATCGTCATTGGCCGTGCGAATGAGCCGTCGGCGATTGATCCGCAGTTTTCGCGTACCGGCAATAATCAGATGACTGCGGATAATATGTTCGACACAATGCTGTCGACCGATGCCAATCTGCAGATGCATCCGAGTCTGGCGACAGAGTGGAAGAATATTGATCCGCTGACATGGGAAATTACGCTGCGTGAGGGCGTGACATTCCATAATGACACGCCGTTTACCGCTGAAGATGTGATCTTTTCCCTCAACCGTACGGACAAAGTACCGAACAGCCCTGCCCCTTTCACCGATGTGGTGAGTTCCGTTGTTAAGGTTGAGAAGATCGACGACCACAAAATCCGCGTCACCACCAAAGCACCTAATCCGGCGCTGATGGAGCAGATCGGCCGCGTTTTCATTATCTCGAAAGCGGCTGCTGAAAACGCGACGCTGGAAGACTTCAATTCCGGTAAAGCGGCAATCGGTACCGGTGCTTATCAGTTTGTCGAATGGAAACCGGCAGAATCTCTGAAACTGAAAGCCTATGAAGGCTATTGGGGCGAAAAACCGGATTATGACACGGTGGAATATCGCTTCATCGCCAATGATGCAGCGCGTACGGCTGCGTTATTGTCGGGCTCGGTTGATCTGATTGATGCGGTATCGCCGTCAGATATTGTGCGTCTTGAGGGGCAGAAAGGCTTCAAGGTTTTCCCGATGGATTCCGGTCGTCTGGTCTATCTGGCTTTGAGCATGCGTG
Source organism: Hyphomicrobiales bacterium (assembly GCA_900470735.1). Classification (GTDB taxonomy): domain Bacteria; phylum Pseudomonadota; class Alphaproteobacteria; order Rhizobiales; family Rhizobiaceae; genus Pseudochrobactrum. The sequence goes on along the minus strand of UCCC01000023.1, from coordinate 4,803 downwards.
ATGATACAGCGCCGGGCGTGGATGATTTGTCCGGTAAGCCATTGAACCCGAACCCTTTCCGCGATGCACGCGTGCGTCAGGCTGTTTCGATGATGGTTGACCGCAAACTCATGGTTGATCGTATTCTCAATGGTTCCGGTGTGCCGTCAGCACAGGTCGTACCTTCGGTACTGGGTGGTTATGCGGAGGATTTGCAGCCGCAGCCTGCGGATGTTGCAGGCGCCAAGAAACTGCTTGCTGATGCCGGTTTCCCTGAGGGTTTCGGCATTACGCTCTATTCTTCAAACAACCGTTTCCCTGGTGACGGGGATATTGCGCAGGCCATGGGGCAGATGCTGGCGCGTGGCGGCCTGAAAGTAAACGGCGTTAAAACCCAGCCTTATAACGTCTATGCGGCTGCTGCGACCAAGGGTGAATTCGGCGCGTTTATTTTCTCACTGGGTGCATCCACACCAAATTCGGAAGCCAATCTGCGCTCACTGTTGCAGAGCTATAACAAAGATGCAGGCACCGGCGGTTTTAACCGGATGCGCTATGCCAATCCGGAATTCGATGCCGCGCTTAAATCCGCGATGGAAGAATTCGATCAGGCTGAACGCATGAAAAAACTGCAGGAGGCCACCCGCATCGCCATGAAAGATCAGGCGATTGTTCCGCTCTATTTCCAGAAAATTTACTGGGCTTCGCGTGACGGCATCGATTTCACGCCAAACCTTGCAGAACGCACCATCGGTCAGGATGTCCGGAAAGCAAAATGAATTTTATTGCCAATAAATTGACGCCGGCGACCGAGGTAGCCGGTGATGTGATCGTTCATCGTAATGTGATGATTGCCATGCGCGACGGTATCCGTCTGGCGACAGATATTTATCGTCCGGCAGTTGATGGTGTTCCGGTTGAAACGGCATTGCCGGTTATTCTGGAGCGCACTCCATATAATAAAGCAGGCACACCGCGCACAGAATTGTCGCTGAAGAACCCTGTTTCCTTGTCACGCCCCGAGCTTGCCATTCATCTGGTGCGCAAGGGTTATATTGTGATCTGGCAGGATTGCCGCGGGCGCTATGACAGTGAAGGTGATTTTACCAAATACCTCTCCGAAGGTGAGGATGGTTATGACACTATGGTGTGGGTTGAAGCGCAGCCGTGGAATAACAGCCGCATCGGGACGATGGGGCTGTCTTATGATGCCCATACCCAGATGGCGCTGGCCTGCCTCAATCCTCCGGGCTTGAGCGCCATGGCGGTGGATTCCGGCGGTTTTTCCAATGCTTTCACCTGTGGTATCCGTCAGGGCGGTGCTTTTGAGCTGAAACAGGCAACATGGGCTTATCACCGTGCGCAGGAAGGCACGGATGAACGCACGGCGGCTGCCGTGGCCGATGAGGATCTGGCTTATTGGTTCGCGCAAATGCCGTGGACGAAAGGGCGCTCGCCTGTACGCTGGAATGCGGAATATGAAGACTATCTGCTAGAACAGTGGCAGAGCGGCACCTTTAACGATTTCTGGAAAAAGGTCGGCATTTATGCTGCCGGATATTATGAAACCTTTCCGAAAGTACCGACGATTTTCATGTCGAGTTGGTACGATGCCTATGTCACGACCACACTTGAGAATTTCACAGCGCTGAAAGGTGATGCTGAGCGTCCGCTGAGCCTGATTATGGGACCGTGGACGCATGGCAACCGCTCCCGCACGATCTTTGGCGATGTGGATTTCGGTGCTGATGCGGTCTTTGACGGGCAGGTTGATGAAGACTGGCTGACCTATCGTGAGAAATGGTTTGCACGTTATCTCAAAGATGAGCATGCGCATCAGCAGGCCGGTCGTGTACATATTTTCCTGATGGGAACAGGACAGGGTAATAAAACCGAGGCCGGACATCTCAATCATGGCGGTCGCTGGATTGAAGGCACAGACTGGCCGCTGCCGGATGCGGAACCGCTCAATCTCTATCTGCAAAAAGATATGTCCCTGCGTGAGAAACTGCCGGAACAGGCTGCGGCGAGTATCAGCTATGGTTTTGATCCGGCCAATCCGGTGCCGACCATCGGCGGTTCTCTCACATCCGGCGAGCCGATTTTCACCGGCGGCGGCTTCAATCAGGTTGAGGCCGAGCAGTTTTACGGCTGCACCCGTCCGGGTCTGCCGCTGACGGCGCGTCATGATGTCTTGAGTTTCGAGACTGCACCTCTGGAGCAGGGTACCGCTATTGCAGGGCCGGTCGAAATCGAGCTTTGGGTCAGTACGGATGCGCCGGATACGGATTTCACCGCCAAGCTGGTCGATGTCTATCCGCCTTCTGCGGATTATCCACGCGGTTATGCGCTGAATATTACTGACGGCATTTTCCGCGTGCGCTATCGCAAGGGTTTTGACAAGCCGGAACCGGTTGCGGATGGAGAGGTCTTTAAGATCACGATTTCACCTTTTGCGACCGCGAATATGTTCAAGAAGGGACATCGGATCCGGCTGGATATTTCATCGTCCAACTTCCCGAAATATGATGTGAACCCGAATACCGGTGAGCCGGAAGGCACCAGTCATCGTAAGCAGATCGCCGTGAATACAGTCTTTGTTGAGCATGACCGGCCATCCGTGCTGAAGCTGAGCAAAATTCCGGATTGATTGAGATGGAAATGAATTGTCCCGCAGACCCTGCGGGACAGTTTTTATAAGCAGTTAGCCGATCCGATGAGACGTCACTGTTCTTTTGTGACGGACGGAAAAGCGCAGTAACACAAAGACTGCGATAACAATCCACGGGATCAGCAGCATATTCAGCGTCTGCCAGCCGAAATATTGCAACAGGCCACCGGCACTGAATGAACAGGTCAGGCCGACAATAAAAATCGTCAGATCATTGGTAGCCTGCGCGCGACCTTTTTCTGCTGATGTATAGGTTGTTGTCAGCAGAGTGGTGCCGCCGATATACAGAAAATTCCAGCCGATACCGAGCATGATCAAGGCGCTTGCAAAAGAGACAAAGCCGGTACCGGTCAGTGCCAGCGCCACATGAGCACCGAACAGCGCTAGACCTGTCATCATAACACGCATGACGCCAAAGCGGGCAATAAGGGAGCCGGTAAAGAATGACGGCAGAAACATACCCAGCACATGCAGCTGAATAACCATTGTCGACGCGGACGGCTCATGCTGATGATGCCCCATGGCTATCGGCGTGGCAGTCATCGCTAAGATCATAATGCCGTAACCGGTGGCCGCAGCAAAGAGTGCAACTAGATAAGCAGGCTGCGTTACAATTTCACGCCATGTTCGTCCGCTTTGAACTGTGGTTGTCGGTGCAGATGGGGCAGGGCTGTGTAAGCGGCTGAGAATACCGGCGGCGATCAGCGACACCAAAGCAAGCAACAGGAACGAAGCCATATAAGGCGGAACCATGAGTTTGCCACCGGCTTGAGCAAGGAGAGGGCCTGCGAGCGCAGCCATAACACCGCCGCCCAGAACCAGAGAAATTGCTCTGGAGCGATAGGCATCATCTGCAATCTCACCTGCCGCAAAACGGTAGAATTGCGCAAAAGCCTGATAAGAACCGACCAGAAACGTACCGAGCGATAGCAATAGCAATGATGATTGCCATAGTCCGAATGCTGCGAGTAAGCCGCCGCTGGTGCCAAGCAATGCACCGGCGATGAAACCGGTTTTCCGGCCAATACGTGCCATCCATAACGAAGCAGGTAACATAGTTATAGCCGTGCCAAGAAACATAGCAGCAACCGGCATGGTGGCCAGTTCCGGTCGGGAGGCAATCTGTCCGCCGGCCAGGCCACCAATGGTCATGACCATGACGGATGCTGTCTGAAACAGCGCCTGTGCTGTTGCCAGCAGAAAAACCTGCCCTTTTACTGTTGCCGCCGCCATGAATTTCCCCTCATGATGTCGTATATTATAAACATTCAAAGATTTGTTTGATTGTTTATGTCATGATAGAGAGACGGTCAATGACCAAGGCAAAAACATATTTACTGGAACAACTGGCTGAACTGGCACGGGTGCTCGGGCATGCACACCGTCTGGATTTGCTTGAGCATATTTCTCAGGGCGAACGCGCGGTCGAAAGACTGGCGGAGCTCACCGGTCTGTCCGTTGCCAATACATCTGCGCATTTGCAGCAATTGCGTCGTGGTGGCTTCGTAAATACGCGCCGTGACGGCAAGCGGGTCTTGTATCGTCTGAGCGACGGGCCGGTTTTACAACTGCTCTCGGCTCTGCGCTATTTTGCCGAGCGGAATAAAGCTGAAGTCCGTGAAGTTGTTTCCGATTATTTTGACAATCTGGACAGCTTGGAGCCGGTATCCCGTCAGGAACTGATCATCGCTATGCGTGATGGTGGCGTGACTTTGCTTGACGTGCGGTCGGATGAGGAGTTTGCGCTGGGGCATTTGCCAGGCGCGGTCAATATTCCGCTGGATGAGCTGGAAATGCGCCTGAGTGAATTACCGAAAGATACAGAAATTGTTGCCTATTGCCGTGGCGCTTATTGTGTCCTGTCTTTTGAGGCCGTGGCTGCACTGCGTAGCAAGGGTTACCGCATTCGTCGTTTGCAAGACGGATTTCCGGAATGGAAAGCCGCCGGATTGGCAGTCGAAGCTGCAGCCTGATCGAAATACACACTCTCTCTATACATGGTGCGATTGAGCATTGAGTGGACACTCTCAAGGAGGTGCCTGTCAGTATCTTTTTGATTCATAATTGGTGCCGATTCTTGGAAATCGGCTTTACGATTCTGGTTTTGCGAGTCGAAACGGTGGTTTGAGTGATTGTTTTTGATATATGAGGTG
>UCCC01000016.1:0-138770 GCA_900470735.1 Hyphomicrobiales bacterium | reverse complement strand
CCGCTTAACGTGACAACACCCTATTTACTTCTAAGAAAAACACATCAATTCCATAGACAGCCCTGCAACTACAGTCTTCAGCGGATTATCCGTCTTAAGATTTTTTCTACTGCAACATTACAATCATTAAGTATTGTGTGTGGTTGCAGGGTTCATCCCCCCGATTGGAACCTGCTTCAGCTAAAGCACTGATATTACTTATAAAACGAATTTTTATGTGTTCTGGTGATTTTTGATAACAAAAGGCGACAACCATCTATTTGAATAGATTGATGTTTTTTTATTATGCTTGGTTGCGGGAACACGCAACCACCGATACCGACATTCATTAGAGGTATCCATTTAGTAGTGAGGCAGACATATTACTACGCCTTTTCAACAGACTCTTGCTCATCGCTAAGTGTAATGCCTGTCATTAAATCGGCAGATAGCACTAAGGTTGCAAAACAGCCATTCACCACTCATCTTGTAAATGTCTGGTTTAGAGCCGCTAGCGGGCTATCCGATTTTGGTAGCAATGAATAAAATAGCTACCGTAGAGCGCAGCCCATCACCATGACCATTTCGGCCTCAATTTTAGCAGTTCGCAACTTGTTTGCCGATTACCAGAACTGGATATAGTTGCAACTTCGATCAGGCGCGTAAGCGGCACCATAAAATTAATAGCTTGCTTTATATTTCAATACTCTAAAACTAGCCAGCAATCAGGGATCATCCATGATTGTTAGGGGCACTAATAAACTGCCTTAAAAAAACGCCCAAAATTGTTCAGGCGAACCAAGCCAGCTTCTTATACCTACCAAAACCCGAATTCTGTTCAGCTGCAGGTTAAAGGAACGCTGCATCCTCGAACGTAAAGCATTTCACCATCAAGTGATTCAACTTGACGGTGAAATGCCCCCATATATCAATCTCTCTGAAAGTATAGTGATTAGAAACGATAGTTCAAACCCACTTTTATGCTGTGATTTTGTAATTTATTTTTGGCTTTACGACCGTCGATTTTCGTTCCCGTACCACTTGAGCTGACATTATGAAATCCGTTGAAACCTGGCGGGCATGCTGCGGGTCTGTTAACCCGACCGCATCGAATACGTTCATCATAAGAGGCAACAACACCCGAAGCTGCACCATCAAAATTGAATGTTTTGGAACTAAATCTTGTGTAGTTATAATCAGCCTTTATCGACCATGTATCACTCAAAGCATATTCCATACCAGCGCCGAGTGTGAACCCAAGACGGGTTACCTCTTCCTGTTCAGAATAATTGAATTTCGTTCCTGTCCCGCCCAACATAGAAGATGTTGCGCCGGTTGAAATATATTGATCTCGCGTCTGCACTTCATTCATCAGTGCTATACCGCCCGTGCCGTAAACAAACATCCTGTTGAAGGCGTAACCAAATTTTGCCTTGGCAGAAGCCGCGACATCGTACTGATAATCCTGAACCGACTGGATAGTACCGTCCTTATAATCTGCGAATTCAGTTGAATAGGTTGTTTGATTGCCCGAAAATGTCGGCTTTGAGATATCCGCTTCAAAGCCTGCAACAAAGCCGTTTAAAAACTGGTGGTTATAACCTGCCTGTAAGCCAAAGGAAGCACCGGAGAAATCGAGTGCGGCCGATTCATTAGCGGCATAGGCATTGAATGTGCCATTCAGAGCTGTTGTTGTGCCACTGAGTTTCGACCAGTCCATACCAATATTTGCCCCGATAAAGAAGCCTGTCCAGTCCGTCGTAACGGCTTCTGTTTCGCTGGTTGTGGTCAGGCCTGAGAACAGCGACCCGTCGCCACTATATGCCCCCTCAAGGGATGGCTTGATTGTGAGATCAAATCGGAACGTGCGTCCGGGTGCTGGCATCAGCGAGGCACTCAGCGCATCCATATAGTAGCCGTCAGTAACATTATCGACCGAGAAACGCATATGTACGTTTTCGTTCGGCTCATAGGTTGCATAGAGATCAAGCAGCACATAGGGGTTCCAGCTGCCGGGGCGGATAGTCATTAAACCGGTTTCAACTGTACCATCACCAAGACCTTTCACCATACGCTTCCCGACATAGGTCATACCTCCGCCAAGGGTTAGTTTGTCGTCCAGAAAACGCCCCCCTAAATGAATGGCCAGAGTATCCTTTGGCGGCACTTGCTGAACAGCAAAACTATTATAGATGCCTCCCCGCGCACAGGTTGAATGGCGTGCAGACATTACCCCTTCTGGTGCACAGAACATGACATGGGTATAATAGTTCCAGGCAAGTCCCCCGAAATACTGGCCAGTGTCATATTCTCCGGACACTTCGAAACCACGCATATCAGCGTAGTCGAGATTGATGCGCCTCAACCCACCAGCACCTTCTGCCCGGGTGATGTAATCCTTGACGTGGTTGTCGAAATAAGCAGCATGTAGCCTAAGCTTATCGCCAGCGAAGAAAGCATCCTCCGCCATGTAATTCATACCCAGTTCCACAGTGCGATTGCGCTCCGGACGGATAGGATTTTCATCCGGTTACACTGTAAAGGACAGGCTGGTGAGAGATTCAAAAATGCTCGGCGATCGCAGAACACTACCAGCTTTAGCGTAGAGTTGCAGATTATCAACCGGTTCAATTTTGATCGTGCCAAGTGGCGACCATCCCGATGCTTCAGTCTCCAAAGGCGAACCGAATATCAGATCGCCGCTATTTGAGAGCTTTGGTGCGCGATCAAAGGAATGAAAGCGGGAGTAACGCAGACTTGGCGAGAGTGTCAGCCAATCGAGAGGCTGCCCATTCGTGGTGCGGGCGTGGTACCAGCTGTACCGGCTGATGCAAATTCGTAGCCGCTCGGCAGGCCTACATTCTCTCTGGTGAAAGATGTGCCATAGTTCAATGAGAAATCACCAAGGCTTGTTGCGAACAAAGACGTATTGGAAAGCGTCGCACCCCAGCGTGTCTGGCCTGTATAATAATCGACGAGCCCGATCGGGTAGCCTGAAGAATACAAAGATGAATTGATACGCAAATCCATTTTTGTGAGAAATGTATCAAGCCGCACATCAAAGAGATCATTATCATCAGGCTTCCAGCCATAGCGGCCTGTATAAGTGTCCAGATCAATTTTATTAAGAAAACCCTGATATGGCACACCGCCAAACAGAGATAATTGGGTTGGCATGATCTCGCCGTATTCGCTGAGATATTTAGTATAGCCAAGCTCCAGCGAATGTCCGCCATCCCAGCGAAAATTCCCTTTTAACATCCAGGATGTATTATCTGTCAATGTATTCAGCACTTCTTCGCCAGGGCGGAATTTGCTGAGGTCGGCATCATATCCATGTGTGCCGGCGTGGTAATTTCCGGTTTTACGTCGGGCATAGGCTGCGACTATATCGAAATTCTCGGATGTTTTTGCAATGGCAACACTGCCATTGCCTGATGTCGGGACAAATGCGCCAGGGCGATCCAAACCAGTGTCATTATGCTGCCTTGTCCCGCAGGCGTACCGAGAGCGGGAACGCCAGAACTATTGGAAACAAAGCCTCCTTTGCGGCGTGCACCAAAAGTCTCACCGGGCAGAAGAATATCCTCCGCTTTGATTGTGCTGATGCGCACCACACCACCCGTTGCGCCGGTAGCATCTGCACCATTGCTTGGCCCTTTTTCAAGGGCCATGCCACCGATGAAATCAGGATCAATATAAGAACGTGATTGCGACCCATTATAACCGCGATACACAGACACTTCTTGCGAAGCGCCATCCACGATGACCGGCACGCGACCTTGCCCCTGCATGCCGCGGATATTGACATCAACTCCGCCGGAGTTGCGCGATTCTCCGTTCAAAACGCCCGGACTACCTGAGAAAATATCCCCTGGTGATGTGCCACGCCGTGCTTCGATCTCATCAGCGGATATATAGGCGCTTGATCCTGGCGTTTGATATGGTGCGTTCGCAGCACTTATACCGGTTCCACCCGAAATTGTAATTGTATCGAGGAGAACAGTACCTTCATCGACAGCGCCGAGACGATTGCCGGACGTTTGAGCCGGATTGATTATCAGTGCAGTTGAAGCGCCGCTGAACCGATTCCGATGGCGGATAGTCGGCACTTGTTCCGATATGTAATTGTTGTGCTCCGGCACTTGTGAGTGTTGCCCCCAGTACCAATGCGCTCAAAATCAGTTTCATATATGTTCCCCTGTTCTTATTTATTGGGTTTGCCGTCCGAAAGAATATGTCCTCCGGACAGCATAATTTTATATGGATTTAAGCAGCCAAAGCCTGTTGCTCTTTCAGGAAGCGTGAAATCAGCTTCAGGCCTTTACGCAAAATATCTGCCCCGTTTGCGTAGCCGATACGCAAATAGCCCTCCATGTCCATGGCACTGCCCGGTGTCAGCAGCACGCCGGTTGATCGCAAAAGTTCAATGCAAAATTTCTCGGATGTAATAGGCAAGTCAAAACGCAAAAGTGCGGTCGTGCCGGATTGCGGCTTCACCCACGAGATAAGCGGCTCGCTCTCAACCCATTCTGACAAAATTGCAAGATTGGTGCGGGTAATCTCATGACTGCGCTTGAGAATTTTTGCACGATTTTCCAATGCGATCGAGGCAAACAGATCATCAATCATGCCAACGCTGATCGTGTTATAATCACGATGGATTGAGACGGCTTTCAGCAGTTCAGCCGGACCGGCAATCCAGCCCAACCGCAGACCTGCAAGAGAATAGGTTTTGGACATACTGCCGGTGCTGATCCCTTTTTCATAAAGATCAGCAATAGACGCAGTCATACCATCGCCTTCCTGGTCAGTGCCGCGATAGACTTCATCACACAAAATCCATGCGCCGCACGCGCGGGCAATTTCGACGATTTTCTTGAGAAACTCCTCATCCATCAATGACCCTGTCGGGTTATTTGGATTATTGATTGCAATCAGTTTTGTACCTGCGGTTGCAAGTGCCTTGAGCTCATTGAGATCAGGCAGAAAATTATTATCTTCACGCAGTGTCAGTATCTGTGTATCAGCGCCATAGCTCTCAGGAATTGAGTAATGCTGCTGATAGGTTGGCAGCACAGAAATAACGCGGTCACCCGGCTCCACAAGCGTTTCATGAACAAGCGCATTGGCACCGATTGCACCATGCGTAATGACAATATTGGAACGCTGCTGATTGGCATAAAGACCTGCCACAAGGTCGCGCAACCGGTCACTGCCTTCAATGGCGCCATAAGTGAGCTTCATCGGGAGAAGTTCACCCATAATAGTGTCGGTTTTGCCGGCCATTTCAAGCAGCTCAGCAACGGTCAAAGATTCCACGCAAGTTTCTGCGAGGTTCCACTCGCAATTATTTTCCCAAGCATTCATCCAGATTTCTACGCCAAAATCGCGAATTTTCATGGATTGCACCTTTCAAATGTCAGTTTATTGTTTTCTATGGGCAGCCAGCACAGCAACAGCAGCTGCAATATCTTCAAGCCCCAGACCAATTGATCTGAAAAATACCGATCGCTGATATGCGGGTTTTGCCGCTTTTGCGGTAAGGAGTTCCGGCAGGTCTCCCTGAATATTTTCAGGGCTCCAGCCGCCGGATGCGGCTGCAAGCTTCATTTCCCCTGCTGATTGCGGGGTTGTCTCCCGATAATCGCAATAGACATCAAAACCGGATAAAGCGGCCGGATCGATCTCATGTGCATTGGCAACATTAGTGCTGATCGATGTGACAAGCGCATCGTTGCGAATATTTTTGACATCAATCACCGGTGTGCCGGAAGATGTGCAAAGCAATATTACATCTGCATTCTGCACAGCCGCGTCTGCATTGGCTGCCATGATAACCGGTGCTCCCGTTGAGAGTGTCTGAGGCAGTCCGTTTTGTTGATGTGCATGTGGTGGCCAAAGTCTGACTTCAGTCCAGGCACGCATGGTTTCCACATAACGTAAATGCGCCTGCCCAATCGCACCGGTGCCAATAATAGCCAGTTTTGTAGCATTTTTACGTGCGAGCTGATCCACGGCAATAGCAGTTGTGGCCGCAGTACGCTCAACAGTCAGCCGCTTTGCATCACAGAGCAACAACGGCAAGCCGGTTTCTGCAGACATCAGAACTGTCCACGCTGTCACAACCGGATTTCCGCCATTAACGATATAAGGGGAAAGCTTGGCGCCGAAGACTTTTTCATTGGCGAGAACACCCAGATAGGTAATAAAATCACCTGTATCATCGGGAAATAAGCTTAATGTCTGCGGCGGCTGGGCGGCTTTTCCTTCGCCCAATGCTTTGAACATTTTCTCAAGAATGTCTCTTATGTCCAGCTCACCCAAAAGATTTTGGATAGCGGCATCGTCGAGAACGATGGGATATTGCTGCATAACTCTTTACGCCCTATCAAGAAACGGATGGTCGAGTTCAATCTGCTTTTGCCCTTTTTCAGAAGGGTAAAAGAAAAAAATTGTACAGCATGGCCAATGCGTATAAAGGTAGGGTATGAGCAATATACTGCACAGTCAAGAGCGTGATGATGTTTTAATGCACGTTTCTGGTAACCTGAAAAAACGACGCGCGGAATTGGGCATGAGCCAGACCGCACTGGCGGAGGCTTCCGGCATCAGCCGGCGTATGATTGTTGCTGTGGAGCGAGGTGAAGCCAATATAAGTCTGTCGAGTCTCGACAAACTGGCATCTGCGCTTGGTGTGGATTTTGTCGAACTTGTCAGAGATCCAAACCGCACTACCCGTGAGAATATCAACGAGATCACCTGGCGCGGGAACAAGCCGGAAAGCGTGGCAACATTATTAGGCTCTGCACCGGCAGCGTCAGAGGCTCAGATGTGGCGCTGGTGTTTAGGCGCCGGTGATCATTATGAGGCAGAGCCTGATCCGGCAGGCTGGCATGAAATGCTTTTTGTGACTGAAGGCACGCTCACGTTAGGACTGTCAGGTAGCTATACGGATTATCCCGCCGGTACTTTTGCGATCTATAGCTCTGCGCAAAATTATGCATATCTGAACAAGCAGGATAAACCGGTTTTCTTCATCAGAAATGTACTGTCCTGATCTGCAATAAACCGGAATATCTCTGCCTGCCATATTCAATTAAACACTATTCAGGACTTGGGAACTTCATCCAGATATAGTTTATGCAACCTTGTTGTGATTGGTCCGATCCCCTCGGAGATCAAACACTTTCCGTCTATCTCCGCAACAGGTGTCGCAAAATTAACGGCCGATGTAACAAAGGCTTCTTGTGCTTTATAAACTTCATCAATTGTAAAAAGCCGTTCTTCGACAGACAAACCATCCGCATAAGCCAGATCAAGTATTCTTTGCCGTGTAATACCCGGCAACAATGTACCGTTTAATGGACATGTTACTAATGCCCCGGTTTCGCTTACTATAAAGAAGTTTGCTGCTGTGGTTTCCGTGACATAGCCATTATTAAGAAACAATGCATCATCCGCGCCTTGTTTCATAACGCGTGTTTTTACTAAAGACGCGTAGAGCAGCTGTGTCGTTTTAATGTCCAGCAGGCTCCAGCGCCCTTCTTCCGTTGAAATCAGCTTTAGTCGTCGCTGTAATGTCTGTTTAGGATCAACTCCCAGTTTTTGCGTGAAACAAAACAGATTTGGCTCTGGTTCATTGCTGTAACGAAAGCTGCGATCAGTCGTCCCGCGAGATAGCTGTAAATAGACCATCCCGTTATGAATTTCGTTTTCAGCAACCAAACGCTGATGTACCGCCAGCAGTGCTTCGGTATCAACGTCATATTTCATGTCGAGTTTTGTTAAAGAGCGCTTCAAGCGCTGCATATGAGCGTGGCAATCAAACAATTGCCCGTCAACAACACATGTCACTTCATAAACTGCATCAGAAAACAGTGTAGCCCGATCGAATACAGACAAAGTTGCCTGCTCTTCAGGCACAAATTGACCGTTGAGATAAACAAGTGATGACATCTGGTGCCTCCGGATTATCTGTATTGTTTGTAGGCTTCGCCTAGCAGAGCTATTCCTTTTTGAATATCTTCTGCCGATACTGTCGAGAAACTGACACGTGCATGATTATTTTCAGGCGTTTTGGCATAAAATGCATCACCCGGAACATAGCCGACATTAAATTGCGGAATGGCACAGTTCAGCAGAAATTCCCGCGAATTAAAATCCGACGGAAAAGTAAGCCAGGTAAACAATCCGCCGTCCGGATAAGTGGAGGCGATTTCCTGTGAAAAATTTTCGCGCATTGCATTTAGCAAAATATCGCGTTTGACCATGTAGCTGGCACGAATTTTCTTAATGTGACCATCCAGATCGTAGTTTTCCAGCAGATAACTGATCGCAGACATGTTTAATGTACTGCATTGCGTATCGGCACCCAGCTTAAGCAAGGTCAGACGCCGGATCATCTCTTCACTGGCCACCGCCCAGCCCATGCGCAAGCCCGGAGACAGGATTTTAGAGAAGCTGCCGAGATAAATAACTCGCCCCTCAGTATCCATTGATTTTAACGCGGGTGGCGGAGCCTTATCAAAATACACCTCACGATAAGGCGTATCTTCCAGAATAACCAAGTCATAACGATTGGCCAGTTCAATGAGCGCTTTGCGGCGTTCCAAACTCATGGTGACACCTGTAGGATTATGATAATCAGGTATCGTATAGAGAAACTTTACATTCTTGGTTGTCTTCAGCACCTGCTCCAGAGCAGCTACATCCAGTCCATCTGCATCAACAGGCACAGTTTCGTATTCCGGTTCGTAGACAGCGAATGCACCTAAGGCGCCCAGAAATGTCGGAGCCTCTGTGATAATGACATCACCTTTGTTGATCAAAAGGCTTGCCACCAGATCCAGCCCCTGCTGCGCCCCTTGCAAAACCAGAATATTATCCGTTGAACACTGAATATTCTCATTTTTCATACGCCGGGCTATCTGCTCGCGTAAAACAGGCAAACCCGCGGAAAATGAATATTGCAATGCCTGTGCACCCGAGTGTTGCAAAACGTCCTGATAGGCTTTCTGCAATGCTTCAACCGGAAAGAGAGAGGCATCAGGATAACCGCCGCCAAAGAAAATCATATCAGGATTGGTATTGAGACTACGAATTGCGGAAGGTTTGACACTCGCCATCCGGTCGGCAAAATGATTATTCATTTTCATTTCCATAAATATTGCATGAAAAGCGAAGTGTTTCGCTGCCATAAAAGCACGTAAAGCCCGACCAGTGTGCTGTGTATAGCACACTGGTTACTCAGACTTATTATGCGAGAATGCCCCGAACCCGTTCGATTGCGCGCTTAACCTGTGCCGGAGCTGTACCGCCTGTATGATCACGGCTGGCAACCGAACCTTCAACTGTCAGCACTGAATAGACATCAGCCGTAATTGCCGAATTGATAGCCTGCATGTTTTCCAAAGGCATATCCGAAAGCTGGCTGATTTTTTGCTCTCGCGCGATGCGCACAATAGCTGCAACTGTGTGATGAGCATCGCGGAATGCTACGCCCTTGCGCACCAAATAATCTGCCAGATCGGTCGCGGTAGAATAGCCTTGTTGTGCAGCAGCCAGCATTGCTTCTTTGTTAACAGTGATCGAAGCAATCATCTGCGCAACAATAGAAACGGACGGACGAACGGTTTCAAGTGTATCCGTTAATGGTGGCTTGCACTCCTGCAAGTCCTTATTAAACGCGAGCGGTAAGTTCTTGCTCAGAGTGACTGAGAACGTCAGATTACCAATAACACGGGCTGCTTTACCGCGAACCAGTTCAGCTAAGTCCGGATTACGCTTTTGCGGCATGATGGACGATCCGGTGCAGAAGGCGTCCCCCACTTCGATGAAGTTAAACAATGGCGTGCACCACATGATCACTTCTTCGCAAAAGCGCGAGAGATGCACCATAATCAGCGACGAAGCACTGGCAATATCAACGATATAATCCCGATCAGAAACCGCATCGAGCGAATTGTGACAAACATCCGTAAAACCGAGATGCTTCGCGCTATATTCCGGATCAATCGGAAAACTGGTTCCGGCCAATGCCGCCATCCCCAGAGGCGACATATTCAGACGCTCCCTTGCTTCCTCAACACGGGACAGATCACGCAGAAACATCTCCGCATAAGCCATCAAATGATGCCCGAAAGTAATAGGCTGAGCCACTTGCAAATGTGTAAAGCCCGGCATGATTGTTTCTGAGTGTAGTTCAGCCAAATCACTGAATGCATTAATCAATTGTTTTAGTTCAACAATCAATTGATCAAGTTCAGCACGCGCATAAAGTCTGATATCTGTTGAGTTCTGATCATTACGTGAGCGTGCTGTGTGCAGCTTTTTACCGGCATCGCCGATTAAAGCTGTCAGACGTTGCTCGACATTCATATGAACGTCTTCATATTCTTTATGCCAAACAAAGCGGTTTTCCTGCATTTCTGTAGCAATCGTATCAAGTCCGCTTTGAATCTTGATATTGTCTTCCTGTGACAGAATGCCGGCACGGGTTAGCATATCTGCATGTACTTTTGAGCCCTGTACATCATACAGCGCAATTCGTTTATCCTGATCCAGACATTCATGGAAATCCTGAAAATCATTGGACACAGGCACGGTAAACAAAGGGGACCATGTGTTTGGCGCGGTTGAAGACATCTGTCACTCCATCACGAAGACAAAAAGGGTTGTTTGCTGAATGACATGGTCATCGCATCAAATAAAAATTGATTGTGAGGCCGGCTTTTTACTGTAGCCGTTCAGTTTGAAGGCGGGTGAATGCCTGCTTGCTTGTCTCAGGCATTCACCCTGCACTCAGAAAGTACGATTGACAGTTTCTTTGTCGATCGCGTTTTTCTGCAGATTCCACTTTTCCAAAAGCGCAGAATATGTACCGTCATCAATCAGTTGATTGATGACTTCGACAATTGCTGTGCGCATCTGCAGATTATCTTTCTTAATGCCAATCGCAAACAGTGAAGACTTCGAGATTGGCTCACCTAAAACTTTATAGGTGTCAGGCTCCAGTTTAAGCAACCAGCTCAAAGTTTCACTACCCTGAGCAACAGCATTATAACGTCCCTGTTTCATGCCAAGGCGTGCAGCGTTGGAATCTGCAACACCTTCATAAACAAGCGCCGGTTTACCGGCAGCAACGCAGTTTGCTTCGTTCCAGTCATTCACATCTTTGATAAGTGCAACCGAAGTACGAGAGCCCGCAACAGTTTTACCGCAAAGATCAGCCTGACCTGGTATTTCATCCGCATTTTTCTGCATCGTGAAAAATACCGGACCGCTGACAATGTAATCAACCATTTCCATGGCATCGCGGCGAGCCGGTGTATTGGTTACGCCGGAAAGAATAAGATCCCCGCGTCCAGTCTGAATACCGCTCTGAAGATCACTGAAAGAGGTTTTCACAAAAACCGGCTTCAGATTGAGTTTTTCAGCAATTGCTTTTGCCAGATCAATATCAAAACCATCCGGTTCGCCTGTCTGGTCGTTGACAAACTCCATCGGCGGATAAATCGGATTATTAAGAATGCGTAATTCGCCCTCAGCGACCACTGGCAGTTTTTCCTGCGCGGAAGCCAGTGAAACAGAGCAAAGCATACCAACAATAGCTGTTGCCAGAATATGCCGGATTTTCATTATACCATCCTCATACTTATTTAACGCCATTCACAGTGGCTTTGTCGATTGCATTGGCTTTCAGGTTCCACTTCTCAAGCAGTTTCCCATAAGAGCCGTCTGCAATCATTTCATTGACGGCGTTCAGAACAGCGTCACGTAATTCCGGATTATCTTTTTTAAATCCGATCGCAAAAACATCATTATTCAGGATAGGATCGCCGATAATGCTATAATTTTCAGGCTCCAGTTGTACGAGCCATGCAAGCGTTTCACTGCCCTGCACAACAACGTCATAGCGGTCTTGTTTCATGCCTAAACGTGCCGCGTTTGAATCTGCAACACCTTCAAACTTGACTGCGGGCTTACCTGCAGCAACACAATTCTCGTCACTCCACTTCGCAACATCGCGCGGAATGGTGCCCGTACGTGAAGCTGCCGCAGTCCGGCCGCAGACATCCGTTTGTACTTTTATTTCACCGGCATTGCTTTTTAAGGTGAAAAAGGTCGGACCACTGACAATATAGTCAACCATATCCATTGCATCCTGACGCGCAACAGTATCACTCATTCCTGAGATAATTGCATCTCCGCGTCCGGTTTGCAGACTGCTTTGCAAGTCGCTGAAAGCCGCTTTTACGAATACCGGCTTAAGCTTCAAACGTTCAGCAATTGCTTTAGCCAGATCAGGGTCAAAACCGTCAATTTCACCGGTTTTTTCGTCCACAAATTCCATTGGCGGATAAATCGGATTATTTAAAAACCGGATTTCTCCTTCCGCCACTGTTTTCAAAGGCGTTTGTGCCGAGCTGACGGCCATTAAGGCGCCAAGACAAAATGCGGCAGAGAATATAAATGCTGTGTATTTCATGAGTTCCCCTCAGGTTTATTATAGAACAGCAGTAACAAAATTTCTGATGCGCTCATTTTGCGGATTATCAAGGATCTCCTCGGGCGTTCCGGACGCCAGAATTGAACCGTGATCCATAAAAATCACACGATCAGCAACTTCACGGCAAAAGCCGATTTCATGGGTCACCACAATCATTGTGGTGCCGCTTTTGGCCAGATCTTTCATTGTAGAAAGAACATCCCCGACCAGCTCAGGATCGAGCGCTGATGTAGGCTCATCGAAAAGCATCGCTTCTGGCCGCATTGCTAAACTACGCGCTATCGCAACGCGTTGCTGCTGACCACCTGAAAGCTCCGCCGGATAGGAATCCGCTTTATTGGCAAGCCCGACACGTTTCAGCAGTTCAATTGCTTCTTGTTTACATTCCGCCGGATTTCGTTTTTGCACATGTACAGGTCCCTCAATAATGTTCTCCATAACCGTCTTATGCGGGAACAGATGGAACCGTTGAAACACCATGGCGACTGCACGTCTTTGCCGAGCTACATCACTGTCACTCAGAGGGTAAAGCTTATTGCCCCGCAGACGATAACCGGCAATCTCATTATTGACCGTAATCAGGCCGCCGCTAATACTTTCAAGCTGGTTGATACAACGAAGAAAAGTGCTCTTTCCGGAACCGGATGGTCCGATAACGCAAACAACCTCGCCCTTTGTTATTTGAAAGTCGATATTCTTCAGAACCTGAAAATCACCGTAAAATTTCTGAACGTTCTGCATGCGAATGATAGCATTATCCATTACGCTTCTCCCCCAGCCGTCTGATTGTCTTGCGTTCTGGTTTGTTTGCTACCTTGCCAGCCTTTGGAAAAATGTCGTTCGACATAAATCTGTATGATGCTGAGGATAGTGACGATTACCATGTACCAAATGGCTGCAACCAACAGGAGTTCGATCACACGGGAATTATTGTAATAAATATTCTCTACACTGCGCAGCACTTCCGCATATTGAATAACGCTGGCGAGTGAGGTCAGTTTAACCATGCCGATTGTTTCATTACCGATCGGCGGAATGATCACACGCATCGCCTGCGGCAAGATAATCCGTAGCATGGCTTTACGCTTTGTCATGCCAATCGACTGCGCAGCTTCCAGCTGACCACTATCAATAGAAGTGATCCCTGCGCGCACAACCTCTGCTGTATAAGCACCCTGCTGGATACCCAAACCGCAAAGAGCAGCAAAAAACGGCGTCATAATATCAATGGTTTTAATCGGAAAAAATCCGAACAGGCTGATATTCGGAAAAATCAGCGCAAGATTAAACCATAACAGCAATAAGAGCAGCGTTGGCAGTCCACGAAACAACCAGATATAACCAAGCGCTACATTCTGCAGCACTTTATTATCTGAAAGGCGCATCACAGCGGCCAATATGCCCAATGCAACACCCAGTATCATGGCAAAAAATGTCATGATGATTGTATTCACAACACCTTTTAGTACAGGTGCCGAAAACAAATACATTGATACATATTGCCAGGCGATATCACCGGTGCGGAATGCATTAATGATAAAAACGATACATAATATCAGGACAACTGCTAAGAGTTTTCGCCCCCAATTCCCCGGCTTTACCACGACATAATCTGTCGTCTTGGCAATTGTTTGCATTATTGGTTTCCTATGTTCAAAATCAGAGATACCTCTGCATCCGACAATATTTTCGATCAGATTCTTAAAGACCTGCACAGATTTTTATGATGTTTATAAGATAACGATGAGCAATAAGTCCGGCAGCCAATCAGCTATAGTGATGCCGTTTGACCTGCAGAGATAGTAAAGCTTTGTTTGCTCAACGAACGTTTCCTCTCCTCCATGCATTGAAAAGACAGCTCCTCACCTTGTCGTTCATTGCAATGTTCGTCCCATATGTATTCCATAGTGAATTTATCGAGACAAACGACATTAATGCCTAAGCCCTATGACAAAAACGACTAGCCATTAAAAATAAACAAGGCTATGCTTATCTGTGCTGAAGTGCTCACAAGCTCTGAAACCAAACATGTATCACCTTGTAAGATGCCTCATTCCCGTCCGTCGCATGGAACAGTTTTCATAGGCATTCCGGAACTGAAAATATTGAGGTTATTATGCCCGTGGCCCGCCGGTTTCTTCCTTCGACGACAGCCTTAAAAGTTCTCATTGAACTGGCCAGTTCCGGCTATACAACCGCGGCAGCACGAAGCTTGAATATGTCGCAAAGCGCCGTCAGCAAACAACTGATTTCATTAGAAAATATGATAGGCTCTCCATTATTCACGCGTACCATAAACGGGTTGGTTTTGACTAAAACCGGAGCAATTTATCTTGATTGCGCAACCACAGTAATCAGGGCAATTGAAGATGCCAGTTTACTAACCGCCCGTTTGAAGCCTGATCAGCAAATATTGCGTCTGCAAGTACCGCCAATCCTTGGCGACAAATGGCTCTTGCCAAGGTTCTTTGAATTTGCGGACCTACATCCGGAGATAGAAGTACAATTCACGAATTTAGGTGCGCTGCCTGGAACAGTCAAAGCTGATGGTATTTTTTCATTTGGTGACACTGCTCCGTCTTCAACTAAAAGTATTTATCTGTTTGGTCATGACGTTATTCTAGTCGCTTCTCCTGAATATTGGAAAAAAAACGGCCTCCCAGAGAATATTACGGACTTGCAAAACGGAGTGCTTATTGAGCATCCGGGCACGCCAATTGACTGGCAACATTTTGCAACAGAGAAAAAACTGCTGAACACGCCTGCACCACGTTTTCTTCGATTTGGCTATTATACAATGGCGATTAGTGCAGCGCTTGAGGGAAAAGGTATGGTTTTCATTCCCCGGGGGCTGATCATCAATGACCTCACTTCTGGCAGATTAATCAACCCTACAAATTTTAATTATAAAAGTTCCAGCTGCTATTGGTTTACGCCTGCATCTGATCAAGAGAATCTCTCCTCGCTTAAAATTTTTACTGACTGGATAAAAACAGTTATCGAAACAGACTTATAAATACAGGTTCGATGAACCTCGTCTTATCAAATAAATTTTGTATGGGATTTCTACTCTGTTTAAAACCAGTGGACTTGTCAGAGTTATACTCTCTGGTTCCACCTCCCAGAGCACAGTCTCCACTTCGCAGCAAGTAAAGAAGATCCGCACCTTCGGCAACAAGTGACGAAGTAAAGGTACTCCGGCGTGAAAAGGCCCCATAAAATCTTAGCGACTGGCCGTAGGTGCCGATGCCACCCTAATTACAGGTCACTTCTTTCCAAAATCAAGCTGTCTCTCACCGAAACCGTAGCGTTTAACTGCCCTTACTAATCATGCGCGTCGCCTACTTTGTCACGCATCGGCAGGAAATCATGCATAATCACTGATATAGCTCTATTCGGCAGCCATAATCAGTGGCGCTGTCATATCTTTACGCTGCACCGGATTACCTCCCTGATAAATCAGGCAACTGGTACGCAACAAAGATGCAAAATTCGGCACGGCACCATTTACATGCATAGCTTCGTCATAAAGCGTGGAAAGAAAACGCGAAGCCGACATATCCTGCCCGCGTGCGATTTCATCAATAATATCCCAAAATGCAGCCTCAAGCTGAATACTGGTGGAATGTCCGCCAATACGCACAGAACGGTTAACCGGACGGTAGCGATCTGGATCCTGCGTCGCAAATACCTCACACATGGCCAATCCTCACTAAAACTTCTTTTCGTTTCTATTCATACCGGAGCCTAATTCGGTATATTTCGCGGTTATCCGCTCACTCACAATAAAAAAATCATCATGCGGTAACGGGCTACTACCATGCAATGAGACAAAAAGTGCAAATTTGGAACGAAACTAATTCTAAATATCTCATAATCGGTGTGTCCTATGGCAAAAAATATCCATTCCATGATCCGTGTGCTCGATGAAGCGCGCTCTTTAGCATTCTACAAAACCGCCTTTGGTCTGGAGATTGCTGACCGTCTTGATTTCGAAACTTTCACACTTGTGTATCTCAGCAATGCTGAAAGCGAATTCGAACTGGAACTCACCATCAATAAAGGCCGCACCGAGCCTTATAATCTGGGCGACGGCTATGGCCATCTGGCCGTTTCAGTGACCGATCTCGACGCAGAACATGCGCATCTCGAACAAGCCGGTCTCAATCCGGGCAAGCTAATTGACTTCAAACCGGATGGTATTTCTGTCGGTCGTTTCTTCTTTATTACTGATCCGGACGGCTACAAAATCGAAGTATTGCAGCGCAGCGGACGCTTCAAATAAGCATGAACGGGCAGCATTCATAAATGCTGCCTCATAATGACTGTCTAATCTTGGGAGGGAAACATGACAGGTTCAAACAAAACTCTACGCGGCATATCGCGCCGTGAATTATTGAAACGCGGTTCTGCCGGTGCAGCTCTCATCGTTATGGGCAATGCGGTTTTCGACGCTAATTATGCATGGGCACTTGAAAGCAGCGCCTTAAAGCCAGACACAATGGCAACGCTAATCAAGCTGGCACGCGATATATATCCGCATGATAAACTGGCTGACCGGTTTTATGCCATTGCTGTCAAAGGCCACGAAGCCAAAGCCGCAAAAGACAAAACATATCAAACTTTAATGGAAGACGGTGTAGCTGACCTTAACAAGCGCGCCGCCGTCTCTGGCTCGTCCTATCGTGATATGGGCTGGGAAGAAGACCGTGTTTCGATCTTACGCGACATTGAAGACACCCCGTTCTTTCAGGCGGTGCGCAGCGATCTCGTTGTCAGTCTTTATAACCAGAAAGAACTCTGGCCGCTCTTCGGCTATGAGGGAGAATCCTATTCTAAGGGGGGTTATATCGAGCGCGGCTTTGACGATATCGAGTGGCTCTGACTACGCATTTTGACAATCATTTTCAGTAAATTACGTCATTTTTCTTTTGGGAGGGAACTATGGCAGCTCCTTATAAACTGACCGATGACCATGTGGTCGTTATTATCGGTTCCGGTGCCGGCGGTGGCACACTAGGTAATGAACTGGCGCAGAAAGGCATTGATGTTGTCATTCTGGAAGCCGGCCAGCGGCACGAATATGAAGACTTCATCAATGATGAATGGGACAGTTTTGCGCAGCTTTCATGGGGTGATAACCGTACCAGCAGCGGCGGTTG
The DNA here is from genome assembly GCA_900470735.1 of Hyphomicrobiales bacterium. Taxonomy (GTDB): domain Bacteria; phylum Pseudomonadota; class Alphaproteobacteria; order Rhizobiales; family Rhizobiaceae; genus Pseudochrobactrum. The sequence goes on along the minus strand of UCCC01000016.1, from coordinate 121,118 downwards.
GCGCCTGACTAAAGACTTTCCGAACCTGCCTGCATGGATCGTAAAAGCTGTCGGCGGTACGACAACACACTGGGCTGGCGCATCTTTGCGCTTTCAAGAGCATGAGTTCAAAACACTTACCCACTACGGTAAAATCGAAGGCGCAAATCTGCTTGACTGGCCAATCACTTATCAGGATCTGGAGCCTTACTATGCCCGTGCCGAAGACAAAATGGGCGTGACCAATACCAATGGTATTAAACCGCTACCCGGCAATAATAACTTCAAAGTGATGAAAGCCGGCGCCGATAAGCTTGGTTATAAAGAATGTCATACCGGTAATATGGCGATCAACTCTGCTGAGCGTGATGATCGCATGGCCTGCCAGCAAACCGGCTTCTGCTTTCAGGGTTGCAAATGGGGTGCCAAATGGTCAACCCTTTATACAGAAATTCCGAAAGGTGAAGCCACCGGCAAGCTGGAAGTGCGTGACAATGCCCATGTCCTCAAAATCGAGCACGACAAAGACGGCAAAGTTACCGGTGTTGTCTATGCAGATAAAGAAGGCAAGCTGCATACACAAAAAGCCCGCATTATTGCGGTCGCCGGTAACTCCATTGAAAGCCCGCGTCTTCTGCTGAACTCGGCCTCTTCGCTGTTTCCGGACGGTCTTGCCAATTCCTCTGGTCAGGTCGGCAAAAACTATATGCGCCACACCACAGGTTCCGTCTATGGCGTGTTTGAAAAGCCGGTGCGTATGTATCGCGGCACCACCATGGCAGGCATTATCCGTGACGAAGCCCGCCATGATCCGTCACGCGGCTTTGTCGGTGGTTATGAACTGGAAACTCTGTCACTGGGTATTCCGTTTATGGCAGCATTCCTCAATCCGGGCGGTTGGGGTCGATCTTTTGCAGCCGCTATGGATGATTATCCTAATATGGCTGGCATGTGGATTGTCGGTGAAGATCTGCCTCAGGAACAGAATGCGGTTAAACTCCATAGTGAGCTTAAAGACCAGTATGGCATGCCGATCCCTGATGTGTGGTTTACCGATCATGCCAATGATATTGCCATGCGTAATCACGCCTACAAACAAGGGGAAGCACTCTATAAAGCAGTCGGTGCAACCAAGGCATTCCCGACACCGCCATATCCTTCAACCCATAATCTGGGTACCAACCGCATGAGTGCAAAAGCACAAGACGGCGTGGTGAACAAATATGGCCAAAGCCACGATATTAAAAACCTGTTCATCTCGGATGGCAGCCAATTCACCACATCGGCAGCAGAGAATCCGACACTGACCATCGTGTCTCTGGCGATCAGGCAAGCCGAATATATTGCAGCGGAAATGGCTGCAGGAAATATCTGACGTTAAAGCAGAGTGTGTCCTCTGCTCAGTTTTGTCGCAGCGATGCTAATATCAGTGCTGTTGCGACAAAGCTCATTTAAAACCGTAAAACAGAGCAGCTTCGTTTATGACTGAAATGACTGGAATAACGGTTCAAAAAAGGTATGATTATGTATATTGCATTTAAAAATTTGCTCGGCCTTGCTGTTCTCTCAAGCCTTGCGCTAATCCAGCCTGCCCATGCGGAAGGCGATGCCGCCAAAGGTAAAAAAGTCTTTGCAAAATGCATGGCCTGCCACACAATCAAAGAAGAGAAAAACCGTGTCGGCCCGCATCTAGTGAATATTCTCAATCGTAAAGCCGCAACGGTCGACAGTTTCAAATATTCTCTGGCCATGGCCAAAGCCGGTGAAGACGGCATGGTGTGGGACGAAGCAACACTGGCCTCTTATCTCACAGCACCGAAGCAATTTATTCCGGGCAATAAAATGATCTTTGTCGGCCTGAAAAAAACTGAAGATGTCAGTGATCTGATTGCCTACATCCGCTCAAAATCCGCAGAATAAGCAGCCCCATGAAATCCAGCACAACCGCCACCGCCTTACAACAACTGATCAATGATCTTCGTCTTGTCGTCGGAAGAAAATATATTTTAACGTCTCCCCGCGCTACTGAGCGATATCGCAAAGGTTTTCGCAGCGGCGAAGGGGAAGCAGCTGCGGTGGTATTTCCGGCAAGCCTTATGGAGCAGTGGCGGATTTTGCAGACTTGCGTTCAACATGGCACAGCAATCATTTTTCAAGCCGCAAATACCGGCCTGACGGAGGGCTCCACCCCCAGTGGCTATGATTATGACCGACCTGTTGTACTGATCAGCACTTTACGGATGAACCGTATTGATCTGATCAATGACGCGAAACAAATTGTCAGCTTGCCCGGTGCCACGCTGTTTCTACTGGAAAAACTGCTCAAGCCCCATAATCGCCAGCCGCATTCGGTCATAGGCTCTTCCTGTATCGGTGCCTCGATCATCGGTGGTATCAGCAATAATTCCGGTGGTTCACTGGTCAAACGCGGGCCTGCCTATACCGAACTGGCACTCTATGCCCATCTTGATGCGCAAGGCGAGTTACATCTGATCAATGAACTTGGCATTGATCTCGGCAATACGCCGGAAGAGATTCTAACACGGCTGGATAACGGCGACTATAGCCCCGCTGACATCCGCAATAATACAGACGCCGTTGCCCATGACGATGATTATGCAAGCCGTGTGCGGGCTGTGGAAGAAGATAGCCCTGCCCGTTTCAATGCCGATCCGCGCCGTCTGAAAAATGCTGCGGGCTGTGCAGGCAAGCTCGCGGTTTTTGCCATACGTCTGGATACATTTGCACCGGAAGGTGCAGAGCAATGCTTTTATATCGGCACCAATGATCCGCAAATCCTTACGAAAATCCGCCGACATATCCTGCAAAAATTCAGTGATCTGCCGGTGGCAGGTGAATATATGCACCGCGAGGCCTTTGCTATTACCCGTATTTACGGCAAGGATACATTTGTGATGATCGACAAGCTCGGCACAGAATTCATGCCGCGCTTCTTTACGCTTAAAGGGCGTATTGATGCCTTCACAAACCGATTGCCGTTTTTAGCTTCATCTCTTACCGACCGTATTTTGCAAAAACTGATGCGGTTCTGGCCGGAAGTACTGCCAAAACGCCTACTGGACTACCACGAAAAATACGAACATCATTTGATGCTGAAAATGTCCGGCAATGGTGTGCAGGAAGCGCGTGATTATTTAAACAGCCTGTTTATTCAGCCGGAAAATGCACAAAGCGGCAACTGGTTCACCTGTACCGCGGAAGAAGGTAAAAAAGCCTTTCTGCACCGCTTTGCCGCCGCTGGGGCTGCCATCCGCTATGCCACTGTGCATGATCAACAAACTGAAGACATGGTTGCACTGGATATCGCCTTGCCGCGCAATACGCAGGACTGGTTTGAAGTCCTGCCTGACGATCTGGAGCAACAATGCCTGTCAAAACTCTATTATGGCCATTTCTTCTGCCATGTTTTCCATCAGGATTATGTGGTGAAAAAAACCTTTGATGCCAAAGCATTCAAGCATGATCTTCTGGGACTGATAAGTGCACGTGGTGCAGCATACCCTGCCGAACATAATGTCGGTCATCTTTATGAAGCCAAACCGGAGCAAGCTGCATTTTACAAAAAGCTGGATCCGACCAATAGCTTCAATCCAGGCATCGGCAAGGCTTCGAAGCTCAGGTTCTACGGCTGCAAATGTAATGACTGCTAAAACAAAAGGTTGGCCTACTTAGAACAAGTCGCCTGAAAATCTGCTTGAACTTATACAGTTTAAAGGACGTTCTGGGCCCACGCGATCCGCAGCAGGCCCAGCTTTTCATCTATTTCGAAACTTATTCATCATCGGGATGACCGAGGTCACCGAACCAGCCTCCTAAATAACGCACCGCCGTGGCATTCGGGTCAGGCACGGTTGTTTTCGCTTCAACTTTTTCCCGATAGGATTCTGATGAATCTTGCGGGATATAACCAAGATGGTTAGCGCCTGAATTATCCACCACCTTGACCTTATTATCAGAGATACTGAATAGCCCCTAGATTTGTAGACACTTTGTGACTTAAAAAAGAGGCAAGGCGCTTGTGATGGATAAAGCTAATTTCTCCGACGAATTCAAACTTGCTGCTATTAAACAAATTACTGAGCGCGGTTACAGGCATTCCACGTTTCGATGCCAAACCTCGTATCGAAGCCCATGTCCGGCAACTTGACATGGTTACCACCATCATCCGTCCAATGATTTTTATGGAAATGCTTGTACGCCCCGGCTTCGGCCTGGAGAAAGGCCGTTTGATTTCTCTCGTCCGGCCGGTGCATTCTATTCAACTCACTGCCACAGAAGACATTGGTAAGTTTTTAGTTGCCATACTTGCCGATAAGTCCCGCTTTAACGGCGCCATCCTTAAGATCGCCAGCGACCGTCTTACAGGATGCGAACTTGAAGCAACACTCAGTAAAGCAGCCGGTTATCCGATAACCTATGAACGGTTTTCCGACGACGTACTCGCAACAAGCGCTGATCTCGCACATATGGCAAAAAGTCTGGAAAATGGACCTCTTTCCGAGCTAATCGACCTTGAAGCCATGCGTGAGATTAATCCCGAACTGCTGACCTTTGCGTCCTGGCTCGCGACCTTCGGGCGCAATGCACTCAATGAGGCCTTGTCGCCATCAGTTCTGTAACATCATACCGGCTTTAAGAAGAAAATCTATATCGTGCTGACTGCACATTTTGATTAGCCATAACATCCATGGTGTCCGGCCTTACGCCGCTTTCTGAGCGGCTGCGGATCGCTTCGAGATCGGTGACTTCCAGGTCAGGACCTCAGTGCTCGTTGCTGTTAAGAGCGTCAATGGCCGCGATCTTCTCAGACGCCAGACCGAAGTCGAAATATTCGCTCATGACAAAACAGCACTTTTACCATGAGCGTAATTTGCATAGCCTACAACACGCCCACCAACTGTATCATCGTTAGATGTCACACTATGATGTCAGAACTTATTACTATTAGCAGTATTATTGGCACTGAGATCACAGAAAATAACACTGGTTCAACTAGCCAGGGAGCGTGGGGCTGCCGCAGACCAAGCGGCAAGTAATCTGGACATCCACGAGAATGTTTTGCACAAATGCGTAAGGAGATGCGCTGACGCCCTATCAAAAGCCCCCTATCCAAACTCAAAGCTTGATTAGAAAAGGTTAAAGCTTGTACTGATGACGGCCTGTAGAAAGCCAGCGTTACCGCTTGCGGTCTGTGTTCGCCACAAAACATCGTAACCTCTTCAAAGCAGCAGATTGTGTTGCATGATGCGCGCCCGATATTCCAGCTAATAGTGTCAACCTTACTTTAATGTACTATACGCCAGTGTCCCAGCCGCGAGATCTGAAAGACCAGTTCCGACAGCTTTAAAAACAGTAATCTGCTCATCTGAACGGCGAGCTTCTGCTTTACCTTGACAGAGTTCAGCCAATGTACCCAAAATCGCAGACGGGCTGAACACACCGGTCTTTATCGGATCGATAAGATCGCCGGACTCTTCGAGCGCATCCGGTGAATCAATATAGACAGAACCATTGCTGAAACACGCATTGTCCGCTTCGCGCATTGTAGGCGTGAAGCTGCCAATCAAATCCAGATGGGTGCCAGGTGAAAGCCATTCAAACCGGATTAACGGTTCTGTTGAAAGGGTCGCGCAACTCACAATATCTGAAGCCCGCACAGCCGCTTCCAAATCATCATCAACAACAGCCTTCATACCCTCATCATTCAGACGTGCGGCAAGGCGTTCGCTATTGGTTTTATTAATATCCCAGACCCGCACCTCATCAATCGGCCGTATTTCTTTAAATGCGTGCGGTGTCATTGAGCCTACCCGACCGGCACCGGCAATTAAAAGCTTAGAAGCATTTTTCCGCGCTAAAAACGAAGCGCCCAGTGCTGCTACGCCGACCGTTCGCCTGACTGTAATCTGGTTACCATCCAGCAATGCAAGATGCCGCCCTGTTGCTCCGTCACAGAGCAGATAAGTAGAGTGCAGTCCCGGCAATTTCTTTGAAGCATTGCCCGGATAGATGGTGACGATCTTGACGCCAAGGACACCACCATTTGTCTGCCATGCAGGCATCAACAACAGGGTGGCATCCGTTCCGTCATCCTGCGGAATATGATGATGGTGCCGCAACGGAACCTTCGGATTTTGTGCAAAAGCCTCACGCAACGCTTCGATCAAGGCACCGAAAGGCAAAGCAGCAGCTGTTGCTTCCGGAGAAAAGACCGGAATAGTCGTGACTTCATTTGTATTCATAATGATGACTCCTCAACTCAATATACAATATCCGCTGGGTTCCCGATGGACGACGACTTGTGGAGAAAACCAGGCAGTTCCTCAAGTGAACGACAGCCCAACTGTCCCAGCGTTCCGGTCAACTCAGCTTTGAGAACCTCAATCAAATGTTGTGGCCCCGCATTCCCTATCGCTCCGACGGAATACATAAATGGACGCCCCATCAGCACATAATCCGCACCAAGCGCGATCATACGGGCAATATCGAGACCCGTTCTGACACCGCCATCGACGAGAATAACCGCATCTTTTCCGAGTTTTTCTCTTACCAGCGGCAACACCGAAACAGAGGACGGCGCTGCATCAAGCTGCCGACCACCATGGTTTGAGACAACGATGCCGTCTGCTCCGAGTGCGATATAGTGCTGAGCCTCCTCAGGACTGAGAATTCCCTTCACAACAATCTTGCCCTGCCATTGATCACGAATACGCTTGAAGCGCTCCTGCGTGATGTGCCCTGCGAGAACGCGGTCAAGAAACTCGCCAAACTCTGTCAGAGACAAACCCTTTGGAGCATAGGGCTCAAGATTTTCAAAATGCGGAATTCCGTATCTGGCAAGACGCATCAGCCATGTCGGCCGCATCATCATCTGTACTGCATTTCGTATGCCGAATTCCGGTGGCACGCTGAGGCCGTTGCGGATATCACGGTCGCGGCGCGTACTCACAGGAATATCCACCGTCACCACCAGAACCTCATAGCCTGCTTTGGCAGCCCTGCGGATGAGGTCAGTCTCCATTTCCGGATCATTCAGCGGATATAGCTGAAACCAGCCATTCGAACCGGCATTTGATCTGATCTTCTCCAATGCGGTGGTAGCGTGGGTCGATAAAACCTGAAGCACATTCTCTGAACGTGCCGCACCGGCAATATGCACTTCGCAACCGGGCACTTGCAGACCGGCAAGGCCAACGGGTGCCGCACCGAATGGTGCATCAAACGTCTTTCCGAAGAGCGTTGTCTGAATATTGACGTTTTGAGCATCGCGTATATAGCGCGGCATAAAGAGGACCTGCTGAAGATCATCAATATTACGATGAACATTTGTCTCAGATCCGATGCCGCCAATCAGATATTCCCACGCAAAATTCGGAATATGCCAGCGGGCGCTGCGCTTCATATGCTCGACGGATGGGAAACGCTTTCTGACCGTTGCAGATATCTTATGTCTCTTAACCGCTGACAGATTAGTATCCGCACGGCTTGATGAATGTGTGTCTTTCACTTGGCTCATTTTTTACTTCCGGCAGAGCTGCACCTTCACGATAGAAAGCGGCTCTGTGATGCGCATTTGAATTTAAAGAAACTGGAGCGTTTACGCTTTTACTGTGAGCGATTGACGTTTCGTCAGCATAAGAACGAGGCCAAAAATCAGTGTACCCATGATGAACAGGAATGCTGCGGCTGCAATTGCCGGACTGATATTTTCACGAAGCGTGGAGAACATCTGTCTGGCCAGCGTACGTTGATTTGGCCCTGCCACGAATAGCGTCAGCACGACCTCATCCAGAGAGGTCGCAAAGGCCAGTACTGCACCCGAAGCCACACCCGGAATAGCGAGCGGAAGCGTAATCCGGCGAAACACTGTGAAAGGTGATGCACCAAGACTTTCAGCCGCCAGTTCCACGCGTTGATCAATGCCCCGTAGCGCACCGCTGACGCTGACCATCACGAAAGGAATGGACACCACCGTGTGGGCAACGATAACACCAAGATAGCTGTTGGCGATGCCGAGTTGTGCAAACAGCAGCTGCATACCAACGCCCAGCACCACCGCCGGCACAACCATTGGCAACAGAAATAATGTGCGCAGCGATCCGCAAAGAAACAGACCATGATGCCGCAACCCCAGTGCCGCCATAGAACCAAGTGTCGTGGCAAGGATTGTTGTGCCGCCACCGATGATCAGGCTGTTAATGATTGAACGTCGCCATACCTCAGCACCGGACAGCTCTTGAAACCATCGTGACGACCAGCCGGGCATCGGATAAGTCAGAAAGATACTGTCTGTGAAGGCGAGCGGTAAAATAGCAAAAAGCGGCGCTATGAGAAAAGTTACGGCTGCAACGCCGAACAGGATTTTCAGAATGCGGTTCATCACGCCTTCCCCTTTTCTTCAGCTGTCAGACGCCCGTAAACTGCATAGAGAAGCAGGCAGGCAACCAGCAAAACCATTCCCAGTGCTCCTGCCATACCCCAGTTGGCTGAACCCGTGGCGTAATAAGCAATGATAGAGCTGATCATTTGATCGCCTGGTCCGCCGATCAGTGCAGGCGTGATGTAATACCCGATGGCACTCATGAAAACGAGTAACATGCCGGACAACACCCCGCGCATAGACAGTGGCAAAAGCACACGCAGAAAAGCGCGCCAAGGTGCTGCACCCAACGAGGCTGCCGCTGGCATCAGGCTATTGGGAACCGCAATAAGAACGCTGTAAATCGGGAGAACCATGAAGGGTAACAGCACATGCGTCATCGCGATAATCACGCCCGCACGATTGAAAATCAACGGCAGCGGACTATCCGTCAGGCCAAGCCAGATGAACATATCATTGATAAGCCCTTTATCCTGCAACAGGATAAACCATGCTGCAGTGCGCACAAGCAATGAAGTCCAAAGCGGCAACAGTACAGCGGCAAAAAGCAGATTGCGCACCCAACCGGCAGCACCTGCAAGCAAAATCGCATAAGGATAACCGATCAGCGCACAAGCCAGTGTTACCAAAGCCGCTATCCAGAAAGTGCGGAGCATAATGGCCCGGTTTGCTGAAGTTCCTGTATCCTTGCTCGCGAGATTACCTGAGGCATCACGCTCCATATCAATGGCCGCAAGCAGGTTACGGTCAGTCCACGGTGACAATGCTCCGGCAACAGCGCGCCAATATTGCGGCTGGCTCCAGCGTTTATCGATGGCCTCAAGATCAGGTGCCGGTGTCTTTTCAAGCGCAGACACTGTCTTCGTCATTAATGTGCGAAACCCTGGCTGCGCACTGTTGAGCCGGCGGATCATATCGCCCATGGCCAGCTGATCGGTGGAAGCCTTGAGATCAGCAACCAGCGCCTGTTTCATCTCCGGTGTCGGAGCATCATTGCCATTATAGGTTTTCACGGCTTCAATCGTGCGTGGTAAGACTTGCAGCACCGCAGTATCGGACACTGCCTGCTTCATCATGACCCCGAGCGGCCATATGAAGAACAACAGGATAAATACGAAAAGCGGGGCGATCAAAAGTGCGGCACGTATGTTTTTGTTGGAGCTGATCATGCTGCAATTGTCCAGCAATCAGCAGCAGTGAAACACGCCGAAACACTGGTACCCGCCTGCCATTCCTGTGCCTTGCGATCAAGTCGTGCAACAAAATTATGCGCCCGTTCATCAAGCTGCACACGCAGATGATCACCTTGATAAACACTATCTAAAACACTGGTTTGGAAATGATTATCGCCTGTGGTTTCAGTGCCCAACTCAATGCGTTCCGGTCGCACGGATAAGAATACTTTCTTTCCCGTGTTGAACTGTGCTGTGGAAGCGGCCGTTACTAACTGACCATCCTGCAGCCGTACCAAGGCATTCCTGCCTTCCATCCGCTCCACTATACCCTCAATGAGATTAGTCTCGCCAATGAATTCCGCAACAAAACGGGTCTGTGGCTCGTCGTAGATCGCACGCGGTGTACCAATCTGCTCGATACGTCCCTTATTGAAAACAGCAATACGGTCCGACATCGTCAGCGCTTCACTCTGGTCATGTGTCACAAACACGATCGTCAGGCCGAGCCGCTTATGCAGAGCGCGAATGTCGAGCTGCATCTGCTCACGCAATTGCTTGTCGAGTGCACCCAAAGGCTCATCCATCAAAACAATACCCGGCTCAAATACCAGTGCACGGGCAAGTGCCACACGTTGTTGCTGACCACCGGAAAGCTGCGATGGTTTGCGGTGACGCATTGCAGAAAGCTGCACCATATCCAGCGCTTTGGCCACGCGTTCAGAAATTTCAGCTTTGCCAACACCGCGCATTTGCAGCGGGAAAGCGATATTTTCGCCCACAGACATATGCGGGAACAGTGCATAATTCTGAAATACAACACCAATGCCACGCTTATGGGTTGGTACAGCATTAATCGCTTTTCCATTAACAAGGATTTTGCCTGACGTCGGCTGCGTGAAACCCGCCAGCATCATAAGCAATGTTGTTTTACCGGAACCGGAAGGCCCCAACAGGCTTACAAACTCGCCTTTTTCAATACCAAGGTCGAGTTGTTCGACAACACCGACCGAGCCATAGAATTTCGTGAGTTTATCAAATCGAATGAATTCCGCCATGGAGCGCTCCATCGCTATCAGATAAGGGACATAATCGGATAAAGGCAGGCTATGCCGGAAAGGTCGTTTGCAGAGATTTCCGGCACGGTGCTATTATTGCGCGAGCCAGGCGTTGAAACGTTGTGTCAATGCTTCACCGTTATCGACCCAGAAGTCGACATCAAGTGAGATCGCGTCTTGTATATTATCCGGATGAGTTGGTAGATCCTTAGCCAATTCCGCTGGCACCATGGAGGCTGCCTCACGGTTTGGCAGGCCATTGGCAGCATATTTCGGGAGTTTCACCTGATTATCAGCGCGGCTGGCATAGGCAATAAAATCCATGCCCAGCTCTTTGTTCTCGGCATCCTTCAGGATCACCCAGCTATCCACGGCATAAATGCTGCCCGGCCAAACAACCTGGAAATTCCGTTTCTCATCATTTCTGACTGCAACCAGACGGTTACTATAGGCGGAAGCCATTACGACTTCGCCGGAAGCGAGCAATTGCAACGGTTGTGCACCGGCTTCCCACCACACTATATATGGTTTTAATTCGTTAAGTTTATTGAATGCACGATCCAGACCTTCCGGCGTAGACAGCTCTTCATAAATTTTATCCGGAGCGACACCATCTGCCATCAGCGCAAATTCGAGTGTATATTTTGCGCCCTTACGCAGTGAGCGCTTGCCTGGAAATTTCTTCACATCCCAAAAATCTGCCCAGGATTTCGGCGCTTCTTTGAGATTATCGGCATCATAGCCAATCGCCGTTGACCAGACGATAGCGCCAACACCGCAATCATTAACGGAGCTGTCGAGGAACTTATCCTGTCCGCCCATCTTGTCCCAGTCAATTTTTTCATAAAGTCCGTCAGCACAGCCTAATGCAAGCTCTTCGGCTTCAACCTGAACGACATCCCAGTTAGGAGAACCGGTTTTTACCTTGGCCTGAATGACACCGTAACCGCCATCCCAGGACTCATCGAGGAGCGGCTTGCCACTCTCTTTCGAAAAAGGCTTGAAGTAAATTTCGCGCTGGCCGTCCTGAAAGCTGCCACCCCATGAAACGACAGTAAAATCCCGCGCAAGCGCAGGCAGCGCAAAACTCAGCGACAAAGCCGACGTTACCGTTAACAAGAACCCTGCTTTTGCAAATGACATGATGTTCCCCTTTTCACTTTTGGAAAATTTTTAGCGCCTGCCGAATACGAGAAGTGTCAAATCATTCACCTCACAGTGACCTGTAACCTCAGATAAAATCCATCATCCATTTCGGTAGTGCGATCACACCATTACAAATATGTTTAAAATAACGCAAGTTTTTTTTAAGTGTGATCATACTAAGGTTTAAAATTGGCTTTTTTTGATAAATGATCTATTCTCAATGAGCAGACAGAACGAAAAACCGCCTAGCAACCAAGCGATAGCCTTCAATGCTCTGAAGATTTCCTTGTGAAAAATTGAGGCGCGGGTATTTTTACGGGCAAGCTTAGGGCATACACGTCATAAGAGCAGACAGGATGTTCAATGAATAATGTTGTAGCGGCGGATAAAGTCGACTTGAGATCATACTTGCCCGACGATGATTCCATTGGGATGAACAGGCGCGCTTATCTGACTCTTCGCGAGGCTCTCCTTATCGGTGCTTACCGTCCCGGCACCCATCTCAATATCAAGCCAATCGCTGAAGAACTTGGAATGAGTTCAATGCCGGTACGTGAGGCGATGGGAAGGCTGAGTTCAGAAAGTGTTCTGGAAATTATGCCTAACCGCGGCTTTAAAGTGCCGGTTTTACAAATAGAGACTTTCCGCGAACTTCTGATGCTGCGAATCCGTCTTGAGGAAATGGCCGGTGCACATGCGGCCGTACTGGCAACGCAGGAAGATATTGAAACAATTTCTGCTCTTTATGAAGATATGCTAACAGCCCAGAAACGCTCTATGGACGAAGCACTGCGCATACACAGGCAATTCCATTTTGCAATTTACAGAGTGGCCAACATGCCGATTATGATGGAGTTCATTGAGCAGCTATGGCTTCGTCTGGGACCACATATCTATGCCAGCTTAAAAAAGACATGGGCAACAGATGTAAAGCGCCATCATGAAATTGTTGCGGCATTACGCGCGCGCGATTCAGTAGGAGCAGCACAGGCCATACGCGACGATATTGCATCCGGTGCAGACCCTGCTTTTTAGCAAGAGTATAATTACTATTAAAGGCACTGTAACCTTAACTTGAATAAGCGCTGAGTTCCCGAAATGGCACGGCTTCTAAGTAGCGATTAGCCAGATAAATGCGCTGTCAGAGATACAGTGCAAAATGATATGATGTTACCACTGGATTACGATTGATTTCATCATTCACCGGCGCCTTACGAAATGACAAGCACTCGGTAATGCGATCAATTTCGATAAATATCATTGGCGTGATAAACAGTGTTAAAACCTGACTGACAATCCCCCCTACTACTGCAACACCAAGCGGCTGGCGCAGCTCAGCGCCTTGCCCTGTACCAATCGCAACAGGTATGGCTGCCAGACAAGCCTATCAGAGCAATAATCCACAGATCAAAGCTGATAATTTTGAGTGCGAATAAAGCTCCGAATGCAGCTGAGGGAAGCCCGGAAAGAATGGTCAGAGGATGCGCGAAGCTTCGAATAGATCGTACAGAGGCAATGGATTTCATCCATGATCAGTTGCCGACTGGACGAAAGATCCGCATACTGACGGTAGTAGATACGTTCTCTCGCGCGACTTGAACTTGTGGGCTTACCGTAAAGATGTTGTATTTGACTTCTCACGACCTGGTAAGCCAACGGAGAACAGCTACATTGAGAGTTTCAATGGCAAGTTCCGAAGCGAATGTCTGAATGCTCATAGGTTTATGAACCTTGACGACGCGCGCTTAAAAATGGAGGATTGGCGTAGAGACTATAATGAATTCCGGCTACACGGCACGATTGGTTACAAAGTACCGATCTCGCTCATGAATAGCTCATCGGCGCTCCAGCCGCTCTGAGACTTAAAACCGGAAAATTCCAGTTCTCCGTGGATCGAAATCGGGGAGCACGTCACATTTTTACCTACTCTTTTTTGGAATGCGTCTGGGCTTTGACTGAACGATCACACGAATACGTTTTATAAGGAATGCAAACAGGCTTTCCGGTGCGGGGATCTTCAAAAAAATCTGCTTCCACACCAAATACATCGCGCAAAACATTAGCACACATAATATCATGTGCTGAGCCTTGGCTGACGATTTTACCCTGTTTAATCGCAATAATATGATGCGCAAAACGGGCTGCCTGATTAAGATCATGCAGCACCATCACAATGGTTTTTCGTTGCTGCTGATTAAGTTGCTCCAGCAGCTGCATCACTTCCAGCTGATGTGCCATATCCAAAAATGTGGTCGGCTCATCCAACAAAATAATGTCACTGTCTTGTGCCAATGCCACTGCAATCCAAACGCGCTGCCGCTGCCCGCCCGATAAAGAGCCAACCGCCCTTTCCGCAAATTCGGTAAGGTTAGTAAGCCGCAACGCATCTGTTATTTTTTGCTTATCAATGGCGCTTAATGTGCCAAAACCTTTTTGCCAGGGAAAACGGCCATAGGCGACCAGATCATACACTTTCAAACCGGACGGCGCTTCGGGAGCCTGCGACAAAACTGCCATTTTACGTGCAATCGCTTTGGAATTGAAATTGTGCATTTCCTGACCTTCCAGCAGCACAGTGCCGCCGGTTGGTTTCAAAATACGGGCAAGATTCTTCAAAATCGTGCTTTTACCGGAACCGTTAGCGCCAACAAGTGCCGTTATTTTACCCTGCCTGATCTGCAAATCCAGCCCAGTGATGATCTCGGCCGCATCATAAGAAAAGCTTAAACTTTTGGTTTCCAATACCATTATGCTCTCCCTAACGCGCCATTCGCATCAGCAAATAAAGAAAATACGGCGCACCGATCATCGCACAGAAAATACCTGCCGGAATTTCTACCGGAGCCAAGAGGCTGCGCCCCAATGTGTCCGCCACAAGCACTAAAATAGCACCGCATAATGCACAGGCAGGCAACAATAAAGCATGGCGTGCACCAACCAATCTACGGCACATATGCGGCGCTAAAAGGCCGACAAAACCGATGCCACCCGTTACCGCAACACTTGCCCCCGTCAATGCGACAGCAACCAAAATCATCAATAAACGTTGACGATTAACATGGATGCCCAAGCCGGTTGCAGCTTCATCACCAAGCGACAAAATATCGAGTATTTTGACCCGCCACGCCAGCACCGGCAACAAGGCAATAAACCACGGCAAAAGCAGCATAATATCCTTGTAATTTTTACCCGACAAACTACCTGCAAGCCACACCACCGCCTGATCGTAAAGGCTGCGATCAAGCCGCATTGCCAGCACAAGCGTTAATGCGCCCAAACCTGCATTAACGGCAATACCGGTCAGCAAAATACGTGCCGGTGCTGCCTCACCTTTTTTACGCGCCAATGTATAAATCAATGACGCAGAAAGTGCCGCCCCGCAAAAGGCAGCAAAGGGGCGCCAATGCGCTGACACAAACACACCTTGTTGCTGCAAATAGAGCAAAACAATAATCACCAGCCCTGCACCGGCACTTAAACCCAGCAACCCCGGATCAGCCAGATCATTGCGGAAAACAGCCTGCAAAACCGCACCTGATAAAGCAAGCCCGCAGCCTGTGATCATCGCCAGCAATAAGCGCGGCATACGGATAGAAAATAACACCAGTTCTTGCTGGGGTGTCCCCTCACCGCTCATCATTTGATAAAGATCAGAAAGGCGCAGCGGATAAGAGCCCAGATGCAGGCTGAAAAGCATCGCGAGCAGCAAAATTGCCGCCAAGCCAATAAAGACAAAATCTGTGCGGATGTTTTTTTGCATCAGATACCGCGCTCATCCCGCCATGCCAGCGCCAGAAAAAACGGCACGCCAATCAAAGCTGTAATCAACCCCAGCGGCGTTTCATAAGGCGGATTGATCATCCGCGCCCCAAGATCGGCAAAAACCAGTAAGCAAGCACCAGAAATCATCGAGCCCGGAATAATCCAGCGATAATCAAGCCCCAGCATAAAACGGCTAAGATGCGGAATAACCAGCCCAACAAAGCCGATGCCACCGGCAATCGCCACGCTACATCCGGCCAGCACCAAAATAACAAGACTAATGAAAATCTGCGCATGCAGAATATTAAGCCCCAAACCGGAAGCCACATCCTGTCCAAGGCTCAGCAATGTTACGCTACGCGATAATAAAAGGGCAGCAACCAGTCCGCCGATAATCCAGGGAGTTACAAAGAGCAGCTGGCTTTCCTGCACACCCTGCACACCGCCAGCGGTATAGAACAAAACATCTTGCCCGATTTGAAAATATACAATGGTGAAGCTGGTCGAAGCGCCGAAAAAGGCAGAAACCGCAGCCCCTGCCAAAGCCAGACGCACGGGTGTCAATCCACCACGTTGCGCAGAGCCCACCATAAAAACAATACCGACACCCAGCGCTGCGCCTAAGAAAGATAAGCCAATCAGCAAAGTAAAATCGATTGCCGAATAAAGTGCCAGCCCTAAAGCCAGCATCAGCCCTGCACCGGCATTTAGTCCCATCAAAGAGGGGCTTGCCAGCGGATTACGGGTCATGCCCTGCATCAAGGCACCAGCAGTGCCGAGAGCCGCGCCCACCAGTGCAGACGCCAACACACGCGGAATGCGAAACTCACGCAAAATCAGATGATCATGATTATCTGCATCAAAAGCAAACAAGGATTTCAGAATAATGGAAAAACGAATATCTGCCGCACCGAACCGTGCTGACAGCAATAGACCCGCTATCAGCAAAACCAGTCCGGCCAATAAAATGCAGATCCGTTTCGGCATTAGTCCGCAAGACCAAAAGCGTGCGCCACATCATCCATGATAATACCGGCACTAATCGGCCCGCTGGATTGGTTCCACGGCTCGATATTGACCTTGTAAACATGGCCGGCTTTTACCGCCGGCAAACTCTGCCAAAGCGCGGTTTTCTCAATATTGCCGAGCCGTGCAGCATCTTCCACCATCAGAAAAATACGATCCGCATCCATTTTGCCAATCAGCTCATTGGAAATCGCTTCGTAATTTTTACCCACCGGCACAAGCGCATGCGGCGTCAATTGCAAATCCCGATAAAGCACAGGGCCGGAGCGACGTCCCGTGCCATAAACACGAATATCTTTTTGGCGCACCCGCATCAGCAACACGGTTTCATCTTTATAATCAGCATGCAGCTTTTCACGCAGTCCTGCAGCCCGCTGATTATAATCATCAACCAGTTTATGCGCCTGCTCCTGACGCTCCAATACGGCTCCAAGCCCAAGCAACCATGGCCGCCAATCCTGATCCGGCTCACGCAGACTAATGACCGGTGCAATCGCCTGCAAAAGATCATTATTCTGGCTATGAACATCACCAACCGATAAAATCAAATCCGGTTGTAAGCTTAGAATTTTCTCATAATCCGGACTGCTTTGATCGCCGATGGATGGTGTCTCCAACAAAGCATTTTTAAGCTGGTCAGCCGCACCTTGCGGGCGCTCCACTGCGCCAACAGGCGTGATGCCTAACGCAATCAGCGCCTCGGAAAAACTGTTATGCAGCGCCACAATATGTTTAGCCGCAAAGGGCACATCGCTCACACCATCAAGATGCTGAACAGTCTTGATTTTATCATCAAATTTCAAAACAACTGCCAGATTATCACTTGCCGCAGCCAGTTTTTCGTCGGCCTTTGCAGACACAAAAACCGCGCCGTTAAGCGCGGTTAATATGAAAATGATGAGCGATAAAACTCTTACCATTTATAGCTCGCCCGTACATAATAGGAGCTGTAAGATGGCTCTTTAGTGAAAGTCTTATCGGCAATTGCGCCATTGGCATCAAATGTCGTACGTTCACGTTTGTCTTTTGTGCGCAAGATATTCAACGCACTGAATGAAACCGAGAAGCTTTCGGTAATATCTGTACGCGCGCTCAGATCAAGGCGGTTAAGCGCCGAGAAATGTGTGCGGACATTCGAAAGGCCGCCATCTTTGTTCACTTCCAGAATATTCTGCGTGTAAGCATAGGTCGTGTTCAGGTTGACACCAAAAGTTGTTTTCCAATCCGGCACATAATAATCCATCCCGACATTGGAAACAAAATCCGGTGTTTCGCTGAAACGACGCTTCTGACCGGTGCGTTCATCTGTCAAACGGCTTTTCATTGCAGTCGCATTGGCAAAGACGCTTAAGTTTTCCAAACCGAGGAATTCAAGCGGCACGCGTGTTTCCAGCTCCACACCATAAAGATGACCGTTACCGACATTTTCAGGTGTCTTCACCCAACGATTATTATTGGATACATCACGGCTCAAAGAATCTTCGATCTTATCATCGAAATGACGGGCATAAACATTAGCGGACAAAATACCCTGCTGATCAAGGATATACCAATCAAGACCGGTATCAACGCCCCAGATTTTTTCAGGCTTCAGGAACGGGTTACCACGCGTATCCGGTTTACCTAAAGTGCCATCCTTATCACTGAGCGAAGGTGTCAATTCACGCAAATCCGGACGACGCAATGTGCGGGCAACGCCCAAGCGCCAATCCAAACCATCATTGATATTATATTTATACTGCAAAGACGGATTTACCTGCGTGCTATTCACGCTGTAATCGTCATTTGAAGAATCTGTAGTTTTCGTGCGGCTATGCTCAACACGCAAGCCAGCAGTCAGCTGATCATTGCCAAAGAGTGAAAACTGGTCACTGACATAACCATAAATAATGTCTTCATTAACAGTATAGATACGACCGAGATTTGGCTCGATTTTACCTTTTTTGAATTTGTTTTCTTCTTCATCTCGCTTGCTGAAAGAAGCGCCGAAACCAGCTTCAACATCATGTCCACCAAAGCTGCTGTTCAGCACGAAACCCGGCGCAATACGCTGCAGTGAAATATCATTTTCACGCTTTTCCGGAGAGCCTTTGACCGGCGTTTTTGTCAGGTCATACTTCATCGAGTCGCGGCTAGTGTCTTCACTTCCCTTTTGCAAGTCGATGAATAAGCGAGAACGAGTTTCGTCGTTAAACTCATGCGCCCATTCCAAATAACCGGCATAGGTTTCACGGGTGCGTTTGCGCAGCTCATCACTCTGTTCTTTACGAGTAATCTGATCTTTATCAAACTTGAAACTTGTCTGGTCGCGTTTTTCATATGAATGCGAATAGGTCGGTGCAAAAGTTACTGTATCTTTTTCTGTGACATCAAACTCGAAACGACCGGTAACGAGATAGTCGTCAAAGCTACGTTCCTGCTCTTCTGTAGAACCGCCATTTGGTTTTTCGCCGCCTTTGCCGAAAACCATCTCGGATGCGCTTTCGTTCACGCGGCGACGCTGATAATCCGCTCCAAGAAAATAACGGAAACCACCCTCTGAACCGGAAGCCCAGCCATTAACATCACCGGTCGGTCCGTTCTGTGTCAGATAACCGCCACCGAGCGATACACCGCCGCCATTACGCTCAAACTGGCGTTTGGTAATAATATTCACCGTACCGGCAGCACCCAGTGATGCCATGCTGGCCAGCGGACTGCGAACAATTTCAATGCGCTCAATCATTGCCGACGGCAGACGGTCAACTTCGAAATTACGGCTGGAATCGCCGTCGATGAGCGGACGACCATCAATTAAAACCTGCGTATATTCACGCCCAATACCGCGCAACTTAATCTCGCGTGAACGATTGACGCCCGGGAAAGTCACACTAGGCAAACGGCGAATAGCATCACCAGCGCTTAAATCATTAAACTGATTTAGCTGCTCACCTTCGATAACCGTCATGGCATTGGGAGCTTTGGCGCGTGCTTCATAAGCATTAGCAACAGAAGCGCGCACAAGATCACTAATCACAATCTCTTTAAGTTGTAAAACCTCATTAGTTTGCTGGGCATTCGCAACAGTCACAAATAAAAAACCTGAAACCGATACTGTTGACAATAGTAACGCCCGCGCATTTTTCATGACAATCTCACTTCTCAACTAAACTTGATATTCTTTGTCATGTTTTTGTCACATTCGTCAAGCCGTCTCCCAATCAGTCCGGAATAACCCCCGCTTTTTTTAAGGCCGCATGCCTTCATGTAAAAGATTGCGCGCTCCTTCATTCGAGGCGGCGATCGCTTTGCCAGTTCTTATCCGCATCTCCTCTTCCGTAACCCGCGATTGCCTCCAGCACTTCCGATTGCATGAAACCGACTGCCCCCAGCCGCTCTGCCAGCTCTGCAGCATCAGCCAGTGCCGTATTGACACCCACGCCGCCAGCAGCACTCATTGCATGAATAGCCCCCCTAACAACGTAACTCTGTCAGGTGCCCAAAAGCCGATATTGGCCATATTTTGGATAGGCAAAGCTGAAACCGTCCCTATATCAGCCTCCTTAAAAAGGGCACGCAATCCTGCTGCCCACGTATGTGATATACGCTCAACAGATATCAGCAGTCCTGAACCAGCAAGGCTTTGGGCATTTTCTTCATCCAGACCAAGTGAGCTGCACCGATCAATGACAGCCCAATAAAGATAATTCTGAACCGGAGTTAATGCGCCATCTGCAGCGACAGAAAAATTGAAAGACATCGCATCGATAATAACAGCAAAATCTTCCGCAAAAAATCACTGAGTTGCCGTCCCTCAACGTTTCGGCAATTTGACTATCTGATGCTGCATAGGTTTTACCGTAAATACAGACAGTTCCGGTAGTCTCAGACACCCTCGGATATGCAACACCAAGCAACTTCATTGCCATATTCCGCAGGGCTTTCGGACATCTCCAGCACGCTATTTTTCTGCATAAATAACACCAATGCAGCCCCATCCGAAAATTAAAAAAGCAATTAATTCACCTAAATATGAAAATCAAATCAACAACAAACAAATTTTAATTAAATAAATTATAAATTTTATTATTTATTTAGAAAATATACGAAGTTCATTCGAAAGTTCTGCATCGATATTTCCAGTTAATTTTAATCCATATATTTTTTATTTTTCTATTCAGACTTTCATAATTTTTACAAGAAATCCATTAATTCTTCCAGCGCAATACCCGAATGCAAACATAGCGAGCTAAACTTGCTTCACAATATCCTTAAAATTGTCGCCCCCCCCTGAAGGGCTTTTAAAGATGCAATAGTTTCGGCAGAGTCAGTTCTTGACAGCACTAATGGATAATTATTCGGAGCGGGAGCCGTGCGCACAGGAGGATTATATAAGGGCGCACTATAGGATGGAATATAATAAGAATATTCACCGGTCGAAGAGCGATCCTGACACAAACCGATCATCAAATTTGATCGCACACCGGCTGAGTCGCCTACAAGGCACCAATCCCTGCCATTTCTAATTGTGCCTGAACTTGTTCAACCTGATCAACAAACCAATCAAGATCATAATTTTCTTCATGCTTGCGGTGATTATCAATAATGAGTGTATATGTTAATGCCCCCCATCCCATGCAGACCACGATCTGTCGCCAACCTGCACGCCGGCATCGCAGCCATCCTAGTCAACCTCATGACTGCATTTCCATTCAACTCAAAAAACAAGCCGCCATCGTAAATGGTATGTGTTGTCAATACACATAACATGAGTTCCATTTTATTCGGTATTCCGGGAAATTAAGGCTATAAACTTGTCCATAGACCTTAAATATGATTTAAAAATGAAACTTTAAATCATATCCTCGTAGAAAACATAATTCACCTCGCTTCGCGTTGATTTTGGAGACTTTTATCATGAGTGACTGGGGACAACGTCTAGCACTTATGTTTTATAATCACCGCAAACGCCTCGAAAACAGAGCCATACGTAGTGTCCACGATAAGGAGATAGCTGCAGATATCGTGCAAGAAGTATTCACGCGAGTACTAAACATCAGCACAGATCGCAGCAATGACGAAATGGTCAAAATCCTTTACACTGCAACTCGCAATGCTGCGATTGATCATATCCGTACATCGCGCAGGCAACAGGCAATTCTGGAGCATATGACACCGGAACAAATGACAGGCACAGTCCCGTCACCTGAAACAATCGTAGAGGGAAAACAGTCACTACAAAGCCTTGACGACATATTGTTAGAGTTGGGCAAAATGACACGGGATATTTTTCTACTCCGGCGCGTATATGACATGCCTAATGCAGATATTGCCAAAAGATATAGCATTTCGGTCAGTGCAGTAGAAAAACATATTGCCCGTGCTATGAGGCATTGTCAGAAAAGAATGTCTGATTTGTCCGAGTGAAGAATATAAAGTAACAGCATAAGCCGTCACTTCCGGCCAGCAACCGGAGCTGTATTTTCTTCTCATCTGCCACTGTCCGGCAGTTCTGCCAGCCATTCATCGGGGATCAATGTCATTCAATCATCTGCCATCGGAAGAACAGCGGGAGATCGCAGCGCTTTGGCTTGCCAAACGCACCGGCGGCACGTTGTCACCGGCAGAAGAGCTTGAGTTTGAGATATGGCTGAATGAAGACCGCCTCAATCGCCTTGCCTGGGATGAAATGCGCGTCCTCTGGGCACATCTGGAACAACCAGCAGAGCGGCTAGCGCAGGCAGCACCACCGCGCAGCGGCCTGATCCAGCATTTTTCAAGGTGGCACGGCTGGTTACAGCTGACCGGAGGTCTGGCCGCCGTCGCATTGACCGTGCTGATCATCAATCCGCATTTTATTGACAATCTTCAGGCTGATATTGTGTCAGGTCATGAGATTGTCACTCCCATCACCCTGCCCGATGGCTCCCGTGTGCAACTCGCGGCCAACAGTGCCATTGCTTTCGAGTTTGGCCAGCAGCAACGCCATGTCCGGCTACTACGCGGCGAAGCTTTTTTTGAAGTAACACCCGGCAGTGCACCGGATTTTAGCATTGATATTGACGGTGATACGGTACGAGTGATCGGCACTCGTTTTAATGTTGATCGTATTGCTGATAAAACCACCGTTGTGGTATCTGAAGGCATTGTCTCGGTTCAAGGTGCACAGGATGCCGCGCCTGAAAACATCTCTCGAAGTCAGGAAATTACAGTAGCCTCGGGCACAGCCGGTGCAATCCGTAGCGGTGACATTGACAGTTCCATAGCATGGATGTCCGGTCGCTTAGTGGTGAACCAGACACCAGTAGACGATGTGGTTGCGACACTGGCACGGCACACTTCTACAAAATTATATATCAGGGGCAAGCTTAAGGAACAAAGGATTTCCGGCACCTTCTCCCTTGAAGATATTGACGGTTCGCTCGAGACAATTGCAGCAGCACTGAATGCAAAAATCAACCGCAGCATCCCGTTTTTGACCATTCTTTATTAAACTTGTATATTTTTATCATATTTTTAATCCGCCGCTGAGGTTTGACCTCCTCTCATTCGTTTCATGAATAGGGACAAGTTTTATCCCGTTCAGTTCGGAGAATGAGTTTATGGCGCGGCCATTGCATAAAAAACGCAACAACACTCTGGTTATCACTCTGTTGTGCAGCACAGCATTATTCAGTCAGATTCCCTTTGTGACCGGAACCGCACAGGCACAGACAGCAGCTGCGTCGCAAACCTATCAATTCAATATTCCTGCCAAGTCCCTATCTGTAGCGCTAGCAGAGATCGGCGCCGTCAGCGGCTGGCGCATTGCCTATGCATTCAGTCTGCCTACCACGGTCAAATCGATATCTTTATCCGGTACAATGACCGCAGAACAGGCTGTTGCCCGTTTACTGAGCGGCACGAATATACGCTACCGCGTGACCGGTGCACGCTCTATCATCTTGGAAAAACAAGATGTTTCTGCCACCGGAGGCACGTCTCCTGCAGGTTCAGTGCAACTAGATACAATCACCATCGGCACCAGCATCAATCCCGCCAACGCCCCTTTTGAAAGATCCGGTTCCAGTGTCTACCTGTCTGCCGAACAGATTGAAAATGTCAAAGGCACCTCTCCCGGTGATCTTTTTGCCGGTATTCCCGGTGTTATGAACGGCGAAAACCGCAATTCCGGTTCGGTCGATGTGAATATTCGCGGCCTTCAAGGACAAGGTCGAGCGCCTGTGGTTGTTGATGGTTCCATGCAGGAAACCACCGTCTATCGCGGTTATAACGGTGCGCAGTCCCGCTCTTATATTGATCCTGATTTTATTGGTTCTGTATCCATTGAAAAAGGTCAAAGCACAGGCTTGGATGCCAATGGTGCCGTTGGCGGTGTTGTTCGTATGGATACGATCAGCGCCAAAGATATTTTGCTGCCAGAGAAAAATATCGGCATCCGGCTCAAAGGCGGCTTTAACACCAACAGCACTTCAGCCCCTGCACTTGGCACCCCCGGCGGTATTCGCGGAGCGGGCAGCTACAAAAACTCTGCTTTGCCGACCGAATATGGTAGTCTAGAAGGTATGGACCGTCCGGCCTTCCTCACACCAACCGGCGGCTCCGGCAGTTTAGCCATTGCTGGAAGAACCGATAATTTTGAAGTTATCGGCGCTTATGCACGGCGTAAAAACGGCAATTACTATGCCGGTAAACAGGGCGATGATGCTGCTTATCCGATCTTTACCGGCACGGATTACGGAACCACTGTCAGCTATGGCGGGTTGAACCAGTACCGCGCCGGAGAAGAAGTTCTCAACACATCTCTCGACAATGAAAGCTGGCTGCTCAAGGGCAAGTATATATCCGAAAACGGTCATGCGCTTGAGCTTGGTTACATGAAATATTCCAGTACCTATGGCGAGATTATGCCAACACAAATCTGGAACACTTTCACAACCGGCCCTTATCAAGGCTATCTGAACAACGTTGAACTTGATACTTATACAGCGCGTTATAACTGGAAGCCCGATGACAATGATCTTATTGATCTGAAGATCAATGCTTATTACACGGATCTGCAGCTGAAAATTAATTCTGCTATGAATAACGGCAGCCAAATCACACCGGTGCTCTGGTATAATGCAGCCAAACGTAAGGGCATTAACGCCGATAATACATCCCGTTTTGAAACCGCTTTCGGTGACTTGTCACTAAGCTACGGTATCGGCTTCTCGCGTGAAGATCTTGGTTATCCAGACGGTTATACCTATAAGCCTTCCGATAATATGGGCCTGGGGCCTGGTCGCGAAGGGCATCGTGATGAATGGAATGCCGTTGCCTCTGCAGAATGGAAACCGACAGACTGGCTGACCTTCAGCCCGAGCATCCGTTATTCCCATTATAAATCACTCGATTTCAATCCGGGACTGACAAATTCCCTGTCCGGCCTTGTCTATACCCATGGTGATCCGATCAGAAATTCTGACGGTGGCTGGTCACCTATGGCAACCTTGACTGTTGAGCCACTTGAAGGCTGGCGCATTTATGGCAAAGCGGGCAGTGCTTTGCGCTCTCCGAGCGCCTTTGAAGCGTTGAAAGGTTTCTCTTTTGCCGATTTTGGTGACACTGTGAACGTTTCTCCCGAACGCAACAAATCCTACGAAATCGGCACAAGTTACCTGACCAACGGCATCTTTCTACCGGAAGATACGCTGCGACTTCATGGGGCCTATTTCAATAATAATGTCAAAAACTTCCTGACACGCACCGGCGTACCAAAAGAAATGTTCCCTGGTTTCTATTATGAATATCTGACGCTTGTTAATCTCGATTATGCTAAAATGAGTGGCATCGAAATGACAGCAGATTATGATACCGGAAAATACTTTGGCGGTATTTCATGGAACCATTATCTTAAAACTATGTATTGCGCCAAAGATGGCACATTACTGGCCAAGCGTACTCAATGCGCTGAAGGCGGCTTATATAATAGTTACACGTTACAGCAGGTACCGCCTAAAGATACAGTAACAGTACATCTGGGAGCACGTTTCTTCGATGAAAAACTAACCGTTGGCAGTCGTATCATATATGTCGGAAAACGCATGGTTGAGGGTATCGGTGATGGCAGCGAGGAGACCTATATGGGCGGGCAACTCCATGCATCTAAGTGGAACCCATACACAATTGTCGATTTATATATGAACTATAAGCACTCAGAAAATCTGGAATTCAATGCTGGTATCGATAACTTGACAGATCGTTATTTTATGGACGCACTTAATGCATCGCTTATGCCAGCGCCTGGCAGGACTTTCCGTTTCAATATGACTGCAAAATTCTAATGAAATAATCGATTACAATATTATAGGTTATAATCATAATTACTCTTCATCGAGTCCTAAAAACTGCTGAAGTTAAGAAAATATACCGCGACGTTTCACACATGGCAAAACAGCACTTTTGCCATGTGTGAGTCTTCTTTAAAAAGGCAATTATAAATAATTACTATCCATACGTGTGAAAATAAAATATCATTTACCGAACGTGCCTTTCTTGGCGTCTTAATATAAAGATAAAAGGGGCACGCCGCCCCCCCCTTACAATTCCAATTGCAGATTAAAACCGGTAATTCAAACCGATTTTGAATGTATGCGTATCAAGTGAATTCGACATCTTCCGGCCAACACTCTCACTACCTGCATGTTTAACAGGCGCCATGACAGGAGACTCGAATGGTTCACAAGCAATCGGCGCAATCTGGCACACCTCCTCGGGAAAACTTGGTGTCAACTATTCCGTGCCTACTTGTTCAAGTGTGATATAATCGGCAGTCGTATTTTCACGGGCATTGGAAAATTTAAGATCCTTACTGCCAAAGCGGCTGTAAGCATATTCCGCACCACCACCAAGGATAAAACCTGTACGTTTTGCTGAGGCCATTTCAACAAAGCTCAGCTCCGTACTATTGGCATATTTATGGTTTGTATATTGATCCCGCCACTGTCGTTCTTTTGCAAAGGCAATGCCGCCGGTACCATAAACCATCCAGCGGTTATTAAATGCATAGCCGAGCCGCCCACGCAAAGACGCCGCCCAGTCAATATTGTAATGTGCATTCGCCTGAATACCATGCCCCTGCGAGTGACTGTCCGGATCAATTTCCCATGTCGTCCAGGTTTCTTGCTGGCCTTTGAGACTGGTTTTGCTCCAATCACCTTCAATACCAAGAACCAGCCCATTGCTCAGTTGCCAATTATAACCCGCCTGTACGCCGGCAAGCATATTATTAATCTTCACATCTGCAGATTCAGCAAAAGCTCTCCTGTCAGCCACGCCATCAAGCCTTGCTGCATCACCCCATGTTCTCCCCATACCGGCACCTAAGTGAAAACCGGCATAGGCTCCGCTCCAGTCTACAATATCCTGTCCGTTTGCGTTCCGTATCAGTGGTTGGGAAAATAGCGGTAATGGCTGTTCACCACCAAAAGTGCCGGTAAGACTTGCATAAAATGTGCGTCCTGGCCCCGGCTGGCGTACAAGGCTCAACGGATCAACATAATACTGATCCGTCAGATTTTCGACACGAAAAGCCGCAGTCAAATTATCATTGATTTTATATTCGGCGAACACATCAACCAGCGTGTAAGGTTTCCATGAAACCACAGAAATGAACTGCATCATACCTGTTGCAGTAACCTGCCCATGGCCTGCAGCCCGTAGCCCTACATGCAAAACACGACCACCCAGTGTCAAACGCTCATCAAACAATTTTTGCGACAGGCTCAGATCCATCGAATATTCCGGCGGAACCTGGTTGGTGGCATAATCACTGTAAAGTGTGGCATTGGAGCAATTACCCGCAGTCAGACAATAGGCAACATCAAGATAATAATTGGCATTCACTTCAGCTGTGAAACCATTGAGCTCATATCTGCCGGATAACTCAAAACCAGAGAATCTAGCGCGGTCAATATTGGTCATTGAGAGTGAAAGCACACCATTTTTCATTCCTGTCTGGCGCGAGATATAATCCTTTACATCCCAGTTGAAATAACCAAATTTCAGCATGGCGCTGTCGCTGACTGCCAGCACATCGTCTTTGATCAGATTAGTACCTATCTCCCAACTGCTATTACGTTCCGGACGCAAATCCGGATTGGGCTCAACATAAGTGCCACCTGCTTCTACAATACTGGGCAAGCGCAAAGCATTTGCATAATTTGCATAGAGCTGAACACCATCAAACGGTTCCAGCGTTACACCGAAGGACGGACTAAAACCGCCGTCATTACGCTTTCGCCAGACATCGCCCCAGTCCGTCGATGTTTGCCGGTCATGCGACCAGAAATGCGAATAACGCAGACCTGCATTCAAAGTCAGCCAGTCAAGGGGCTTGTAAGCCGCCTTAGCATAACTACCAGTTTCCTGCCTCTCAATATCACGGAAGCCACGGGCAGATGAGACAGGGCCAAGTGATGAATATTTAACCGGTTTTGTTTCCTCTGAAAGAAAAGACAAGCCATAGGTAATATCAAGTGCACCATAGTCATCGAAATCAAATTTCGAGATATTACTAACATCGCCCCCCCATATCAGAGAATCCGAGCCTGTACGGAAATCCGACGGCAGGCCATAGGATTCCGGTGTAGCATTCCCCCAGCCGCGCGGAGCATAACGTTGCCGGAGGTGCGAGAGCCAAAAATTAGAAGTCAGATCAATAAGATCATTATCGGCGGGCTCCCAACGATAACGTATTGTACCGGTATCAAGCTTCACACCGGTGTTCAGCTCTTGCTGAACCGGTTGACAACCACGTGCTGACGTCAGTGCAGACGCCATCAAATCTCCTGCCTCACTGCGAAAACCGCTATAGCCTATCTGCAGACTATTTTCGTCATCAAAACGCAATGTCGCTTTAGTCAGCCATGATTGTGTCTGAAGCTGTGTGTTCAGCACTTCCTCGTCCGCACGATAATTTGCTATGCCAGTATTTTCAAAATATTCCGTCCAATACTGATAACTGGCTGTAGAACAGATGGTTTGTGCCCCCATGCTTTGCGGGTTCGCATAAGGGCCATGTTTACCGGCGAAATAATTACCTTGTTTGCGGTAGGCATAACCAGCGAAAAGATCATAACCTTCTTGCTTCACACCGGCCGCAATGCTGCCAGAACCACTGGTCGGCGTCAAAAAAACAGGCCTGTCCATACCATCGGCAGAGGGAACAACGACCGGATCACGATTTGCAGCAATCGGCCATGCATAACCGCCAAGTGCCCCAGCTTTAGGAGTTGCAGTATTAGTGCCAAAACCGCCTTTAACGCGCACACCCCATGTATCGCCTGATTTTACAATATCATCAGCCCCCAATGTTCGCATAGCAACAGTGCCTGCTATACCCCGCGAGGCAGCATCCGAACCTCTGGTAACATCAACACCGGCAAGCAAATCAGGATCAAGAAAAGTGCGGTTCGAAATACCCTGATAGACCTGCAAGGAGTTTTCAGCACCGTCCACCGTCACCGCAACACGGTTCATACCCTGCATACCGCGAATATTCACATCAACAGCACCCGCCCCATTTCGGGCTTCACCTGACAGAACCCCCGGCGTGCCGCGAAAAATATCCGCAGGACTGGAACCACGAAAGCGCTCAATTTTTTTCAGCCGAGATGTGACTTGAAGCGCCTGCCGTTTCATAAGGTGTATAAACAGAACTGCTCACATTCCCTGTCTGTACATTGATTGTATTGAGTATGGTGGCTCCGGCAGGCACCTCGTCTCCGTCTGTGCCATTCTTGGTAACCAAAGCGGCAGTTGATGGTCCAGTTAACTGAACCTCCAGCCCCGTACCGAACAGGAGCATCTGCAAGGCTTTATCCGGCGCCATGACACCATGAACAGGGGCGGAAAATTTGCCACGCATAATCTGCGCAGAATAACCGACTTCCCAGCCTGTAGTCCTGATGAAAGCAGAAAGTGCAGAGCCCAAAGGCTGAGCCGTAATCGAAAAACTGGCTGCATTCTCACTTTGCTGCTGTGCAACCACATTTTCCGGAAAAACAAAAATGCCGCCTGTTAAAACCGTCGTTGTAATAAGGAACAGAAGAATACGGTGCCGACTGTCCGATTTACGGTTTTTCTTCAATCCAGCACAGGAGAAAAAATATGTATTGTCTGGCATTTATGGCAGCTCCTCTTCCGTTATGTCCAGCGACCGAAAATGTTCAACACGGCCTCTTGTAACATCTGACGAATGAGCGAGCTCAGATTCACATAAAAAGTTGAAAATTTAATTCAAGATTATAATTCCACCCGGAAGACGATAAATCGTGCTATCCGTTGCAACAGCAAGAGAACGCAAAATCCCTTCCGGATTTTCGAGGCGGTAATTACCGCTTACCACAACCGATTTGAGGCTTGATCGAGTAATAAATATTGAATGCGGATAGTACCGGTTTATGCGCTGCACCACTTGTCCGAGTGGCTCCGCTGTAAAATTGATGCGCCCGTTAAGCCATGCCAGCGATGTTTCCGTCTTGTCCTGACGAACAGGTGACAATGTATCGCTGTCTGCTACAACCTGCTGTCCGGGATGCAACTGCACTGAACCGGCACGCTCATGGCTCAGTGAAACCTCAATCAGCCCGCGCTGCAGGGTAATAATATCCTGATTGTCACCGGCCTGGACTGCAAAAGCAGTACCCTTCACCTCTGTTTGGGAAAACTGCGCACTTACAATGAACGGATGTGCGACATCTTTTTTCACATCAAAATACGCACATAAGGCTGAAACTTTACAGCCACTTCATCCGTTGCTCTGGCAAGCTCGGACGAGCCGAGCATAGCAGCAATCGTATCAAATGCCTGCCTGTGAGACGGATCAGCACCCAGCCACTGCTCAAGCGCCTTTGTCAAATCCGCATCATCAGGCTGAGCGTCCTGCCTGAGAAACCACTCCATCACGGCATCCAACACCGGATCCGCATGATGATAGGCTTCAGAATGATTTTCCGGCTGTCCGGCTTTGTTGTTACTCACGCCTTGGCATCCATATGACAATGGTTTGAAAAACCCTCATAAACAAAAAGACGTTTCACGCAATCGAATCTCATATTTTTCTTTCCGGACACCGCTACGGGTCTGCCCCGAAAAACATAGCTGTTTATTCGCGATCAATACGGGAAAACGTATCATGGCAATGTCCCACGGCTTTCTTCAGATCATTGAAAACAGTGTTAGAAGAAACGCCCAAATGATCTGCAATCTGCTTGTGTGACCATTTATGCACACGGTTCAATATCCATGTTGTCCGTGCCCGTTCTGATAACTTTGTCAACGCCTCTTCCAGTAAACGCAGCCTCTCGCGTTGGATCACCTGAATTTCCGGCGAAGGGGTATCAGCCGCAACATCATTACGTTCAAACTCAGACAGATTGGGATTTTCAAAACGATTACGCATATCCCGATGCCGGATATAATCAATAGCCAGATTACGGGCAGTCTGATGCAGAAAAGCTTCAATATGCTCAACCGTACCGGCATCCATTGCTTTACGAGCGCGAATATAAGTTTCCTGCGCCAAGTCTTCCGCAAGATGCTTATCGCGTACAATACGCATCACCGTTCCCAACAATGACCGGCGGTGGCTGACAAATATCTTGTTCAATATTGCAGACATCTCGCCCCAAAAAGCTACAGCTATATATGCCAACGTCAGTGATTTAGCAGAGGGCAGATCTGATCGCGCATTCCGGTAAATGCAACTTATTCTATGAGAACGGGTATTATTCCGCCCTTTTGCAGCACGCTCTCCCGCTCATCGTCTCGTAATCCAGCCAGCAAATGATAACGAAGATAAACTGCATGGATCACACGAGATACCATCAAAAACGACGCTTGAACCGCCAAGCCAAAGCGGCTTAAATCAACACGCAAACAGAGCCGGAAACTCCAAACCTCCAAAGACCGAAAAGTCTCTAATCATTCGACGACGGACACATGGAAATATTATTCAGCCCCTTCTCCGCGACGCCAATATGAAACAACCAGATGTTCATGTTTTTTTAGTCCGCACTCTGTGCGTAAATAACTGCGAATTGTACGGAAAGTCTCAAACTCGCACCCCGCCCAGACATAAACAGATGAACTATCATCCGGCATGGCAATCCGGCGAACCGCATCTGCAAGCTGAGAAGTTGTACCTGCTGGGTGACTATCGCGCAGCAACCAGCTTACTTCAACGGATGAGCGCGTGGTCAGTGATTGTATTTCATGCTCATCCGCCACTTCAATCACAGCAATACCGCGCGCTGTTTCCGGTAAATGTTCCAACATTCGACCAATTGCGGGCAGAGCAGTTTCATCACCGGCAAAAAGATACCAGTCAGCTTCAGCAAGACCGCCGCCGCCAGGTCCCATTACGCCAACCTGATCACCAATATTGATCCGTTCGGCCAGAGCTGAACCGGGTCCGGCATCGTCATGCAGAACAAAATCAATTTCCATAATGCCCGTATGACTGTCCAGCGAGCGCACCGTATATTTGCGGAAGACCGGTCGCGTCTGCGGGTCATCCCAATGCACAAGTCCGTTAGTGCCAACCGCCGGCCATTGTGGCTCTGTGCGGTCAGGATGCTGAACCAGAATATTGAGATGTAGCGCATCCATAGGCATAAAACGTGCGATATTATCCGCTTGAAATGCAATCCGACGCATATGAGGCGTTATATTCTGGCAGCTTACAACCTCTAAAATCTGAAAATTCGGTGGGCGAACAATGGTTTCACCATCGCCGGTCCATTCAAGTAACGGAATTTTATGTTCAGAAAACTCCAGAATATGCGATGTCAGCGCCATACGGGTAAAATATATGCCCTCAAGAGTTTTTGACCTGACATCAATCAGCACCTCATTTCCCTCACAGGTCAAATCTGCCTGCGTATCCAGAAATCGTAAAATCCGTGTTTCACCACGCCTTTCTACTTCTGCATCATGTTCAATCATATGTGCGCACACCTGCGTCAAAACATGATCGGAATTCAACAGCTCAATACGGGTGTGTGCGATAAATTCCTTCATCATCCCCTCCTGTCATTTTGTATGATTTTCTGAAACGACGGGGCTGCTCTGGCCAGATATTACCTGTGCGGCACCATCAACCATGAGGCGTATCTGCCCCCGCGTGCAGCGCTCAACCCGCGCGTCAATATGATAAACGTCAGCCAGCATCTGCGGCGTGATAATATCTTCAGGTGTACCGGAGCTGTACAAGCCCCCTTGTGCCAGTACCACAATCTGATCTGCCCATTGTGCAGCCAGCGCCAGATCATGCAACACAACCACAACGATCCGGCCGATGCGGGCATAATTCTGCACGTGCTTCATAATCAGAAACTGACGTGCTAAATCCAGCGCACTTGTCGGCTCATCTAACAGCAGCAACGCAGGCTCACCGGCAATGGCCTGTGCAAGGCTTACCACTTGTCGTTGGCCACCAGATAATCTGTTGAGCGAATGCAATGCCAGATCTGCCACTCCGAGTTGGACCAGAACATCATATGCCCGCTTTTCAATATGCCTTGTGCTGCCGTTATCACTCGCCTTCAAAGTCGCAATCACAGTTTCAAGCACACTCAGCGACACATTTTCCGGTAGGTTCTGCGGCATAAACCCGATCGTTGCAGCCCGCAGTGCCGGTTTCATGTGCATCAGATCAACATCGTTCAAACTGATTTCCCCACGTGCGGAAATCAGTTGTGCCAATGCCCGTAATAAAGTGGATTTTCCTGCGCCATTCGGTCCGATCAGTGCCACAACGCCTGAGCGCACCGGTGATAAAGTCAAATTTTTAATAACAGGATTATTACCGTAACCTGTTTGTAAATCACGAATTGTCAGAACGGGGGACGAAGACATATTCATCGCTCAGTCCCTCCCTGCCGCAAGATCAACATAAAAAACACTGGCAATCCGACCAGTGCTGTTACAATGCCAATCGGTAACAATGTGCCCGGCACGATCACTTTGGAAGCGACTGAGGCAAATAGCATCACGACCGCTCCGACACTCATACTTGCGGGCAGTAAAAAACGGTGATCATCACCTACCAGCATCCGCGCAACATGCGGCCCGACAAGACCAACAAATCCTATAATGCCGACAAAGGCCACTGCTGTTGCTGAAAGCAAGCTGATACGCAACAATGAAGTCAGTCGTAAACGCTTGAGATCGATCCCAAGGCTTTTTGCCCGCTCTTCGCCCAAATGTAATATCGTAAAGCGCCATGAAGCCGCGAAAGAAAACGGCACACAAATTACAACCACAACGGCTAAGATCAGCACACTATTTTTATCAGCACGCGAAAGACTGCCCATACTCCAGAAAACCAGTTGCTGCAGCGCATCCGCAGATGCAATAAACTGCAACAAGGAAAGCAGCGCACCGGCAGTAAAGCCCAACGCAATACCAAACAGAACCAGCACCTGACGATTAGTACCACGTAAGCTGGCCAGCAGATTAATTGCGATAAGTGAGACAGCCGCGAACAAAAACGCGTTGGCAGAGATTGTCCAGCTGGCAGGAACAAGCGGGAGCGACACACCCAGAACAATGGCCACAGCAGCTCCCAATGCCGCACAAGATGAAATGCCGAGGGTAAAAGGCTCTGCCAACGGATTAGACAATAAAGTCTGCATTTCAGTTCCGGCCAGCGCCAGAGCGGCGCCTACCAAAACTGCCATGAGTGCTGTTGGCACGCGCACCTGCCATATAATCACTTCAATACGACGGGGAACATCATCTATGCCTAAAAACGCATTCAGAGTTTCATGAAAACCCAGCCCTGCCGGCCCCACCATAAGATCAATAAAAAAGGCAAAAATACCGACCAGCACAATGGCTGAAATCAGCAGGATGCGTCGCCGCCTTGCGCGGTGATATTGTCTCAACGCATCCGGTAATATCACAGGCCATTGTTCAGATTTATTCATCACGGTGCGAGTGTCTTCTCTGTTTCATTCAAACTGACCCAGAATGTTCCGGTTATCGGAACAGCCATGAAACGACGGTTGATTTCAGCCAGCGTATCTGCGGGCTCAAGATCTTCAAACAAGGCCGGATGTATCCATTTTGCAAAACACTCAAAAACCAAGACACTGAGCGCAGAGTTAGAAAACTGATGCGAAACAGCAAAAGCACGCCCGTCACGTACAGACGTTAATTCACTGCGAATACTGCGCTGAGTAACAGCACGCAGTGAGGCGCGGGCGGCCTGCTCATCCATATCGCCGCCAATAACCAGTCCGTCCTGACCAGCAAGATGCGGGCCACCAGTTGCAATATAGACATCGGGATCAATGCTCAGCACATATTCAGGACTGAGCTGCCCGTCATAACCGGCGATCACATCCGAGCCGATATTATTACCACCTGCAAGTGTCAGATATTGTGTGATACGGTTATCCAATCCGGGAGAGGCACAGCAAACATCAACGGCATGGGCATCAATCAGCACTTTCGGCAGAGTTTCCGGTTTAGTACTGATATCTTTCAGCCGCTCTGCGACAAAGGCATAACGGGCTTTTACAAAATCCGCGAAACTCTTTGCCTGCTCATCACGACCAATCGCTTTTCCAAGCAATGTGACTGAGAATGCGGTAGCTTCAGCGGGCCCGCGCGCAGCATTCTCGGGGCCGTCGAGATAGATCACCGGCACACCTGCCGCCTCAACACGTTCCGCAATACTTTCCCAGCCAGGTTGCCAAAGACTGACTACAAATAAATCCGGCTCCACACTTAGCAATGCTTCAACAGAGCTATTAGCAGGCATGACACCGCCAACCACCGGAATGGTATCAATCTGAGGAAAGCGTTGTTTAAAGTCCTGATACATACCATTGTCAAAACGCTGCGGGGCAGCCCATCCGGCAATCCGCGCCACCGGCTCCGGATCGATGAGTGCCAGCGACAGCAACAACAAGCTTTCATTGGTGACAATACGGCTGGCAGGTGCCTCCAACCGCACCTTGCGGCCTGCGGCATCCTCAAGCAATATTTCAGCGTTTGCTGTACCGGCTACACACAGGGCAAGCACCCAGAATACTGCCAAAGAATACAGCAAGGCCGCCGGTAAACCGGCGCCATTTTTGCGATATAAAACTTGTGAGACCATTACCACTCGTATTTCAAATTTGCGGTAATGGCGCGCCCTGCACCATAATTACAGCTACCGCCGGTTTTATTCAGACAATGAGAAACATACTCTTTATCAAACAAATTGGTCACGTTAACACGCAGTTTTGTACCTTCGAATTCCTTTTTCAATGCCCCGAAGTCATATTCCATTCCGGTATCAACCAATGTACGGGACGGGATACGCAATTCATCAAAATACGTACTATCTGTTTGATAAGATGACATGGCACGTACACCAGCACTAAGAGACAAGCCCTGCACGGCATAAGGTGTAAAATGAACCCAGGCACTGCCCTGATGTTCCGGCAGACGCAGCATCTCACGCCCCAGAGCATCAGGATTATTGGAACTCAACACTTTGGAGTTCGAATAAGCATAAGCAGCCATTATGCCGATTTCCGGCGTCAGCTCATATTTTCCGTCGATTTCAATACCGCGTACCCGCTGCTTACCGTCCTGCTCGAACAATGTAGGTCTGACCGGATTGGGATCTTTTGAATAAGGGGTCAGCACATTATCCTGCGTCAGCTGAAACAAGGACAATGACATCATTCCGCGACCACCAGCAGGTTCATATTTTACGCCAAGTTCAATCTGGCGGGCAGTCTGTGCTTCATACGGATCGTTTTTATAATCAGTACCCATCAGAGGCAGGAATGAAGTCGAATAGCTGACATAAGGAGCTAAACCATTATCAAGCAGATAGGTCAGCCCTGCCCGTCCGGAAATTGCATTATCATTGGTAGAGACGGCCGGACTATCCGGTTTCATTCGGTTTGTCGTATCAATATCGGATCTATCGTAGCGTAAACCAAATGTGCCTACCCAGCGATCATAACGGATCTGATCCTGTACATAGAGACCAATCTGGTTTTGCTTCTGCAAGCCTGATGTTGTCACAGCAGCAAGCGGATATTTAAGCCCGTAAACCGGATTGTTATAATCAATCCCCGGCACTGTAACGCTTCTGTCCGAATTACCGAAATTTGTGGATGAAACACCGCGCACATAATCCACACCAAACAGCACAGTATGATCCAGAGTACCGGTTTCAAATTTGGTTTCAACCTGCGTATCAACAGCAAAAGTTGACGTCCAGTCATCTGATACCGCTGTCACCCTCTCAAGCCGGGAGGAAGGGGTGCCGAAATAAGCAAAAGCCGGATTGACCAGTAGCAGGTTCATATCCTGACTGGAGCGGCCGTAGCGCATATTCTGGCGAATGGTCCAGTTCTCGTTGAACTCATGTTCAAACTCATAGCCCAGGTGGTAATAATCGCGGTTAAAACCGCCCCAATCCGGATCACCGAGAAAAACATCACGCGGAATTTGTCCGGCAGGATTAGGCAGCAAAGTGCCTATGGCAGGATAAAAACGCGGATTAAACACTGGCCGGTCGCGCTGATAATAACCGTACATTGTCAGCGACATATCTTTGGTCGGCGCCCATGTCAGGCTCGGCGCAATCATAAACTGCTTGTCGCGCTCATGATCAATCTGCGTATGCATATTCCGCCCCTGCCCCAGCAGACGATAGCTCCATTCTCCGTCCTGAGTCACAGGGCCGGTAAAATCAAAAGAACTTTGAACGCCGCCGAAAGCAGAGGTGCCGATATTGATTTCCCGATGCGGGGTCGTTTCAGGCCGTTTACTCACCTGATTGACAAGACCACCCGGCACAGTGCGTCCGTAAAGGACGGAAGCAGGCCCCTTGATGACCTCAACCCGCTCAAGTGAATAAGGATTTATGCTTGGTGTGGAATAATTGCTCGGATCACCGGCAATTGCCAGCCCATCGAGCCACATTGTACCGTATGAGTTGAAGCCACGAATATACAACCAGTCATAGCGTACATCATAGCCATTGGGATCGGACAATACACCCGGCGTATAACGCAGAGCCTCCGCTACAGTATTGGCACCTTGCACATCCATTTGCTTGCGGGTCACGACATTGACGACCTGCGGCGTTTCAAGAAGCGGCGTATCGGTTTTGGAAGCTGCAACACTGCGCTTGGCAACAATGCTGTCAGCGGCCTCACCGGTACCTTCCCCCTCAATTGTAATCGTATTGAGCTTAATGTTTTCTTGCGCAATTGCAGGAACAACACTCAGACCACAAAGCATTGTTGAAGCCAGCAGTACAGACTGCATTTTGCTGAGATTCCACAATGAACTCATTTTTAAATATGTCTGATTACTCACGAATGCCCCCAAGCCAGTCAAGCGCTGATCCTTAAACTTGACTTTATGTGTCATATTAATTTAAATATTTATGGCACCAGAACATGTCTGACAATCTGCACACCTTTGCAGAACAATCAGAAATCTTTGCAATCCGCTAAATTTTTATGAAACTATCAAAGTTGCAACTTTGTAAGCATTAAAATCCGATACTTCATTCAGCAAAATCAGTCATTCTCAGATGGCCGGTTAAGAACTGGAAAGGCATCGCAGGTGAGATCCTCTTCAGACCATATATCCGCCAGCATTTCAGCAGACAAACATTTGCGTGTTAAAGATTTTCTACGCAACGAACATGTTGTCCTCGATAGCCCTGATGATGATCTCGGCATGGATGACACGTTGCTGAAAGGCTCTTTTCTGCATCAGGAACTGCGTAGCGGCTTAACGCTTCATGTCAGTGATGTTACAGAAGAACGAGCTTTTACCGCAACTTCACTGATCCATGAGGGCTTATCCTGCATTTTCTTTCTTGATGGCCAGATTGACCTGAGTATCGGTGATAAGAAATTCGGATTTCGCAGTGAAAAAAAGAGCGCAATTACCGGTACTGCAATTATGTGTACCGGTGATGAAAGCTTCCGCAGATCATCACAAGGGCATCAGCATCTCTGCCACCTGGTTGTATCTGCTACACCGGAATGGCTGCATCTTGATGCTATGGAAGAACTGAGTGATCAGCAAAGCGCTAAACGTCTGATTAAAGATAATCTGACCGAACATCGCTGGGCACTGACACCACGCATGATCGAGCTTATTAAACAAATACTCACCCCGTCCTTTCTCAGACCGGAGCTGCGCAATCTGTATCTGGAAGGTCGCGCAGTCGAGATTGTGACCGAAACGATCAGCGCAGTTATGCAGGCCGAGCAAAATTCTGCAAAGAGCGCGTTACCCAGCCGTTATGACACGCTACGGCTGCAAAGAGCCAAGGACCTGATAGAATCGCATCTTACTGAACCGCTGAGTGTGGAACGCATCGCCCGTGAAGCAGGCATGAGTGCCAGCGGATTGCAGCGTCTATTTCGCATGACTGAAGGTCACAGTGTTTTCGAATATGTACGAGGTTTGCGCCTTGACCGCGCTTTTTTCATGCTGAAATCCGGTGAAGCTAGCATACAAGAAGCTTGTTTAATTGCCGGTTATACGAACCCTGCCAATTTCGCCACTGCCTTCCGAAGACAATTTGGCATCACGCCGCGTGACGCTTGTAAAAAGCAGTATTCCTGAAAAATATTCATGCGTTAACGCAACTGCAATTATCTACTCCAGTGAAAGATAATTAGAATAACACTCATGGCAAAACTGCCCTTTTACCATGAGTTATAGTATCTGATTTCAAAATAGCTACGACAACAATAGGACCCAAAGCAGTCAGATTACTGCCAGACAACATATTGCCGAAACAGATCCCCTGCCCCTGATCACGGTCATTAAGTATTGTACGTGGTCGCATGTATCTCCTCGCCTCTCCAAAGTTCAGATGTTGATTATTGTTACCGCGGGACAGGCTGTAAACGCCGATATCCCTGTCTCTTGTGGGCAGGGTTATTTTAAAATCTTATGTATTTTTTGTGATTTTGGTTGCGGGGGCGCGCAACCACCGATATCGACATTTATTATCAATCGAAATTTAAGTCCTATTGCTTAGAATAAGCAACCGGATTGATAATACACAAATAACTTTCCATTTGTCGAAGATACGTTTACTAAATTTTCCAGAACTGCATTAGAAAATATAGCTATTCACCCATGGCACAATCAACATTGTGCCATGGGTGGGAATAAATGAGCATATGATGGCTCAAAAATTAAGAATTTTTCTTGCACTTTTAAAAGATATTGTAGTCCAGAATTTATTTATAAATACACTACCAACAAAATCATGGAGCCAAACAAATTTTTTATCCGCATCTCCACTAAGTTTACTCTCCACAGCAATCAATAGCCTAAACGCATATTTTCGAAATCTGCCGATTCAATATATTATCTATTACAACCATTTTCAGAATTCTACTCAGCGTATCAGTTACATTTCGCACCTGCCCAGAACTAAAACGATCCCTGCGATACGTGACAATAAGCCGGATATTTCGTTCTTCGCCTATATATTCCTCCATGATTTCAAACTGCATACCCAACATCGCTTCATCTTTATCCGGATCAATTTGCCGATACCGAATAGCTCCGCCCTTTCCGTCCGGTAAGTTACCGTTCAGTTTATTCTGCGCATGAATTTGTACATAGACCTCGAAAAAACGATCACATCCTGGAATAATACCTAAAGACTCCTCAATAATATCAATAGGAACATCAGTATAAGGCATTGATCCAACAACTATATCCCGACATAATTCAATCAGCTCCGCTATCGTCATTGCCGGATTAAATAGTATACGATGGGCTACCATTGTCGTAAAATAACCTACTGTATCGTAATAGCGTGCGTCTGTACGGCCATCTGCAGATGTACCGATAACAATATCCGGAAGATTACCAATTTTATGCAAGCTCAGCCCGATCATGGCATAAATCACATTGAACAATGAGGCATTATTCACTCTGGCCAGACTATAAAGGCCGTTTATCGTTTCCTGATCAATTGCACACTCCAGCCAATCAATATCTCCGCAGATATCTTCTGCCTCATCGGGCATCACAACAGGTGGCAGTTGCAACCCATGCGTCGAGTCAATCAACATATTCTTCCAATAATCTATATGGCTTTGATCGAGACCTTGCCCATATTGCTGGCGCGAAAACTCTACCATTGATGGTGCTGCCTGTTCCCACTGCGGCA
Source organism: Hyphomicrobiales bacterium (assembly GCA_900470735.1). Taxonomy (GTDB): domain Bacteria; phylum Pseudomonadota; class Alphaproteobacteria; order Rhizobiales; family Rhizobiaceae; genus Pseudochrobactrum. The sequence goes on along the minus strand of UCCC01000016.1, from coordinate 80,372 downwards.
TATAGCCAATCAAGCGCGCTGAATACGCTATCGCCAATTCATCCATCATCAGGTTAAGTGACCATTCATCCAGTGCCAGATGGTGGAACAGGAAAGATAAAATCTGCCGCCCCGTTTGCTCATCGCGAATGAAACGTAACCTCAATGGCAGTTCTTTAGCGAGATCAAACAAATAGCTGATCTCATCATGGAGTTTAACGCCCACACTCTCTTGGCTCGTCCAGAACCACTGATATGTATTAAGCTGATCCGTCGGGATAACTTGCTGATAAACCTTGTCACCTGAGCGATAAAAATGGCTGCGCAATCCCGCATGTCGCACCAGAATATCCTGAAAAGCGCTCGCAAAAACCTGCTCATCCACCTCATCAAGAAAGTTCAATGCGAAAGGAAGATTGAAAACCGCACCATAATCAAACAGTTCATAACCACGCCACATCGACATTTGAGCGAATGACAAAGGTACGGCTGCTGCCATATGGCTTTTATTAAGTTGGGCATAAGTAACTATGTTATCCGTCTGAACCAGCGAAACTTTTCCGGCAAGACCACGTGCGGTTGAAAATTTGAAGAAATCATTGAACTGCACTTCCAAACCATGCACGGTCAGCAAGCGACCGATCACCCTTGTTGCCAGCATAGAATGACCGCCACAATCGAAAAAGTCATCAGCGGCCTGTATATCCGGATCACCAAGCGCACGGCGAAACTCCGACAAGATAATATCTGTATATGAACTACTTTCCTGTGCCGTCTCCGCCTGCCCAGCACTGTTTGCAGCAGCTGCCGGCGCTTCGCTTTGCAGGGCAGCACCCAGCCGGTCAAGCAGTAATTCACCAGCCATATCCAACAGCTCCGGGCCCGTGCGCAATGTCAACAAAAGCCACTGATCATCTTTGCGGCTGATATCCAGCGCAATATCGGCAGTTGCCTCACGGGATGGCAGCAGCAGCTTTTCCGCCACCGGATAGCCCGCCTGAAACGCCGTATCACTCTCACCGTTCAAAGACAGATCAACCAAAGGCAGCGTCCCGTCGCCTTCCTGTTGACTGTCTGCCGCTCCGCTCTTTTGCAAAGCTTCACGAACCTGACAGGCCAGATGACCCGTGGCATCAGGACGAGCAAACACAAAACTGCTCAGACTACCCGCCTTATTAAGCCGCAGAACCAGTCGCTCATGCGCACCGAGATGACTGATCAGCCGGACAAATTTCTCGGCAATAAAGCCACTGATCTGACTGGCATCCTGCAACACAAGTTTTTCTGAACGCAGCACATCTTGATGCAGCAACATCTGCCATGCCTGACTGACACCGGATTTAAACACCTGACCGGCGGTTGAGATCATACCCGCTTTTATGTTGCGCGCCAACAATGGCAGCACAGTATCACCGCTCTGTGCAGGCACGAAAACAGCGTTATATGTCTGCATCGGCAGAGATGATTTTTCCCCACGGGTCACTGCCGCAATCTTTTGCAGCAAAATACCGGCATCAATATTTTCATCCAGAATATAATGCAGAATAAAGGCAATCTGCTTTTGCCCGCCTGCATTGGTCAGCAGCACCTGATAAGCTGCCTGCTCCTGAAGGTCACACCGTACTGCCTGCCGCACCAGCAACAGTTCGCTCAAATGCTGCGCCGAGAACAGCTGAACATTTTCCACGCAAGCTACGGCATTATGTGCAGGCACCTTCACCAGCTCAAAATCATCATTAAACTGAAAGCGCATATTCAAGGCGGGCTCACTCTGCACAACGCGGCACACAGCCAGTTCCAGCTGTGCCATATCCACATCATCCGCCAGCCGCCATGCTGAAATCCGGTTCAACACCCGATCGGGCTGTTGCTGCTGCACCAACCAGATCTGCTGCTCATAATCCGACACGGCCGGTGCCGCCCACTCTTCATCAGACAAATCCGCAGCACTTGAAAACGGATCAATCCCGTCATTAATACAGGATAGGCTCGTGTCTTTTTCCATCTGATCACCTTTATGAAAAACCGGCTAAAGGATACTGACCGGCTTTGATGTATGCTGCGGATTTTTGCCTACCGCACCTCATTGCCTTTGCGCAAAATTCTGAAATTAAAAGCGCAACATGTACAAATAAGCACCACCTTACGGTAGCGCATAAATTTAATATGACAATTTTCATCAAGTTTTATCAGGCAAGTCAAGCACAGAAATATGGGAGTTGCTAAAATATGAGAAAAACGGATTCTGCCATTAGCATAAAACAGACACTGCCCTTGGCGGCAGTGCATATTTCCTGCAGGCATGGTAAGGCAAACGGCGGTTCTATAACCGCCATTTGCTGTGATCAGCCCGGTATTTCCGATTGTCAGTTGGTTGCGTGCCAACTTTGCGTTTGCTGCTGGGTCTGCCACATTTTGGCGAAACGACCACCGGATTTCAGCAATTCCGGCTGCGTGCCCTGCTCGGCAAGCTGACCGTCCTCAATCACCAGAATATGATCTGCCGCAGCGATAGTAGAAAGCCGGTGCGCAATCACAATCACCGTGCGTTCGCGCACAAGCGCATCAATGGCCGCCTGCACCGCCACCTCACTTTCCGTATCAAGGGCAGCGGTCGGCTCGTCCAGAATAACAATCGGCGCATCTTTGAGCATAGCACGGGCAATGCTGATGCGCTGACGCTCGCCACCGGATAAACGCCCGCCGAGATCACCGATACGGGTTTGATAACCTTCCGACAACCGGCTGATAAAGTCATGACAATGCGCCGCGCGTGCGGCGGATTCCACCTCCGCATCGGTGGCAGAAGGCCTGGCCATACGAATATTGGCCATCACCGTATCGTCAAACAGATACACATCCTGAAACACCACAGAAACCAAGCTATTGAGCACATCCGGCGCAATGGAGCGAATATCTTTCCCCCCAATCCGCACAACACCTTGCTGCGGATCAGCATGGCGCAGGATCAGCCGCGTTATTGTGGTTTTGCCCGAGCCGGAAGGCCCGACCAGCGCGGTCAGGCTGCGTTCCGGCAAAGTGGCGCTCATGGTTTTAAGTGCCGCCTTTTCCGGCGCTCTGGCATAATGGAAACTCACATTATCAAAGCTGACATCGAAGACTTCCGGCTTTTCCTCCGGCATTTGCTGCGGCAATGGTTTAACATCCAGTAGAATCTGGATTTTCTGCAATGCAGCTTCCATCAGATCAATAATCAACGTCATCAGAATAACACTGCTCAAGGGCTCACTGAAGCGCACAATGATCACCACCACAGCAGCCAGTACAGCGACTTCAAGTGAGCCCTGAAAAACCAGAACCGCGCCGATCAGCACCACCAGCAACAGCCCCAGCTCCATGGCTGAGGCAATCATCAGATTGGGCTTGGCGCCTTTGCGCTGACCAATCGCCTGTATCTTTTCCAGATGGTCGATACAATGTTGCAGACGCACGGATTTTTCACCCGCACAACCGGCAGCACGCAACACTGCCAGCCCTTGCGTATATTCCAGCATTTCAGCACTGGCCTGTGCATTGGCATCGGCAAGTGCGCGCATACCACGCCCGAAAGCAGGCCGTCTCCAGCGATAAAATGGCAGCAATACAGGAAAGATCAGCAGCAAGAGCAGCCCGATGCGCCAGTCAATAAACAGTGTCACCACAGCCACTGTCAAAGGCGTGATCACTGCATTGGCAATCAGATTGGCAATGGTCAGCACATAGGTCAGGTTTTCATCCACATTACCAAGCAACGTGGCATTGATTTCACCTGAGCGTTTATCCTGCAATTCCTCCAGCGGAATACGGCGCAATTGCTGCCCGAGTTCCGTGCGCAATTCATGACTGTTGAGCACCATATCACCGGCATAGTCGAAATTCTGCGCCATCCAGCGCACAACAGTGCTGGCAATCATAAAAGCCGTCATCAGTCCTGCCCATGGCAGAGTTGTCGCCCACTGACCATCATGCATAATCGCACGAAACACCGGAATGATACACACCAGCGCCAAACCTTGCAGGACAGCGGCAAGGCCGAGACCGATCATACTGGCACGCAGGCGCGGTGCACGATGACGGGCTGTCAGCATTAATTGCCGCCATGTATCCTTGAGCGGTGTAATTTTGGGTGTTGTCTTGCTCATTTGCGGTCTCCCATCAGAGCCCAGCCCTGTGCTTTTTCATAATGCCCCCACAAACGGGCATAGACAGCGCCATTGGCAACCAACTGATCATGACGGCCTTTTTCACTCAAACACCCGTGATCAAAGACCAGTATCTGATCAGCATCGCGTATGGTTGAAAGCCGGTGCGCAATCATCAGCACCGTTTTGCCGCGCATCAGATGCGACAGCGCTGCCAGCAATGCCGCCTCATTTTCCGGATCAGCAAAAGCCGTTGCCTCATCCAGCACAAGGATCGGACGATTTTGCAAAATCGCGCGCGCAATGGTGATCCGCTGGCGTTGTCCGCCGGAGAGAAACACACCACGCTCCCCTGTCAGCGTGTCATAACCGGAAGGCAGTTCCATAATAAATTCGTGTGCCTGTGCGGCTTTTGCCGCAGCAATTACATCCTCATCCGTAGCATCAGGCAGGCCTAAACGAATATTGGCCGCAATCGTATCGGCAAACAGAAAAGTATCCTGAAACACAAAGGCAACCTGCTGCATCAGCACATCGGTTCTAATCTTGCGGATATCCGCACCGCCGACAAAAATTGTTCCTTCATTCACATCCCAGAAACGCGGTATCAGCCGCGCGACTGTAGTTTTACCCGCACCGGACGGGCCGACAAGCGCAGTGATTGTGCCGGGCTCCGCCGTAAAGCTGATATCCTGTAGCACCATTGCTCCATCAGCCGTATAGCGAAAACCGACCTGTTCAAAACGCACGCTGGCATCAACAGGCATTTGCGCCGCACCTGCAGCCACTTCCGGCAGAGCCGGCTGGCTCATCACCTCGTTAATACGATGAATGCTGATTTCTGTGCGGGCAATGAGATGTTTCAGCGACATCAGCGGCAGCAGAGATTCCGCCATGCCAGTACAGATCAACAGCACAGCCACCCATGTGGAAACAGCCAGTGCATCACGCGTTACCAGCCAGCCGCCAAGCCAGACCACCACCGCCACTGTTGGCATGGGATTGAGAATAACCTGCGAAAAACGGGCAGGAAAACCGGCCATGCGGTACCAGTTCAGCACAATATCCAGATAGGCCTGCAAAGCACGCTGATAGCGCCCGAAAGTCGCCGTGCCGCTGTCGAAAGTACGCACCACCGGCATTGCCTGCACATATTCAACCACCGAGACACTGACCTGCTCGCGGGCAAGGTTAAATTCATGCATTACCTCGCCGCTATTGCGCATGGTGCGGGCAATGATCCCCAGCCCCGCAACCAGCACAGCCGTAGCCGCAAGTGCCAGCCGCCAGTCGAGAATAAACAGCGCGATAAATGTCAGTACTGGCGATACATAGGCGCGGGCATAAAGCGGTGTGCTGTCGGCAACAAAAGCATGCAGATTTTTCACATCATCCATCATCACCTTGGCAAGTCCGGCTGCACCATTTTGCTGCACATAACCGAGCGGCACCTGTGCCAGATGATCGGACAAGCCTTTACGCAACACGGTTTCCAGCCGGAAAGCCGCATAATGTGATTGATTGAATGCCAGCAATCGCAACACATAGGCTACAGCGGTAAAAACGGCAGCCGCGACAAGCGGCTGCCACGGAAAAACCCGCGGACCGCCCAGCAGCAAATGCACCTCCCATGCCAGCGCAATCAGGGCAAGCACTGTGGCCAACGCCGCCAGTGCGGATAAAAACATGGCATAATAGATTTTACCGCGCACAGGATTCATGATCTGCCATATACCCGGCGCAGCTTGTGTCTTTTGAGGATCACTCATATCGGTTTTCTAACTTTGACATTTAGATAAGATGCTTGAAACAAGTGCTGATCAGCAGCATTTATTTCGCTTTGTGCCATGCATCGAGCGCATCCAGCGTGTGTTTGGCGCTGGCGAAGCTCGGCGTGAAAACTTTGGAAGAATCCAAATAGAGAACGCGCCCGTCTTTGGCCGGCTGTACAAATTGCTCCCAACCCGGCACCACTTTTTCAACGGCTTTTTTGATCGTTGCCTCATCGTGCTCAGTCTGCGCCCAGCTGCTGATAATGACCAGCAAATCAGGATTAAGCTTACCGAAACGCTCAGGGCTGAGCTTCATCATCAAGGTTGGCCGGGCATTGGCCGCAGCACTTTCATCGACGGTGAATTTCTTGAAACCGGCATCTTCCAGCGCCTGTGTGGCACCGGAACCGCTGCCGATCATGCTCAGCTGATCGGCCACAAGAATGAGCAGATAGGTCTTGCCGGCATGAGAATCTGCAGCCAACGCTTTTGTTTCGTCTACCCGTTTCTGATAATTCGCCAACAGAGCTTCAAAAGCATTTTCGCGGCCGGTTATGCGTGCCAGATCTTTCTCAATGGCGAAATTGCTCAGATCACCGCTGGCAAATTTCTGCAGATAAACCGGCGCAACACCGGAAAGCTGACTAACTTTATCTAGGTCGAATTCCGTGCCGACAATCACGTCAGGTTTCAGTGCTGTCAGCCGTTCCAGATCAATCTGACCATTCAGACCAAAACCTTTCGGTTTTGTGCGTCCTTTACCAAGCACGGCGTCAATAAAATCCGCGCCGAACTGATAAGAACCGTCATCATTGCGTCCGAGGCTGGCAACCGGATCCAGCCCAAGCTCAATCAGCGGCACAGTGGCCACAGGCTCATTCAGGACCACAATTCTTTTCGGCTCCTGCGGCAGGGTAACTTCGCGTCCTGTGGCATCGGTCAGCGTGTGACTATCTGCCATTGCAAGACTGCTCATGCCCAGAAGAAGTGCCATTGTCAAAGCTCTGATCACTGAAAGTTCCTTTCATTGCTGCCGTTTTCGGTAAAAAGACCGGAGGCGTAAAATTGCGAGAAACAGAGGCACGCCGATCAGGGTAAAGCTCAGGCCAAGCGGCAGCGAAACCCTGCCCCCGAATGACAGACGTGTGAGAATATCAGCAGCAATCACCAGATTGCCGCCTATGAGTGCCGCGAGAAACAAGCGCGCCCTGCCTGTAGCACCGGTGAGAAAACCAGTCAGTTGCGGCGCGAGGATACCTAGAAAAGACAGCGGCCCCACGGCAGTCACCGATGAAGCGCTGAGCAGAACCGCGAAGAACAAAATAACCGGCCGAGAGAAGCGCACCGGCTCTCCCAGTGCCATTGCAAGATGATTGCCCAGTTCATAGCAATTCAGCGCTGCACCAAAAGTCACGATACCGATAATGCTTAAAACCATTAATGGCAGGAAAAACAGGATCGTTTCCCAATTTGCTTGAAACAGCGAGCCTGCCATCCAGCTTGCCAAATTATAGGAGAGCTCCGCAGGCAAATAGAGCAACAGGAATGAATCCAACGAAGCGAGAACCGTGCCCACTGCAATCCCCATTAGCAGGATTGCCAGCCCGTCCACATGGCCGCGGCCAACCAGTAACAGTAGCACACAGGTAACCGCCAGACCGCCGCCGAGTGCGGCCAGCACCACATACGCTTTGGGAGCGGCAGGCGCAAAAGCAAGAAGAATGAGGATCATGGTCATGGAACCGGCGCTGATGCCGAATAATCCCGGCTCAGCCAGCGGATTGCGCGCAACCGATTGCAGCACGGCACCCGCCAGTGCCGCACTCCATCCGGCCAGAAAACCAAGAATGATACGCGGTAACCGCACGGTGAGAATGGCATAATTCTGGTCATGATCTGCGGCCTGACCGAAAATCACCGGCAGAATATCTGTCAGGCCAACATGAATATCCCCGACATTCAGCGACAGTATGATCAGCGCCAACATGATAAGAAACAGCGCCGCACCAGCCAGCAAGTCCCGCTGTCGCAGTGCCAGTCCATTGTACAGCCGGATGATTTTGCGTCCGTCTATTGCCACATCCCGGATCATGAGAGCCTCGCAGCCGATGCTGACAGGTAATAGCGCCGTATCACCCAGATAAAGGCGAGCCCGCCCAGAAGATCCATGATCACGCCGGTATGCACCACATAAGGAAGAAATGCGATGCGCGCACCAATATCAGCAATAAGAGTAATCACCGCACCGATCATCGCGCAGGCAGGCAGTGCATAGATGAAATGCTGGCCGGTGAAGGGGCGCACAATATGTGGCACAACGAGACCGACAAAGCCAATCGGCCCGCAAATGGCAACCGCAGAACTTGCACCGATAATAGCGCAAAACAGTCCGATACGAGACACAACAAGCGCATTTACACCAACCGAACGCGCTTTATCCTCTCCAAGCAGGATCAGCGTCAAAGGACGCGCTAATGCCAGCAGCATCAGCAAAACTGCAACACCGATCCAGCCATAGCTATATAGTCTCTCACTATAGGCATGATTGATATTGCCGGTTAGCCAAGGCAGATAATCCATGCGTAAGGTAGGATGTCCAAGCAGCACCGCATTACTGACACCGGAAAACAACATCGCAATCAGCGTGCCGGATAAAATCAGCATCAGACCACGCGGCGCGGCGCGGCCCCCTGCCAGACGCGAAACCGTGAGACATGCTGCAAAACCGGTGAACCCGCCCAGCAATGCAGCAAGCCCTTGCTGCTCAAGTGTCAGCTTGAAATAGATTGCACCGACAATCACAAACATCGTCGCACCGGCATTGACACCCATTGTGGAGGAACTTGCCAGTGGGTTGCGGATCAATCCTTGAAAGACCAGCCCGCTGCAGGCCATCACCGCCCCTACATAAAGTGCAATCAGGCTGCGCGGCAGCCGCTGATGCACAATAACCGCCTCTTCATAACTTGTCGGCACGGCCTGTTGCAGTGCGGTGAAAATTTCTTGCGGCGCTGCATATTTATCTCCCGTTGCCAGTGCTGCATAAAAACTCAGCAACAAAGTAATCAGAGAAACAAGCAGAAACAGGTGCCGCATCATCGCACCTGCCCGTCATCTTCCACTGGGAAAGGCTGGCAGACCATACGGTCTTTGCGGATAAACACATCTGCCGGAATGTCAAAAACCATCTCAATATTGGCGGTATTGATCACATCTTCAACACGGCCTGCTGCCCGTATCTTCCCGTCTTTGATCATCACCACATCATCAGCAAATGTTGCAGTGAGATTGATGTCATGGAGTACCACCAAAACCGTCTTGCCATATTGCTGCGAAAGTTTGCGCACCAGATCCAGCACCGCATATTGATATTTGACATCCAGATGATTGACCGGCTCATCCATCAAAATAATGTCGGTATTTTGCGCCAGCACCATGGCTACCCATGCGCGTTGCCGCTGCCCACCAGACAGCGAGCTGACAGGGCGGGACGCCTCAGCAGACAGGCCGACGATCTCCAGAACATCACGATATAATCTGCGGTCTTCATCCGATGACCCGCCCAGCAGCGAACGACGCGCATAGCCGCCCAGCTCAACCAATTCACCCAGCGTCATATAATCAGGACAATGCGCTTCCTGCGGCAGATAGGATAAACGGCGCGCCAGTGCCCGTCTGCCAATGACACTGACCGACTCGTCATTTAGCAAAATCCTGCCGCCTGAAACCGGTACAAAGCCCATTATCGCTTTCAGTAACGTGGATTTGCCACAGCCATTAGGGCCTGCAAGCGCCGTCACACGCCCGGCTGCAAACTGTACCGAGAGATTAGACAGGACCGGGCTACCGCCATATCCCGCAAAGACATTGTGAATGCTGAGAACCAAATTAGCCTCCGGTATTATCGCCAACGGAGAAATTTTATATAAATTTTTCAAACTGTTATATTTGATAGTTCACATATCAAACATAACAGTCGCAACAAGCGGCGCATTACACGGAGGTCTTGTGCAATACGCCGCCGAGTCCGATAAATTTCCAGCTGTTATAAGGGTCAGAAATCAACCGATGCAGACAGCAAGAATGTTCTCGGCTTACCCAAACCGCCGCTCAGGCTGCTCCATCCCCAATAGGATTCATTGGTCACATTGAGCACACTGGCACGCAGTGTCAGTGGCTTGTCAGCCACTTTAATCAGATAGCGCAAGCCGAGATCGAGCGTAATGTAAGAAGGCACCGAAAGCGTATTGGTATTATTCACATAACGCTTGCCGACATGATTGATGTTACCGGTAACCGTCAACCCCTGAATAGACGCCACATCATATTCAAGCCCCATCTTGGCCATGAAAGACGGCGTACCCGGAGCCTTATTGCCCCTTTCAGCAATATTAGCCGTATCTTTCAGCTTGGCATCAATATAGGAAATACCGCCGAGCATACGCAGGCCGGAAGCCAGCTCACCATAGACGGAGAGTTCCACACCACGATTGCGCTGTTCACCATTGGCGCCGAACAAATTTGTTACCGGATCAACATACGCATTCGGCTTACTGATCTGGAACATACTGAGCGTGGTGGTTACCGTGCCAATATCCCATTTCACACCGGCTTCATATTGCTCGGTTTTATATGGTTTCAACACAGTGCCAAAATTGTCTGACCCCGGAGGTGCGGCCTCTCCTTGGCTAAGCCCCTGAATATAATTGGCATAGACAGAGATATTATCTGTAGCCTTATACAACACACCAACAGCAGGCGTCACACGGCTTTCATCATAGTCCACGGCCATCATATGGCTTGGTAACAGATATTGCTGGTTTTCAACCCGCTGATATCGTGCACCTGCAGTCACCTGCAACCGGTCATCAAACAGGCTCATTGTATCGGAAAATGCGACACCGGTGAGCTTTTGTTCGATCCCGCCATATGGTCCCATATTTGCAAAAGCACTGACATCAGGCGCAGGACCAAAATCAATATTATAATAATTGGTCAGCGCCAAATTAGGCAGCGGCAATGTGGTGAAAGTGTTTTTTGATGTGAAACGTGTTGCTGAGAGGTTCCATTCATGGCCGATACTGCCGGTTGCAAACTCACCACGCAAGCCGATTTCACCCGAATATTGCGTACCATCAGACAGCTGGCGATTGCCTGAAATAGCCATAGTTCCGTTATCATCCATGAGAACATTACGGGTAATCAGGGAATCGTAACCACCGCTGCGCCGCCCCCATGAAACATAAGCGGTAATGGCATCGGTAATATCATATTCGCCCTTCAGCACCACTGTATCCGTGTCATTTTTATTGAATGACCACGGGGCTGCCAGTGAGTGCTTGCCATTGAGCGGCTGAGGCAATCTCTTAACACCCGGAGCAATGGACAGGCCGAAATAATTCACGCCATCCATATCTTCCCGCTGCTTGTAATAATCCACCGAAAAGCGCGCCCGCTCACCGCGCCAGTCCAGTGCCACAGAGCCGATTTTCATACCGTGTTTTTCATTTTCAATGGCAGTATTACCGTCACGCAGCACACCGTTAAAACGGATACCCCATTCATTATTCGCGCCAAAGCGTCTGCCAAAATCGGCATGCACGCCCCACTGGCTGTCGGTAGCATAAGTGGTTGTAAGACGGGTAATAGGATCATCCTGCGCACGTTTCGGCACAATATTCACACTGCCGCCGACACTACCGCCCGGAGGCATACCATTCAGAAATGCTGAAGGGCCTTTGAGCACTTCAATACGCTCGGCAAATTCTGTTGAACCGCGCATATTCGGCGCCATGCCAACTAACCCATCATAACTCACATCATCCGCAGCGCCTGAAAATCCGCGAATATAAAATGTTTCATAGATATTGGATGTATTGGAAACATAGATTGACGGATCAGTTGCGCCGATTACCGAACCAATATCCTTGGCCTGCCGGTTTTCCATATAGTCTCTTGTATAAGAAACTGTGCTGAACGGCGTGGACATCACATCCTTATTGCCCAGCAAACCAACGCGGCTGCCCGAGGCAACCTGTCCGCCCGCATAAGCCCGCGGAACATCTCCTTTACTCCCGCCTGTATCAATCAGAATTGTGCCAAGCACCACCGAGCCATCAGCAGCAATACCGCCACCCGCATTAACATGACCAATGACAGCCTGTCCGTTTGGCGTAACGCGTGCCGGAATACCCGTGCCTGCCAACATTGTCTGTAAAGCCTGCGCGGAAGAGAGATTGCCCTTGACCGGCTTTGACCGGAGACTACGCGCCACATCCGGCGCAAGCATAACAGACAAACCTGACTGACCGGCAAAAATATCCAGTGCTGAGGACAAAGACTGCGCCGGAATATCAAAACTCTTTGTACCCTGAGCCGTTTGCGCAAATGCGGGTATAGTATCGGGGCTGAGCACCAACAAACCGGCAAGCGCGCTGGACAACATAAGCTGAGAGAATGTGGCAACCCTCACAGATGAGAATGACCGGATATTCACAGGAAAAACCATAAACTTGACCTCGGCAGTGAATTATTATCATACCCCTAAAATAATTTACCTATTTAGTCAACAATACAGGGTCAGGACAAATCCATCCTAAAAAAATAATAATTACAGTTACTTAAAGCAGTAAGCTCATATCCTGAACTTAAAATACAAGATTTAGCCAATGCAATGAAAACTTCACAAGCAATCAATAAATTAGCATTGCTGGATTTACAATAATATAGTTGAGTTTTTTAGTCATATTTTCGTAAAATTGCCTGCCTTTGGCCATATTGTATTGTTTTTATAAACAGACCATCCTCACATATCAGACTAAAGTTCTATACGGAAAAAGAGAAAAACGGGCATCGAGCAAGCCGGAAAATACAAAGTTTATGCCTGTTAGTAGCTATTTTCTGCCGAACAATAATGATCATTCAGTAATTTTTGCCAATTTGATTCGCGGCCGGTGCGTAGCATCACAAGACAATAATCAACGCGGATGCTTCTCATAAATTACCACCTCTCTACCACGTGAAATGAGCCAAATCTCTTTTCACTAAAATTCAACTATTGACGATTTTATTTAAACTTGATAATTTAACTCAAGATTTAAATCTTCGTTTTCAGCAAGGCTTTTACTGTTCTGCTGAGGCGATCCTGCGGGGCGAAAGCCCACAATTTCCATTCTCGTTTACACCAGGAAACGATGCCTTGCGCCTCAGGCGCAAGGCCTGCGGATTAAAGCGCAAACACTTCTTTGTCGTCTGAAAATCATGCTGCCCCAAGAGCATGTTATTGACCGGAGTATGCCCAATGGATGCAATTTCTATTCGAGATAACAGTTACTATCTGCAAAGGCAGGCGCGGCGGGAATCAAATGCCCGCAGCTATCCTCGCCGCTTCCCGATTGCCGTTCAGGCTGCCAGCGGCTGCACCCTGACCGATAGTGACGGCAAAACTTATATTGATTGTCTGGCTGGTGCAGGCACGCTCGCTATCGGGCATAATCATCCTGAAGTGCTGGATGCATTACGCAATGTGCTGAACTCCGGCTTGCCGCTGCATACACTTGATCTGGCAACACCGATCAAAGACAATTTCATCACCGATCTTATGGATACGCTGCCTGCCGGTTTAAACGGTGAGGCAAAAATCCAGTTCTGCTCGCCCAGTGGTTCCGATGCCATTGAGGCCGCGATCAAACTGGCAAAAACCGTTACTGGCCGCAGTGATATTATCAGTTTCCGCGGCGCCTATCACGGCATGTCGCAAGGCTCGCTGTCGTTAATGGGCTCGCTGGCCCCCAAAGCCGCTATCGGTGCCTTGCTCCCCGGTTCGCATTTCTTCCCCTATCCTTATTCCTACCGCTGTCCGTTCGGGCGTGGCGGTGCGGAAACCACTCGGCTTGCCATTGACTATCTGGAACGCGCACTGCGTGATCCGGAAGGCGGTATCAACCGCCCTGCGGCTATTATTCTGGAAGTCATACAAGGCGAAGGCGGCGTGATTGAAGCGCCTGCAGAATGGTTACAGGCCGTGCGCCGCCTCACTACGGAACTCGGTATTCTGCTGATTATTGACGAGGTGCAGACCGGCGCGGGTCGAACCGGAACATTTTATGCCTTTGAAAAATCAGGCATTGTTCCCGATATCATCGCTCTGTCGAAAGCCATTGGCGGTGGCCTGCCGCTTGCGGTGATCATCTATCATGAAAAATTTGATCTGTGGCAGCCGGGTGCCCATGCTGGTACCTTCCGCGGCAATCAGCTGGCTATGGCAGCGGGTTCCAAAACACTGGAAATCATAGATCGCGACCACCTCGCCAGCCATGCAGCCATTATCGGCGCTGAACTCAAAGCTGCATTGCAACACATTGCAACCCAAACACCCTATATCGGTGATGTGCGCGGGCGCGGCCTGATGTTGGGGCTGGAAATTGTTGATCCGCATAGTACTCCCGACCAGCTCGGCCATCATCCGCACGGCCCAGAACTCGCCTCGCTCGTGCAACGTGAAGCTTTTTATCGCGGATTGATTGTTGAAACCGGCGGACGCCACAGTAGCGTACTACGCCTCCTGCCCCCCCTCACAATGACACGGGAAGAAGCGACACGCGTAGCCACCATCTTCTCCGATATTTTCGCCTCACTGGAACGACAGGTCGCATGATGTTTGATACAAAACCCGCCGATAGCCGTCGCTGCAGCGCCCACCGCTGCGACGGCAATTACCTCGATTATGTATTTTCCTCCGATATTAAATCGAGCGTCTTTTACAAAAGCATCATGCATTATGCGATTGATCTGCTGCAAACCTGCAATAATGACGCCAAAACCTATTCCGGCGCGACGATTGCTGATATTCGCAAGCTTTTGCAGGATATTGAAATGCTGCCGGAAAACGGTACCGGTGTGATCAAGGCGCTCAGAGAACTTGGCAGACCGTCAGTGGAACATGCGCTGAAAGTGAGCTCAGCGGCAGCTGTGGCGCATCTGCATTGCCCTGTGGCAATCCCTGCCCTTGCTGCTGAAACCCTGATCAGCGCCACCAATCAATCGCTGGATTCATGGGATCAGTCCCCTTTTGCAACTTTGCTTGAGGAACGTGTTATCCAATGGCTGCTTGAGCTGACAGGTGCATCAGATCAGGCCAGCGGCTGCTTCAACAGCGGCGGCAGTCAGTCCAATATGACAGCGCTTTATCTTGCCATCGAACAGATGCCGGAAATTGAACGCAAAAATTTCGTCATCTTTACCTCTAAAAATGCTCATTTCAGCATCCTCAAAAGTGCGCGTATTCTCGGTCTTGCCACCGATGCGGTTATTCCGGTGCCAACAGACGAAAACGGCCGCATGTCTGCCGCGCAACTGCATCCGGCCATTATCAAAAGCAGGCAGGAGCATAAGGTGCCGCTTGCAATTGTTGCCACTGCGGGCACCACCGATCTGGGCGCGATTGATCCTCTGTCAGAAATTGCCGATATAGCAGAACTGCATAATCTCTGGCTTCATGTTGATGCAGCCTATGGCGGCGGGCTGCTTTTCACCCCGCACCGCGACCAGCTTAAAGGCATTGAACACGCGCATTCTGTGACAATTGATTTCCATAAAATGCTATTTCAGCCAATCAGTTGCGGTGTTTTGTTGGTAAAGGACAAGACATTCTTTTCGCCACTCGCATCAAAGGCTGATTATCTTAATCCGGAAGAAGAAGTCTTTACCGATGTGCCCAATCTTGTGGAGCGCTCCCTGCAAACCACGAGGCGTGGCGATGCGCTGAAAGTCGCCATCACCATGCGCGCTGTGGGGCGTGACGGGATCAGCGAAATGGTGTGCAAAACACTGGATAATGCCAAGGCTGCGGCAACGGCCATCAGAGCCCGCGACAGGCTGGAACTGATACAGAACCCACCGCTCTCCACGGTTATGTTCCGCTACATGCCGCGTGACAACAACCAATGTGGCAATCGCATTGCCCTTAAAATACGCGAGCAGCTTTTCAATGAAGGTACAGCTGCCATTGCCACCACGGTGCATCAGGGGTGTGTCTGCTTCAAGCTCACAATGCTGAACCCGTTTTCCGATGCGGATGTCGTGAACCGTATCCTCGACCGCATCGTAGCACTGGCTGAAGAGCTGGAACAATCCTCCGATTTTATGCTGCCGCAACAGGCTTCCACCTGAATGCTCTGCCCCATACCAATCTCTGCACGGAGAAGATATCCATGGATATTTTTCAACGCGACACTACCAAATTTGCCTATTCCCGCTTTGATCCCCTGATAGGAAAAACTGTCAGTTTCCGCTTATTGGACAAGCACAAAGATACAGAACTGCTCTGGCGCTGGATGAATATGCCCCATGTCGTCCCCCAATGGAAAATGAATGTGCCGATTGAGGAAATTTCCGCCTATATCGACAAAAACCTCGCTGATCCGCATCAGGATCCGTATATCGGTTTTATCGACGGCATAGCAATGAGTTATTGGGAAGCCTATTGGGCGAAAGATGATATTCTCGGGCGCTATTATGATGCACTGGAGACGGATCGCGGCTGGCATATGCTGGTGGGCGAAAAGGCCTATTTCGGCCGCAATACCGCCCGCGCCGTGATTACCGGTTTCACCCGTTTTCTGTTTCTGGACAATCCCGCAACGCAAAAAATTGTCGGCGAGCCCAGCGTACAGGCGCGCAGTCTGCTGCGCTACGCAGCGGATTGCGCCTTTGAAGAACAAGGCGAAATCGACCTGCCCGACAAGCGTGCCAAACTGATGTTCTGCCACCGCAAGCACTTTACCGAGAAATGTGGATTATAAAGATGTCAGCCTACAATCTCCTCGGCATTGGCCTCGGGCCGTTTAATCTCGGTCTGGCGGCGCTGCTCTCTTCCCATGACAGTCTCAGCAGCGTCTTTCTTGAGCGTAAACCGGAATTTCGCTGGCATGACGGTTTACTCATGGAAGGCACCACATTGCAGGTACCTTTTCTGGCAGATCTCGTCACAATGACCGACCCCACCCATCCGCTCAGCTACCTCAATTATCTGTGCCAGCATCACCGGCTCTATAATTTCTATTTCTATGAGCGTTTTTTAATTCCGCGGCTGGAATATGATAATTATTGCCGCTGGGCATCACAACAGCTTGCCTCCTGCCGTTTTGGCGAGACGGTGGAGAATGTGTCTTATGACGACAAACAAAACCTGTTCAGAACCGAAACCGTGCTGACGGACGGCAGCAGACACTCCTATCTCGCGCATAATCTTGCACTCGGCATTGGCACCGTGCCTTATTATCCGGCATGGGCGCAGCAGATAGGTTCCGGCCTGATGTTGCACAGTTCGCAATTCAACCATTGCCGCGAACAATTGCAAAAATGCAAAACCGTCACTGTCATCGGCTCCGGCCAGAGTGCCGCTGAATGTGTGCTGGCGCTCTACAGCGCTTTGACACCAAATATGGTCAGCAATGGTGCTTCTGTTCAGTGGATATCGCGCTCTGCCGGTTTTTTTCCGATGGAATACTCCAAACTCGGGCTGGAATATTTTTCGCCGGATTATATGCAATATTTCCACACAGTGCCGCGCGAAAAACGCCGCGACATTACCCGGAAACAAGGCCTGCTTTATAAAGGCATCAGCATTTCCACTATCGCGGAAATCTTTGATTTACTTTATGAACGCTCTGTCGGCGGAGCCACAACCGGCCTGACACTGATCGCCAACTGCAATGTCAATAATGCTGAATACAGCCCGAAAAATGGCGCGTTCCGTCTGTCTGTCAATAATCCGGAAAACGGTGCCACCGGTTCTTATGAAGCCGATGCTGTCATTCTCGGCACTGGCTATCATCATGTCTGGCCGGAATGGTTCACCCGTTTGAAAGATACAGTTCTGGCAACGGATGAAGACGGCGACATGCTTGTAGATGAAACTTTCTGTGCCGCACGCTGCGATGACGGCACAGGAAAAATCTTCATCCAAAATGCCGAGACATTCCACCACGGTGTGGGTGCGCCGGATCTCGGCCTTGGTGCCTATCGCAATGCCACCATTATCAACCAGCTTTTAGGGAAAATTCATTATCCGGTGCCGGTCAATTCATCATTCCAGCAATTCGGCCTTTGATAAGACCATAATTCCAGAGCTCAAAAACAGCGCCGTATTTTTTATGCGGCGCTGTTTTTATAATTATCAGGCCTTCAGCAAGGCCGACACATCCTGCGCATTACGGCAGCGCATCAGTTGCGCAGGCGGCAAAGCCACAGAAAAACTCTCGCTCAGCCGAGCTGCAATCAATTTCAGATGCTGCGGGCGCAATCCCAGCCCGATAAAATCCGCAGTCGCACAAACCGGTTGCGCCGCTTCCGGTTTCAGCACTTCCAGATAAATCTCCAGCACCTTGCGCTGTACCGGCGATATTTCTGGCACGACCGGTTTTGCCTGCTCTGCGGGTTGCACCGTTTCCAGAATTTTACGGGCAGCACCACGATCCGGCTTGCCATTACGCGAAAACGGCAATTCATCAAGTTGCATAAAACGTGACGGCACATGAGATTGCGGCAAGCGTTCACGGGCAAAATCCCTTAAACTCACGGACGATACTTGCGCCCCGCTCTCCACCACATAAACTGCGCCCAGCGCTGCCTCGCCCTGTTTCTGATCGCCTATATCAACCACTATAATCTGCCGAAGCTGCGGATGCGTGATCAGCACATTCTCCACATCCGGCAGCGACACGCGCACACCGCGTATTTTCACATAGCCATGGACACGGCTGTCAAAAACAATCACGCCGTCATGGCGGTAACGCCCGCGATCTCCGGTTTTAAAGGCTCGCAATTCTGTGCCCGTTTCATCGCGCACCGTCACAAAATCCGTCTGGATAATTTCGCCGCTTTCCAGATAGCCCAGCGCCACATTCACACCGGCGGTGTGGATCCGCCCGGCAACACCAGCAGGGCAATGTTCCCCCTGTTCATCCAGTACAAAATAACTGTTTTCAGGCAGCGGAATACCATAGGGGATAATGCGTACATCCTCTGCGCTGATCTCATGCCAAATGCTCCAGATCGTCGTTTCCGTTGGCCCGCCAAGCGATACCAACCGTGCTTGCGGCAGCAATTCACGCAATCCGGCAATAATCACCGGTTTGATATAATCGCCGCCTTGTGCAATCAGCCTCAGGCTTGTCAATTCATCTCCGCGCCTGCAGGCCAGCAGCATTTCCAAAATTGCCGGTACAGAGCACCATAGCGTTACCCGATGTTCGGCAACCAACTGGTTCCAGCGTATGGCGTTTTTCTCCTCGCCGGCCTCCGGCAGCACCAGTGTGGCACCGGCAGCCAATGCGCCCAGAACATCAAAGACCGACATATCATGATGCAGCGGCGTAACCGAAATAAACACATCGCGCTCTGTCGCCTGCCAATTTTCCAGCGTACAGGTGATCACATTATTGGTGGAGCGGTTGGTCAGCACCACGCATTTCGGCTTGCCCGTGGTGCCCGATGTATAAAGATAATAGGCAGGATTGTCACTGAGCGAGAGCATGGCAGGGTTAAGAGAACGACTTGCCACAGGCTTTGCCATCATCAAAACCTCAAACGTGACCACAGGATGCACAGTGGTCAAATCTCCAGTGCTGACCACTAGATCAGGACAGCAATTTTCCAGAAGATAATCCAATCGCTCCTGCGGTGATGCGGCATCAACCGGTACCCAGATTATACCCGATAATGCACAGGCAAGCACTATGGCCGTGTATTCGGGACTGCGCGGCAGGCAAATAGCAACCACACTGCCTTGAGATAGTTTCCGCGCCTGCAACCCACCCATTATACGGCGCACAATGCCGCCAAGCTCTGCATAGCTGATACGCTGTTGTCCGTAAATCAGCGCAGTTTTGTTGTTACCGGCAGCAAAAATCTGATCGGTAATACGGCGCAGAAAAGGTGCATCCTGTGTTGTCACCGGCAGATTGTTGAAACGATAATGACTGAGATCGGTTATCTCCCGAATGCTCACAGCCAGTTCACCGCTGGCGGCAATATGATGCGCAGCCTTGCTGAGCGCCTGCAAAATATCCTGCACCATTGCCTGGTCCAGCGCCTCACGCGCGTAATCAATATCAAAGACCAGATCACCGGTAGCATTGACCGAAAAGCGGATATCCATGGCCACCTGCGGTGTCTGTGTCTGCCCGCTGTGCAAATATATCGAACTATCCTGCGACAAAACCGGCCAGGACAAACCATTGGTAATCACCACCGGCAAAACCGGCAGGTTTCCCGTATTTTCAAACAAGAGTCGTGCAATATCCACACCTGAAAATGCGGGATGACCAAGCCCTTCCAGCACATCCTGCTGCAAAACTGCCGCACGCATGGCAAAATCACCCTCCTGTTTACGCCAGTTCACGGCAATAAAACTGGAATGATTGGCAAGCGTGGCGGATATTTGCGGCGCAACAGGAATGCCGACACACAGACTGTTTTCCTCTGTGCGACAAGACAAAACCTCAAGCACAAGCACTGTCAGCACAGAATTTTTAAACAGGCCTTTACGTGCCCCGACACGATGCAAAGCGCTGAAAACTGCGGCAGGAATAACCATGCTTTCCCGCCTGTAACGCGACTGCATGATTTGGTCGAGCGGCTTGATCCATGGCAGGCGCAGTGGCGCTTCAACCGCTTGCAATTTGTCTTTCCAGTAAGCGGCATCAGCTTTGAGCTGTGCATCATCATAATGCGTGACCGCCGTTTCCTCATCCTGATCAGTCCCGCTTGCGCCTTCAAATAATTCACGCATCAGTTGCGCAATTGACCGGCCATCAGCAATCATGGCATCGAACCGCGCGAAGAGAATGTAATCTTCAGCCTCGCCCTCAAGTTTCGGGAGACGGAAAAGCGTGATCTGCCATGGCGCTCGCTCCGTGCCCATAATCTCGTGAGCATAAGCTTCCCGTTGCTGCTCAATCCGGCAGATCGCTTCCGATCGACTCAGACCACGATAATCAATCTCCTCCCAGTTGGTCTGCGCATCAGCGCATACAGATTGCGTGAAACTTTGCGGATTAATCCGCATGCGCAGACAGGCATGGCGTTGTACCATCTCTTGCAGGCGATCTTTCAGAACTGCCGGATTGAAGATACCGCGATATTCACGAAATTCTTGCATTGACACGCCGCCAAGCGGTACATTTTCACCCCGCCCCGCCAGGTAAGCGCGCTGCAATGCAGTTAAAGGCTGGTTCTTCTTGGTCGGGGCCACAATCTGCACCTCATCCAGATAATCAGCCACATCAGCCGCTTTGCTGAGACAAGCGATAAAATCATCGAACAAATCGCTTACCCATTGCGTAGGCAAAGCGTCCAGCCGGATATCCCAATTCACCAGAAGACCGCCCTCATAAGCGGCCATCTGCGCATCCAACGCCACTTGTGAACCCTGCGAAATGGCCCAATCCATCACCCCGAAGACCTGCCGCACGGAATCGGAAAACAGCGCTCCGCCTTCCAGATCAAGGGCTGCGGTAAACACCACCGGTGCCAGTTGCGGCTTGCCATGATGGCGGGAAAGATCACGCATCACATTGACCCCTGAATAGGCGGAATGTTCCATTTGGCTGATCAGCTGGGCTTGCAATCCGCAGCACAAATCTGCAAGTGTGGGTGCGGCATCCAGATCAATCTCTGCGATAAGAATATTGGCAAATTCACCAAGAATATTGCCGACATCCTCCACCAGCGGCAAGCGCCAGAACATTGGCACATTGAGACGGAATTGCCGGTCGCCGGTCTTGCGTCCCAAGACGGCGGCGAACAACCCGAGCATCATTGCTGCTGTGGTTATCCGATACCTGCGTGCCAGTTTTTGCAATGCCTGCCATTGTACAGCATCGATTTGTCGTGCAAGCCTGTGACTCTGCGGCTGTGCCATATCAGTACGTAAGGGCAAAGCCGGTGCAGGCAGAATGGCCGCAAGTCTGCCGCGCCACCAATTTTTGTCACGCTCGCGCGTTTTTTTCAGCGTGCTATCCGAACGATACCGGTCAAGCCAGTCAAAATATGTTGCGGCCGGCTGACAGACAGTTTCCGGTGCCTGATAAAGCGCCGCCAGATCATGCATCAGCAGGCGGAAAGAAGACGGATCAATAGCAATCATATCCGTATCAGCATGAAAGCGAAACTGCCCGCCATCCAGCAAAGACAGAGAGAAACGCACCACATGCCCTGAGTGCAAATCAAGCTTCTGATGTGTCCAGACCTGCCGCTTTTGCTCCAGAAAGTCTTGCTTTTCGGATGAGGATTTGCCGCGCAGATCATCAATTTCAAGTACCGGATATTGTGGTATGTCAGCGATTGTCTGTTGCCCGTCATCTGTTACGCGAAGTATCATCATCGGATGCAGTTTTGCCAGGCGCTCAAGCGCCTGTTTCAGTCTGTCCACATCAATGCCGCACCCGTTAAACTCGGTATAAAGATGAGAGGCAACACCGCCGAGCATTGTCTGCGGTTCACGGCCGACAAAACAAGCTGCCTGCATCGAATTTAACTCTCTGAACATCGTACCGTCTGCTGGATAGGTCATGATAATCACACTCGCTTCAAAAACTTGATTGTTTTATTCAAGTTATGAATATATGATAAAAACATTCAAGTTTTAATTTGGCCTTTGTGCAGAACGAAACTGAATGGTCTTGCCAGTGCATAGCCGCTTCCAGCCGGAGATTTCCCGATACCGGATATGGACAGGATATGCATATCAGCGAAACGAAAACCGCTTATCCGCGAATTTTCTCAAACCAAAGAACCCGATTGTTTAGCGAATAAATTGTGAGGGCGTTTCATTCCGATCTGAAATTTCTGCCGATGTGAAATTTCTGCCCGATGCCGCAGCCGATCTCCCTCTGCGCTGCAGGTATTTTCCCCTTACATCCGTCACTGGAGTGTAATGAGCATGAGAACAAGTCACCTCAGAACCGATGTGTCTGAAGAACAATCTAATGTTAATGGCGAAAGGTTTTTCTCGTTTACGTCCGGAAATAAAGAACTGCGCACCCGTGGTCTGCACTGCGAAATTAACACCCCTGCAGAAAACGGCAGCGAGACCAATAGTGTCTTTCAACGCACTATAAACGCTGCATTGAGAGAAGCCCAAAAAAATGGACAGGATAATCCGGTCATTGTCGGCGCTATTCCCTTCAATCCCACCGAAGCATCCTGCCTTTTCATCCCGCAATCCTATGAATGGCACGATCTTGCCCCTGCCGTTTCTGTCGCCTCCCCTGCCGTTTTAAAATCCACCACACAGAAAAGCTTGCCCGATGAAGCCGGTTTCAAACGTGCGGTGGAACAGGCAATCGCCAATTTCCGCCTCAGCGATGTACGCAAAGCCGTGCTTTCAGTAATGCGTGAAATCACGTTCGAACAGGATGTCGATACGGAGCAAATGCTCGCCAATCTGCATGCACAAAACCGCGAGGGCTATCAGTTCCGCTTGTCATTAAATGATGGTGCGGTGCTTGTCGGTGTCAGCCCTGAACTTGTGATCCGTAAAGACGGCCGCAATATCATTTCCAATCCGCTGGCAGGTTCGGCAAAACGCATGAGCGATCCGCTGGCCGATCAACGCAATGCGCAGCAACTCAACCACTCTGAAAAAGACCTTTATGAACACCGGTTGGTGATTGAGGATATTGCCGCCCATTTGCAACCGATTTGCGATCAGCTGGATGTGCCGCAGCGGCCCTCGCTAATCAGCACAGCCGCGCTCTGGCATCTTTCAACACGCATTCACGGCACCATTGCCGATCCGTCACTAACAGCCTTGCAGCTTGCCTGTCTGCTGCATCCCACACCGGCGGTTTGTGGCTATCCTACCGAACGCGCCAGACGGCTGATCCACTTTATCGAACCTTTCGAGCGGCACTTTTTCACCGGCATGGTTGGCTGGTCAGATGCGCAGGGCAACGGAGAATGGGTGGTTACCATCCGCTGCGGCAGCGTGCAGCGCAATATTGTGCAACTTTTTGCCGGTGCGGGCATCGTTGAGGCCTCCGATCCCGCCTCGGAATGGAATGAAGTGCAAACCAAACTCGGCACCATGCTGCGCGCTTGCGGTCTGAATAATTAGAGCACAATGCACCCGATCAAACGTACAAAACTCACTCTGACACTTTAAAAACATAGCATAACTTCACCTTAAACTGTTTCAATTTTAAGGAGTTATGCTCTGGTCCGAAATATTTTGACTGGTAGAAGAATGACAATTGAATTCACACGCTGGCCGCAGGAAAGAGCCGATCTTTATCGCCGCAAAGGCTATTGGATTGATCAGCCACTCACCCGCATTCTCCAGAACCAGAGCCTGATACGACCGGATGCACCGGCCATTCTCTGCGGTGAGCGCTGCATCAGTTATGCCATGCTGGATCAGCTCTCCGGCAACCTGGCGAGCCGACTTCGTCTCGCCGGTATCAGCCAAAGCGATACCGCTTTGGTACAACTGCCCAATATTGCGGAATTTTACATTGTATTTTTCGCATTGCTTAAAGCAGGCATTGTACCGGTTAATGCGATATACTCCCATCGTAAACTTGAGCTCACAGCCTATGCCCGTCAGATCAAGCCCAAACTGATCATAGGTACCAAACAGCATGAGCTGTTCAAGGATAACCGCTTTCTGGAGGAACTGGATGCGGAAGGTTTGCATCCGCAACTCACACTGCTCGTCGGTGATGACAGCGATGCGCATAAAACCAACCATCTCAGTAACTGGCTGCAAGAACCGGATGGCGGCATCATTACCCCGACGCTGGCACCAACACCGGCGGATGAGGTTGCCTTTTTCCAGCTTTCCGGCGGCAGTACCGGCACACCCAAACTCATCCCCCGTACCCATAATGATTATGACTACAGTATACGTGCCAGTGCGGGTATCTGCGAACTGACACCGCAGACGAGGTTTCTCTGCGCTCTGCCCGCAGCCCATAATTATGCCCTCAGCTCTCCCGGTGCACTTGGCGTCTTTCATGCCGGCGGCTGCGTTATTCTGACACAAAATCCTGAACCGCTTGGCTGTTTCACTCTGATTGAGCGTCACCGTATTGATATGGTTGCCCTTGTACCGCCAGCCGTAGCGCTTTGGTTACAAGCAGCCCCCGAACATCAGGAAAAACTGCATTCGCTCAGGCTGATTCAGGTGGGCGGCGCCAGTTTTGCCGAGGTTCTGGCACGTAAAGTTCCGGAAATTCTGCACTGCCGGTTGCAGCAGGTTTTCGGCATGGCAGAAGGTCTTGTGAATTATACCAGAGCGGGAGATGATGACGAATTGGTCTTCACCACACAGGGCAGACCGATCAGCCCTGATGATGAAATCCGCATTACTGATGAAGACGGCAATGTGCTATCCGACGGTGAGGCCGGTATGCTTGCCACACGCGGGCCCTATACTTTTTGCGGTTATTATAACAGCCCTGAGCATAATGCCCGTGTCTTTGACAAGGAAGGTTTCTATTATTCGGGTGATATTGTTGAGCGCAATGCGCAGGGTTATCTGCGTGTTGTTGGTCGTGTGAAAGATCAGATCAATCGCGGCGGTGAGAAAGTCGCCTCAGAAGAAATCGAAAATCTGATCGTTCTGCATGATGATGTGACTCATGCTGCCCTTGTGGCGATGGATGATGCGCTGCTGGGCGAGAAGAGCTGCGCCTTTGTTGTTTCCCGTAATCCGCAACTGAAAGCACCTGCCCTGCGCCGTCATCTCGCAGCACTGGGTATAGCCGAGTATAAGTTGCCGGATCGCATTCAGTTCATCGAACATATGCCGCTCACACCTGTCGGTAAAATCGACAAGAAACATCTGCGTTCGCTTCTCGCACAAAGTGCCAGCGCGGTCTGAGCGCTAAGCGCGAAATATGCAGCTCAGCACTAAACTTAAAACTTCCCGTATCACGACCAGAAAGCCAGCTATGACAATTCCTAAAATTGCTGATTATGCCATTCCGCAGCCTGCAAGCTATCCTGCCAATAAAACCGCATGGACAGTTGATCCATCCCGCGCGGTTTTGCTGATCCATGATATGCAGCGCTATTTCCTGCGTTTCTATGATGCGGAAGGAACATTAATGCAGACTTTGGTGCACAATCTGGTGCGTCTTCGCCAATGGGCAAAAAACAATAACATCCCCGTCGTCTATACTGCTCAGCCCCATGAACAATCCGTTAAAGACCGCGCTTTGCTGAACGATATGTGGGGGCCCGGTCTCACCGTGGCAGAGCCGGAAGTGCAGCAGATTATTAATGAACTGGCACCGGACAGCAGTGATCTCGTGCTGACCAAATGGCGTTACAGCGCTTTTCAGCGCTCTCCCCTGAAGCAGAAAATGAAAGAATGGAACCGCGACCAGCTGATTATCGGCGGGGTCTATGCCCATATCGGCTGCATGATCACGGCGGTTGAAGCTTTCATGAGCGATATACAGCCTTTTTTGGCCGCCGATGCGGTAGCAGATTTTTCCGAGGATGAGCACCGGCTGGCGCTGAAATATGTCGCCACACGCTGCGGCTGCGTGGTCAGCACCGATAATCTGCTGCAGGAGCCTGCCACAGGCACCACCCGCAACTGGCTACAGCAGCGTGTACTGCAACTGGTCGAGGACGTCGACGAGTTTGATGCCGATGAAAGCCTGATTTTTTACGGGCTGGACTCGCTCAAAGTCATGAAATTCTCCGCAGAGCTGAAAGAGCGCGGTCTGGATATCAGCTTTGAGGAACTGGCGCGTGACCCCACTCTGACAGCATGGTGGGCACTGATTGAAAAGCAGCAAAAGGCAGCCTGAAAATGAGCCGTCCGGATATCAGTAAAAACAGCTCCTTTGCCGGCAAGCGTGTCATCATCACCGGTGCGGCACAAGGCATCGGACGCTGTATTGCCGAGCAATTTATACGTCAGGGTGCCCGTGTCACTGGCATTGACTGCAAAACTGATGATCAGAGTAACGCCTGTGATTTCCATTTGCTGCAAGTCGATATTGCCAATGCGTCAGCAGTAAAAAAACTTTGCGATTATCTGAAAGCGGAAGACGATACGCTGGATATATTGGTCAATGTTGCAGGTGTTTTGAAATCCGGCACCACGGAGAGCCTTACCGTCGATGACTGGAAAACCTGTATGGATGTGAATGCCAGCGGCGCATTTTACATGCTGCATCACTGGGCACCGGTCTTTCGCAAACAAAGACACGGGGCAATTGTCAATGTTGCCTCCAATGCCGCTCATGTGCCCCGCATTAATATGGCGGCCTATTGCGCCTCTAAAGCGGCAATGGCCAGTCTCAGTCATTGCGTAGCACTGGAACTTGCACCCTATGGTGTGCGCTGCAATGTGGTTTCCCCTGGCTCCACGCGCACGCCGATGCTGGCAGGCATGTTGCAGAACAGTTCCGGTGAGCAGCAACTGATTGACGGCCTGCCGACGCAGTTCAAGCTTGGCATACCGCTCGGCAAAATTGCGGTATCGAATGACCTTGCCAATGTTGTGCTGTTTCTGGCCTCTGATCTGGCAGGGCATGTGACCATGCAGGATATTGTTGTAGACGGAGGAGCAACCCTTGGCTGCTGACGGACATCCCCCCGCACGATCGGATACGCAACCGTTTAGCCTTGCACCATGGCCGGAGTTGGCCGGAGATACCAGCCTGTTTATGTGTCGCTATCCCTGCCATGGTCTGCCCCTGAATCCGGATTTTCAAGATATGGAAGCCATGATTTTGCCGGATGCATTTAAGGCTTTTGCCCCGCGCCGCAAAGCTGAATTTATTGCAGGACAGTGGTGTGCCCGTGCAGCACTGCGTACAATGACCGGCACAGCTGCCACCCCGCACCGCACTGCCAAACATGTGCCGGTATGGCCTCAGGGCACAACTGGCTCCATCTCCCATTGTGACGGCTATGCCCTTGCCATTACTGCACAAAATGCCCACTATTGCGCTCTCGGCATTGATATTGAAACGCTGCAAACTGAGGACGAGGCAGCAAAAATTGCTGCTCTGGTTTTAACGCCGGACGAAATGCAACGCCTCCCGCCGCAAGACAAAAACCTTGCCGTTACCGCAGCTTTTTCAGCTAAAGAGAGCCTTTATAAAGCACTTTACCCGCTAACAGGCCGTTTCTACGGATTTTATGCGGCAGAAATGACAGCGGATTTCAGCAAGGGCGCAGGCCTGTTAAGGCTCACGAAAGACTGGTCGCAACACTGGCGACGTGGCCAGGAAATTGCTGTACACTTACACTTGATGGAACATTTTGTGCTGACATGCGTAGCCTTACCAACCTTCGGGACAAACGCTGTTAGTCACCATAATTTAACTCGATAAAAACCGGCATATGCTCTATTCACGGTAATATATTGCGAGCTGATTTTACCACCCTCGCCGAAATTGAAATGAGTAAGAAAGTACACGATGAGCGAAACCAAATCTGCCCGCGGACGCCCGCGCCGCGAAATGACAACGGCGCAAATTGCGGATGCCGGTATTGCCATGGGTTTGCCTTCCATTTCTATCGTCGGTGTTGCAGCAGCACTCGGCATCAGTCATATGACGCTTTACACATATGTTTCCTCTTTAGATGAACTCAAACAGTTAGTTGCGAGCGAAATTTTCCTACGCTGGCAACTTCCGGCCCCACATGATGAGCCATTGAAAGAATACATGGAAACTTTCGGTGCTTGTATGTGGCACTTTGTGGAAAGACATCCGGGCATCGCACCTTATTTACTGCGTGAAGATTTGATTACACCAGATATGATTACAAAAATTCAAAACCACCAAAAATTATTAGTGCAATCCTATCATCTTACAGATCAGCAAGCTCATTGGCTTTTTCAAACTGTCGCGCATGTGTGTGTTGCTGTTGCTGATACGCTTATTCCTAAAGAAGAAACGAACCAAAAAATTCCCGATAGAGAAAACTGCGAAATTAAAAATAAATACACGCTAGGTGTCAAAGCTTTAATTCTTGGTTCTTTATCTATGATATCTGAAAATTAATATACTCTTATCCCGCATCAACACTTATGAAACAAACATGGTTTATTTCGGCTTGTCATAGCTCGCTCAATAGAAGTGAGAACGAGACAAAAAGCAGGATGCAGACATTGATGACCGAAAGCCTGGATTATGTCGTATCATCGACACTATCAGGCCGAGCTTTTACCTCTTATATGATCGTTTCCTGAGAGCTACAGCGTCAAAGGGCTGGCTTCTAAAGCCCAAACGTCTCAGACCATTCGACAACACATCCTGCATTCTATAAGTTCGGCATTTTACAGATTATCATCGAAGGAAGATGTAAGTCGTCATCTGTTTGTCGCTGCAATCACTATAAGCTAAAATATATGAAAAGACCGCTTCACAGCAGGCAGACTATTTGCAAACACTTGATGCAATGAACCGCTGCTACAACAACGGTTCATTACAAGAGTTCTTTTGAGATCAGCCCAGTTCGGCTTTGACCAGCGCGACCCAATAGCCAATACCATAAGGTAATGCCTGGTCATTAAAGTCGAAATGCGGTGTATGCACATGATGAAAATGTCCGTTTTCATCAACACCATTGCCCATCAACATGAATGCGCCCGGCTTATTCTGCAGCATATAAGCGAAATCCTCACCCGCTGTGATCGGTGGAAAGTCGCTGTTCACATTTGCCTCACCGGTCACACGGACAGCCGCCTTTGCAGCAATGGCAGTCTGTTCAACACTGTTTACAAGAGCCGGATAACCTCTCTCATAAAGCACAGAGGCACTGCATCCGTAAGCTGCCGCCAGATTTTGCGCCAGCTCAGACAAGCGGGTTTCCAAAATATCCCGCACTGCCGGATCATATGACCGTGCCGTGCCATGAACGGTAATTTCGGAAGGAATAACATTACCGGAATCAGGATGACCGCCGGCAATATATCCGGCACTAATCACCGCCGTTTCCCGCGCCGGCACACTGCGCCCGACAATGCTCTGCAGGCCGGTCAGAAAATGTCCCAGCGGCACGCTCGGATCTGTTGCGCGATGCGGCACGGCACCATGACCGCCGGTTCCTTTGAAAACCACCGTCCATGTATCAACATTGGCCAGCATCGGACCGGAGCGGATACCGAATTTACCCAGTGCCAGCCCCGGTTCATTGTGCAGCCCATAAACGGCATCACACGGAAAGCGCTGAAACAGACCGTCCTCGATCATGCACAGACCGCCACCGCCTTTTTCCTCTGCAGGCTGGAAAATGAAATGAACCGTACCGGCAAAGTTGCGATGTTCCGATAAATAACGCGCAGCCCCCAGCAACATGGTTGTATGGCCGTCATGACCACAGGCATGCATTTTGCCTTCAATTGCCGAGGCATAGGGCATATTGGTCGCTTCAACAATATCCAACGCATCCATATCCGCCCGCAAGGCAATTGTCCTTGAGCCGGGTTGTGTACCTGTCAGCGTACCGACCACACCGGTACCGGCAATGCCTGTGACTACATCAATACCCCATTTTTTCAGGGTATCCGTCACCAGCGCAGCGGTACGGTGTTCTTCAAAAGCCGTTTCCGGATATTTATGAATATCATGTCTGATAGCAATAAGTTCCGGCAGGTAGCTGCTGATCGTTTCTGACAAGCGATCATCCATTTCATCTGTCTCCATAAGTCTGATCAATCATCAAGGGAAACATGACGCGTTTCCCGCATAAGAAGCATGGCGATCACCGCCACCGCATTGGCAACAACAAGATACCAAGCCGGTGCCATCGGGCTGCCGGTCACACTGATCAGCCATGTCACCACAAACTGCGCAGTGCCGCCGAAAATCGTCACAGCAACCGCATAGGAAAATGACAAGCCGATGCTGCGCACACGACGCGGGAAGGATTCCGGTATCATACCCAGCATCACACCGGCATTGAGCGAATGCAGTGTCACCAGCAAAGCCACCATCAGCAACAGCGCGGTACCGGTTTGCTGATAGGTGATCAGCATAAAGGCCGGATAGGCCGCCAGTACCAGCAGCACACGCGGGATAATCATCACCACTTTGCGGCCATACCGGTCTGACAACCAGCCGCCGACAAGGCTCATCACCGCCATTGTCAAACCGGTTACCAAAGTAGCCAGCATTGAAACACCGGCTGGCAGATGCAGCGTGGTCAGGGCATAAGTGGTCATGTAGCTGGAAATATACATGGTGACGGCACCACCAGCGATGGCAAGACCTGCCAGTACCACAGTGCGCCGGTGTTCTGTCAGCACATCGGCCAGCACAGCTTTGGTCGTGCTATGGGCCTGTTCATGCTCAATCGTTTCCGGCAAACGGTTGCGGATATACATACCGACCGGTGCAATCAGAATACCGAGCAGAAACGGCAGACGCCAACCCCAGGATTCCAGACTTTCCGCCGGTAATGCCTCAATCAGTGCAAAACCGATAATACCGGCAATCAGAAACGCAATGCCCTGACTGGCCGATTGCCAGCTTGTATATAAACCACGGCGATGACTTGGCGCCCGCTCCAGAAGATAAGTGGTGGCCGGTCCCATTTCCCCGCCTGCGGAGAAACCCTGAATCAAACGTGCCACAACAACCAGTATCGGTGCAGCTATGCCAATTGAAGCATAAGGCGGAATAATCGCTAGCAAACCGGTGCCTGCCGCCATCAGCAGGATTGTCAGCGTCATCGCCGCTTTGCGCCCTGCCCTGTCCGCATAGGCGCCGATCACAATACCGCCGAGCGGACGTGTGAGGAAGCCGACACCGAACACAGCGACAGATAGCAGCAAGCCACCGAAAGGTGTTTCCAGCGGAAAAAACTGCCGCGCAATAACCGCAGCGAAAATGCTGTAAATCGTGAAATCATAAAATTCCAGTGCATTGCCGAGCGTTACTGCCGCCACACTGGAAATATTATTTTTAACTGCAGGTTTGCTCTGTTCAAGCCCTCCGGTTGCACCGGCAGCAATGGTACTCTCCAACGTCCTGTTCATTGGTATCTCCCCTTTATTTCTCCCTTTGCGACAAAATAAACAAAGACTATTACTTTGAAAAATGCATTAATCTAATTCTAATTTTACATTTTATGCATGAAGATGCGCATTTCGTCTAATTGGGGGAGATCAGTATGGCCGGGCCTTATTCCGTTAAACATCTGCAATATATCCTTGCCGTCAAACAAACAGGCTCACTGTCCAGGGCCTCAGAGCTTATGTCCGTCTCGGTTTCCTCTGTGCGCGAAGCCGTTCGCCTGACAGAACAGCGCCTTGGCGTGATGTTGTTTTTCGGCACACCGTCCAAAGGCATGCAACTGACCGGCGAAGGCGAACGTTTTACAGCGCTCGCTGAAGATTTTCTCAATTCTTATATCGGCTTTGAAAAGGCTGCCGCCGATATTCCGCTGGACTGGAACCGCGACATCACAATCGGCGTACTCAAAAGTGTCGGTTCACTGATTATGCCGTCAATCCTGCGCAAAATTTCAGACATCATTCCCAATGCACATTTTCAGATAATTGAAAGCAGTGCACGGGAATTATCCGAAGCTATCCGCACAGAAAAACTCGCTGCAGCCTTTACCTTTAATGATGATCTGCACCCCGCGCTTGAATTTGCAGAACTCTACCGCACGCCTTTGCATGCCGGTCTTTGCCCCGGTCATCCGCTGGCAGGACGAGACAAGATTGAACTGGCAGAGTTACAGGACGATCCCTATATCCTACTCGATTTTGACGGAGCGCGGCGTTATTACAGTGGCCTGTTTGAACGCCATAATGTTAAACCCCGTGTAACCTATACGGTGGATACGCGTGAAATGGCCTATAGTCTGATCTCTGCCAATCTCGGTTATTCTATTTTCAATCTCTGCCCTTTGTCAGATAACCGTACACGCTATGATAATCTGATGGCGCGCGTACCGCTTGTTTCCGATTACTGGAACCCAAGTTTCGGCATGATCCATATGAGCGGCCGCTCCGGCCATCTGATCCGGATTCTCAAAGACATATGCGCATCTTTTCAATCGGTTCCGGTCACGCCGCCTGCGCCGTAAATCTCCCCATACAGAAGTACATAAAAACGGCTTCCCGAAGGAAGCCGTTTTTGTTTTCAATCTGAACGAACCTTATTCATTCGATGGTGTCAAATCGAGCTTGAACCATTTCATCGAAAGATCACGAACCGTGCCATCCTTGATCGCTTCCGAAATCGCTTTGTTGAAAAGTTCTTTAATTTCCGGCTCATTCTTGCGCAACGCCACACCAACACCGGTACCAAACACACCGCCGCGCAGAGCCGTGCCCACCATTTTCATAGTGGCAAAATCCGGTTTTTCCATCGTTGCCACAAAATTCGGCTGGGCAGCAAAAATCGCATCCACACGGCCGTTCAGTAGATCCATATCATGCTCATCGGTGGTTCTGTATTCAGAAATCTCAACCGTATCGGCCAGATATTTATCCAGAAAATTCGCACCGATTGTTGAGCCCTGTACGCCGATGGTCTTGCCTTTGAGCAATGGTTTCCATTTTTCCAGCAAGGCTTCCAGATCTTCAGGACGTGTGCCGATATTCAAAGACTCACCGGTTCCCGCTAGTTCCATCAGCGGCGAACCTTCAAGTGTGGCAAAGCCCAAAAGCCCCTGTTCATAAGGAATGGAGAAATCGACAACCTTCTCACGCTCTTCGGTAATTGACATCCCGGCAAGAATGGCATCAAATTTCTTAGCATTGAGCCCCGGAATAATCCCGTCCCAATCCTGCGCAATAATCTCACATTTCGCATTCATACGCTTGCACAATTCACGGGTAAGATCCACCTCGAAACCATCAAGCGTACCATCCGGACGGGTGAAGTTAAACGGTGCAAACGAACCTTCTGTTGCAATACGGAATGAACGCTCTTCAGCAAAACCCTGTGAGACGGCAACAAAGGACGACAACAGCAACCCCGCAGTCATAAGAAATTTTTTCATCAATATCCCCATTTGATATTTTTTTAAAAACAATGCCTTAAATCTTTCAACCATTCATCGGTTTGAGATGTTCCGGTGTCACATCTGCCGGTATCGGACAGATATAAGGGCGGCCGCGAGTGCGTGCTTTCAGCTCGTCTTTTGCTTTTTCAATCAGCTCTGGACGGCGCAGACATTCTGCGGCAGTACTGGCAAGGGTTTTGGCAGCAAGCACCATGCCTTTATGTGCGGCAGGTTTGCGCCCCTGCGTTACCAGCTGCCATGTGTGAAACGGCGTACCAAAGGCAAAACAAGCCGCATGGCACTGTGCCGTCGGCACAATCCAACTCACATCGCCCACATCCGTGCTGCCAGCCATCACAGTTTCATAAGCAGGCATGTCCAGAACACCCTCATGAAGAACTGTTTCCAGCAAATCCTCTCCATGATTTTTAGCACTGGCTTCAATATCCTCACGCGACAGGGCTGCATTTTGCAATTCACGGGCAAAAGCGCGGTCACTGTCATCAAATTCCGGCGCACCGATACGAGCCATATTATCGTGCAGCACGCGCAGCAGAACCTTATTCGGCAAAAGATTCATGCCTGCATCGGTGATCTGACTGCTGACCTTTGTTTCGGTCATCAGGGCAGCCCCTTCAGCAATCTTTTTCACACGGGCAAACAGGGTTTCCGCATCTTCGATTTTAGGGGAGCGGATCAGGTACAGGACTTCAGCGTTGGCCTGCACCACATTCGGCGCAATGCCGCCGGTATTGGTGATCGCATAATGGATGCGCGCATCAGATGGCATATGTTCACGCATATAATTGACGCCGACATTCATCAACTCCACAGCATCCAGTGCACTGCGGCCAAGATGCGGGGAAGCAGCAGCGTGTGCCGCTTTGCCACTGAAACGGAAATAGCACTGATAAAAAGCCAGACTGGAGGTGGTGACCGCCTCATTGACCACGCTCGGATGCCAGCAAAAAGCTACATCCACATCGTCAAAATAGCCGGAACGCGCCATGAAGCTTTTGCCCGAACCGCTTTCTTCCGCCGGACAACCGTAATAGCGCACCCGCCCTTCAAGACCGGCTTCAACCAGCGCATCTTTAAGGGCAACTGCTGCCAGTGCCGCACCGGAGCCCAAAAGATTATGCCCGCAACCATGACCGGGTGTACCCGAAATCAACGGATTATGGCTGGTTACACCCTCTGCCTGCGACAGATCCGGCAAAGCATCATATTCACCGAGAAAAGCAATAATTGGCCCTTTGTCGCCAAATTCAGCAACAAAAGCAGTGTCCAGACCATCTTTGCACGGTGTGATCCGGAATCCTTCTTCGCGTAAGGCGCTGATGTGTTCCGCACAGGATTTCTCTTCCGCAAAGGCAAGTTCAGGCACGTCCCAGATACGGTCACTTAAGGCACAAAATTTTCCGGCTTTTGCATCCACCAAGCCGGTAATGCGATCAAGGTTTAAATCGTCGTTTTTCATGTTTCCCCCACACGATTCCGATAAACAGAAAGAACCGGCTCCCATGTCAGTGTTTTTTTTCTGGCTAGTATTTTTCTGGCCAGAGTTTTCTCAGGCCGGTATCTTCCTGCTTTTATTATCTTTAAACCTTCATATCCGCCAGAACAGTTTTCGCACCCTGCATGAGAATACCCATATCCACCGCACCGGCGACAAAGCGATAACCCCAGTCCAGATAGCGGCGGGCATCTTTAGCATTGGTCGCCAGAATACCCGGCGCTTTACCGCAGGCGATAATGCGCTGTGCGGCTTGTTGCAAAATCGCCTGTACATCAGGATGAGCGGGGTTACCGAGTTGTCCCAGCGAGGCTGCCAGATCGGACGGGCCGATGAAAACCCCGTCCACACCGTCAACCGCTGCAATTGCTTCCAGCTGATCCAGCGCTTCACGCGTTTCGATCTGCACCAGCACACAGATTTCCTGATTGGCGGTTTTGAAATAATCCGTTGCCTGCCCAAAGCGACTTGCCCGTGTGGAACCGGCAACACCGCGAATACCTTCCGGCGGATAGCGCGTAGCGGCAACAGCGGCTGCCGCTTCCTGCGGCGACTGGATAAACGGCACCAAGACCGTCTGCGCACCAATATCCAGCACCCGTTTCAGCAAAATCTTGTCATTCCATGCCGGACGCACGGCCAGTCCGGCAGTGCCAACAGAAGCCGCCTGCAACAAAGGCTGTACCGAGGCAATTTCCACCGCCGAATGTTCCGTATCAAATAACAGCCAGTCATAGCCCAGCAACGACAGGCCTTCTGCCGCCGGTGCGCTTGCCAGCGACATCCACAGGCCGTGTTGCACATCCCCTGCCAGCAGACGACGTTTAAATTCATTTTTTGGTGTCAGCATAGTTCACCTCAGACAAATTGTACGGCAACTGAGCCGAGCGGGCCGAAATCTGCGTGCAGCGTATCGCCTTTTTGCGCCCAGACAGGCCGGGTGAAACTGCCGGAAAGCAACATATGACCTGGCTCAAGCGTTACGCCAAACGGTGCCAGCTTATTCGCCAGCCAAGCCACAGCCATAGCGGGATGACCAAGCACACCAGCAGCGAGACCTGTCTCTTCAATCTCCGAATTACGGTAGAAAATTGCGCCTGCCCAGCGCAGATCAATATCTGTCGGACGCACTGGTCTGCCACCAAGCACCAGCCCTGCCGCAGCGCCATTATCAGCTACCGTATCAAAAATACGCCTTGGTTCAGTGACCCGCGCATCAATAATTTCAATCGATGGGATCACCCATTCCGTGGCGCGCATCACATCCACCAAACCGATATTCGGACCTTTGAGCGGTTCTTTCAGAACAAAGGTCAATTCCGGTTCAACACGCGGCACACAAAAATCGTCAAAGCGAACTTTCGCGCCATCTGCCAGTACCAAATCATCAAACATATAACCGTAATCCGGCTCGTCAATCTTGGACGAAGCCTGCATGGCTTTGGATGTCAGCCCGATCTTGTGACCGATAATCTTGGCACCGGCCTTTACCCGTGCCTCGGCCACCGCCGAGGAGATCGCATAGGAATCTGCAATTTCAATATGCGGATACATTTCTGACGGGCGCTGCCCTTGAATTTTGGTGCGGTGACTTTCCAGCAAGCTCGCAACACAGCGGGCGTGTTCTTCTTCATTCAACATTCTGAGACCTTTCAGAGCTTCACGCAGACATTGCGGAGTTCAGTATAAAATTCGAGGGAATGCAGCCCGCCTTCACGGCCGATGCCTGAGCGCTTGGAACCGCCGAACGGCGTGCGCAGATCACGCAGGAACCAGCTATTGACCCAGGCAATGCCCACCTCAATATCCCGTGCCACACGATGTGCACGGGAAAGATTGCTGGTCCAGATGGAGGTTGCGAGGCCATAGGCGCTGTCATTAGCATAGGCCACGGCCTCCTCTTCCGTATCAAACGGCGTGATATGAGTGCAGGGACCGAATATTTCCTCAACCACAACGGCATCCTGTTGCGACAGACCTGTCCAGACTGTCGGTTCCACCCAATAGCCGCCTT
Organism: Hyphomicrobiales bacterium; assembly: GCA_900470735.1. Taxonomy (GTDB): domain Bacteria; phylum Pseudomonadota; class Alphaproteobacteria; order Rhizobiales; family Rhizobiaceae; genus Pseudochrobactrum. Next base: position 42,950 of record UCCC01000016.1, on the reverse strand, counting down.
CATAGTTCTGCAGATGCGGCACACCGCCGCCAGCCAAAATCTGTGCACCGGAAGCTCTGGCCTTTTCATAATAGGACAGAACTTTCTGGCGATGCTCCGCGCTGATCAGCGGCCCCATTGTGGTTGCCGGATCAAACGGATCGCCGAAACGATAGGTTTTGGCCTTTTGCGCCAGACCTTCGGCAATCTTGTCAAAAATACCGCGCTGCACATAAAGCCGCTCTGTGCCAAGACAAACCTGTCCGGTATTGGCAAAACAGGCGCGGCCAATGCCTTCCAGCGTTGCATCCAGATCAGCGTCATCAAAAATAATACCGGCATTTTTGCCGCCAAGTTCCAGCGATACCGGTCTGATACCGCCGGCAGCAGCACGCATAATGGCCTCTCCTGTGCGGGTCTCACCGGTAAATGTAATGCCGTCAACATCGGGATGGCTGGTCAGAAATTCACCCGTAGCATTCGGCCCTTTGCCGTGCACAACATTGTACACACCGCGCGGAATGCCAACCTCATTCATCACCTCACCGAGCAGCGTAGCCGTTGCTGGCGTTTCTTCTGAAGGCTTGACCACCACAGTATTGCCGCAGGCCAGTGCAGGCGCAACTTTCCATGTCATCAGCAACAGCGGCAGATTCCACGGGCAGATCACAGCAATTACGCCACGCGGTACCCGCAAAGCGTAGTTCAGGGCACCGGCTGCATCCGGTGTCGACATTTCAAATGTTTCGGTAGAGGCTGTCAAAATCTGATCGGCAAAGACATTAAAATTGGCAGCACCCCGCGGAATATCAATATGCGAAGCAATGGAGCGCGGCTTACCGGTATCGCGGATTTCGGCTGCCAGAAACTCGTCAAAACGCGCATTAATTCCGTCTGCCAGCTTGCGCAGCAAAGCAACCCGCTCTGCAACCGGCATTTTGCCCCACGGGCCTTTCAAAGCGGCTTTGGCAGCGCCGACCGCCGCATCCACTTCCGCTCGTCCGGCAGAAGAAATTTCGCCGATCACTTCGCCCGTCGAGGGAAAGTGATTAGCAAAGACCTCGCCACTGCCTTTAACGAAATTACCGTCGATAAAATTGAGAAATGTTTTCACACAATGTCCTTTCCTGTGGCCGTTGACCATCAGATCCGCTCGGGATCACCTGCTGTTAGGTAATCCCACATTCTTTCAACAAGACCGCCACTGAAGATTGCGCGCAGCGCCGCCGCATCCGCGCTGATCTGCGGGGCAGTTTCAGCCTTCCCGCAGGACAAAGCTGCAATCTCGACACGGCACATATCTTCCAGATACCAGGCGAGCATCGCCGCCTCCTCAATGGTTTTGCCGCTGACCACGGCACCATTGCCGCGCATCAGCACACCGGCACTGTCACCCATGGCGACAACCACGCCTGCTGCACGTTCATCATCACGTATCAGCTGAATATCGTTCCAGAGCCCGACTGCAGGGACAAAATAAGTGCCAAAACCGTGGCGCATCTGCGGAACAATGCCCATGGCCGCCACGGCCATCACATTGGGCGACATGAAACGGATCACCGCTCCGGCCTCCGGCCGTGCCTGATAAATCTGTTGATGAATGCGTACTTCACCCAGCACACCTTCCGGCAATGCACCTTCAACCGGCACGCGCGGACATGGTTCACCTATCGCTACCAGCCCCATTGGCCGTGACGGGCAAACCAAAAAATGCGCCTGATCTGTGCGTGCCGAGCAATGCCCGTAGGCATGAACCAGCCCTGCCCGCCCCATGGCACGTGCTGCCATACGCACGGCAACAGCAATTGCATCTGTCATGATATCAGTCCTTGAAGGCGGCAATATTAGGCTTTGCACCCCAATGGCAGAAACCCTTCGGCTCGAAGTGAAACTGCCGATCACGCCACAAAGGTTCATCATGAATTTCACACACGCCGGTGGAATATTCGAAGGTCATGCCCTCCGGACCGGTGAAATACAGGAATTGTGCCGAAGAGGTCGGATGCCGCCCCGGCCCGAAAGTGATATTCACCTGATTGTCGCGCACATGGGTGAAAGAGCGCTGGATATCATCGGCGCTTTCCACCTGATGATTGATGTGCTGGATACCGGCCTTATGATACGGGAACAGCGCAATCGAATGATGGATTGTGCCAAGCCGCATCAAAGGCGCATCCCCAATACGGTCGGAAACGCGAGCATTACACACCTGCGTCCAGAAAGCCTCATCGCGTTCTGCATTGGTTGTGCAAAGACCGACATGGGAAAAACCGGTAATACCGGCATCGCGTGTGCCGTGATAACGCTTGCCGGAAACCGCCGGACGCACCACAAATTCAATGCCGTTGCCGGTCGGATCATTAAAGCGGATAAATTCGCGCACATGGCGGGCATCGCATTCCTGCGCAGTGCCGTAATGCACTCTCTGTCCCAGACCTTCCAATGTGGCAGCCGCACGCTGCAGATCATCCGACGAGCCGATTTCAAAAGCAGTAACCTGATCATTCGGGTCACCCTCAAAATAACAGAGCGTATGTTCACGGGCATCGGATTTGAAATAGGTCGAACCTTTCCGGCGTTCGGAAATTTCCAGCCCCAGAATATTAATGGCAAACCATTCGGCACCGGCGAGGTCTTTTGTTCCCAACCGGCAATAGACAACGTCTTTCAGCTCAATCATTGGTCCTCTCCTCCCATAAATTCCGGTACAGTTGTGGGTGATCCCCAACCGCAATGTGATGCCGGATTGTCGGTAAACTGGCGCGGGCCCCGCGCTGCGATATGCGCACCGCTTTCCGTCTCTGCGGCATAGGAATAATAAATGCCGCCCGGCCCGCTGGCCGTAACAAAAATGGCATTGGACGCAGGCTGACGTCCCGGGCCATGCACCACCGGCACCTGCCGCGACTGGAAATAATACCAGCCCTGCATGACCTGATTGATGCCTTCCACCGCCCATGTGACACCCAGCACGCCGTCGCGTTTTGAAGGATAAAGCGCAATGCGGTGATGAGCTTCATCAATGCGCAGGAATGCAACATCGCCCACCCAGTCCGACACCGCAGCGCCGATGCCTTTGATCCAGAAATCCTCATTGGCAGACACATCTTTACAGGCCAGCTGCACAGCCTGAAATTCGGTAATACCTGCATCACGCGGTGCATGATAACGCCACCCGGATGTCATCGGCCGCCACACCAGCTCAACTGCAACACCATTAGGAGCCGGAACCGTAATGCCGCTCTTGATCTGCCGCTCCGCACATTCTTCCTCCGTGAGACGGCGCGGCTGCCATTTTTGCAATTGCTCCAGCATGTGATCCAGATCTTCAGATCGCGCCACGGTCAGCGCAATGGCAGCAGGTCCGGCCTTGGCGGTATAGCACAGGGCATAATTGCGTGCGTCCGAGCGAAAACGTGCATTCTCGCTGTCGCGGTCAGCTGCCTGTAATCCGATAATGTCTGATGCAAAATTTGCCGCAGCGCCCAGATCTTCCACCGGCACACGCAGATAACGCAAATCGCAATATTGTAATCCCATCTTCATTCCTCCCAAAAATCTGCGGCTCAGGCGCTCTACGCTTGCCGAGATTTAGCCTTGCTCTCCTGCAGAGCAGCCAGTAATGCCGCCACATTACGGTCGCGGTCAGCAGCGATGACTGCGACCGACCGCGGATCATGAGCCGCCATGCCCTGCACTAGAATATCTGTGGTGCCGTCATCCAGTTTCGGTGCACCCAGATCATCCCACCAATGTTCAAATTCCGTGCCCAATTGCTCAACACAGCGCCGAATACCGCCTTCAGCGCCGGCGAGATGGAACACACCTGTCGGCCCCACAAAACACCATCGCGGTGCCAACCCCTCAGTCACTGCCCGTTCAATATCGCTCACCGAGGCAATGCCTTCTGCTGCAAGATGCACCGCCTCACGCCAGAGCGCGGCCTGCAAACGATTGACCAGATGACCGGCCACCGGACGCGACAATTTCAGGACGGTTTTGCCCATGGCAGTATAAAGTTGCTCTGCCTGCTCAAGCACGGCGGAGCCGGTCTGCGCGCCGCCGCATAATTCCACCACCGGCATCAGATAAGGCGGGTTGCACGGATGTGCGATCAGCAGTCTCTCAGGATAACGGAGCTTTTCACCAATAGCATCCGGCGAAAGACCGGATGAGGAAGAGGCAATAATCGTATCCTCGCGCAGATAAGGTTCAAGCTGCGCAAGCGCTGCAGCTTTCAACGCAATCTGCTCAGGTAAAGCCTCCTGTACCAGATCAGGCGCATTGCCTGCCGCTGCCGCGGATGCCGCCCATACGGGGGCAACAGCATCGGTTTTCAGCTGCCCCAATTGCTTGAGAACAGCTAGCCCGTTCTGCCATGTCTGCTCCAGACGATGCTGTGTTTCCGGCGCCGGATCAATCACCACCGTATTATGCCCCGCACCGGCAAAAGCAACTGCCCATCCGCAACCGATCAGCCCGCCGCCCACAATCCAGATCACTGCCATCTGCCCGCTCCCTCACAAACCAAGATGTTCACGCTGGAAGGCTTCATCCGCCATTAGCGCCTGTGAGGAACCGTCGAAAACCAGCCTGCCATGATCAAGCACCAGTGCCCGCTCTGCCAGTCCGAGGGCCAGAGCCAGATTTTGCTCGGCGATCAGCAATGTATAGGCCTGCGCCTTCAAATCACCGATTGTGCCAACCAGTACTTCATCAATGGCGCGGGGGGACAGACCTTCACTCGGCTCGTCGAGAATAATGATGTCCGATTGCGTCAGTAACGCCCGTGCGATTGCCAGCAATTGCCGTTCACCGCCACTCAGCGAGCCGCTTAAAAATGTCCGTCGCTCAGCAAGCCGCGGAAAAATATCGTAGATGCGTTCCTTGACCCAACGTTTCACCGGCATTTTGCGCGACCATAGTACAGCCATATCCAGATTCTGATCAACCGTCAGGTCCGCAAAAACACCGCGCCCTTGCGGCACAAGGGCAATGCCCAGACGCGCAATGCGATGGCTCGGCCAGCCACTGACATCCTGCCCTTTAATGGCGATATGTCCGCGAATATCGAGATCCATGGCAAAGAGCGAAGCTGCAAGCGTGGTTTTTCCGGCACCATTGCGCCCCAAAAGAGCAATGCTTTCGCCCCGCTGCACCTCAAAGCTGATCTCGTGCAGAACGCCCACGCCGTCATAACCGGCACTGAGATTACGCACGGCAATCTCTGTTACCGGTGCCGTTTCAGCGGATGCAATAGTCATGGTGCTGTTCATGGCACAACCTCCGTTGCACGTTGTCCGAGATAGGCCGCCTGCGCACCTTCATGCATGCGAATGGCTGCCGGTGTGTCACAGGCAATCAACCGCCCCAGATCCAGCACTGCGACGCGATCACAAACGGAAAAAACAATATCAATATCGTGCGTCACCAAGATGATGGAACGCTCTTCACCAAGACTTTGAATAAGACTGATGAGATGCTCTCCCTCTTCTTTGGCGAGCCCTGCGGTCGGTTCATCAAGCAACAGCAGTTTCGGCTCCATAGCCAGAGAAATCAGTACATCAATAATCCGCTGTTCTCCGTAGGACAGCGCACAAACCGGTTTTTGCGCGTGGCGCTGCATGCCGGCCTGTGTCAGCAAGTGCATTGCCTTTTCGTCACTGCGGCGTAGAACAGCACTGCTGCCCAGCCAGCGATAGGCACCATCTGTTGCCCGCACGGCCATAGCCAGATTTTCCAACACAGCGAGATCAGGAAAGACCATGCTTTTCTGAAAAGTGCGGACAATCCCGTTGCGCACCCGCTGATAGGGCTTGAGCCGTGTTACATCCTTGCCGCAATAAGCGATATTACCGTGATCAGGTTTCAAGAAGCCGGTAATAATATTGAACAGCGTTGTTTTGCCCGCACCGTTCGGACCAATCATCCCCATCAGTTCCCCGCGCCGGACAGTCAGGCTGACATCCGCCAGTACTTTCAGCCCGCCGAAAGACTTGGCAATTTTATCTACGCGCAGAACGGTTTCACCCACATGATTATGCATCATGGCCACTCCTCCCGGTGAACAGGGATTTAACGCCTGCCACAATACCTTTCGGCATAATCATCACGGTAAGAACAAAGATCAGGCCAACCACCAGTTGCCAGCGATCCGTATAGGACGAGACATAGTTCTGAATACCGAGATAAACCGCAGCACCGATAAAAGCGCCATAGAGCGAACCGACACCGCCGATCACCAGCATGATGATCATCATGGCCGAGGTCGTCCAATGCACCGTATTCGGGCCGATATACTGATTAACAAACGGAAACAGCGAGCCTGCCGCACCGGCAATCGCACCGGAAACCACAAGCGCCATCAAACGGATACGTGGTATTCTGTAGCCCAGCGCATTCATGCGCAGCACTCTTTCCCGTGTGCCGACCAATGCCCGACCGATCGGCGCATTGACAAAGGAAACAGCCGCCAGCCAGCAAATTAGCCCCAGCCCCAGAGCCACGGCAAAAAGACCAAGCCCGCTATTAAGCTCCAGTGTTGCAAAGCCCAAGTGCAGGGTCAGCGGCGGCAATCCGCGCAGCCCGTCGGCACCGCCGGTAACATCACGCCAGTTGAAGATGATTTCCCAGCAGATCTGCCCGACAATCAGGCTGAGGATCAGAAAAAACAGGGCAATCGTGCGCATAACCACAATGCCCATAATCAGCGCCAGTACCGCGCCGGTAACAGTTCCGGTTGCCAGCATCACAAAAAGATCCGCCCCGAATATCTGTGCTACAAGCGCTGCAGCATAGGCCGCGCCGCCAAAGAACATCGCATGCCCCAGTGAGACCAGCCCGCCGAAACCAACGAGCAAATCAAGGCTTAGTACTGCTGTGCCGAAAATCAGGATTTCGGCCAGAAAACGCAGCTGATAATCATTGCCGAAAAAAGCTGCTGCCGCGGTCATGGCTGCCAGCCCTGCAAAGATAAAGACAGCCTTATCTTGCAGCAGGCTTTTGCCGGTGAATGTATCGGATTTATTGAAAATAAGGCTCATACCTGTCTCACTTTCGCTGCGATAAGGCCCTGCGGTGAGAAAACAAGCAAAACGGCCATGATGGTAAGCGAAACAATATTCGACAATTCAGGCACCCAGACCTTGGCAAAAGTCATGGTGAAACCAAGCAGCAAGGCACTGAGAATTGTACCACGGAAGGTTCCGAGCCCGCCGACAACAACCACGATCAGCGCCAGAATAAGCTGCTCTTCATCCAGTCCCGGATAGGCGGAGAGTACGCCCGCACCCAATGCGCCGCTCAACCCGCCAAGACCGGCTGAAATAGCCAGAACGGCAGTGAAGATACGTTTGGTATCAAGCCCCAAGGTTTCGACGAAACCGCGATCCACCACACAGGCGCGAACCACGGCGCCCCAGATAGTTTTGTCGATCAGGAACCATAAAACCAAGGCCAGCACAGCGCCGAAACCGATGATAAACAAGCGATAAATCGGGAATGGCATATCAAAGACAAAGATAATACCGCTCAGTGCTTCCGGAATTTCCGGCATCATGATCTGTGCACCAAAACCCCAGCGCATCAGATCGGCAAAGATTACAGACAAACCATAGGTCAGCAGCACCTGCATCAGATGCGTGCGGTTATAAAACAGCCGAAACGGAAAACGCTCCAACACGAAACCAGCCACGGCAACAGCACAAAAGGCGACCGGAAATGCCATCCACCATGGCGCACCGGAACCCAGCCAGTACACAGAGATATAAGCCCCCAACAAAAAAAACGAACCGTGGGTCAAATTAACAAAATTCATCAGACTCAGAACGATGGAAAGTCCGAGCCCTGTGAGCATCAGCAACATGGAGAACGACAAGGCGTTCAGGATTTGCACGAGATAAAATGACATATCCAAGCCCCTTCGTTACGCGGCGGGACCCGGGTCTTTAACTGCCTTATAGGTATGGATCACCTGATTAACAGGGCCGTCGGCACTCTCCTGAATTTCATTCACATAGATGTCGAGAATGGCCTGATTGTTACGCGGGTCAAAAGACATCGGCCCGAAAACAGTATCAACCGGATTGGCCAGCAAGGCCTCACGCACCTTTTCTTTGGCAGAAAAATCGCCCTCAACGCGCTCCGCAGCAGCTTTGATCACCTGCCCCGTGACATAACCGGCTGTGCTCATTTCCCCCGGAAGCACGCCTTTGGCTTCCTTATAGGCCTTTGAGAAAACAAGCGAACTTTCAGCTGTCGGTGACTGGTTGCAGGTATTGATGCCACCAAGCGCTGCATTTTTAACCGCAGAAACGACATCTTCTTGATCAAACAGCGCACCACCACCAATCAACTTGATCTTACCGGTGAGGCGGTATTCCTGCATCTGTTTCAGGAAACGCACGGCATCGGAACCGGCAAAAAATGAATAGATAAATTCCGGCTGTTCGCTGAGAATCGTCGTCAGAAGCGGGCCGAAATCCGTGGTACCGAGCGGCGCCCAGAGCTGCTTTTTAATCGCACCGCCATGCTCGCGATAGGTATCGGCAAAATCGCCGATATATTCGCGGCCAGCCGCATAATCTGCACCAATAGTCAGGCAGCCGGTTTTGGAAACTTTCTCCGCAGCCCACTGCCCCCCTGTGGAACCAATCATCCAGTTGGTTTTTGTCGGACGGAAAATCAATGGGCTCGCAGCCTTGCGCGCCAGATCATTAGCCGACCCTGCCGAAATAAATGTCAGCGCCTGCGCTTCGGCCACAACATCACGTACAGCCAACGCCACGGCGGAACTGATCACGCCGCAGACAACATCAACATTGTCCTGCCCGAGCAATTTGCGGAATTTTCGCACACCCTCTTCAGGTTTTGCCTGATCATCCTCAACAATCAGCTCAACCGGTCTGCCAGCAAAATTGTTACCGCCCTCTGCCAATAACATTTCCATGCCTGCGCGCATGCTTTCACCAAGACTGGTAAACGGCCCTGACAAAGATGTGACCATACCGATTTTAAGTGGTTTATTGGCATTTTGCGCCAGAGCCGGCATGCCGAATGCACCTGCGAGTGCACAGGCTCCGCTAGCTTTTAACAGCGTGCGACGCGTCCAGTTATTTCCGTTTATCATTGATCCCTCCGCCAGCGGCTCCCATCCGCTGTTGCACCCTATCAACTCACGAAACAGCGCCTTTTGTCAATATTATTTCGAAATTTTACGATAAAATTTAGTATTTCAAAATTCCACTTCGCAGACAAAATTAATAAAATTATTTTATTTCAATTAGTTATGTAAAATTGTATAAAATTTAATCACACCTCCTTCATTGTAATTTCGAAATTATTGTGATATTTCTATTTTCAAGATTTATAAAAGGGAGCACATCGAATGGCCTCAGATAAGGGCAGAACACTTGCTGATCAGACCTACCGGCAATTACGGGAAGATATTATCGGAGGACGTCATATTGCCGGCAGCAAGCTGAAGCTCGAAGGCCTGATGGAGAATTATGCCGTTGGCATGTCGCCACTGCGTGAAGCACTGGCAAGGCTTGCAGGCGATCTCCTTGTTGTATCAGAAGGGCAGAGAGGTTATTGGGTCGCGCCTTTATCAATCGACGAATTCAATGATATTACCCGTGTCCGAGCACTTATTGAAACGGAAGCAATCAATGCAGCCATCCGCAACGGCGACGAGCAATGGGAGCAAGAGGTCAGCGATGCGTTCAACGCCCTGACACAGATTGAAGCCAAATTCCCATCTTCATCAGAACCGCTGGCGCAAGAAACACTGGAAGCATGGGAAGAATGTAACAGGGCGTTTCATACAGCTCTGGTATCGGCAGCCAATTCACCAATCCTGATCAGGCTACGCGACCTGCTCTATCAGCAGTCGGAACGCTACCGGCGCGTATCTTTGAATACATCCCGTGGCTGGCGCAATGTTCATGATGAACATCAGGCGATTTACGATGCAGTTATGCAACGCAATGCTTTGCGTGCCTGCCGGATGACAGAACTTCACCTTTACAAAACTGCCGAAGAAGTCCGCAAAGCGGTTTATTACCTCTCGTCTAATGATGCCATTGCGATGAATGAATAAGAGACTACTTCACCATATAACATGCACAACTGGCATAATACTTAACAGTTGTTATAATTGGTTTTTCTGCATTATATTTTGTGGTGTTGTCACGTTAAGTTTGGATGACGAGCCTGGCGCAGGGTTCTGCATTTTCAGACGAGACAAGCTGCACTTCTCCATGCCAAGAAGGCTTCGAGTCGATGGTGAAGAATTGTTTGTGCGCTACGACAATGGGGTGGAACTGAAAAACGATTGCGGGTAGCAGAATGCATGGTAACGAACCGTTGCAATGCTCCCGGCGATCGATAGCTTTGGATGGTTCGTTTTCGAAAAAGAAGGAGCTATTATCAGTCCTTTAATTGAGACCTTTGTGCGACCAATGAACGTGGCTAGGAGCTACATCCACCATTGCCGCACCATAGGAGCACAGTTTATCGGTGATGATCCGTTTGGGAGCAAAGCCATAGCGCTTCAACAATGCTATCAGCAGACGCTTAGCAGCCTCTTTGCCGCACCACTTTTGCAATATTTTTTTCGAGAACGGTGCCGTGCTGATCAACAACGCGCCAAAGTCCGAACTTGGTTCCCGCACATTTCGCCATGACTTTGTCCAGATACCAAACATTGCCAGGGCATGCTTGTCGGCGCTGTAGAGTACCGGGAATCGCAGGCAAAGCCAAACGGCGTGAGCAATAATTTGCGGTGCAAAACGATGGCGCTTGAAATTGATAATTGGTGTTTGTATCACCGAAATATACGCCCCCCCAAATGATGAAGCGGCATTGGCCGCCGACATCACCACGCTCGCCTTCCAGTATGGCCGATATGGCTACTCTCCCCCTAGCTTACACTTATATCACTCTTATAATCTGTTCGTCGTTGATGCTGTTAGGGTAATTAACTAATCAATTAATGACTTTAAAAGTAGATTTTGCTTATCGCTACTATTAGGCTATCTACCTCTTTCTAAGGATAGCTAATAGAGCACTCAGATGTCAGGTTTTGGGGCGTTATGATCCAGTACGAACGATCAAAATCGCAGCGCAAAGCTACCGTTCGACTATCGTGATACTTTATAAAACCGCGCACTAAATGAACATCATCATCTACGGCGAAGCTTGTGCTTTTTACGATAATCCCCAGCTCCCAGATACCAATTTTTTTAGTATTATATATGTGGTTGCGTGGCTAGTTACCCCCGGTTTGAACCTGTTTCAGCTAAAGCACTGATATTACTTATAAAACGAAATTTTATGTGTTCTGATGATTCTTGATAATAAAAGCCCCAGCCAACCATATGAATAGATTGATGTTTTTTATTATACTTGGTTGCGGGGGCACGCAACTACCGATACCGACACTTATTCTCAATTGAAATTTAAGCCTTATCTATTAAAATAAGCAACCGAATTGATGTCACACAAATAACTGTCCATTTATGGAAGACACGTTACTAAAATTTTCAGTGCTACATTAGAAAATATAGCTATTTTACTAGATGTAATAAGCGGAGACGTGCAGCACGCACTACCACGCCTAAACACACTTAAAAGGTTGCGTTATAGATATCTAGCCGCCTTATCAGCTAGCTGGTCTATGGAGAGACAAGATAGCTGGCACAACTTTAATATCCGTGACTATCGGAAATTAAAGTTGTGCCATAATCACTTTTACGACGGTTCTTCCTGGCGTTGATGAAATTTCTAACTTGCCACCAACTTTGAGAATTCTTGTCGTCATACTTCTCATACCAACACTGATATTAGCTGTTTGTACCGCTAAAACATCAAACCCAATACCGTCATCTTCTACCTCAAGTACGAGTTCATTTGGGCTTTGCTGCTGTAACCGAAAGCACATCTGCTGCGCTCGACTATGCTTTATGAGGTTTGTTAATGCCTCTTCAACAACACGTGTGAGTGCCAGACATTGTAATGTGCTGGGTGTACTCCGCCAAGCCGATGGAAATTGCCAGTCAGACTTAATGCCAAGCTCATCAAAAAGAATGCTAAACCGATGACGTAACGGGGCAATCCATTCCTGCGGCGTTGCTGGAACTTTAGTGCTAGGGCTGGAATTATGATCGATAGTTTGACGCAAATCATCCCGAAGCAATTTCAACATGGAAATGACTTGGGGTCGGTGAACCTGCTCACTGCCTTGTTCAACTTTTGCCATCATATGAACGAGCGTTCCACCGATACCGTCATGAAGATCATGGGCGATATCCAAACGCTCTCTTAATTTTGCATTTTTTAGCTCTAAGAAATGTTCTCGCTCTAATGTAACGGCTAGTTCTGAACGTGCGTTCGCAATGCTCTCGGCTAATTCAACATTAAACCGTTCAATGCGTCTGACATTATGCGCCTGACGCAGCCCCAGTATCCCCGCCAGGCACAATGTGATGACGATATTCGCATACGGTAATATTGGAAATTTTTCAGAATCCGGCCGAAAGAGGAGCCACGCATCGTACTGAATTGTTACAAAAAGTACCAATAAGCAAATTGAAAACAAAAAATATTCGTTATTGCGATTTTGAAACGTTAATACCGGAAACTGCAAACAGTTAAACAAGAAAAAGCCTAACGCAACGAGTACGCTCGATATTTGGATCGCACCAAGATAATCATGCGGTGTAACAATGAGTGCACCAATAAATAGGCTGAAAATCCCCCATAGAAAGCGCTCATAACGCTTTAAAACCAGTTCGCCAAAGCGCAATGTGAACATGCAAAAACATGCAATATTCAGCAGTAAGGCAATTGCGTTAACTCTTACGAATGTAACAGAATTCGAAAAAGGCCAAGGCGTGGTCACAAGAACATTAGCAATGAAAACAAGCCAGAACAGTGATGAGAATGCATACCAACCGTAATAGGTCTGATCGCGGCGTATGATCCAGATACAAAAAAACAAGATACCGATAACGCCGGAAACTATCACATTTGCAACATATAAAGTACGTTGCCGCCACCAGTAGTTGTCATAAATACTTTGGACCTGCGTTGGCTCACCGATGATAACAGAGCCTAGCCCAAGCGCTTGTCCTTTGACACCAACAGTTTTAACCCAAAGTGTATTGATACCTTCAGTCAGCCATGCATTATGCAGAACCCAATAGCGCGGCATATTCCAGCTACGCGATAATGGTTCTGTCAGATTCTTATCACGCCAGAGAAAATGGTCATTTACGAAAACCTCTCCGGCCATATTGATTGTCTGTATGAACAATGCAACAGGATTATGACCTGCTTCATAACAGCTCTGTCGCCAATGAATGCGATACCAAACTTCATCTGAATATTCTGAATGCAGTTGGTTCCAATAATTTGGTAAGGTTACGGCTGTCCACCGTAAATTTTCAGATTTACGCCCCTCAGGGTCAGCTTTTGCGGCAGAAATATCAATGATCTCTGCGGAACATTGCGCTGAAGTGCTCTCTGCCGAAGCTGGCATAGCAAAAAGGCCAAAACATATAATAAGCAGCCACTTCACTTTAACAAACCACGCTCTCTCGCCGCATGAATAGCACGTGTGCGTGAAGAGACTGCGAGTTTTCGGTAAATATGTTTAATATGGCATTCAACCGTATAACGCGACAAAGAAAGATGCTCTGCAATATCCTTATTGCCAAGTCCGTCGGCAACCAGCAATAAAATTTGATTCTCGCGTGCAGTCAGCACTTGCTGACACAAGTCTTTATTGTCTCCGTCTTTTTCCGGTGCCTTGGAAGGCAGTTCATCGATAATGCGCTTTGCAATAAAAGGATCTATTGGCGCCCCCCCGCGTAAAACACTACGCAATGCAATAGCAATCTCCAGATCATCCCGCTCTTTAAGCACATAACCGACAGCACCGGCGCGCAAGGCACCTAGAATGACGTCCTCTGTGGCCCATGCCGAGATAACCAAAATGGAGAGGCCAGGATCACTCGTGCTCAACTCGGAGATCAAATCGATACCACTACCATCCGGCAAGCCAATATCAATCAAAGCTAGTGCGACAGGTTGGTCTGACAAATGCGTGCGCGCTTCACTGAGTGAAGCAGCAAAAATAAGGGCATCAATTTTATAGCCAAATTGTAGCAAAAGATTTTCCAGCCTCAAGCGAACCTGCATATCGTCTTCAACGATAAGTACCGGCGCAGGCAAAATGAGATTGACCGCTATTGTACCTAAAGACATAGGTTGGTTCCTTTTAAAGGCCGTAAAGGGTTGAAAAATATATTACAGGATAATTTAGCCGCATGAAACTTAACGGGTAAATTTACCTACAGACAGGTCTCCAAATCCAGTTTATTCTTATACACCCTTAAAATTTCACGCTGAAATTGGCATTGACGCCATTTTGAGTGACACCGGAACCAAACTGCCCCTGATATGAGACACCAAGTTTGGCGTTTTCCGTAATGGCGAAATCAAGTCCGGCTTCAATCAATGCGGTATCCTTGCCAATCGGGCTGCCCGATGTGGTGAAGGCGTTGGAGCCTGCGGCAAAGCTTGCCGTTGATGACGGAATTACATCGCCAAAAGCATGCCGCCAGCCAATATCAGCGCGTGCGGTTGTTAAAGTATTACCAAGCTCAAAATTTGTTGAGAGACGCATGCCGAGGGTTGAGAGGGTCGTGTCCATCGTACCGGATTGTACGCTGAGCGCTGCACCATTATGACCTGTTTCTGTAAAACTATCCGTTCTGACATGGACATAGGCAAGATTGGCATAAGGCTCGATGATCGCACGCGGGCTGAGATCATGCTTATAGCCCAGCTCTCCAAACACCTGAAACGTACCGCCATTGTAATCAGCGGATAGCTTGTCGGAATAGCCATTGAAAGCAACCGAGCGGCTCATCTCGATATTGTGCCAAGAATAGGAAAGCCCTGAGCGGAAGCCGATCGCGCCTTGTGCTGTTGCCCATTCAGCTCCTGTATAAGCGCCAAATGTATAATTATCGCTGGAGCCGGATGAAGAAAGGCTTGGTGTTTTAAAGGTTGAACGGCTGTATCCGGCCATAAGACCCAACCGCCAACTATCATAAACATCACCGTCAATACCGGTGATGAACCCGCCAATGGTAGACTTGGTGCGTGCGGCATTATCAGTTGCTGATTGCGTAGCCCAACTGCCGAATGCTGTCCCCCATGCGGCATAGCGCTGAAGATCATCAGCATTAACCGGCGCAACATGATCAATGGCATTGCCTGCCTGACTGGCTTTAGCTGCCGGGCCATAGGCCATCACAGACACCGGATTAACCGGTGTACCGCCAAATGCCTGAGACAGGCGATTATTGACCGATGACCGGGTGATGCCACTGGCATTGAGCAAGACACCGCTTGCGGATGCATAGGCCTCACCACTTAGTTGCGGCAGGCTTGAGCGAATGGTTGAGCCGTCAGATGCAGAAAAATCCAGTGCTGCGAGCAATGGTTTAAACTCTGTCGCAGCATTATTGGCCAGACTATCCAATGCAGCGCCAACTTCACGGTCTTCATGATTGTGCGCATATTGCGCATAGGCATCCGCATCACGGCTCAATGATACCGTATAAGACAGATTACCATTATCTGTCGCAGTTGCTGTGAGCGTTGGCGAGGTCAATGTGGTGCTAACACTTGTGAAGTTACCACTCATTGCGTCCACTTGTAACCACTCGTTTGAAGTGAGCGTAAAACCATCACGATAATAACCGCGATCAGGCGCAAAGCTGATCGTGCCATCAAGACCAGCACTACCGTTTACCATTAGGCTGCTGATGTCAGACTGATCATTGAATGCAAGTTGCAAGGTGCCGGTAGCAGACTGAACATAATTGCCGTCAATAGTGATTGCCGCACCCGCAACAGAAGGATTTAATATCCCGTTATTGCGGAAATGCTGAGCTGCATCTATCTGGTAAACCCCTTGACCGGAAAGCGTTGCTGCTTGCGCCACACCGACATCAAAGACTTGATGGTTGCCGGTCAACAGTGTTGTGCCGCCATCGATATGCAGCGAAATATTCTTGCCCTTGATATTGCCACCGTAAGCCAGTCTGAAATCCGTATCAGCTGTGCCAGTCGAATTCCCTTGTGCATCAGCCTCCAAGCCGAAACTCAGCTTAGTCAAACGCAAATTGCCATCATCATCTTTTTGCTGATAATCGGAAATAATATCACCAATGATGCTAGCCCCTTGCATGACATTGATCTGTCCCACCAAGGCATTTTCAGACATGAAAATAGCAGCCTTGTTACCTGCAACACGACCGGTCAGATCAAAGAAGGAAACCAATGCACCATTCAGCTCCTCAGTAATAGTAGCGCGCTGATCCTCCACTCTGTCATCAAGCTCCAGAATATAAGAGCCACGATAGCCCGTACCATCACCGCGTGTATTATGGCCAAAATCAAAGCTGACTGCGATGCCGTTTTCACCCAGCGCCTGCACATCACCGCGATGGGTTAAAGTGTGATCTTTACCATAGGCGAACATGATGCCACGGCCATTCGCACCATTGGCATGAACCCTCACATCAGGGGCAACAATCAGATTATTACCTTCGCCATCAATACGAATACCGCCGCCGCCAGCCCCTACAGACAGTAAATCTGCATTTTGCGTAATGGTGTTATGGCTGCCATACACATGCAATCCCAGCCCCAAAGTAGCCGTATTATAGCTATTAGCTATATAGTCAGTGCCCTCCGCATTACGTGCGAAATACGGGTTATCATTGATGATAGTCTGACCATTGCCATAAACCGAATGACCGTAAAAATTACGCCGGTCAATTGTATAGCCAATATCTTGCAACGCCGCCATTTCGGCTTCCATCAGCGTATTGAAATTACGATAATATTGATGGCTCATCATACTATTTTTTAGCTCGATATGGCTAAAAAAAGGCATGTCATAAGGGCCATAATCAGTTCCAATCCGCAGTGGAAGCCCTTTCATTGCTCCATTCAGTACCTCGCTGACATGCGCCCCGGTGAAATAGGTCTGATCTTTACGAACATCAAATGCATCTTCCTCAGATGGAACCGCACAACCATCACAGAGTATATATTGCCCTGCTCGTGCAGGATTATCGTTATCATCACGCAAATGCGTGCTCCACTGATCAAAACCATTATAGAACTGCGCTACCGGTTGACCATTACGACTATCAACAATACCCGCATTGGATGCGATACCTAGAGCATGCCCGATTTCATGAATCGTTACTGTACTTAACGACGTTTCACTGGTCAGGGTGATATGGGATGGTGTATATGGAGTTTGCGCCCAGTCTTTAGTGCCCACCTTATTAGCAACCTCAACATAACCATGCGCACCATAGCGCAGGTTCGTATAGTACTCATTGGTCAATGCCGCCTGCATAGTCGTGGGTGAACCATCCATTTGCGTGGCATTCGGGCTAGAAGCGGCAGCCCCGTAATTACCTGTAACAGCGCCTACATTAATGATGGCCGGATTTTCTCCCGGCACCAATTTGATAATTTCTGCCCAGTATTGTGTCGCATCAATAATCTGTTTTTTATATAAATCATTCAGATTCCAGCTTGCCTCTTTACCATTAGCAAAGAACCCATCGCCAACATCAAAAAACCGTAACCTGATAAAAGAATTACCTTGACTGTCACTCACTTCATGAGGAGTGATTGCTTCCGCAGGCACAACCATGGCTCCATAAAGCAAACCCGTCGACAAACAAGTTGACATAGTCAGGATAGCGATCAATCTGGATGTCATTATCTTCCCCTCAAATACGGCAATCTAAAATTGAGCCGGTGCATCACTTGTTTTTATGTATGTCGTCATTTTTATTGTAAAACCATCCCTGAAAACTGGTAGCTGCACAATAAACAAAATGTAAAAAGAAATAATACCCATTTTCAGCGATAACCATTAAATGCTCCTGACAATAAATATTATCTAAATGTATAATTACTCTGCGATCTAATAAAGATAAAATTATTCTGATGGCGGTTATGTATTTAGTAATAAATGTCTTGAAATCCCTTGCTCTTTCAACAGCATTAGTGAGCACCCAATTATCCTACGCACAAACTGCGCCGGAAAATTACTTATTGCAGCAGCTGTCGAATATTATGCCAGTTGGGGGATTGCGATGATCAAAGCGCTCCCAGCCTATTTCGACAGGAATACCCCAACCATGTCTGGTCCTACGATTTTGTTGAGGATAATAGGACGCACAATGGCAGGAAAATTCGCATGCTCAACGTGATCGACGAGTTCACGCGAGAATGTATAGCCATCAGGGTCGAGAGAAAGCTAAAGCCGGTTGATGTCATCGATGTCCTGACCGGCCTGTTCATCTTACGGGGCATTCCTGGGCATATTCGTTCCGATAATGGCCCGAATTCATCGCTAAGGCTTTGAGGGAGTGGATTGCGCTTGTCGGTGCAAAAACGACCTACATTATGCCGAGCAGCCCATGGGAGAACGGCTATTGTGAAAGCTTCAATTCCAAACTCCGCGACGAACTGCTCGACGGAGAAATCTTCTATACGCTCAAGGAGGCAAAGATCATCATCGAAGGCTGGCGACGGCACTACAACACTGTGCGGCCTCATTCGTCATTGAACTACAAACCACCGGCCCCCGAAGCCACAGTGTGGCCTCGCTAAAATGGCCGAACTTCAACTTCAATAGTGGCGGTCAACCCGAGTATGCACTAACATTAAACCCGGGTCACCCGATGGGGGCAGACCACTAGAATTAGTTAAGCCATTAAGGGTGACATAGCTCGCACTGCTGAAAATAAACGGCACTTCCAAACTTCATATAGATGATGCGTGATTTCTAGCAAGATCGGCGATCTGCTGAAGATTAGTTCTTTCATATATCGTCATTACCTCTTTCTCCGCTGCTTTGTATGCAGCCTCCAATATAGAGTTTGACGCAGTTTCAACTGGACAAGCAGGATGATCTTTTGAAATGGGGGCCATAAGGATGGTTCCATTCGTCAATGCTTGCTGAACATCAAGAACGGTAATTTTATCAAGCTCTTTTACCAGCTTCCACCCGCCACCGCGTCCACCTTCCGACTCTACAATGCCGTAATCACGAAGTGCGCCGAGAGTCCGGCGCACAACCACAGGATTTGTGTTGAGCATTTGAGCAATTCTTTCAGACGTCTCTCTTCCGCCTAACAATCCCATATGCACTAAAACATGCAACATTCTAGCAAGGCGACCATCTAATTTCATTGGAACCCTTATTCCGTAACATTTATTGTTACCATATATTGACATTCAATCTAAACCGTAACACATATTGTTACGATAAGGTAGGTGTGCACATGTTTCGACGTCAGTTTTTGCTTTTATCTACATCCGTGATTGCACTGCCTCCATTTTTACTTTTAGCAAAACAGGACATATCTATGAAAGAGACTATTATTCAAACACGTACAATGACTATGGGTATGCTTGAGGCTGGCCATGGCGCATTGGTGATACTTTGCCATGGTTTCCCGGAAACCAAATATGCATGGCGCAATCAAGTGGTAGCGCTTTCAAAAGCAGGCTTTCGGGCAGTTGCTCCTGACATGAGAGGGTATGGCAAAAGCGCTGCATCTGATAACGCCGATCAGTTTACTGTTTTTCATGCAGTCGGGGATCTCGTTGCCCTTCTTGATGCACTGGGTGAAGAGAACGCAGTTATTGTTGGCAATGACTGGGGGGCAACGATAGCGTGGCAAGCCGCACTCATGCGACCGGATCGCTTTCGGGCTGTTGTCGCCCTTAGCGTACCGATGATGGCACAACCACCCATAACCCCGTCAAAAATCTTCCCGCAGAACGATGAGGCACAATTCTATGCACTATATTTTCAGGATAAAACTATCGCCGATGCTGAGCTTAATCATGACGTTCGTTTAACTCTAGAAAAGCTGATTTTTGCAGCGAGCGGTGAAGCAGGCCCAAGGAAGGAAGGCGATAACACGCCAAATCCATTTGGAATGGTTTCAAGGGATAAAGGGCTTCTTAATGAACTCCCTAAACCCAATACATTGCCGGATTGGTTACCAAGTGAAGAGTTTGAACGTCTTGTTGAAATTTTTGAAACTACAGGCTTTACCGGAGGCCTAAACTATTATCGAAAGCTCGATAGAAACTGGGAATTACAACACTGTTACGCTGGCCAAAGGATCAATGTCCCTGCATTATTCATGATTGGTGAACGTGATACAGGTTTCAGTATTCCGGGAATGGATCAAATTATCGCCGATATGCCAAAAATCGTCCCGGATTTGCGTGGATCAGTAATTTTAAAAGATGCTGGTCATTGGCTGCAACAAGAACGCTCAAATGAAGTATCTAACCAAATTCTTGAGTTTCTGAGCACTCTTGAGTAAGGGGCATTAGCTCAGAGCGCTACATTTCCCATTCAATGGTTTTAGAATAATCGAGCTGACAACCTAAGTTGTGGTCTCTAATAGCCGTCTAGGCTAAGCTCCAAAAAATTGTACCAAACACCAGTATGAATAGTAGGGCAAATCCGATGAAGCGTAGTGTCCCATCAATTAGGTTGTGACCCAAAAAAAAATCGATAATTTGACTTCTCATAATGCTGCACACCCATACGGTTTAATCAGCTTTATTTAATCAAACGCTTGTTGGATTGCAAGTATATTCCAACAAGCGTTGGATTGATGATACTAAAACATAACCATGGAATAAGAGAATGCTATGGTTGGCGAGTATGAAGGCAGATAAATGAGCAGAAAATCGAGAGAAGCCGGACGGCCTATCGGCCATGAGTCTACACGTAGCGTTATTTTAGCGAGTGCCAGAGAGGCGTTTAGCACTAAAGGATTTTTAGGGGTTAGCATGCGTAGCATTGCTGCCATGGCGAATGTTGATCCTTCAACAGTTATACATTTTTTTGGCAACAAAGACGGGCTATTTCAGGCTGTTCTTTTAGAGGTTATTGCTGCATCTCAGCCCCTTGATCTCGCATTTAAAAATAAGGCCACTGGTGCTGAATTAGTTCGGATATATCTTGAGGCGTGGGAAGAACCAGACACTGGGCAGGCACTCCGAGCATTGATACGAACATCGCTCGGTTCTGATGATGCCATGCAATTACTGCGTGAAAATTTATCAATGAATATGCTTGATACTATATCTACAGTTACGCATGATAGGCTTGATGCTGAACTCATACTCATTCAACTAATTAGTTTGGGTTTTGGGAGATATATTGCTCAATTGCCCGAGCTGGTAAAACAAGATGTTGGAACTCTTGCACTAAAGTTTGGGTCTCGATTAGATCGATTTTTAAAATTCTGATTATTGTTGTCTGTCGGGTGTTGTTACGTTAAGTTTTGATGGTGAAGTTGATGCAGGGTGACGTCGCAGTCTAATGCAACCAATTTATATAAGCAGGCTCCAACCCTTTTGCAGGCTGATAAGAGCGTATCGCAAAAAACGCTATCGCTGAATGAAATGCCAGCGCATATAAACCTACTTGAAATTACTTCCCCGCATAAATCTCAGAGCTGCCGCTATCCAAATAGGTTCTACAATACACATGGCCACGTTTAATCAGGATGATGCGGTCACGCACGGCGTAAACTGAGAACTTCATAGCACTACAGTAAAAAAACCGACTGTTTTTGGCAGCCGGTTTTAATATCACTCTCAGTATAGTTTTAGCTTACCACTTCACGCGGAATCCGACATTACCCTTGACCGAATAACTGTTGCCAAAGTTGTTAAGACTAGTGTTGACACTACCTTCACCGTAGATTGAGTATTGGTCATCGTTCCAGTTGTAGGAACCACCAAGACCTATACCACCCCATAGACGTTCTTTTTCGGATGCAAAAGTAACACCGGCAACATCGACCTTTGCTCCTTTCAGGAACTCATAATAAAGATTGGTGAGACCATAAACATGTGCACGGTCTGTCATGCCATTGGCATTCTGCCATGATGTCTCATGATCAAGCGTCAGACCAAGACGACCCTGCAGGCTGTCACCTTTGTCAAGGCTCACCGCAGTGCCTTTGTAACCGATAAAGTCATCAAATTTGACGTGTGAATAGACAAGCTGGGCCTGTGGTGTGATCGACCACTCAGTGCTAAGTGCAAAGCGTTTGCCGGTTTCTGCCGAGAACGCATAACCAAAGCCTTTATTGCCATCCCCGATATTTGCATTTGCAAGTGTTGAGGATAGGTCCGATTTGTACCATGTCGCCTGTGCCTGAGTGTCAATGTAGAAACCTTCATTGCCATACCAGGTCAGTGTTCCACCAAAACCATGACCATTGGTTGAGATATCACCATCACCGAAGAACGATTCAACCTTGGTCTTACCATGCGCATATTGAACGAACACACCACCAATGAGGATGCCATTTTCGGTTTCATTCAACAGCCCATCAATACCAGCCTGCATCTTGAAAATGTTCTGGCTATAATCAGTGCCTGATGTTGAGAAGCGACTGTCGATTTTGTTGTGCGCACCTTCAATACGGCCCCAAACACCATTGCCTTCTACACGAATACCAGCCTCTTGCGGTGCTGCATAAGGCTGAATGCCATCTGCGCCCTGCGTAATAACATTGTTACCACTACCTGCCCAGATACGGTTACCAACGCGCTGCTGTAAGGTGTTGAGACCATTCAAACCAAGCAATGCCTGCGGGTAGGCTTCATAAATCGGAACGCCTGCCTGATAGCGTGGATCACCATTCAACTGCTTTGAACGCAGATACCAATCATCTGTCGGGTCTCCAATGCCACCCTGATGAAGGGAATATGCATAAGCGCCACCGACAACAACCTGCTGGCCTTCGTGAGCGTAGTCACCTTGCAGAGTGAAGGTTCCATTATTGGATGCACCGGGATTAGTTTCAATGATCTTGATGACATCAGCAGTCTGCGCACCAGAGCCACCAACATTCGTAACACGCACATTAGACGATCCGGTGGAGTTTCCTTTTATAACTAACAGAGATGCAGAGGAACCTCCATTCAGAGCCGTATTTAAATATACCGTACCGCCACTGCCTACATAATCACCGGTAACGGTTAATGTCGCTCCAGATGCTCCGCCAATCTTCACACTACCAGCGTTATTCAGCGATAAAACAGTCTGGTTGAAACCATCCAAATCAAGTATGCCACCTAATGTGACAACATGAGCTGAGTTGGCGCTAAATGCACCAGCAATACCTGCACGCAGAGTACCGCCACTCACTTTTGTCGTACCCGTATAATCGTTAACAACAGTCAGTGTAGTTCCACCAACATTGACTTTGTTGACGGTCAGCTTGCCGTTTAACTGTGTTGAGAAATCAATATCATCGGTATGATTGAAGTTAACAGTTGCATTTCCTGCGCCTCCGGTCAAAATCGCTGCATTTAACGCGCCTGCTTGCGCTCCAATACCTATATTCACCACGCCAGTGGAGTTAGCATATTCAGCAACAGTAACATCATTGGCAACACTGACTGTGCCGCCTTCTGCAATGTTAAGCATACCATTTCCGTAAACACCAACAATGACACTACCGTCGATCACTGCTTCTGAAGTTTGTCCGGACGCGTGATCTGAGCCCACAACATTGACAACTCCAACCCCGGTAGCAGCAGTCCCGATCTGTAGCTGACCGCTCGTTGTCGCAAGGCCGCCATTGCTGATGGTCAATTGCCCTTTACCGCTTTGCCCAATATAACCGGATGCCATTTCCAACTTAGAACGAATTTGAGTGCCTGCGTGGACGCCATTCACAGTTGCATAACTTTCAGAATCTGGCCCTATGGCCACTGAGAAAGTCGTAAGGCTGGTGACTAGCCCACCATTCGTAATATTGAGAATACCGGAGCCAATATTACCCACTGCTACGACCTTCCCGCTTAAGGTCGATTGGTAGTTTAAATCACCACCAACACCGTCGACGTTCACTATACCTTTCGAATTAGCAAAAGTTCCAATATCGACACGATTTCCAAAGGAAGGACCATCTGTTGTTACAAGTCCGCCATTCGTAATATTCAGATATCCGGTGCCATATTCACTTATATAAAAACCTTCATACGCACTTACCGTTGACCTTATCCCACTTGGTTGGTGAACACCGTCAACATTAAGAACACCGAGCCCCCCCGCGAATTCACCCACAGTTAATGTACGTTGCACGCTGATCGAACCACCATCGGTTACGTTCGCATAGCCTTTTCCGTAACTCCCGATATTTTGGTAATTATATACGACTTCATACAGGGAGGAGACATATGTGCCATCGGATAATTGGCCAACGCCGTTAATATTTAATGTTGCGGTCGAGTCTTTACTGTAGCCTGCATAGGAAGTGTACGTTGCCCGTAAGTAACCACCGTCCAATATAGTTAGGGATGCATCTCCCTCATACCCCAGATGAACACGGCTTCCCGCTAAAATAATGGAGCGTGACATCCCATTGGTGCCAGCGATAATTATTTCGCCATAGCTGCCGGCGCCGTAACCTGCGTAAACATATGGGTCAGGTGTGATATCGAGAGTCGCGCCATCCAATACAGAAAGTTTACCCGTTCCGTAATGACCAACGCTTACACCGCCCTCTGTATGCCAAAGGGTACCTACCCCTGTGATCAACAACTCACCGTGGGTGTTGTTTTCATATCCGAGGTAGACCAGATTACTATTAATTATTGCGCCACCACTCGCTTCGAATGAGCCAGCTGCGACAGGGCCTGTGTTATTAAGGTTGTTGGTTGCATGTGAGCCAATCACAATGCCACTCGTTGTAATAGAGTACCCTGGCTGCGTCCAAGCACTTATACTTGCGTTATAATCAGAAATTGCAGTGAAAATAGGTGAACAGGCTGGAATGGCTGCTGGAGTTTTATCACAGCCACCGCTGTAACTATAGTTACTACCATTAATTATAATATTTTGCGCATGAGATGGCGCGATCGCAAATATTAGCAGCGTAGACATTGCGGTAGTCGCGTACAACGATTTTATTACACTGGTCATTCATCACCTAATTAAATAACAATCAAACGCAACTTATTGTAAGAATAAGCGGGAATTATTTTAATAACAATAAGAAAACTATTATACCCGCTTCCATTGTTAATGCGGAACATATAAAAAAAGCAATCACTGAAAATGGTTAGAAATGGCTCTGTTTGTCCGAATGCTGATTAAACATTGAGAGTTCAAAAAAGAAACAGCCCTATTTCTGTGGCATGAATACCAAAAAATCATCGCCTCCAGGATCAAGCGTAGCCACGCGGAGAGATGGCTCGGTTTACCATACAATAACGTTAATAAAACTCACCCTTAAATCATAATGTTTGATTTAAGGGTGATATAAGTGAATAATTCACGCACTGCACATACTACTCAAATTTTAGATCAAAGCTCTCAGTAACATCCTCGCTTAAAGGTGGCGTTGGAGCTTCTGGCGTTAAAAGCTGCAAGAGCTTTATTCTGCTGAGTTGAGATTCAAATCGATGCAACCAACGATCTATGCTGCGCATAGACGCCAGCTGGAATATCGTATTAGAATCCTTCATCATATAATTTCCACGCTCGTTTGAAGAATTCATGAATTTTTTCATTGTGGCCATCCCCTCTGACAGGGACCGCATTCCATATTCATGTTCATTCAGCTCAAGATCAATCAGGCTAATTTTTGACTGATTTGATGATATCAACGCATCTAAGGTCTCATCAAAAACAACAGAACCGCGAAAGTGATTGCGTACAACAATAATATGATGGAAATTGTTAATCCCACCATGTTTGAACAACCACTCAAGCAAATCAATACTGTCATAAATGGAGTTATGATTTGCTGAAATTGGAACAACCATTACTGGTCGTAAATACCCAATCTCTGGTTCAGAAGCATCCCATATACCGTTACCATTTTCCAATAGCGCACAAGCATACTGATATCCTGAAAGGGCATTGGCTCCAAAATCAACAAGGCACTTTCCCTTGAACACTGGTTCCAAAACATCTGTCCAGATTTGCAAATAATCGCTCTCATTCGCTGCACCATATTGATGTGGCGACTGGAAAAACATGTCTCGTGTATGTGGAACAGCACGCTTTAAAGGTGATGAATAGTTTACATTCACCCCCTGCCCCTCAATCGAGTAAAGATCATACTGATAATCATGTTTATCCAGATATATGTTCAGCAATTCGGATATTGTTGTTTTACCAACTCCCCCAGTTTTATTTGCAACTAACAAGCTTCTCATTGAGCAGATCCTTTCTTTATTAACTCTGCCCATCTATGTTCAAACGAAAATAACGCAATGTAAACAACTATTTAGCGCCACTTAACCCGCAACCAAATATACAAATTTTAAAATCACAACATAGATCAACACTCTAATGTAAAAATAAAAATGCATTTTAATTTAAGATGTATATTTGGTTGCGGGTTAAATCATGGATGACAAAGCACAAAAATATTCTGAACACTGTTCAGATGCCATCAAAACCAATTAAAAAATCACGCCAGTGCGCGATTGAACTTCGCTTCTGTGGTAATTTGATTCTGCTTTGGAAGCCTTGAAAAGCTGTCCAGCACTGAGCGTATAATTGCTTGTCCAAAAGTTGCCGTTCGTAAATCAATGTCATCTGATAACAAAGCTGAGTAGACAATAGTTTGCTGTAGCGCTCGTGACAGTGCAACATTCATCCGCATCAGTGCCTGCCCATCATTCAATCCGTCAATACTAGCAGGCAGGCGCCCCCCTTTGGTGAGAGCAGCCCCCATTGAGACATAGACCACGTCTGCCTCCTGTCCCTGGACATCATCAGGTAGACCAATAAACTTAATGTCCTTATCAAGGCTTGCATTTTTCAAGGCCAAGATTAATGCGCCAAGCTGCCTATCCCCAAAAGCGATAACCCCAACCGACTGACCATGACGTAGAGTTTGCTGAGTTGCTCTAATGATTGCGCCAACTTCGGCATGAACCACGCCATTAGTTTTCGCAGCCAGTGGAGCATAACGCACCTCACTGAGCCGCCTGCCCCGGCTTTTTACAACCAACGCATTATCATAAGAAAATATATTGGACCAAGTCATGATATCGCAGTTTTGAGCACGAAAATTTCTTCTCAACCGGTACGTAGGTAATCCAGAGGCATCAGCGATAGCAAATACTGAGCCTGCTTTGGCAATTTGGAAAATATCACCAATTACTACAATTTGTGATGCCGTCTCAAACAACGAAGCATCATACGGCACGAGCGTTGCTTCATCGATAATCAACACATCAGCTTCATCATTGTGAGGACGTATCAGTTCGGCCCGACTTAAAATAGCTGATTTTTCGGCTGGGGTCTTTGCTGCACAATACGCATCTCTTTGTTCGAATGAACAGAATATGAGATAATTCTTTTCTCTTACCCAAAACATAGGAACTTCAATGTTACGCGTTTTCTCCATGAACGCGTTGCAACGCTCCTCAATAACGTCCAATGCTCCACCACCTGCAATTACTTTGACCGTTTTGTTATTGGCAAGACACGCAGATACAAAGCCAGGCACCATATGCGTTTTACCCGTGCCCGCTGCTCCAGTTAAAATGAAAGAGCCGCCCTGCGCCAAAGCATGCAATGCTGTCGCAAATTCATCCGCCTCTTTCACCCATAAAACTGGATCGCATAGTTTCACTTGCGCAGATCTCGCAGTATTGGGATCAGCTATTGCCGCAAACTTCGCCAGTAAAGGCTCAACTCGCGTGACCTGAGAATACTGAACAGACTTTATAACCCTCTCAGCACCTTCCTTAAACGCGCGCTCTTCGACAACGTAACGGGCATCAAGGCCGTGTTCACGAATAGAAATCTGAAAACTGGAACTTTCAATATCAGGCGCCATATAATTGGCAGTTAACTCTTTCCTATGCTTGAGAAAACGATCCAGTTTAAATTGAAGCGCAAGATAATTGTCTATCGGACGCTGACCAGCCACAAAAAAATGATGTGCCATAACCGCATCCAAGTAGCCACGATCTGAAATTTTTCCAATCAAGCGCAATGCTTCTGCTGAGGCAACACCATCGCCCAATAAGGCTGAAGCACGCACTACACTGCGCGGCTTCAGCCCAAAGATCTTGCGTATACATCTTGCATCATCGACGCCTGTAACAACAATCTCACTCTCATCCAGGGAGATGATATCTCGCTTCTCGTTCTCACCACCGGACAAGCTTTCGACATCCCGAACTATGATACGTTCTGCCCCGTCCATAGTACTCAGTTTTTCAAAGATGGCTTCTCGCCTGTCAAAACTATCAATATGGACTTTGGGTGGATTCTGCTGAAGCCAGGCCCTCCCGCAGCATATAAATTCGTAACGCAATACAAACTGCTCAAAAGCTGTATCCAAATCGCGCTTTGTAATTTCAACATTAAGAAGAAGTTTTTTCCGCCTTGCCGCGATCATTTTTCCATACCGTGTCGACGTGGCTTTAAAACCCCACGGATATATTTTGTCATATTCTCGTGACGATAACCGCAATCGATCGCGATGTTGCAGATCCCAATCTGCAATCTGCTTTTCAGCCAACGACAGTTCCGGAAGCTTCTTATAGTAGTTCAATGTAGCTCGAAAATGTGCAGCCGCTTTGTTGAGAACATTGCGCACAAGCTTGCGATACATATTATCGAGCCGCACCGCATTTTCAGAACGCGACAACGTTTCATAAGGTTTTTTAGCAATTGTGTATTCGTTCGGCTCAATGTCAAAACTAAACATTCACTCTTCCCGCCTCACAGAGTTTCGCCTGTAGAACAAGCAAGCCAGCTACAACACCTCAGCTAGTCTACAACATAACCATATTTTGTATAGGCGTATCCGCCCTTTCTAAAGCGCGCAGAAAATTTTCACCGAACGAGCATTACAAATATAACTGGATTGAAAAATTATAAGCGCCATTAGTCTACAAAAACGGCACTTAATGTATTAGCAGCGCAAAATTAATAATATTTACAGCAAGGCATCGTCACCTGAACGGTTCACGACAACGCCAATCATCGAGAATAAATACCTATACAGAAAACACATAAACGGTAGACATCATTTTCTGAGACACAAAACCCACCACATTTACAATAAAAAGCATCGAATTTTGTAAATTATATTTACATGACAAAAAAACAATTACTCATAGCAATTTAATAAAAATATAATCACAAAATATCACATCAAAATTACACAACTACAATAACAGTTAAATACATCTCACGCCACGAATACAACAATTACCATAAGATACGTTATAACGATACATAAATATCGATAAAATATCAGAAATTGAAACGTCAAATATGCGATTTTTCCAAAATCTGAGGGCTCAATACCGCTAATGCGATGCAAGGCATCACATTAGCTATTTCGAGAAGCCAAAAACCATTAAAAAACCTATTTTAAAGGAGTTTTTCCGTTGAATTCCTGCGCTGCCAGAAGGCAGCACGCTCGCGCGTGGCAGGAATGAAACAACTTGCCAATACTTTCATCAATGGCCATTTAGGGGCCGCAAGCGGACTGACAGCTCTTGGCTGCCGATGCGGCATATCTGCCATTCTGCACTCAACGCGTTCGCTCATCCAGCGTTTGCGTTTACCATCATCAACTTGTCGAGATACCCTAGCCAGCTACGGTGAACACGAGGAACAGCATTTGTTAATTTTGAACTTGATAAGTAATTTGCGATCATGAGGAAAGATTCGGAACATACCCTGTACGGCAGGATCATATTGTGCGATACTCATTTGACTCCTCCTTTGGCCACTATTGGCCTTCAAGAAAACGCATCAGCACAAGAATTCGCTGAGCCGTTTCCGAACAGGTAAGTTCAAGCGCAAACCTCAATGAAGCCGACCTCAGGGGCGACATTTCAACATCTCATAAGCAAAGTTCGGCAATCTCGCGTTCGACAAGCCGAAAACGCTCCTTCACCTCTTCTCCCGCATAGAAAGCGAGCATGTCGTCTTTAGTGAGGGTTCCCTCGGCGAGAAACTTTATTAGGTAGCGCTGATTGAATTCAGCAAGAAGGATGCCTTTCTCGATCTGTGCAAGGATCTGCTTCATATTGTCGATATTTGCGGTGACGAGATGCTTCACCAGCGCCATGTCGCGCGCATCCTTAATAAGCCGGTTCACGATGATCTTGAGGACGTCGGTGTCGAGCTCGAGCGTCTTCGCGTTGAGGGCAATGTCGCGCGCTAGCATGTAAGCGATGGCGAGGTTGCGATAATCGCCTTTCTGGGAATCAATAATTGCGATCAGCCCGATACCAGGGATGAATTTCAGGTCTTGGACGGTGGCGAGTATACTGCTATCGACGAGCGAGGCGTCGAAAACGATGATTCCGGCCTGCCCCTCGCGATTGGCCTGCGCTTCAAGTAGCTGGCTCCAGGCCGTATCCGCTTTTTTGGTGAAGACATCCTTGGTCTGGATATCACCGAGGCGGATGCTCTTGTCGAACTTGCATTCGATCGCAATCCGTTTGCCGCTTTCTCCAGGAAGATGGCAAACAATGTCGCCCGTTTTGTTTCGACGGATTGCACCGGCGCGTTCGCCGGTCAGCTCGATACGGTCGGCGAGCTTCTGGCGCTTAAAAAACTCCGACAAGAAGTCGGCGATATCGCCTTCGGCGAGAACGCCCTTAACCGCGGAGCGGTAGAAAAGCTCTTTTTTCATATCGAAGATGAGCTTCAGGCTTTCGAGCTCAGTCCCAAGTTCATTCGCTGTCCGCGAGAGGAAGCTTGAGAGCCGGTCCTCCATGAGAGCCAAGACGCCGATATAAAGCGCCTTGTGAAGCTGCTCGTCGCGATCAGCGGCGGGAACCTTGTTGAAGAACTCGAACAGAATCTTGTTGTCGACCTCGAAGGCACCAAACTGAACGCGGCTATTTTTCTGGTCAAGGCTGATAAGTGGCATATTAGACCCGGCTGTAGCGATAATGACCTTTAATGGTCGACGCAAGGAAAGACCCCTTCGATCCGGCCTGATCGAAGGCCTGCGCAATATGCGGCGGCACCTCATAATAATGATAGCGGGTGCTGTTGAGAAACTCGACCTCGAGCAGCAGCTGATCTTCATCGTAGCGGACTGCAGCAATGTTTGACGAGGTGAAAGGGACGAAATCCTGCCAGGCCATATGTGCTATTCCTTCTTGGGCGGAGTGGAGACCGGGTTCTGCTGAAGCCAGGTCTCGACAAAAAAGCGATAGTCCGCGGCGATGTGCATTTTCAGATTCCAACCGCCTGGTGTCATGGAATCTTCGGGCGCAGCTTCATCACAGATCAGTGGATCCTGACTGTCGGGGCGACGATCGCGAGGCGGTGCCTGGATCATTGTCCGCATCGGGAGCCTAACCGCTTCGCCGAGAATGATGGCCTCGCCGGTTCGCAGCACCGGCAACATGCTGGTCAAACCCTCAAGGTTGTCGGAGAGCGCGCTAGTCACATGTGAGCGATCGGTGGCGTTGCTCAAGCGCATGGCAAAGAAGGTTCCGCATTGTGACAGGATCGTGGGATTGATCTCGGCCGGGCGCTGGCTGACGATCATCGCGCCGATCCCATATTTGCGCCCTTCTTTGACGATGCGCTGGGTCGCGATCGAGGCAGCGCTACTGCCATTGTCGCCAAGATAGCTATGGGCTTCTTCCATCACGACCAGCAGCGGGCGCTCGCGTCCACCCTCCGAGAGGTTACGCGCCCAGAAGAGACCGTCGTAGAGGACGCGCAAGATATTGCCGATGATATCGTTCGTCACCGTCGAGGGAATGCCTGATAGGTCGAGGATCGTAATCGGTTTGTCACTACCTAGCCATTGACCGACGAGCTCAGCGAGCGTCTTGGTCGTCGTGCCGTCGAGTTCGGGATGCCAGTCGCCGGCCTTCAGCAGGAAGTCGTAGCGCGCGACCCGAAGCCGGGCGCCGAGCGCCTCAAGCGGTCCACGGATGTTAAGGACGTCTGGAAGCCAATTGATCTTCTCCGGATCAGAGGCGACATTTTTAACCTTTCGAAAGCGTGGTGGGACAGCGGCCTGAGCATCCCCCACGATCTTCGTGCCCAAAGGATCGCATGCGTAGGCCCAGGTCGCCTGATCTGAAGGATTTGCGCCAGCGGCACTAAGATAGGTTCCGAACTCGCGGCAATAGAGGTCATGCCAGAGCTTGTTGAGCGAGAAAGGCACCGGGCTATCGGCGGTGATGCTGGCGGAATCAACACCGGCAATCGGCTGCGCCGTTAGGCTTTCGATCTTGGCCTCGAGTATCTGCTCAAGAATGATGTTGCGTGCTTTTCCATCGGGCGGGAGGTTTCCGAACGTCACCCGCATGAGCTCATCGAAGCTAAGCGCCCAGAAGGGGATGCACAGCCGATGCTCATTGGCGTTGCGGACATCGGGGTTGATCTTGAAGATATTCGCTCGGTCGCCGAGCGCCTTGCCATACTCACCGTGGAGATCGAGCACGACGATCCGCGCAGACGGGAAGCGGCTTTCATCCGAAAGGACGTTCAACAGTCCCGCGACTGTCGTCGACTTACCTGAGCCGGTCGTCCCAACGACCGCACTGTGGCGCGTTACGAGTTTGTTGACGTCGACAAGTGCGTCAATGGACTCGCTGCCAGCGACATGACCGACCCGGACCAGATGATTCTGCTTGTCCGACCGCCCATAGATCGCCTGAAGGTCTGCCTCAGAGACGAGATGAACCTCGTCCTCGAAGGTCGGATATTGCGAGATACCACGCTGGAACCGGCCTGTCCTGTAGCCCTCACCGACCAACTGGACTGTCATCCAGCGCAGCCCGTTGGGCATCGAAAGCGCAGCCTTTTCGGGAACCGCACTGGCGCCTACCTGCGACACGATCCCATAGAGGTCGACATAGCCGATCGGGATTTTAACGAAGCTACCGATCTGGCCTATTTTATGGCCCTGACCGTGGACAAAACTCAGGCCCGAGAAGCGGTCCGACGTCAAGGTAACGCTGACCGACGTGCCGCTGACGTCTTGGACAGTGCCGATAACTGTTGCCCGGTTGGTCAAATCAGGCTGGGTCATCGCTCATCCCGTCGCCGGAGAGACCGCGCAACAGCGCGCCGAGCGCAGCAAAGTCGCCGAGCCGCACGGTGACTTTGTCGCCATCCTTCACGAGGATGCTGGGCGGCAGTACAAGGTCATCCGCGCCGTCACCCGTCCAGTCACCCAGTGTGCGGCCGATGATAGCCTGGTCGAAACCCAATAAGCTCAGGTTCGGGGTCGCTAACGCACACTGTCGCGCTAGCTTGTAGCCGTCTGTCTCTAGGTCACCATGAACAAAGGCAAAAACATGCGCGGTCGGGTTCGCCTCGAGACTACGGCATATGACATCGTTGATATGCTCGTCTGCAAAGGAATAGCCACAGATGAAGAGCAGCGACGACGGCGCGAGCAGAAAGGCCTTCAGCCGATCGAGCATCGCGAGATAGGGCATCTTGCGGCTCTGGTCATATTTGAGATGCGACGGGTAGATTAGATAGCTCTGCTTATCGGTCTTCTCATCGGTTCTAACGACGTCCGATTCATTCTCCAGGCGCCAGTTGAGCGAGCCATGGATTTTCCACAGTCGGGTCCACCGCGGCGGCAACAAGCCCTCATCCTCAACGGCGCCGAGGTCAAAGAATGCCTTTCGGGCACCGATAAAGCCGTCGAAATAGGGCGCTGAACTTTCCTCGAGAGCCTGCTCCATCAGCAGGTCGTAATTGGTCGTAAAGAGATGGACCGGCCGCTCACGACGGATCGAGCGGCTCCAGATCGCAAGATTGTGATAAGGGCTGTCCTTTTCCGGAAGCGTACGAGAGACCTCCTTGGAGATCACCTTACAGACCTCGGAATCGAGCACTTTGAGCTCTGTTGCTGTGAGGCCGCGCACATTTCCGACGCCGGCGACGCTCGCGAACACGCGAATGCGGCTGAGGATCAGTTCGATATTGCCGCTGTTGCCGCCATCCTCCTTCACGGTCTGAACGATCTTGTCCCAGCTTTTGGGGTTTACGGGGTCCCCGCTGGACAGGGTCTTAGCGATCACCTTGGTCAGTCCAGCCACGTCCCAGATCAGCGGGTCGGTGATAGTCTTTCCATCCTCTTCGCGCTCATTGACACGAATCGACAACGGGCAGCCCGCACCAAGGAAGAAGCCGATCGGTTTACGGTTCTGCGATAGCGCCTGCTGAATGAAGCTGATCTGTCGAACCGGATCATGTTTATGCATCTCTCCCCCTAGACAGAATTCTCTCCCTGGTCCGGAATCATTAATCCATAATCTTCTACCCGAAAAGAGCGAACATGTCGCGCCCTCGGAGAGCTGCGATCATTCGAGTGACCGAAATAAAGCACTTGCTCGACGTTGCATTAGCTTAGTCAGCGTGCGAGATTAGTAGCCTCAGTGTCAGCTTCAAAAACTTCGTTCGAATGTTCAAGAGCAGTTCCCTGAGATTTCACTCGCTCGTTCGTTCCGCCAGCAATTCCTTGTTCGGATGAAGTCTTAGGTCAAGCGGCAGTTTAATCTTCATATTATGGTAGGCCACACTCACCGCTTTGTCACCATTTGTGTACTCGCCAGTTTCCATTGTGGGGTCAGCAAACCTGACCCTAAAGCTCGTCTCGATGAACAGCCAACCTGTATCGAACAAGCGGTGATGGTTTGCGCATAGGCAGATACCGTTCCGGGGGTCAGCACGCAAATGCTGACGCCCTGATGCCCAGGGAATAATATGCGCAGCTTCTAAAGTCTCACCAAAAGATACCTCGCAAACGGCACACTGGTAGTTATACGCCTTCAAGACTGCGCTACGAAACACCCGCTGCAGGTTGCCCCTAGAAAGCACCTTAGTCCACCTATCGGGTGCTGCTTCTGGATCATCCAAAAGTTCGTCAGCTATACGATCTAGCTCTTCCCTAGCTTTGTCTGAAAAGGGGTTATCTATCTGCGACCAGTCAAAGTCATAGACTTCTTGTAGGTCAGTCTCGTCTCCAGGCACCCCTGCGAATCCAGCGCCAGGAACCCCTGTCACCTTTGAGTAAACGAGTGCTGTAAGGCGCGGAAGCCCCTCTGTGAGACAATAATTTTGGATTGGGCCCAAAGCGTATCTTATCGGGCGCCAATGGATACCAAGCTGACGGGCGGCATCACTATATGTCAAGGGTTGATGGTTGTTGGCCGCAGAGACGAGTATAGGCCAGAGAAGGCCGGATCGCTGTTCATGATCAACCATATGACTACCTTTACCTAGACATCTTTCGTCGCCACTTTTACTTTCGTTATTACCACTCAGTCTCCGTATGAACAAGCTTAGCGCGCGCATTGTTTTCAGAGCTCCAGCCTATTTACCCATCTAGACAGAAAACCGAGCTGTCATATCGCTGTCCGTGCTGACCATACTCAAACCGCGCACCAGCAGGAATGGCAGATTTTAGAAAGTCTCACGATCACGTTGGATGTCCAGAACTGGGCGCAAAGCGGTCGTTCACAAAGCAATTTGATATTTCAACCCTATGGATGTTTTCTAACTATGACCGTTTAGTCCAAGGGCATTGTTTGAGTACTGCTGTAATAATTACCTGTCGAAATTTTATGCATTGGCGTGACACAGAGCATATTAGCATGCAGACTTATTGAGATTACTACAGTTAGATTTTTGTTTTTTTATTTCCCTAAAAATAATTAGAACACACGATTTTAAGACAAGATATGTTCAGGTTTTAAGCTTTAATGACACATCCAAGTGTTTGTATTTATCTTATTTATCTGTGCTCGTTCGTTACATTTCTGCCGGATGACACCACACAATTTATAAATCCAATACAATATTAGAAGGGTTATTATTAAATTTCCCAAAAAAAGAAAGGAGAAGATAAACCAGAATAAGTAATTAATTTTATGATCCAAAACAGTCTAAATTGACCACACATCGAGCAGCCAGTCCTATTCCCAATCTGTAATAAGCAGCAGTTTTGCATTGAACCTTCAGCTTAGAATTCAAAAACTTCCCTAAGCTCGCCATGTAAAAACTACGTTTAATCCTCTTATCAGCAGACCCAAGCCAAGCAATATTTTGTACCGCCTCGATCAGGCTGGATGCAGTTCGCTTACCATATCCCAAAACGACAGATCGCGCACCAAACGCCTTATTACTGGATTGTTATCATTCCCAACATGCAGACGCGCGCGCTTTGTCACCATCCAACAAACACAACATCAAAAAAGAAAGTAGCAATACGCATGACAAATACATTCTCCAATACAGAACTCGCAATTTCCTTTGCTAACGCAGATAAAAACGCGGCACCGCATATGCGCATTCAGCTCGGTGATGCAGATTTATTAATGCCCCTTCCTGATGGGCTGACCTTCACAGGAAAAGCTCCACTTAATCTTAGTCTATCGATCCCTAATCAATTCGTAGCTATGCAGGAAGAATATTATGCAAGCACTTCACCTCAAACATCACACGAAGAAACCCATGACACCGAGGAAGCCCCAAAGGAAGCATGCACACCACAACTCCTTCTACCGCCCGCAGCCCCACAGAAAACTGTTTCGAAATATCAAACCCAGTGGCCAGTCGTCGGCGGCAATGATCTTCTCATGGACACATCAGATATTCTAAAATCTGAGGCTTTCCGAAAAAAGTACCAGCCAGGTATTAAGCGAGATATTTATATTGCCGGTTGTCCTGGCTTGAAGGATTTGAAGAAACAACTCAGCATTCCAATCTTTAAGATTGGGGATTGTGGTGAAGGGCGCATTGCAGAGCGGATTAAACAACAGAGCAAAGACCAGTATGGATCATACTATAAGATTAATGGTGACTGGCCTGTACAAGATGAAGGGTTTGATGATTATTCAGCACTTCAAATTTATTTACCTGTAAGTCACCATCAAATGAGTCCAGTCAGAGCCTCAAGTCGTGGTTTAACAGTCACTCTCCCTGAGGGCATGACCAGACAGCAGTTCAGTCGTGCTTTTCAAAAGCGACTGGCTTCTTGCAGTTGGCTAGAATGGCGCAAGACAGAAGATGCGCTCGCACATTTTGAGCGTAAAAACATCAATCAAGACGTCATTGATCGCTATACTGATTATGGTGCAGGTGAAACTACAGATATAGCTCAAGCAACTGAGCTCTATTGCATTCGCAATGAAGTTGAAGAGGACTGCAAACGACTCATTGCTGTTATTGAAAACATCACGTTGGAACATATGGGATTGCTCTAAAAAAAAGACAGGCAGCAGAGAAATCTCTGTTGCCTGATTCATCAAATAAGCGAAAAATCGCAATCAACTGGAGGTGAGAAACCCACTCAACAGAGAGATGAAGCAAACATCCTGATCAATTCAAAACACAATATTCACCACTAAATATTAACTCATGTAATTTTTGGAAATTTCGCCTAGGTTGTTGACTTATATAATCAGATAACTTTGTAAATAATAATATCGACGTCATATTTTTATAAAAAATCAAATTAATCGCAAAAGTATATTCAAAATAGATATTTACATCTACACAATCACCATGCTCTCATTTGAGTATCGATAACCACAAATGAGATTTAACATGCAAAATAAACACACACCGATCAACCTTGGCGAAATTCCTGACACATGTTTTTTCCAAAAACTGGATGACAGATGGGTTCATTTCCGAAGACTTGCTGACGAACAAGAAGAAGCTTCACAGGACTATTGCTGGATCAAAGGCCACTTCCTCGATGCTGTCGAATATAAAGAACTGCTACCCTCAACACCTATCATACGGAGCGATCTGGAAGACGCAAAGAGAGTTTTCATTCAGCACGTACCTTTCCGCATCTCGGCTGGAAAAAAGAAAGGGAAGCAGAACGAACACTGTGAACGCATGCTTGATTGGATAAGTATGCTTCTGCGAAATTGGTTCTATATGCTCAAGGGCGGTGGAAATAGTAGTACATGGGCAGAAGGTCGCCTGGTGGATTTAACGGCACCCTCCCGGCTTTCGCCCTTGACGCTACCAAATTCATTTCAATCACTTCAAGAAAGATCTCAAAAAAAGATTCCAATCTATACGCCTCACAAAAGCACTGCAGACTTTAATAAATTAGCTCGTATGATGGGGGCTAGCCTCAAACAGCCAAATATTCGTGATGGAGAGTTAATGGATTGGGAGAAACCATTATTCACTCTGATAAACTTGCTCACCAAAGCTTACTTTTATGCTTCCCGGATCCGCAAGGGCATAACTGAATTCGGGCACGATGTACGAGAAAGATTAAAGAATGAGAGTTCAGGCAAGCGAAAGACAGCCTATCAGTTTTCCAGTGAAACTATTAAAACAAAAATAGTCGGCGAAGACGGCGAATATAATTTGACCATTGATGAAAAAATTAAACTCGCACACGTGACGGCCATTAATCCGGCTGATTTCATTCTTCCAGATGAATGTCGCCGCTATCATTACGAATTATTGATATTAGCCTCAAAAGCTACGGACGGGAAACCAGTGAAGCAAATCACGGAGAACGCTGTCCGCCTGCTTATGAAATGGCACGATGATATCCCCAATGATGACGCAGAAGACGACATCATGTTTCTGACAGAAATCTCATGCTTGTTATTCCGCAGACCTCTGCCTGATAAAATCGTTTCCGAACACATTAGAATGATTGCCGCATTACTAAATATACCTGGGCTCTGGCAATATTTACGTCTTCAAACTGCAGCTCACGATTGATGCAAAACGCGTAAGAACACACTCTTTAAATCATAAAACTTTGCCCGGGGTTGAGGTGGAGAAACCAAAACCCGAGCTTTCTTTATTTTGTGCCAAGATATTTTTTTCAAGTGTCGGAGTATTTCTCCGAACTTTTCAATGTGACCACGTGATTATTGAAAGGCCTCCGAAACTTTAAGGAGGCCCCAATGGCCAAACAGAAAACACCCCGTAACAACAGACCTGCACTTGAGGTATGCAACTATAGTAGCAACACGCTTCAAATAGTTGGGCATTCAAATAAGCATCGGCGTATTCGCCTGACTGCACAGACCAATGGCGTCTTTGATCAGCAGCATATCGACCGAGCTACATTGCGGCTGGCAGAGCTACTTGCGCAGCAAATTGCACGCGATGTTTTTCGCAACCAATCCACAGCACATACCAAACCTACCAAACGAACCTCGGGAGTTTGATCAACATGCGTGATTTTCAAAATTCAACTTCAGCCAATTCAAGGAACCCAGCGGAGTATCCAATGAAACGCATTGCAATCTATGGACGCTACTCAACCAAGCTACAAAGCCCATCATCCATTGAAGACCAGTTCAACATCATTACACACTATGTTGAGAAACAGCCGGGCTGGAAGATTGTCGCTCAATATCAGGATGCGGCCATCTCAGGTTCAACCTTCATATCACGGCCAGGTATTCGCCAACTTATGGAGGATGCGCAAAAGGGTAAGTTTGATATTGTTATGGCAGAAGCTCTTGATCGTTTCACACGCGATCAGGCTGACGCTGCTATCCTTCATAAACGTATGGATTATTATGGGGTTCAAATTATAACCCACACTGAGGGTGTAATCACTGAATTACATATTGGTCTTAAAGGCACAATGAATGCGCTATATATCAAGGATCTCGTCGAAAAAACGAAACGTGGTCTGCGTGGTCGTATTAAGGCTGGTTTGTCCGCGGGCGGTTGTAGCTATGGATACAAAGTTCACAAATTATTCGAACATGACGGAACGCCCATACCAGGACAGCGCAAAATAGACGAAGCTGAGGCCGTAATTATACGTCGAATATTCAAGGAGTTTGCAGACGGTCGTTCTCCACGGGCAATTGCACATAACCTTAATGCCGATAATATCAACGGCCCGAATGGTAAGGGTTGGAGTGATACAACGATCAGGGGGCATTCTAAACGCGGAACCGGCATCATCAATAATGAGCTTTACATCGGGCGAATGGTTTGGAATCGGTTGCGTTACCAAAAAGATTTGGATACCGGAAGGCGCATATCAAGATTGAACCCACCCGAGGATTGGGTCACTCAGCAAGTACCAGATTTGCGAATTATCGATGATCGATTGTGGAATGCTGTACGTAAGCGGAGAGAAGAAATATCCACCCTTTATGCGGGTGTAACGGCTTCTATTCAACCCTATCACACAAACAATCAGCTTTCAGGCTATCGCCGACCGGTATCCCTCTTATCTGGTAAAGTCTTTTGCGCCAAATGCGGTGGTCATTATTCCCTACGCAGCTCGAAACGCTTCGTCTGCTCCAGTCATATTGGCCAAGGCACTTGCGATAACGGACGAACCATCTTGCGCCATACACTTGAGAATATGGTTGTTGCAGGTTGCAAACGTCTTCTATCCAATGGAAAGCTTATCGATATTATACAACGTGCATTCGTGCAGGAAAGTCACCGTCTACAAAGTGATGCGTTGATTGGTACAACGAGCCTAAAAACTCAGATAGCACAAACAGACAAAGAAATTGCTGCGCTATTGAATGCAATCAAGGCAGGTATGTTGCAACCAAGTATGAAAGCAGAGCTCGATCAACTGGAACGTAATAAAGCCGAGCTGGCTGAGCATTATAATACTTCGGCTCTAGATCAGAGCAGTGCACCCGTTGAGATTGAGAGACTACTTTTCGAAAAACTTAATGATTTGCCGCAAGCTCTTAATCATCCAGAAATCATTCATGTTGCCGGCGAGATCATCCGATCGCTGATAGACAAGATTGTAATTGATCCACATCCAATGCGTGGACATATGGAAGTCCGCATATCAGGCCCTATTGCAGCAACGCTTCAATACGTAGAATATGACAACAATAATAGTAAGAAAGCCTAAACAAGCTTTGCATGCATACTCTGAACTTGAGAGTCCAATGCCGATCCGTTTATACGGATCGGCATTTTTTGTATCTAGAATACCATTTGGTTGGATATGGCAAAAAACCACTTAGCCATATTCGTCGAATTAATATCTCGAGCGCTGATGTATACTTTGGCGTTTCCCCACCAAAGCATCCCACAGACAGGTTAAATCCATTGGACAGCCTGATCATGAGACAATGAATTCAGAGCAGATGCACTAATCCAGTCTCTATGTAGACAACTGTGCCAGTCAGAATTTTTATCACCAATTTATTAAAGGATACCAATAATGAAGCGTATTGTCATTTATGCACGCTATTCGTCTGATAATCAGCGAGAAGCATCCATTGAAGACCAGTTTCGGATTTGCGAAGAACAGGCGCATCGGGAGGGTTGGAACATTGCTGCCACCTACAACGATTCAGCCATATCAGGATCGAGCATAATATTACGTTCAGGCATTCAGGCATTACTTCGTGACGCCCATAGTGGATTGTTTGATATTGTCATGGCAGAAGCGCTCGATCGTATCAGCCGTGATCAGGCAGATGTCGCAACACTTTATAAGCAGTTACACTTTCTTGGCATTAAAATTGTGACAATCTCAGAGGGACTGATCAACGAACTCCATGTTGGTCTCAAAGGCACAATGAATGCATTGATGCTAAAAGATCTTGCACAAAAAACACATCGAGGACAGCGTGGACGGGTTGAACAGGGCAAGTCCGGGGGCGGACTGTGCTATGGCTATAATGTCATCAAACAACTTGATGCACGCGGTGATCCAATACGAGGAGATCGTGAGATCAATGAAACCGAAGCCAATATCGTTCGTCGCATATTCCGAGAATTTGCGGCTGGCATTGGCCCAAGAACGATCGCTCGAACCTTGAACGAGGAAGGTGTGCTTGGACCAAAGGGCAAGCTTTGGAATGACACCACCATCCGTGGCCATGTAAAAAGAGGCACGGGGATCGTTAACAATGAAGCCTATATCGGGCGTCTGATTTGGAATAGGTCTCGATTTATAACAGACCCTGCCACAGGAAGGCGCGTATCACGATTAAACCCGGAATCTGAGTGGATCATCAAAGAGGTGCCAGAACTACGCATTGTGGATGATGCGCTCTGGCAGTCGGTCCGCGCTCAACAAAAAGAGATCGCGATAAAATACGCTAATGTTACCGAAGCTATACGTAACCATCATAACAAGAACCCGTTGAACGGAACGCGTAGGGCAAAATCACTTCTGTCTGGCCTCGTCACTTGCGGTATTTGCCACGGCCCCTCCTCGCTGCGTGGCGCTGATCGTTTCGTTTGTTCTAATCATATCAGCAAAGCAAACTGTTCTAACAGCCGCACAATTGCGCGCACTGAACTAGAAGCACGTGCTCTTATCGGTCTAAAAGAGCGCTTAATGTCGCCAGAGCTAGTGAATGATGCCTTAGATAATTACAATGCCGAGATCAGCCGTTTGCATGAAGAACATCGTATTAACGCAAATGACTGGCAGGTCGAATTAAAAATCATCAATGCAAAGATTAATCAGATTGTCGAAGCGATTGCCGACGGCATGTACCACGCCTCCATGAAGGAGAAGATGGATCAGCTGGAAATGCGCAAGGTAGAGCTAAACGCCCTCCTCGCCAATATACCATCTGATATGCCTGTAATCTCACATAATATAGTCGACGTTTATTCACACAAGATAGTATCTGTGACAAAGGCACTGACTACCCCATCTGAGCGACAGGCAGCAACACAACAATTGCGTCATATCATCGAGAAGATAGTTCTCAAACCTGGCGCAAACCGCGGTCAGGTTATTGCCACGCTACATGGAGAATTGGGTACAATTCTTGAATGG
This sequence comes from Hyphomicrobiales bacterium, assembly GCA_900470735.1. Classification (GTDB taxonomy): domain Bacteria; phylum Pseudomonadota; class Alphaproteobacteria; order Rhizobiales; family Rhizobiaceae; genus Pseudochrobactrum. The sequence goes on along the minus strand of UCCC01000016.1, from coordinate 96 downwards.
ACGGAGCATCAAGCCATTGGTAAGATTGGTAAAACGACAAAACCCGCAGCGGCGGCTACGGGATTGTCGTTATCAGTGGTTGCGGGGGCAGGATTT
>UCCC01000018.1:0-26844 GCA_900470735.1 Hyphomicrobiales bacterium | reverse complement strand
CACTTTTGCTGGAAATGCTATATTTTTTACTTCTTTGCTGTCCTCCCAAGACAACAAAAAAGCCGCGTTGAAAAGCGCGGCTTTTGTCTTTTTATCTGTAAGACAGAGTATCAGGCCTGCACCACAATCGGAGCTTTACCCTGTACGCGATTATAAAGATCAATAATGTCCTGATTCATCAAGCGTACGCAGCCGGACGACATTGCCTGCCCGATTGACCACCATTCCGGATTGCCATGAATACGGTAGCCGGTATCAACACCATCACGGAAAATATACAGAGCGCGCGCACCGAGCGGATTGCTTGGCCCCGGCTCCTGCCCGTTACGGTATTTTTCCAGCTCCGGCTGACGCTTGATCATTTCCGGCGGCGGTGTCCAGCGCGGCCATTGTTTTTTATACTGCACATTAGCACGGCCTGACCATTCAAACCCCGCCCGCCCGACACCGATACCATAACGCATAGCCTCACCACCTGGCAGAACCAGATAGAGGAAGCGCTCATTCAGCCGGACAACAATAGTGCCCGGTGCCTCACCGGTCGGATCCGGCACGATCTGGCGACGGAATTGTTTCGGTACTTTCTCATAAGGAATAGCGGGCAGGGAGTATCCGTTCTCATTGACAGCGGCATACATCACTTCATTGCTGGTAACACCTTTATCAACGCTGATTTGCGGGCGCATGACGCTGCCGGTTGAGGACATGTCAATATCCGGCTGAAATGCCGACATATCCAGAGACTGAGAACAGCCCGCCAGACCAAAAGCACCAATACCGGTCAGAAAAATGCGACGGTTCAACCTATCACTCTGCTTAGTCATGCTCAGTGCGACCTTAAATTTGTTTGAGGTCGAGATTGTGCGCCCGCATGGTTGAGATTCCATTAATCCCGCATGCCGTTGGTTTACTATAATACAAAAAAAGCCGGTGCTTTGCAGCACTGGATTCTCTGTTTGCTGAAAGTGAGCACAGCCCGATATTCAGTCTGTACCGTCTCTTAATAGTCTTTTTCGTAGAACACACCCATACCGGAATCACCTGTACTGCTGACAGAACCTTTAGCCTTCAGATTACGGGTAATATCCAGATTGATAGTTCCTTTGGTACCGTCTACACCGCTGGCCTCAACCCCGAGATAAATATTATCACGGATATAACTACCGGCACGCACTGCGGCATTCCCCTTGCTGTCGGTCACCACATCCAGATCATCAAGGCCAACGCCCTGACGCAGAGCGCCGAGCAGATTGGCATTTTTACCACCTGCAAGCTCGGCAGCTGCAGCCGCAAGCTGTGCAATCTGGAATGCTGACAGTTCGGACATCGAGCGTTTGAAGATCAGGCGGGCAAGAACTTCATCCTGCGGCAGTTCCGGCTCGGATGAGAACTTGATGTCCGGATTATCAACCGTACCCTGTACAGTCACCAGCACTGTAATATCGCCGCCGTCAGTACGGGCAACGAAGTACAGCTGCGGGTTCATATCGCCGATCAGCGTGACGCGACCTTCATCAAAAGTAACACGCTGTGTCAGAATATCCAGACGACCACGCAGCAGTTCAAAACCGCCAACCGGCTTCACATTAGTAACCGGACCGGTCAGACGTACCGCGCCGCCCAGTTCTGTATCCAGCCCGCGACCACGTACGAAAATCTGATTTGGCGCGACCACACGGATATCCAGCTGTGGCACTGTCGGACGGGATGTCGGAACCGGTGCCGCCCCCTTGGATCGGCTTTCAACCTTGGCGCGCTGCAATGTCATCAGCACGGATGCCGGTGTATTGCTATGGCGCACATCGATATTGGCACCGCCACCGCCCAGACTTTCCGGTACAGTGATTTCAGCACGGTCGATATCGATCTTACCGGCAATCAAAGGATCACGCAGCAAGCCGCCGGTAATTGTCAGACCGCCATTGATGGTTGCGACCACCATGGAACCATCCGCATAACGCGCCTTGTTGAAATTGATCCGCAGATCGGCTGGCATATTCTGTGCAACATTGATCGACACAGTACCGTCAGCACTGATTGAACCACCAGTGGACAGCGCAGCACTGGCATTGCGCAGACGGATTGTCTGGCCTTCCATGCTGCCATTGATGGTGATGTTGTTGAGGCGGACATTCGTTTCCGGATCAACCATCTGTGCGCCGCTTGTCGAGAACATGCCGCGGATTTGCGGATTATCAAAAGCGCCGCTGACATTGGCGGTCAGAGCCAGCGTACCGCTTGCCTGCGCACCGCGATCCGCCAGAAAACGATTGGCAAGCGCCAGCGGAATCTGACCGGTCACATCAATACCCAGACCGCTGCCAGCCAGAGGTATACGCCCCTGCGCTGTCACGCTCAGATTCTGCGGACCGTCAATCGCCAGCGAGCTGATATTGACGATTTTATCGCCATAACGGCCTGCGGCTTTCAGGTTCAGCGGTGCAAGACCGCTTTCAGCCAGTGGTTTTGCGCTCAGTGAACGACCGTTCAGATTAAATTCTGCAGACGGATTGGTCAGAGCGCCGGTAACTTTTGCAGTACCGGTGACGTTACCGCCGAGATTTTGACCTTTAACTGCGCCATTAAGCAAGGCCAGTGGCAGATTGGCCAGTTCAACATTCACATCCAGCGCACCGGCGGATTTGTCTGTGCCCAGCGGCACAAAACCATTAATCCGCGTATCCAGACCATTACCACCGGTAATCCGGCTGTCCACTTTCAGACGGTTCTGGCTGGATGTACCTTTGGCCGTTGCATTCAAGGCGCCAATGCCAAGCTCGCGGGTCTGACGGGCAATCACATCACGTGCCGTAACGTCAAAATTGACATCCGGTTGCGCCCGTGAACCGGTTACCTTGGCATGACCATTGATCACACCGCCCAGTCCCAATTCCGGCTGGATGCTGTTTGCCACGTTCAAAGGCAGATTATCCAGTTTCACATCCAGATTGAAACGATCAGCCAAAGCACCATCGAGGCTGAGACGACCGCTACCAACCTGCATGATAATATTATTGAAGCTGACATCACTGCCTTTCAGCCCCACAGAGGCAGGCTGTGCCAGCTTGGTCAGCATCGATCCCTGACGTAGTTCGGCATCGTTGAGTGACAGCAGCAATCCGCCGTTTTGCGGCTCCAGTGCGCCATCAACTTTAACTTTGGTACCGATTTTCAGGTCTGTTGCAGCCTGAAAGACAGTTTTGCTGCCATTGGCCTGTGCTGTGAGATCAACCGTATTGATCTCAAAACTACCCGCACGGATTGTCTGGGCTTTGACCACACCATCAACAACCGGCACATTGAACAAGTCTGCAAGTGTTGCATCAATCGCAGCCTGACCAATGACATTGTCTTCAACTTTAAGATTGCGGATATCAGCTTTGACAACGGCGTTCTGACGCTCGCCCTCATAGGACAGGTCAATATCAGCATTGATACTGCCGCTTGCTTTGGCAAGGAAAAGAGCCGCCGCAGTTGATACATCCGGTGCATCCACTTTCAGACGACCGGCAATACGGTTTTTGTCACCGACATTCAGATCACCGCTGACGCGCATACCACCGGCAACAAAGCTCAGATCACTCAGGCGCTTACCCTGCTCATCCAGCCCGACAGTACCGGCCAGATCCAGCTTTTCGCCACCAAGGAAGGCGCTGCCGCTGAAATTACCATTCAGAGAGGGTGCCAGTTTCGGATCGGAGCCATCAAGCAATGCATTGAAATCCAGAACACCGTCATTGAGCTTACGCCCTTCCAGCAAACCGGAAGGCACATTCGCACGTGCGGCCAGAGCAATACGGCTGTCCGTACCACGGGCACTGGCTTTCAGCGACAACGGGCCTGATGCTTTATTTGACAGGTCAGCAATATCGCCCAGATCAACGCCGAGATCAAAATCGGCCGTTTTACTGGAGAACGTACCATTGGCCGTAATCGCATTAGCATCATTACCAAGACGGAACTGACGGGCGGAGAAACCACTTTCAGATCGCGCCAGACCACCGCTCAGTGTAGAACGGCCATTGATAATGCGATCAGCAATATCTTCACCGGTCTTGATATTTTCAGCAGTACCGTCAAGCGTCAGGTCAAAACCACCGGTCAGCATCGCGACTGTACCATTGGCCTTCAGATCAATGCTGCCGGCAAGCGAACGGCCAGCCAGCGCCGAAAACGGCATCAGACTATCGGCTTGCAACGCGATATCACCGGCATAGATAAACTTGTCGATTGTACCCTTGAGTGCCGCACTCAAACCATTACCGGTGAGCTGTACTTTCTCAAGCTGTACCGGTGTGCCCGCACGCCATGCTCCAAGAACAGCCAGATCAAAACGGTCGCCCAGTGCTTGTGCAATATCAGGTTGCTTGGCGCTGATGCCGGTTACATTACCGGTAATATTGAAACCGACATGGCGGTTCTGGGCATCCTGCAGATTTTCTGCAGCACCGCCCATATCCAGCACAGTCTGCTGTGCGGAGAAATCTCCGGCCTGCAGACCTTCAACCAGCAGCTTACCTGTCCAGTCACTGCTTTGACGGTCACCGTAATCCAGTGTCAGGCGGGCAGATGCCAGCGATGTTTCGCCACCGCTGACCGGCAGCAACACACGGCCTTTTTCCTGATCGGCAATCAGCGCATCCAGATTAAGACGTGTCAGGAAGCCGTCAGTGGCTGTTTCAGCCTTGGCCTTAACCTGCAACGCGGCATTAGAAAGGCTGAAATTATCCAGACGGAAACCGCCGCTGTCTTTAATCAGACCATTGGCAGCAAGACTTGATGTTGCGCCAAAGAAATCGCGGAATTTTTCCGGAATAAGGACTGCAATAGGGCCTTTAACATCCGCATTAAACACCCGTCCCGAAATCGCACCATTGGCATCACGGTTCAGGGTCAAAAGACCAGTCAGAATACGCTGGCTGTCGGCATCCAGTTTCAGATCAATTTTCAGATCATCCAGCTTACCTGCACCGCTCAGAGCCAGTTCAACCGGCGGCTTACCTTCGATATTCAACAGGTTTGCAGCAATACCATTAGCCGGTTCACTTAGGCGCACATCCAGATCAAGCTTCTGATCGGCATTGGCGTAATCGGCTTTCAGCTTGATCGTTCCGCCCGGACCATCGAGGCGGTTCATATCAAACAGCGACTGCAGGGAACCATCCTGAAGGGTCAGATTGCCTTTGAGTGCGACTTCGGATTCAAGGCCAAAGACCGGCTGTCCGAATTTCAGGCGTTCAATATTCAGCTCGCCCAGCAATACGGCCAGCGGCAGTTCCGGCAAAGCAAAACCGCCCGCTTCCGGCGTCGGCAGGCTTTCATCCGGCAGCGGTGTGCGGATCAGTTCAACCTGTTTTGCCGACAGCGTGTCCACGCTCAGACGGCCACGCAGCAATGCCAAACGGCTCCAGACCAGTTGCGCATCTTTAATACGCAGCCAGACGCCTTCACGGTCAGCAACAGTGATCGAGCCGACCTTGGCTTCCGAAGACAAAACACCTTCAATGCCGGAAATGCTGATCTTACGGTTCGGACCGGAAAGCTTCTCTTCTACGAAAGACAGGAAATAGGACTTTTCTTCCTCAGCTTCCTGCGCCGAGACAGGATTATCCGTCTGCGCGACCTGACCATCAGCCGAGCTGGGCACAGGCGGATTGTTCTGGCTGGTTGCAGGCGTCGTGACACCCGCCGTACCCTGCGGCAACAGCGATGCCCCGATATAAATACCGAGCGGCAGAATGATGAAGAAAGTGGCTACGAAAGCGAGAAAACGGTTCAAAACGCCTGTCCTATGCCGACATAGAATGCAAAACTTGAGTCACCTTTGCTACGGTTAAGCGGCACGGCAACATCGAAACGGATTGGTCCGAGACTGGTATCATAACGCAAGCCCGCACCTGCCCCCAAACGCAGATTTTCCGCAAAGTCAGGATAAGTTTCTTCCCCGACATATCCTCCGTCAACAAATCCGACCACGCCGATACTATCGGTGACCTTGGTGCGTACCTCACCCGACATTTCCACCAGCGAGCGACCGCCAATTACCACATCGCCCGGCTTTTTAACGCCGATACTGCGATAGGCATAACCACGAACCGAGCCGCCGCCACCGGCGAAGAAGACTTTATCCGGCGGCAGATCTTTCATATCCGCGCCGACAATCGAGCCGACTTTCAGACGACCTGCAAGTACGACACGGTTATCAGCACCAAAGCCGTAATAACCACGGCCTTCTGCGGTAAATTTGGTCGAGAAGCTGCCATTCTTAATTTCATAGAATGGTTCGATCACACCATCCGCATAATAGCCTGATGTCGCATTGGTCGGATTATCGCGCTTATCCAGCAGGATACCACCGAGCATGCCCACGGTGAAGAAGTCACGTTTACCGTAATAATCATCGTCGAAGCGTGCATGCGATACATTCGCAAACAGACGTCCGCTCATATATTCATCAAAGATATGCGTGAAACCGGCCTGACCATTGACCGATGTTTCGGTATAATTATCCAGCACTTCGCGCTTACCGGTGAGCGAGGACACAAAATCCGTATCCGGTGTGAACACGCCAGGCTTGGTAAATGTTGTACCCAGCACATAGGTAAAGTTCTTCGGATCAAACGAGCTGTCCTGCGAACCGCCGATACCGCTGACCTTGGCATCAAAGCGCAGACGCTCTGCTTTACCGAACAGGTTGCGATGCATCCAGAAGGCTTCAACCCCTGCACCATCCAGCGTCGAATAATTCGCACCCACACCAAAACGGCGTGGTTTACGCTCCTGCACAATCAGATCCAGCGGCAGAGAACCGTCGCGGTTAATCTCCTGCGCTTCCTGAATCGTAGTGGAGCGGAAAACATCCATACGGGCAAGGCGGCGGCGGGTGCGCTCCAGATCAGCAGGATTATAACGCTCACCCGGCTTGAGATCTGCCATATAGGCCACAAATTCCGGATCCATACGGGCAGTGCCCTGCACTGTCAGCGGGCCGTAATGTGCCAACTGTCCCGGTTCGACAGTAATATCGGCGTCCACCACATTACCGGCATGATCAGCAACAACATTCTCATTGGCAATTTTAGCTTTGGCATAACCCTGACGGCGCCATGCTTCGACAGCAAGACGTTCCGCTTTCAGGATCACACCGGATTTGGCAAGCTCACCGCTTTTAAAACCGGCCTCTTCAGGCGTCTGCAACTTATTGCGACGCTCCTCAACAGGCGGTGCAAGCTCGGTAATACTGGCACGGGCAAACAGGAACTGCGGACCCGGATCAACATTGATGACAATATTCGACGTATCAGGCAATTGTGTATCAGCTGGCAGATCTGCCACTTCCTGACCATCAACCTTAATGCTGATCGTGCCGCCATAACGGCCTTCGCCATAAAGTGCCATCAGCAAACGCCGGTAATCCCCGCGTGCTTTGGCAAGCAGTCCGCCGGAGCCCGACGCTGCTTTCTCCTCATCGGCAACAAGCCGCGAGGCACCTTTAATCAGATCATCAACATCAGCAGCTTTACCGTCTTTATTGGTACGGTTACCGCTCGACGTGACTTCCACTTTATAACGCTTAGGTTCGGCAATGACGTCATCGGCTTCATCAGCCTTGTCCTTGCCCCAAAGTTTAATTCCAAAGAGCTCAAAAGCATGCGCAGGCGTTGCCGCCATAACCGGCAGCAGCGCAGTGAACAGCAGGAGGGTGCTGACTTTACGGATTGGAGCTCTCCTTAATCTACTTACCTGCATATCATCCCGCATAAATGGGTCAATACGCATATTCCACAACTCGCCCGCTCCACCCTTCGGGCAATGACTCACAGTCACTCTGTCCAAGACTATTACCCGAAAGCTCACACTGTTTTTTTAAGATTTATACTTAATAAAAACTTAACTTGAAATTTTCTTTACCTAAAAGAAAACTAAATTTGTGGCTATTGGCAAAGAGCAGGATAAAAATATCTAATATTAATGAACTAGAATGGGCATATACCTCCCCCTAAAATACCTTCAACACATTGAAAATAAATAATATTCTTGATCACAACTCCCAAGATCACCCATAAACCCCATGCTTCAGGCTCTGAAACACGATTTTAATAATTGTTAAAAACCGCGGGTACCGCTTCCGTGCATTCGTTAAGATAAATGCTCAAATACACAAAAATCCCTGCAGCGGAATCACGTTTCGCTACAGGGATTCGTCGGATATCACATGCTATTTGCGCCATTTATAATAGGGATCATAAAACCAGTAATCCGGTCGATATCCCTGTCTGCGCCCCAGATAATACCAGTAGCCATCATATAGCCGGTAATAAGAGTGATAATAACGGTCATAAAATATCTCGTTATTAGTGTTCTGTGAGCTGTCTTGCACTTCCGGAGTAACCGGTTGCGCCAGATCATCACGCGTCTCTTTAGCTGCGAACTGAGACGTTTGCAGCAAGTAACGGCTGTTGACCCAGCCAATTCCCCAGCTCGTTCTGATCTGGCACCAGCCAGTGCGGCAATAATCAATATGAACTGATGCACTTCGCGGCAGTGTAGTGATCCGTAAATAATGAGCCCCAGGCCCGTATCGTAAATTCACCGCCTCAGAAGTAATTGCAGATTGTGCTTGCGCTGCAAGCGCTCCTGCGCCCAAAAGCATCACCGGTATGCCTGCTAAAAATATTAGCTTTATACGCCATTTATCAAAATGAATAAGTTTCATTGGAGCCACCAAAATAATAAATAAAAAAGAAAATTGATTATTAAAAAACACGGAAAAAACCTCCGTAAAATCAATATACACGCAGCGCGGATTGTTCTGAACAAATAATATATCGCAGAACAAAAAAACGGCGCTGCTTACGCAACGCCGTTCATTATTTTTGGCCTGCAGAGGAGTTAATCAAACTCCTGCTGCTGCTTATGGCAGTGCCCGTGCAGCCTCAGGGCTGACTTCCATCATGTTGATGGCCAGATGGTTCATAATCCAGAGCGAACCGATCAGAACAATTGCCAAAATCATGACAGTGAAGAGCAGAGCCAGCAATGTCCAACCGCCTTCGGATTTGGAATCCATGTGCAGGAAGTAAATCAGATGAACAACCATCTGCACCGCACCGAATACCATGATAATGGCCACGGTTGTGGTGGTGTCGAAATACTGCCCCATAACCACGCCGAACGGCACAGCTGTCAGGATAACCGCCAGAATAAAACCAATCACATAGTTCTTGGTTTCGCTGGCTGATGCTTCAGTTTTACGTGCGGAACTCATGCCTGAACTCCCATCAGATAAACAATCGAGAATACACCGATCCAGACAACATCAAGGAAGTGCCAGAACAGGCTGAGGCACATCAGACGGGTCTGATTGGCTTCAGTCAGACCGGAACTCAGAACCTGTGCAACCAGCACCAGAATCCAGATCAGACCAAACAGAATATGCAGACCGTGTGTACCAACCAGCACGAAGAAGGCTGACAGGAACGCCGAGCGGCCAGGGCCTGCACCAATTTCGATCAGGTGATGGAATTCATAGATTTCCATCGCAAGGAAGGTAGCTCCGAGCAGGAATGTTACGCCAATCCAGCTAAGCATAGCGGTTTGTTTTTTACGTGACATTGCAATCATCGCCAGACCATAGGTCAGGCTGGAGAACAGCAGCAGAGCTGTTTCAACGGCGACGAATTCCAGATCAAACAATTCCCAGCCGGTCGGTCCTCCCGCGTATGAACGCGAGAGAACAGCGAAAGTAGCGAACAGACCCGAGAAGATGACACAGTCACTCATCAGGTAGATCCAGAAGCCGATCAGCGTAGTACCGCGGGTATCGTGGTGCTCGTGATCATCGTCATGCCCGTGAGCATGATCATTAGCGTGCGTTACAGCGGCGCTCATGGCTTAACTCCTAAAGACTGCAGCTTGAGCGTATGTTCATCTTCAACACGCTGCACTTCTTCCGCAGTGACATAGTAGTCGCGGTTATTGTTGAACGAATGGATGATGCTGATCGCAATAATGGCGAGAGCCGCAGCAATTGCCAGCCACCAGATATGCCATACACCTGCGAAACCAAGCACGATACAAACCATACCGATGATAAAGCCGGTACCGGTATTACGCGGCATATGAATTGGCTTGAACTTGTCGGTTTTACGCTTCACGCCACGCTTCTTCATATCCCAGTAAGCATCAACATCCTGAATACGCGGTGTTTCAGAGAAGTTGTAGAACGGAGCAGGAGAAGCAATCGACCATTCCAGTGTACGGCCGTTTTCCCACGGATCACCGGTGTGATCGCGCAGAGCTTCACGGTTACGGATAGACACCAGAACCTGAATGATCTGACAGACAATACCAACCAGAATAATTGCAGCACCGATCGCAGCAACGATCAGGTAGATTTGCCATTCCGGATTTTCAGTGTGGTTGATACGACGGGTCATACCCATGAAGCCGAGGATATAGAGCGGCATGAAGGCAAGAATGAAACCAGTCAGCCAGCACCAGAATGCACGTTTACCCCATGTTTCATCCAGACGGAAACCGAATGCTTTCGGGAACCAGTAGATGAAGCCGGCAAAACAACCGAACAGAACACCGGAGATAATCACGTTATGGAAGTGCGCAATCAGGAACACGGAGTTGTGCAGTACGAAATCCGCAGGCGGAATTGCAAGCATAACACCGGTCATACCACCGACAACAAATGTACACATGAAGCCGACAGTCCACAGAACCGGCGTTTCCATACGCACGCGGCCTTTATACATTGTGAACAGCCAGTTGAAGACTTTCGCCCCTGTCGGGATCGAAATAATCATCGTCGCCACGCCGAAGAAGGCGTTAACAGAGGCGCCACCGCCCATAGTGAAGAAGTGGTGAGCCCAGACGAGGAAGGCCAGAACGGTAATGGCAACAGTCGCATAGACCATTGAGGTGTAACCGAACAGACGCTTTGCCGAGAAAGTCGCAATAACTTCCGAGAACACACCAAAGCAAGGCAGAACCAGAATATAAACTTCCGGGTGACCCCAGATCCAGATGAGGTTGATATACATCATCGGATTGCCGCCGAAATCATTGGTGAAGAAATGCATACCAAGATAGCGGTCAAGCTGCAGGAGCGACAGAGTTACGGTCAGGATCGGGAAGGCTGCAACGATCAGAATGTTCGCACACAGAGAAGTCCATGTGAAAACCGGGATCTGCATCATGGTCATGCCAGGGGCACGCATTTTGATGATGGTTGCAATCAGGTTCACACCGGAGAGCAATGTACCCATACCGGAGATCTGCAAGGCCCAGAGATAATAATCAACACCGACGCCAGGGCTGTATTCCAGACCAGACAGCGGCGGATAGGCCAACCAACCGGTACGTGCAAACTCACCGACACCAAGTGAAATATTGATCAGAATAGCACCGGCAACTGTCAACCAGAAGCTAAGGCTGTTCAGGTAAGGGAATGCAACGTCGCGCGCACCGATCTGAAGCGGCACCGCAAAGTTCATCAAACCAACGATGAACGGCATCGCTACGAAGAAGATCATGATCACGCCATGAGCAGTGAAGATCTGGTCATAGTGATGCGGAGGCAGGAAGCCTTCATTCGCGCCGGAGGCCATTGCCTGCTGCGCACGCATCATAATGGCATCGGAGAAGCCGCGGAACAGCATAACAAGCGCCAGAATGATATACATGATACCAACGCGCTTGTGATCGACAGTGGTGAGCCAGTCTCTCCACAAAATGCCCCATTTACCAAAATAGGTAATGGCAGCGAACAGAGACAGACCACCGAGACCGACTGCGGCCAAAGTGACCATCACAATCGGTTCGTGAAATGGAATATCCGCTAGGGTAAGTTTTCCGAACATTTCTCTACACTTTTAATGGCAAGACCATTGGCTATCAAAGCCAGTGGTCTGCCTGCCTAAAGTCACGAAATCCCGTCAGTTAGACGCAGGTTCCGCAGGCGATTCTTTTTTCACAGAAGAGGTGATGAATGGCGAAAGCTTCTGAACGCTGCCGCCACCATGGCTGACACAAGGTGTCTTGCCATCTACGCAGCGACCGATAATGGCGCTGAACAGACCTGGCTCTGTTGATGCATAATGTGTAACCGGGTGTTTCTCTGTCGGCTGATCCAGCTCGATATAGCCTGCACGGTTCAGCACTTTGTCAGAGGTACGAACTTCAGAAACCCACTTCTCAAAGTCACCTTCTGTCTTCACATGCGTTGTAAAGCGCATCTGAGCGAAACCATCACCGCTATAGTTCGCGGAAATACCTGCATAGGTACCGGTTTCATTGCCGATAAGGTGGAGTTTGGTCTGCATGCCAGGCATTGCATATACCTGACCACCCAAAGCCGGAATGAAGAAGGAGTTCATAATGTGGCCGGAGGTGATGCGGAAGTTCAGCGGACGGTCTACCGGTACAACCAGTTCATTGACCGAGGCAATGCCCTGCTCCGGATAGATGAACAGCCATTTCCAGTTCATTGCCACGACTTCAACCTGAACCGGCTTGGCCGCATGCTCCAGCGGACGGTAAGGATCCAGTTCGTGTGTCTTAACCCAGGTCACATAACCAAGAATGAGAATGACGATGCACGGAATTACCCAGACAAAGGCTTCAATCTTGTTGGAGTGATGCCAGTCAGGCAGATATTCATTATCCTTGTTGGCACGATATTTATTCGCGAAATAGAGTGTCGCAATAATTACCGGCACAACAATCAGCGACATGATGACAGTCGCAAAAATAATCAGGTCACGTTCCTTAATGCCAACTTCGCCTTTAGGAAACAAAACAACCTGCTGACACCCTGCCAGAATTGCCGTCAGCATCAGAACCGCACCAATGCCTACTGAGCGGAATAATCTGTGTTTCATTTAAATTTTCCGTCTTGAATGCGCCCGGGGCAGGCCACATATCAACATTCACCAAGGTATTTTATGTATCCATAAAATACAAAGGCACCTTAACTGCTTTGAAATGCTGTATTATTTCTGATCTGAAACCATTTCAGAACAAGAAGAATATACAGTAGTTTCGGTAAATCCTGAAATTCATAGGCAAAAAAGCCCCGTATTTCAACACCGGAAGCCGTTATACAACATTTCAGAAACTCTGCAGGAACAGCTATTCATCGAATATGAAAACCGTTCCGTATCAGACGAGCCAGCCTGTAGGTATTGACCGTCCCGATACAAAACATCTGCAAGAAAGCCGCCGCATCACGCCGATTCAGTCTGCCATCCAGAGACTTTTGCGGCTTCTATAAGCATGAATCCATCGAACAGCAAGATGAATCTCGGTCACGTTTTCGCGTGACGCGCGTAAAACTATACATTCTAGTCAAGTTTTTCAGACCGAGCCGCTGCGAAATCACTTTCTACAACAAAGCGGACAAAAATAAAATTACAAGAAATGAAAATATACAAAATGAAAAAGGCCGGGATATCCCGACCTTCCATTAAACATCTCAATTATTGCCAGTACATCCGTGGTCAAAAATCAGACGAATTTCTTAAATTCGATATATGTATAGAGAGCAAGTATTTCAAGAACATGACAGATATACGATATTTTCGTGAATCAGTCTTTCAAAATATAAATACTCAAAACCAGTTCTAATTTAAGCGACTGCGCGCTCCTGATAACCGCCCTGCTGCCGCGCATCCTCATGCGCAATATAAGCATAGACCTCATCCATACATTGCTGCAGCATATCCAGATCCACAGGCCCCATACGGCTGAGATAGATATCCATCTCACTGGCAGGCACACCGCGCTTAATCATTTCCACAATCGCCTCGACAACGATTACCTTCTGATCAAATCTGTAACGCTGCATAATCCACCTCACGCATTTCAGAGTGTTCCATCTCTTTATGCTCCCATATGGTTAATATGCTATGAATATGCCCGAATTAACAACAGGAAATAGCTGTCATTTTTCAATAAGATAGAGCCAAAATGAAAATTCTGAACAATAATAATATTTCACGTAAAATTATAAAATAATAATATAGAGCAATTTTCTCAATATAAAACAAAACTACCCGCCGGATTATAACCAGACGGGTAGTTGAAACATTCTTTTTTACAGCGATATGCAAATCACTTGTATATTTTACATGCCATCATTCTGACCGAGAATTTCACGCTTACCAACATGATTGGCAGCACCGACAAGGCCTTCCTGCTCCATGCGTTCAACCAGAGAAGCTGCACGGTTATAACCGATCGACAGACGGCGCTGGATGTAAGATGTCGAGCATTTCTTATCACGCAGCACGACCTTCACGGCTTTCTCATAGAGATCATCACCATCTTCGGAGCCCATATCGCTCTTGTCAAAGACAGCACTGTCATCCTCAACGGCATCCGTCTCTTCTTCATCAGCAGTCACAGTGGCCAGATAATCCGGACGTCCCTGCTCTTTCAGATGATTAACGACCTTTTCCACTTCTTCATCGGAGACGAAAGGACCATGGACGCGGACGATGCGGCCGCCACCAGCCATATGCAGCATATCGCCCTGACCAAGCAGTTGTTCTGCACCCTGCTCACCGAGAATAGTGCGGCTGTCGATCTTCGATGTGACCTGGAAGGAAATACGGGTCGGGAAGTTCGCTTTAATTGTACCGGTGATCACATCAACGCTTGGTCGCTGTGTCGCCATGATCAGGTGAATACCGGCCGCACGTGCCATCTGCGCCAAACGCTGGATCGCACCTTCGATTTCCTTACCGGCAACCATCATCAGGTCGGCCATTTCATCGACGATAACGACGATGTAAGGCATTGGTGTCAGATCCATTTCCTGTTCTTCATACAGGATCTCACCGGTCGCTTTATCAAAGCCGGCCTGTACCGTACAGGTAACAGTCTCACCTTTTTCACGCGCAGCAGCAGCACGGGCATTATAGCCGTCAATATTACGCACACCGAGACGCGACATCTTGCGATAGCGCTCTTCCATTTCGCGCACGGTCCATTTCAGCGCCACAACGGCTTTCTTCGGATCAGTAACGACAGGGGTGAGCAGATGCGGGATACCGTCATAAATCGACAGTTCCAGCATTTTCGGATCAATCATGATCAGGCGGCATTCTTCCGGCTTCAGACGGTAGAGCAGCGACAGGATCATCGTATTAATGGCAACCGATTTACCGGAACCGGTTGTACCGGCAACCAGCAAATGCGGCATCTTCGCGAGTTCGGCAATCACCGGCTCACCGCCGATGGTTTTGCCAAGGCAGAGCGCTAAGCGACAATTGGTGCGTTCGAAAGCAGGCGATTCAATCAGTTCGCGGAAATAAACTGTTTCGCGGATCGAATTCGGCAATTCAATACCGATCACATTGCGTCCTGGCACAACAGCAACGCGGGCAGACAATGCCGACATAGAACGGGCGATATCATCAGCCAAACCAATCACGCGGGAGGATTTCACACCCGGTGCCGGTTCAAATTCATAGAGGGTGACCACAGGTCCCGGACGCACATGGATAATCTCACCGCGCACACCAAAATCTTCAAGAATGCTTTCCAGCAGACCAGCGCTGCGCTCCAGCATTTCCTGCGAGATAATCGCACCGTCTTTATAGATCGGCTCCTGCAACAAAGCGCGTGGCGGATATTCATAGCCTTCACCGGACATTACAGTTCCGGTTTCAATCGCAGTCGGCGAGAAGATCGACAAGTTAATTGAAGATGAGGAATTACGCGCCGCAGCCGGAGCAGCAGCAAATGTTACCGGTACCGCAGCTTTTCCGACAGGTTCTTCAACCTGTTCCGCAACAACGTCCGCAACGTCTTCTACCGGTTCGCTCTGCTCAACAACAGCTTCAGGCGCTGTCTCGATTCCGGCTTCAGGAACAGTAATCTGCGCCTGCTCTTGTTCCTGTTCAACCGGAGCCGCAACTTCGCTCAGAGATGACGGTACATGCAGCGCCTGTGTGGCAATGGAATAGACAGGCATCTGATAGCCTGACGACAGACCAAAGCTGAAGGACGGCAAAAACGGATTGCTGACTTGCGCAACAGCAGGTGCGGCTTCAACAGGGGCAATCTCTGCAACAATATTTTCTGTAACCTGAACAGTTTCAGCAACAGGCGCTACGATTTCTACCGGTGCTTCTGCTGGCACGCTGACTTGCGGTTCAGCCACGACAACAGGTTCAGCTGCGACAACCTCTTCCGTCTTTTCCTGAACAGGGCGCAACTCAACAGCACGGAACATGCTCAGAATAGATTTTGTCTCAGTAACCGGTGCAGCAACAGTTTCTTCAACCGCAATGGCCGCTACAGGCGCAACAACTTCAACCGCTTCTGCCACAGTGACAACCGGTGTCGTTGCTGCTGGCAGAATGTCCGGCAGACCGGCAAATTCCCAGAATGCAAAATCAGACAAATGGCTGAGCTGCAGACCGTTCTGCTCGCTTTCAACAGCAGGAGCAGCAGTCACTTCCGCAACTACAGGTATTTGCGGCAAATGAGAAACTACAGCATTCACAACTTCAGCTTCAGGAATAACAGAAACCACCGGTGAAGATACTGCACCAGCCAAAGGTGCCACCGCTTCAACATGCGGTGCGACCGGCACAACCGGCAAGCGCAGACGTGCGGCAACAATCATGCTGGAAGGGCCGCGCAATACCGGCGCAGTGCGCACCGGCTGCGTGGCAGCGGCAGTAGTGACAACAGCAGGCTGTGCTGCCTGCGCCGCAGGCGCTACGGCCTGTTCATGTGCAACAACCGGCAGTGTTTCTTCTTCCGCGCCGAATTCTTCAATCAGCTTGGCGCGCAGACGCATCAATTCATTTTCAGGCGTGCGGGTAAAACGGACATTTTCAGCCAGCGCAAAAGCGTTTTTCCAGACTTTCTCGTCGGAGCCGAATTGCTCACGTACAGAAAGTCCCTGATAGGCCACATGCGGGCTGTTCATAATCATGGTCGGATTAGCAGGTTTTGGATGAAGCGGCGCAGCAACGGCTTGTGGTGCTGCAACAGGCGCAGGCTGCTGCACAACGGCAGTCTGCTCTTCAGCCGGAGTGGCACGATCCTGATCCATCCAATGTTTAACCGCAAAATTGTTGCTCATCTGCTTACTCCTAAGCGGGTATGTCGGGATTGAGGTCACAGTTTCAGCAGCTGTGGCAGGCACAATTTCTGTGACAACAGCCGGAGCATAGCTGAGAGGCGAAGGCACCTCCGCTTCTGCAAAATCTGTTCCTGCAAGAACCTGTTCTTCCGGCTGATACTGTGTCTCAGATGTAAAAGAGCCGGCAGCAACCTGCTCAAAGCTCTGCACTTCATGCGGCGGGGATACCGGTTCACGCATGTCAGCGGAAGCCGCAAAGCGGTCAGACGTTGCTATGGAGAAATTGGATCGTGGAATACGCATGGACATGAAAAACCAAAAAATACGCTACTGAGTTCTGTCCACAAAGTAATAAAAAATGAAGGTTAATAAGTTCCTTCCAAATCGCACTTGTGATCAGGCATTTACGATCACCGACACAACGAAACTCCGTAAAGCTGATATAAACTTATGTTTATTTTCATTACTTTACATAGATGACCAGCCATTTTTCGATCAGGAAATATTATTTCTACGCGTCTTGTCACCGGTACAGCAGGCATCATCAGACAGATAAGCCCCTTCATTGAAACATGCGGCATTTAAGCAAAGCTAAAAATACCCTTTGAAAGACATTTCGAGGCAAAATCTCCCTCCCACAGGCCAATTCACGATTAATTGCGCATATTTTTCGTTATTTACGCATCACGTCAGACAAGAATCCCCCTCGCAATCATGCGGCGGGTGGGCTAAGGAGACGCCAATCGACCGGTTAAGCGACTCTTTTTCAAAAAGCGGCTCATTCCGGCTCATATAAAAATGGTGACACTCATGCTCTCTTATCAGCGTTATGCGGTTTTCACATGTGTTGCGCTTCTGACAATCGCCTCGTTTCTCGGAGCGGTTTATTACAGCGAATGGCTGCTTATCATAACTGCGATTTCCAGTGCCCTGCTCGGCCTTGGCGTTTATGATATTTTCCAGTCCAGACACGCGATCCTGCGCAACTACCCGATCATCGGCCATATGCGCTTTATCCTTGAAAGTATCCGTCCGGAACTGCGCCAGTATATTATTGAAGGCGACCGCGATGAAGAACCTTTCAGCAGAGAGATTCGCGGCCTTGTCTATCAGCGCGCCAAAGGTGTGGAAGACAAACGCCCGTTTGGTACAATTGAGAATGTATACAGCTCCGGCTATGCATGGCTGACCCACTCAGCGGTGCCAATGGTTATTAAGGATACGGATTTCCGTGTCCGTATCGGCGGCTCGGCCTGTAAACAGCCTTATGATGCCAGCCTTTATAACATTTCGGCTATGAGCTTCGGTGCACTGTCTGCCAATGCTATTCTGTCTTTGAATAAAGGCGCGAAGATGGGCAATTTTGCCCATGACACCGGTGAAGGCAGCATCAGCCGCTATCATCGTGAAGGCGGCGGCGATCTGATTTATCAAGTTGCATCCGGCTATTTCGGTTGCCGTAATGATGACGGTACATTCTCACCGGAAAAATTTGCCATTCAGGCTGCCGATCCTCAGGTCAAAATGATTGAACTGAAAATCAGTCAGGGTGCCAAACCCGGTCATGGCGGTATGTTGCCAGCCAAGAAAATCTCTCCGGAAATCGCCGAAGCACGCGGCATCCCGATGGGCAAAGACTGTATTTCGCCACCGGCACACAATACTTTCTCCACGCCGATCGGCATGATGGAATTTATCGGCCAGCTTCGTGAGCTTTCCGGCGGCAAACCTGTCGGCTTCAAACTCTGCATTGGTCATCGCCGCGAATTCATGTCGATGGTCAAAGCCATGCTGAAAACCGGCATTTATCCGGATTTTATCGTCGTTGACGGTAAAGAAGGCGGCACCGGTGCGGCTCCGCTGGAATTTGCCAACCGCGTTGGTATGCCGATGCTTGAAGGCCTGACCTTCGTGCATAACACGCTGCGCGGTGCCGGTATCCGTCATGAAGTCAAAATCGGTGCAGCAGGCAAGATTGTTTCCGCCTTTGATATTGCCCGTACGTTTGCTCTGGGCGCTGACTGGTGTAACTCGGCACGCGGCTTCATGTTTGCTGTCGGCTGCATTCAGGCACAGTCCTGCCATACCAATACCTGCCCTGTCGGTATTGCCACGCAGGATCCGCTGCGTCAGCGCGCGATTGATGTGGATGATAAGAGCCACCGCGTTGCACGCTTCCACCGCAATACCATGCATGCTCTGGGTGAGCTTGCCGGTGCGGCCGGTCTGAGTGACCCGCGCGATTTCATGCCTTACCACTTCATGTTCCGTCAAAAGGACAATGAATTCCTCGACGGTAATGAAGTCTATCCGTATCTGCCAAACGGCTTTCTGGTTTCCGGTTCTGAAATTGCAGAACTGTCTGACTGGTACAGCCGCTGGGATCGCGCTTCTGCGGAAAGCTTTGCGCCACCGGAAATTCCGCATGGCCCGTTCACCCGCCGCAAGATTGCTGCCTGATTAAAAAATCCCGCCAAATGGCGGGATTTTTTTATGCTATAGCGAAAAACCACTTCCCCCCTTTGCCGGAAATGTGTGTGAGGCAGGATTTTTTATGCCTTCAAACTTCAGGATCACGCATCGTTTCTTTTTGCGTGATCAGACGCGCACTTTGCAATCCGCTCAGATAAATCCACAGCCAGCTCCATGCGACGGCAAGGCGTGACCGTGTTCCGATCAGGAAGTAAATATGGGCAAGCCCCCAAATCCACCACGCCAGAATACCTTTCAGCTTGAAATTACCGAATTCAATCACTGCAACTTTACGGCCGATTGTCGCCAGATTGCCCTGATGCCGGTATTTGAAAGTTTCAGGCGGCATTGTGCCTTTCAATAAAGCACGGATGCATTTTGCAACAAAGCTCCCCTGCTGCTTGGCCGCAGGCGCAATACCTGGCACGGATTTATCCTCGCCCCATTTCACCGATGCTGTGTCACCAATCACGAAAACCGACGGATCATCCGCAAGCCGCAAATCTTTGGTAACGACCACCCTGCCCGCCCGATCCGCCTCTGCTCCCAGCCATTGGGCAGCAGGTGATGCCTGCACACCCGCCGCCCAGATGATCGTCCGGCAGGCAATCGGCTCTTCTCCGATTGTTATACCGTTTTCATCGCAGGCTGTTACCGGCACACCGGTACGCACGGTCACACCGAGCTTTGTCAGAGAGGTTTTCACATAGTCAGACAGGCTCTCACTGAAACTCGGCAATACCCGCCCGCCTGCCTCCACCAGCAAGACTTTAGCCTGACGTGTATCAATCCGGCGAAACTCGCGCGGCAATGTATGATGGGCAAGCTCGGCAATCATACCGGCCATTTCCACACCTGTCGGTCCCGCACCAATCACCGCGAATGTCAGTAATGCCTCACGTTTAGCCGGATCGGTTTCCAGCTCGGCCTGTTCAAAGGCTAGCAGCATACGCCTGCGAATTGTGGTTGCATCCTCCAGCGTTTTCAAGCCGGGTGCAAAATCCTCCCACTTATCCTTACCAAAATAAGCGTGGCGTGCGCCTGTAGCCAGAACCAGGATATCATAGGGCAGTTCGGCACTGTTACGCAGACGCACAATTTTGCGATCACGGTCAATCCCGACAACCTCATCAAGCAAAGTCGTCACTTCGGAACGATCGCGAAAAAGATGGCGGATCGGCCATGCAATCTCCGATGTCGCAAGGACTGTGGTAGCCACCTGATATAATAAAGGCTGAAACAGATGGTGGTTACGGCGATCCACTAAAGTGATGTCCAGACCGGTCTTTTTCAGACCATGTACAACCTGTAAGCCGGCAAAACCCGCACCAATAACCACAAGCTTCTTTTTCATAACGTATCCCGTTCTGCATGAGATCTGTTCGCCTGAAAACATACCACCTATTTTGCCACTATGCTGTATTAACCGTGCCAAGAGCCTAATCCCTTAAGCTTGGATCAGTCTAAGGTGAAATTATGCTCTAATTTTAAAGTGGCTCTAAGGCATAGCTTAATGCGCAAGAAGTTCCTACAAGCAGGCCTGAGCAATAAAGATGATTGAAAGTACCACCATGAATTTGAGCCTTTTTAAGACCCTGTGCAAAGACGGTAAATTCAAAGAAGCACTAGCTCTGGCAACAACCGGCTACGAGGAAGACAGACTGGCTCCTACCCGTTTCTCCATGGATAAAAAAACCGGAAACCCGATCTTCTATCGGGGCAACAAGCGTGTAGAACTGAATGCTGACAATGAATGGCAGATCTCTAAGAATCTAAACTTCTGATAAAGCCTTATCTTCATCAGAAGACTTTCATTTCACTGCGACCAGTCACTGCATATTACAAAGATAGCTATCTGGCGGTTTCATTGGTCGCAATAAAAAAAAACGATCAGAATGTCTTTTTCAAAACATTGATTTCAATATATAAAATTTCTTGTGATTTTTGGTGGAGCCAAGCGGGCACTACACAGGCCAGTCACAACCTATTGAAGTTATTGATATTACATGCTAATTCGACCTCAAACTTGGTCTGAACGGTTGGTCGAAATTGGCAAAATCCTCTCGAAAATACCTGAATATGCGTGGGCTGAAATACTGGTTCAAACGCGATATACCGCAGGCTTTGCGGGTGAGCTTTGATAACAAGACCGCCTACCTCGTGAACCTTGAGACGAGCGACTTGCGGGAAGCGATTAAGCGCCGTGATGAGCTTATCAATCAAACTGACCAGCTATTTGAGCAAGCCCACAAGGGCACTCTAACGTCCGGCAGTAGTGACCCGATTGCTGTCATGGCTGAGTCTTGGCGAGCCGAGATTGAAGCAGCTACACGAAACCCTCACGCATGGGCTGCACAAGTGCTAGGCGTGGACGAAAAGACACTGGACGACGAGGACGTTGTTTCACCGCACGATTTCATCAATGAGACAACGGAAGCCATAGCATCCGAACACGGAGCTAAGAACGCTCATCGTTTTATGAACCTTGTTCAGGGTAAAGTGAGTGTCGACCATCACTTAGAAACCTATCTGAAAGAAGCTGAATTAGCTGCCAAGACCACCAATGAGCGCCGTAATCTGGTTAAGCTGGTCTCTCGCTGGTCTGAGAAACAAGGGCTGTCACTTCTGCAAATAGACCGTGCAACCGCTGGACGTTATTACACAGAGTGCATTTCCTCCCTTCACCCCGCCACGGCCAAAAAGCATCTCGGTAGTGTAAAGCTATATTGGGATTACCTGATAATGCGTGGTCATGTTCATGGTGAAAACCCGTGGGAAAACCAGACCATACACAACAGGAAACGGCGAGTTGAGCGTGGTAGTGATGTTACTGAACGCCCCTTCACTGAACAGGAAATCAGCACCCTTCTGTATTCGAATTATCCAAAGGGTATGCGTAAGGACTTCCAGCAGCAGATTGCCGATGCCATACGTATATCAGCCTTGTCGGGAATGCGATTAGCCGAGATCATAACTCTGTGGGTTGAAGAGTGCCTACTGGATGAAAACGACATTGGCTTCTTCAATATCCAGCAGGGAAAGACCAGCGCCGCAGCACGTAAAGTTCCTATCCATCCTGATTTGATTGAGATCGTGCGCCGCAGAACATACGGCAAGAAGCCACAGGACTGGCTATTCCACGAGTTGGCCAAGGAACGGGATGCTAGCGATACATTCGGCAAACGCTTTGCAAACTACCGCGAAAAGCTGGGCGTTGATGATAAACGTGAAGGCAGACGCAGAAGCCTTGTTAATTTCCATTCCTTCCGCCGCTGGTTTGTCACAGAAGCAGAAAGAGCGGGACAACCGGAAAGCACTATCTCACAGGTTGTCGGCCACGAAGAAGGCCGCAAATCCATCACCTTCAAAGTGTATTCCGGTGGTTCTTCTGATGCTCAAAAGCGGCACTGTGTTGAAGCTGTTCGGCTGCCTGAGAAATTCGAACTAGCAAATACAGGGTGACCACGAAAATGTATAATCACTACGCAACAAGAGGAGTAGGTACACTCCTAGCTTGAGTGGTGTGACTATTGCAGGGAGAATGTTTTTTGCCTAGAGAACTTAGATAGCTGTTTTGAGTGGGAGTAACAAATGAGCGACAAAGCTGAGCGTTTACATGACCTTATAATTAAAATTACACGTGCACTGCGCCAAATTGAAATCCCCCAAGTCGATAAAGTGAACGTCCCTAGCAGAAGTCTTTGGATGACATTTGAGCCAATAGCTAGAGAACTAGGTTTATCAGGCTATGCTGTTCTTCGTGACCAATTCATTAGCCTTTGCAATGGTACACGCACAGAAGTGACTATTATTTCTTTGAAAAAAGAGTCTGTAAGGGAAAGCTGGCTGAAATGTCTTGATGTGATTTCAAGTGTTTTTGATGCTAAGAACTTTGGCGAACCAAGTCAAAATGTCTTTGAACGGCATTTTTCAAAACGCAATCTGGAAATACTCGACTCTATTTCAGAGCGCCTTCAAAGTGATAATAGTCTTGAAAGCTCTAGGGATGAGCTGGAAGCCGCATTATATGCGGTCAAAGATGTAATCGACATATTAGAGAATAGTGGCGAGCTGGACAGCAGAATTACTGCGATATTAAAGCATCATTTACAGCAAATGGAGTTGGTATATTCTCAAGTCGACGATTTCGGTGATGATGTTTTTTGGCGCATATACAAAGAGACATTTGCAACGTTTGTTCAGATACACCCCGTTGTGGCCGGTATAAAGGAATTTGACGAATACCAGAGCAAGTTTAATATCGTAATGGAGAAATTGACAGAAAAATCGTTGTTTGGCATTTCTTTAGCGGCGGACTTAGCCACCATTGGAGCACCTATATTGCCATTGCTATTAGCTCATGCCAGTGGCAGCTAATTAGTTTGGGGGTGAGTTTATCACCGCGAAAAAACATAATCACCCCATAACAATCACAGCCCCCACATTGCCAAGGCTTTCTCTGCCGCTGCTGGTTCGTCCTTAATACGGTAGATAGTCTGGCGTGTAAGGCCGGTCTCGGTTGCCGCCTGAGTGACCGAGGCACCTTTACCCAGCAGATCAATCACTTGATCGTATTTCTCGCGGCTGTAACTTGGCTTTCTGCCCTTGTAGTCATTCGCGTCAGCCTTGGCCTTAGCATTGGCAATACCAGCCTTCTGAGCCTCTTTCGTGGCTTCTGCCTGTGCTTGTGCTGTTGCAGCCATAAACGCTATCAGCGCGTCTCTTACGGCCATTTGAATGGGGTCTGTAGTGGAGCCGTCAAAGGTCATGTTATTGATGACAGTACGGATAATCACACCGCGACGAATGAACTCCCTGATCGTGTCGGTCACGTCTGCATAGTTACGGCCAAGACGATCAACCCAGCGAACCACCAGAACGTCACCAGAGCGGAGCATATCAAATAGACGCTTACCCTCAGGTCGATCTTTCATCAGGACGTTAACACCAGAAACACCACGATCAGCAATCACATGATCAAAGATAAAGCCTGCTGCTTCTGCCTGTGCCTGTTGGTGGTCGAGGGTCTGCTCTGCTGTCGATACACGAGCATAAAGAAAGGTTGCCATGTAGTCTCCGTACGTGTCCATTAGGTTATTGTCCGAATGAATATCTGTACGAATACCGATAGTCAACCCTAACAGACAAAAAGAAATGCACTTTACGGACGACCGTTGAGGTATACCCTTATGGACAAGCACTGTCTCGCCTCTAAGCTCACAACTCCAGAGGCGAGGTGACTTGCAATAATTAGACGTTGCCTTGTTTTTTAATCACTTGGGCTGCATTCCATGCGCCTTTTGAGCCAGCTTCACCGGCCTTAAACATGATCACTGTCACTCCAACATTAGCTGTTGGCGCATAAATCGGAGTAGCAAAACCCGAAGAGTTATAGGAACCGTACACATTATTCCCGTATGCAGTGCCGCTATAGCTACCACTTCCTGATGTGCTTATTCCGGCAAGTTGACGGCCTTGAGAGGTTGCAGCCTGCTCAAGACGGAAGTGTGTGTACCCACGCTTTGCTGTAGCTTCTGCTGCCCTGAGTAGAGTTATTCTCCCAGCAGAGCCGGTAAACATCGCGCCTGATGCCTGAGTGTCGAGACGCACTACGTTAGGTGCAAGCGGCATTTCATTGGTTGTTGCACAGCCGGAAATGATACCGACAGCGAGCAGGCATACAAGTTTGTTCATATAGATTATCCCCGTTTGATTGACGGAACATAACGAGGAAGCAGCTTGCCTTCAATATGCATAAATAAGTATTTTAAAAGAAGAAATTTAAAAGTAGCCATGACGCAATGAGCAAATGCGTATTGACACTGTCACTCTCAGTGTAGTCACTAAAACATCACAATAGGCTAAGCCCTGAAAATGGCCTAATGACTATGTTTTATTGTTGGTCTGGAGGGGTAGAGGGGGATACTGTGGTTTTTATATATCTGATTTGGGGTCTCAGATTTTTCCACCAAACATTCCCCCTATACCTATTCTTATGGTATTTCCCGACGAGGTAATTCAGCAGTCAAGAAATTGAACATCCACTGCATAGGCAAGATACGCTGCATAGGCAGAAGGTCGTAAACAGCCTTAGCGTCTGGACGTGAGTAGTCATCACCAAACAAAGCAGTGATAATACCTGACGTAGCATTTCCAGCAGTACCGATAAGGTCGCCTGTCGGGTTGCCTGTCCATAGACCTGTAAGGCCGCTTGAACGGTAATCAAGAACCGTTTCGCCGGTCGTAAAATACGCACCCGTGTCGATCATCATAGGCACCAATGACGACTCTGAACTTCGCATAAAACCAGCCAGAGCGAGGTTGCCGAACTCAAGTCTCTGTGCCAGTTTACGTTCCCTGTCAGGGTCGCCAATGAGCTGAAAATGAGATTGAGCAGCATAGACCAGACTACCGACGATAGACCCCGTAAGAAGCTGCATAGCGGCAGGAAAGTCCCGCATGTTAATACCCTGCAAGAGACCACGAGTGTAAGCCCCAACGGCAAACGAGCGGAACTGCAAGATGACCTTTCCAACTGGGGTGGTCATTATCTTAGCAAACTGACCTGCGTCATTCTCCAAGATCATACCTTTAATGCCCCTGTAAAGAGCATCCTCATAAGCACCACGAACCGCTGTAGGCCAGTTATCCTTACCAAGGGCGAGTAGTTTACCGTTCTCACTCTTACCGTGCTTGCGAATAGCATCATAAATGCCATTCACCTGATCATCATTCAAACCAGCTAAGCGAAGACGTTCCATTGAGATAGGATTGCCACCATTAGCAGCTTGAAACATTTTCTGAGAGAATGTCCGTGCTGCGTGTTTCTGCAACAGGTTGTTGATTGGCACCATGCCAGACCATAACGCTACCGCCTGATTGATACGGTGCATCTTAGGCTCTGCCCAGTCCATCACCTTACTATACTTTGAGCCGCCGTCAGTGAGGTGCATAGGAACACCGAAGTCGTCCGTATGAACCAACCGCTTGCTAATCTCAAAGTCACGACCAATAGCAACCATGTCATCAATCTCAGCGCCCAGCTCATCTGTGAGCTTCCCAGTCCTGATGGTGTTCATCAGCTGACGGAAGGCTGGCAGAGCGTGGTAGCTGGTCTTGAAGCCCATCTGTACGATAGCACGGGAACCTTCCGGTATCTGAGAGAACCCCACCTGCCCCATAAGACGGGCAAAGTTGAAGTCTCTGAGCAGACGTAAGAAGCGCGGAATGTTGCCTGTCTCGGAGTAGTTAGGGATACC
>UCCC01000021.1:0-27920 GCA_900470735.1 Hyphomicrobiales bacterium | reverse complement strand
GCATTTCCAGCAAAAGTGGGAACCGGTTTTGGCAATGGATAATGCGTAAAAACAAATAGTTACAGCGGTTCCAACGAGGCATTCTTAACTGGAACCGCTGTAAGTTGAGTGTTTAGCTCTTTTGTGCTGCCAAAGCCTGCTCGCGCATCGCGCTGAGACTCATTTTCGGCGTAATCGCTTCCTGATCAATACGGATTTCAATCAGCGCTGGTTTGCCAGACGCAACAGAGCGTTCGAAAGCGGAAGAAAATTCATCTGTATTTTCAACAACTTCACCATGTAAACCATAGGCTTGTGCCAAAGCTGCAAAATCAGGATTGGCAAGCGCAGTACCGGAAACACGACCCGGATAGGTGCGTTCCTGATGCATACGAATGGTTCCATACATGCCGTTATTCACGACGATGAAGACCACACGGGCATCATATTGCATGGCAGTTGCCAGTTCCTGACCATTCATCATGAAGCAACCGTCACCGGCAAAGGCAATAACTGTGCGGTCACGATCAGTCAGTTTAGCTGCAATGGCTGCCGGTACACCATAGCCCATAGAGCCGTTGGTGGCGCCGAGCTGCGTGCGGAAGGTTTTATACTGATAGAAACGATGCGGCCACGCAGTGTAATTACCGGCACCGGTGGTCATGATTGTGTCCTCGGGCAGATTTGCCCGCATCCATTGCATGATTTCACCCATCTGCACATTGCCCGGAATTGGTGCATGTTGCAGATTGTCATTGTAATTCTTATTCAGCTCTGCTGTCCAAGAGGCCCATTTATCAGAGCCGATTTTGCCAAGTGCCCGTAATTGTTTGGCAAAAGCTGTCATTGTCGCATTGATTGGTAATGTCGGATAATAAACGCGGCCAAGCTCTTCAGCACCGCTATGGACATGGATCAGTTTCTGATCCGGCACAGGAATATTGACCATTGTATAACCGGCGCTGGTCATTTCACCAATGCGTGCACCGATCACCAGTAATAGGTCGCTGTCTTTAATGCTCTGGATGAGTTTCGGATTAGCCGAAGTCCCCAACTCGCCGGCATAATTGCTCAAGGCATTGTTAAAGAGGTCCTGACAGCGGAAAGAAGTGGCGACAGGCAGATTATTGGCTGTACAGAAGGCCTCCATATCGGTGACCGCCTGTTTATCCCAACCACTGCCACCGAGCATGACAACAGGGCGTTCTGCCTGTTTCACCAGCTCAGTCAGTTCCTGTAATTGTTCTGCACCGGCTGAAATTTCGATCTTTTTATGCGCTGGTACATCAGAGACACTGGCATGATCTGTCAGCATATCTTCCGGCAGAGCAACGACAACAGGGCCCGGACGGCCATTCACCGCACGGTGGAATGCCTGTGAAACCAGTTCCGGAATACGGGCAACATCATCAATTTGTACAACCCATTTGGCCATCTGGCCAAACATCCGGCGGTAATCGACTTCCTGAAAAGCTTCGCGCTCAACCTGATCGCTGGCAACCTGTCCGATGAACAGGATCATCGGTGTCGAATCCTGAAACGCAGTGTGAATGCCGACAGAGGCATTGGTGGCACCCGGGCCACGGGTTACAAAGGCGATCCCTGGCTTGCCGGTTAGTTTGGCATAGGCCTCAGCCATATAAGTTGCGCCGCCCTCCTGACGGCAGACAATCAGCTCAATATCTTCTTTTGCATCATGTAATGCATCGAGAGCTGCCAAATAGCTTTCACCTGGCACACAGAACGCTCTTTCCACGCCATTGATGCGCAAAGCATCAATCAGGATCTCTCCGCCCGTCCGGTGATTGTTTTTATGATTCATAGCCGACATTTCCTCAATAATGTTCGCCTGCAGTGACTGTAACCGCACAGATGTCGCCCCGGCCCCTCCCGGATCATCTTATTTGCAGCTAACTGCTGTCTTAACCCGTCTCCCAACGGATATAAGATCACAGAAATACAGTTTGAAAATTGAGCTTAGTCAACAAGCAGCAGAATGATTTGTGATGAATACTGATCACATTGTGCTGTCAGAGCATCATACGCAGCAAAAGCCTGTACAGAACGGCTGATTTATCGGTTGTTCTTTGTGATTAACGGATTTTGACACGTGCATGCAGGCGCAATGCCAGAACGGCGGCAAGCAACGAGAACCAGACCTGACCACGGGGAGCAAAGAATGGTGATTCCAGATTGGCATAGAGCATCATGAACACCCAGATGCGCAGATACATCGTTGCAAGCGCCGGATCGTTGCCGTTCTTCTGTGAGCGGTTATAATCCAGCAATGGTGAAAACAGCATCCAGATTGCAAACAGAATAACACCGATTACCCCTGATGAGAGCGCCAGATTGATATAGCCGTTATGGGCATGGCCGGCTCTGGCTGCCCATGTCTCAATATCGTAGCCGCCATTCACCAGATTTGACATATTCCAGAATGTATCAAATCCGAAGCCAATCCACGGATGTGCACGCAACTGCTCAAACGCAAATTTCCAGATATCCGTTCGTCCGGTAAAACTCGGGTCGGAAATCGCGCTGCTGACAAAATCATAGAGCGAGGGGTTGATAACCGTTCCGATCGTCAGGGCAGCCATAAGAATGATGGGAATGAAAAACGCCAATAATTGCAACGGTAAAATACGGACAGTGCGAATAAGCTGCGCCACCAGCAATGCGATCAAGATCAGCCCGATTGAGGTTTTATTATTGGAATAAATCAGAAAGATGGTTGCCAGAATGATATTAATCGCGGGTATCAGAAAATCCTCTTTGCGTAGCAGGTAGAGGTTATAAATAATCAGCACGATCATGGCGGGGCCGGCGATGTTTTTATGGGCAAAATGCCCGCGCCAGGAGCCCGCATTCACCAGTTCCAGTACTTCTGCCATATTATGAATGGATATTTCCGGCATAAAAATTACGCCGATATAGGACAATAACAGAATAAACAGGCTGAGATATTTGATCATTTTCTGAAAATGCTGCGTGTTTTCAGGCAAGATGACCCAGGCCATTGCAGTAACAATGGCTGTTATGCTGAAAATATAGCGGCGAAACGCAATGGCAGAATAATCAGAGGTAAAAACCGTAACGAACTGCCAGCCGAGCAACAGGATGAGCAGGGGAGAGAGCATTTTCAGCGCGATCTGCCAATTTTTAAGCAAATACAGCCCTGAAGCAGCAAATAATGACAGTGAAACCAGCTGCTGCAGAATATTGCCTTGTTCCTCAGCCAGCAGGACTGAGGGATCACGTAAGTCTGTGAATGGTGTCACGGTGACCCAAAACAGCAGGAAAATCAGAATAAACAGGATGGATCTGCCTGTCCGGTTCACTGTTTTTCCTTTCAGAGTGCTAAGCGATGCACTTAAAGCTCATTTTTGAAGCAGATGTTATTTGTTATGATTATAAGTAGAATTCTTTAAAATTTCATAATTGGAAAATCGGGTTTGGCCCTGATTGCACTTGCGCTGTTTTCAGACTTAATCCTTTCATGCAGGAAGCGAAGTAAAAGATCGCTTCCTGCCGGATTGAATAGCCGCAGAGTTAATTAATGGAATTAAGAAAGCTTTCCCAGCTTTCTGACCAATGTTGCCGGCTTTTTTCATCCGCTGAGCGGGTATTGCAGGTTTGCAGGTCACTTTCCGGTACGTCTTTTTTGGTAGCTTCACAGGTCCAGACGTCATCTTTCTCTGGCGTGAAAGGAGATACAAAGCTTACAATTTTATCGTCTTTAATGCCGAGCAGAATATCAAAGTCGGATTCTTCATTGTTTAAAGCCCACGAGCATAGCTTGTCGAAATCCGGGTGGTTTTCGATAGGGGCATCGCAGGCCGCGATCCCTTCAGGATTCAGCTTTTCCAGAAAAGCTTTACCGGCTGCCGAGGTGACCACAAGGTCTGCATCCGACAAGGCGCTGATTGTTTTTACAGCCCATTCCGGTGATGCCGGTTCTTCAGCAGCAGCAACTCCAGCCGCCATGACGCCCGTTGCCAGAATGACACAGCGAAAAATTTGCGTTGATTTTTCAAACATTTATTTGCCTTTTAGCAATATTGTGACTGAAAATGAGTACTGAATTTAGCATTCAGGGACGCGGCTTTTGCCTTCAAGCTGAAAACGCCCGTCAGCGCCGCGCTTGTACATCTCTTGAAAGCTCTCCGAGCCGCTGTAAGAAACGGTGATGCTCTGGCCTTTGTCTGCGGCAATAATCTCACCGTCAAAACTGACGGCTTTATCTTCACTGCTGGCATCGGACATATGCAGCGGGATACGGGCGATTTCGACAGGTTCTTTGGCTGTGAGTTCTGTCAGGATTGCAAATGTACAGGAGCGTCCCTGCCATGTTCCACCTGCTTCCGTATAGAGAACCGGCGCGTCTGCAATCTCTTTGCTCCAGCCCCAGCGACTTGCGGGGTTGCCCATCACACCGCTCATCCCGACATCGAGCCATTCGCCTTTCAGCGTATACGGATATTGCGGTTCCCCGGCGGAATGCTCCAGATAATGAACACTGTTTGTGCCGGAACATGCCTGACTGGTGCAGTCACTGGCACCGGTGCTGACCAGCGCAACCTGCGTATCGGAGAGGGGGATGAATGACAACGGAACAAAGCTGAAGGTATTTTCGCCGATTTTACGCTTTGCTTCGCTGAACTGGGCATTTGGGAAAGCAACCTCAAATGCGGCCGGTGTGCCGGCCGGTACAACATCGCGATTAACATCATCCGCATTGAACAGAGATTTCTCTGAGGCCGCCAAGGCGGGCATTGCGGCAAGCAGGGAAAGGCTGCAGGCAAGCGCGATATTGTGATATTTCATTAATGTCAGCTCCAAAATTGTTTGGTTTTGATCGTAATTTTATAAACTTCGGATGGAATAAACAGGGTTCACCGACCAAGCGCAATAAAAACATGTATCGTAAGTTTTGCTTTTAACTGCCAGCAGTCTTTCTTTGTGCCTTAAGCGGCGCTCAAGCCCAGCGTAATTCTGCTTCCATGCCTCGTCTGTCAGTGCGGTTGCGTAAGGCGAAGCTGATGCCCAGCCTTTTGGCCGCTGTTTCTACAATTGTCAGGCCAAGACCGGTGCCGGTCTGGCTTTTATTGCTGCCACGATAGAAACGGGTGGTCAGAAGCGGAATTTCCTCTTCTGCAACACCATTGCCGCAATCGCGCACCACAATACCGCTACCATTTTTCAGGCTTTCCCAGCGGATAGTTTCTTCCGCAGGCGAATAATGCGTAGCATTTTCATAGATATTACGCAGGATCAGGGTCAGACTGTGGCGATCGGTCTGTAAATTGTGTTCATACAGAGACGGATCAATGTGATTATTGATTTTGCGACCGGCGACAGTGTTCTGCGCGATAATTTCCTCAACCAGTTGCCCGAGATTGACCTTTTCCGGTGTAACCGGTGAGGCATCAGCATCCAGCTTCGCAAGCGCTAGTAGTTGGCGTACCAGACGTGTGGTACGGTCAACGGAAAGCAGAATTTGCTGCAAAGCACCTTCTTGTATCGCCGGATCGGTCGTGGCCAGCGCAATTTGTGCCTGTGTTTTCAGACCCGCGAGTGGTGTGCGCAATTCATGAGCGGCAAAAGCAGTCACCTCGCGCTCATGACGGCGGGCGGCTTCCACTTTAATAAACAACCCGTTCAGAGCATCCGCTAGTGGTTTGACCTCAGAGGGAATATTCTCTGCCTCTAACGGGCGCATATCATCGGCATCTTTCTGGCGGACTTTATCGGCCAACTCATGCAGCGGCCGCAACCCGCGACCAAGGCTGATCCAGATCAGCAGGCCGAGCAAAGGCAGAATTAAAATAATCGGTGCAACCAGACCTTTTACCAGATCGCCGACAAGGCGATCGCGCAAGGCAAGACGGTCAGCGACAAGAATCCGCACGCCTTTTGCCGGATCGACAATCGTATAGACACGCCATAATTCGCCCTGAACGATTTCATCAGAAAAACCGGTACTATTGCCCGTGATTTTGATATCGGGTGCACCGGTTGAACTGCCGACCAGTTCTCCGTCCAGCGACCAGATCTGGCACGATAAATAGCGCTCATAATTGCCGTGTTCATGGGGCAGGCTGATGGCTTTGGTGGTATTCATGCCGGTGGAAGCATTGCCGAGCAGGGAATGCACCATACGTGCAGCTTCCTGCAAGCGGGTATCCAGCACATGTTCAAGCTGGTTGCGGCTGTTGAAATAAGTCCAGGCAACAGCGCTTGCCCAGATAATACCTGTGGCGGCAACCAGAATGATAAATAGTCTTTTATGCAGCGAAGTCATTATGTTACCCGCATCCGGTAGCCGAGGCCGCGCACGGTCTCAATGGCATCTCGGCCGACTTTATTGCGCAGATTATGAATATGCACTTCAACAGTATTGCTCTCGACTTCTTCCTGCCAGCCATAGAGCCTTTCTTCAATATCGCTCTTGGAACGGATAATGCCCGGGCGCTCCATCAAAGCAGAAAGCACAGCAAATTCCCTGCGCGATAAAGGTACGCGCTCGCCTTTGACCTTGGCATTGAGGCTTGACGGATCAAGTTCGACATCACCGGCAACCATAATGGCACGCGCACGTCCCGCACCACGCCGCGCGATTGCCCTGACCCTTGCAGCCAGTTCGTCGAGGTCAAACGGCTTGCCCATATAATCATCGGCACCGCTGTCGAGACCGGTAATGCGGTCGGAGGTCTCATCAAGTGCTGTCAGCAGAAGAACAGGCGTGGAATCCTTGTCAGTCCGCATTTTCCTGAGAACATCAAGACCGGAACCGTCCGGCAACATCAAATCAAGCACAATCGCGTCAAAAGTAGATGAAGCCAGTGCAGCCAGCGCATCAGCGCAGGTTGAGACCTGATCAACAGTCGCGCCGGCTAAACCTAAACCGACTTTAAGACCGTTAGACAGAACCGGATCATCTTCAACGACCAGAACGCGCATAATTTTCTCCTGAACCATCGACCATAGTTGCGATTGCCTCAACAGGGAGATGGTTTTAACCATGACTGCGATATTACAGCAATCTTGTTGCTCAACGCTGTCAGATTTGACGTTTCTGCCTTAAGGCTGACTTAAGGTCATAAGATAGTATGGACATTATCACAGATCACTGCCTATCTGATTGAACTGGCATGATCTTGCACTAATAAATCGCATGAAAATTATCAGATCCGTAGGATAATATGATCCGGCATTATTCCCGACAGCTTTTCAGCCTGCTTTTTTTGAGTCTTGTATTAACGGTTGTTGTCGCACCGCATTTCCCTGCTCAGGCGCAATCGGTGCGCAGCGTTGACGAGGTGATGCAACTGACTGTTGCGCGCGATGAAAACAATGCGCTGCAATTGCAATGGAATATCGCGCCTAAGATTTATATGTATCGCGACAAAATCCAGCTCGAAAAGCCGGATGGCACACTGGTACCAGTGGATATTAATGAAGGTGTTGTCAAAGACGATATGAATTTCGGCCGCACCGAGGTTCTGTATAACCATGCTTTTGCACAAGTACCGCAAAAGGATCTGCCGCAAGACGGAAAGTTGCTGATCCGCTGGCAGGGCTGTGAAGAAGACAGTATCTGCTATCCGCCGGTTACCAAATCGCTTGATCTGCAAACGCTTGAAGTGACAAAAGTTGCATTGGGCTTTGGCGGTTTGTCGCAGAGCAACGGGACAGCAGGCCAGTCACTCGCACAATTGCCGACAATAGATTTGTCAGCGACGGAAGATGCTGCAACAGATAATACCGCCACTTCAACCAGTGCGGAACCGGTTGAAACCGGTTTCTGGGCTAGCCTTACAGATGCGAGTGCAGAAGATGTCAACGCATGGCTCGGCTCGAATTTTACGTTGATGCTTGCCGGTTTCTTTGGTTTTGGCCTGCTTTTAGCGCTCACACCTTGTGTATTTCCGATGATCCCGATCTTGTCAGGAATGCTGGCAAAATCCGGTGAAAAATTATCGTCCGGTCGTGGTTTCGTTTTGTCTACGGCTTATGTGGTGGCAATGGCAGCCGCCTATGCCTTGCTCGGCTTCGCCGCTTCGTGGTCCGGTTATAATTTGCAGGCTGCATTGCAGACACCTTATGCGCTGGGTTTTATGGCGCTGGTTTTTGTCGTGCTCGCATTCTCAATGTTCGGTTATTATGAGCTGCAATTACCGCAGGGCTGGACAAATTTCTTCAGCCGCAAAACTGCAGGTAAAGGCGGGGCAATCAGTGGTGCGCTGGTGCTCGGTTTTGGTTCCGCGCTGATTGTCGGCCCTTGTGTCACACCGCCCCTTGCTGCGGCGTTGCTTTATGTTGCGCAAACCGGTGATGCCGTGCGCGGTGCCTCCGCTCTGTTCGCACTCGGTCTGGGTATGGGCGTACCGCTGATCATTTTCGGTACTTTTGGCGCAAAATTCCTGCCGAAATCTGGCCCTTGGCTCAATACAATCAAGCAGATTTTCGGCGTCGTATTTCTCGGGCTTGCGCTTTATATGATCCTGCGCTTGTTGTCGGATGAAAATGCGATGCTGCTGCTGGCACTGACGGCTCTGGCGTGCGGTGTATTCCTTGGTGTGTTTGATCGTTTGAGCGCTGAAAGCACAGTTATGATGCGGTTGGAAAAAACCACCGGCATTGCCGCTTTGATTTACGGCACTTTGCTGATGGTTGGTTTTGCAGGCGGTTCGAGTGATCCGTGGCAGCCGCTGGCATTTTTGCAAGGGAATGGAACACAGGTTGCGCAGAGTGCGGTTGCACCATCAGTTAAAATTGTCAAAACCACAGCTGAATATGATCAGGCACTGAGTGAAGCCGTAGCGACTGGCAAACCGGTTATGGTGGATTTCACTGCGGACTGGTGTGTGACCTGTAAAAGCAATGAAAAAGTGATGAAACAGCCGGAATATGCGGCAAGGCTTGGGCACCTGACGCTGATCAAGGCGGATATCACCGAATATTCCGATGCGAACCGCGATCTGATGCAGCGCTTTAATGTTGTCGGGCCGCCAACTCTGATGTTTTTGGAAGCCCAAACGGCTGCCGAGCAGAAACAAAATCGTATCATCGGAGAGCTGACACCGGATAAGCTGAATAGCCGGTTGCAGGCTCTCGGTCTCTGATCGTTCATCAATACACATCCTGAAAAGCACTCAATGCTTTTCAGGATGTTCACTATATCAATTAAGCAGAGCATTTCTCACGGTCGTATTAAACCGGAAATGGTCTGGATCGACAGATTGCATTACAGGAGAACCTCATGCAACGCCGCCAGTTTCTTCAATTCTCATCCGGTATCGCGTTGAGTGCTTCTTTTTTGCTCGCTGGTCAGCAGACTGCATTGGCACAGGAGGTTGATGTCAACGGCATTCTCTATGATCCGGAAGCGCCGGTGGGCGGTAATCCGAAAGGCGATCTGACGATTGTTGTTTTTACGGATTATAATTGTATTTACTGCAAGAAATCTGGTGTTGATCTCGCAAAGGTCGTCAAAGAGGACGGCAACATTCGTCTGGTCTATAAAGAATGGCCGATCCTGACTGAATCCTCTGTTTATGGCTCGCAGTTGGCTCTGGCCGCTCATTTTCAGGGCAAATATGAGTTGGTTCATAAAGCACTGATGGCTATTCCGGGCGGTAAAGTCTCGAAAAAGGCAATGCTCGATGCGGTAAAAGCATCCGGTATTGATATGCAGCGTCTGCAGGCTGATCTGAACAAAAATAACGGTAAAATTACTTCGCAGTTACAGCGGGTTATGTCTCAGGCCGAGTCAATTGGTGTTGAGGGCACGCCAACCCATCTGATCGGCCCGTTCCGCGCTATGGCGCTGGATTATGCCGGTTTCAAAATGGCGGTTGCTGATGCCCGTGCGCGTGAAAAAGCGACCAAATAACAAGACAGAGCGGTTTGTCTGATGTTTTGCGACTGCATCCGGCTGCTGAAACAGGACGTGATTGACTTTTACACCCGTATTTTGAACGGCAGCTAAAGTGGTTGCCCTTTTACCGGAGCATGAAATGAATGACCCGCTGACACAGAATCGCTATCAGACAATTGAGCAGCGGGTCGTTTATCATAATAACGGAGTTTCGGTGCAGGCCTCTCCGGCCGAGACAAAAGCCTATATGGCGGCTTTGCTCACATCACTGACCAATCATGTGAATGCTTTATGTGCCGGATCTGCTGAAAAACCGGCTTTTACGATTCATGTTGTGTGCCATGGTGCAGGGCTGGATTTGTTTGCCATTGTGCAGGAAGACGATGTTCTGAAACAGCGCTTTGACGATTTATGTGTGCAGGGTGTGCGTTTTCTGGCCTGCGCTAATACGCTTCGCGGACGTAATCTGAAACCTGCAGATCTTTATGGCGTGACTGATCAGGATGTGGTGCCAAGTGGTGTTGCAGAGCTTGGCTATCTGCAAATGCAGGGTTTTGCCTATATTCATCTGTGATCAACCGGCCGCCGCAGTCATTCTGATCTTTATTCAAGGCACAAAAAGTAAACGCCCGACGCTGGGAGGAGCATCGGGCGTTACAATGAATGACCGGTTGGGAGGAGGGAGACCGGTCTTCGATCAAACCTGAGTTGGGAGGAGGAGGGAGGCTCAGGTTTGATATCTCGGGAATTCTATTAGCGCTGAGCTGCCTTGCGAGCTACGAACGGAATTTCTGCAGGCAGGATGCCGAGATCGTTCAGTTCGCGGGTTGAGAGGCGGTTCAGTTCGTTTACTGTGCTGCGGTAACGGCGCCAGTTGTTGTAAGAGCGGATCAGGTTCATGTTTCTCACCTAGAAAATTTTATGTCGTTGTTTGTTGAGTTGTATATAGCCCTATTGATCCGAAATGAGCAGAGACAAATTTGCATAGCTGCGTTGCTTATTCATACGTGTAAAAGAAGGCCGTCAGGCATCAAATTGTCATAATCATCGTTTTAAGTAGAAAACTTGCCGAAAAAGCTCTGTATGCAGCCCTGAAGTGGTCACAATTGCCTTCAGTTTGTTGTGATGTCTGCATTTTGCGCAAAATATGCGTTGAGCTATGCAATCCTTCTCAGAACTAGCCCTGTTTTAACTGCGGATTTTGCATGAAGTGCAGTTGTTCGCGATCAAACGCATGGAGCTATGCGTAACCGCTCAGAGAGTTTTTGTTTTTTTGAAATATTGGAAGTGCAGGGTCAGAGCATTTTACGGTCAGGTTGAATCATCTTGACTTCGGGATAATGCGACACGCTAAAAATCCAGAGTGAGCTCTGCGATCTAACATGAACGTAAAACGCTCAGCTAAACTGTCGGGCAGAATACGTCACATATCTGCGCTTTATAAACAGGTACAATATATCTGTATAAATCAGCCACTCAGACTTATGATAAGTAACTGAGCGGCTGAGAAATCGTATCAGAAATTAATTATGATAATTTGGTGCCAGGCTTGCGGCCAAGACCAATGGTTTTGGCAAGCGCTGAGCGTGTTGCGGCATATTCAGGAGCAACCATCGGGTAATCTGCAGGCAGATTCCATTTCTCACGATATTGCTCAGGTGTAAGCTCATGAGAAGACATGATGTGACGCTTCAGCGACTTATATTTGGAGCCGCATTCAAGGCAAGTAATCTCATGATCTGAGACCGATTTTTTAACCGGTACAGCAGGAGCTTTCTTTTCTTCAACAATTTCAACAGTTTTGTACTGGCTAGTCGTCAAATTTTGCAGGGACTGATAGACGTCACCAATCAAAGTCGGGATATCCCCGGCAGAGATTGAGTTGTTTGCAACATAGGCGCAGACAACATCGGCGGTCAGTGATTTTAGATCGAAAGAGCCATCGTGAGCCATCGAGTGAACCTTAATTAGTCATGTATCATGTTTAGAAAAGGTCTTATGTGTTATATGGCCGGATATAGCAAGCCGTCGAAATGAGCGTTTATTAGTTGCATAATGTCAATTTACTTCGGCAATGTGACTAATTTAAGTAATTTTTTTTCACTAAATGCTGTTTTTTGAGAAATTTATTGATAACATTCAATATGTTATGAGAAGTATAGATAAATCTTTGAACACCCTGTTCAGGGATAATATTTATTTTAAAAATCATGCAGTTTATTCGGTTTTGAATAAGTAGCGCATAAATTTTATTTAACTGGCTATAAAAACTTCAATTTTTGCAATTGACCATGTCTATGGCAAGTTGACTGGTTTTTGAAACATACACAGTGCTGTGATGTGATGGGTATAAAGTCAGCTATTTTCCTCTCACACATTTCATGAATATCTGCTCAAGCAGTAATTCGGTATGACAAATTGAACAATCCCCTTAAATATGGGGGAATCGATCATCATTATAATAACGTAATAAATTATATATATTCAATGCTTTATTATTTTATTTCAGGGTTTTGGTGACGAGAACATGATTTTTCAAGGGATAATAAGAATGTGAGGGAACAATTTCATCGCATGAGCGTTTGAGGCGGACAGCGTGTTTCTGACTTGTTTTGGATCATAAATATGACATTCTGAAACTGATATATAATAAAACTCCGGTAGCCTATTGTCAGACTGATTTCTATGTTTCATAGAAATCAGTCACTTTTTCACCGCCAGATTAAATTCGTCGTTTCTTCCGTTTGGGATGACGATTTTACGACGGCTTGTATCCGATAATAACAAATTTATATTTTTGCGTTTCCTTCATCATAAGGCAAATTATAAAAAATGCGGGAGCAATATTCGTGAGCACTAAAGCACGCACGAAGTCCGAAGATGCCTATAATAGTTTACGGCGGGATATTCTTGAGGCCCGGTTAGCACCTTCTACACCGCTCAAACTGCATAAAATTCAGGAAATGTACGGGTTAGGCTGGACACCGTTACGCGAAGCACTTT
Source organism: Hyphomicrobiales bacterium (assembly GCA_900470735.1). Classification (GTDB taxonomy): domain Bacteria; phylum Pseudomonadota; class Alphaproteobacteria; order Rhizobiales; family Rhizobiaceae; genus Pseudochrobactrum. The sequence goes on along the minus strand of UCCC01000021.1, from coordinate 15,055 downwards.
CGCAGCTTGAAGCAGAGCATCTGGTTATTTCAATACCGAACAAAGGTTATGTTGTGACTCCGATTTCGTTAGCTGAACTTGGAGATCTGACGAAAACAAAAAAGATCCTTGAATTACCATTGTTGCGGGAAGCTATGGAATTTGGAGATACAGGTTGGGAAGCAGGAATTGTTGCTGCACATTACCGTTTGTCAAAAGAGGCCAGCCCGCTTGATGGTCGTATTGATATTGAAAACTATATCGGTTGGGCGCAGGCTCATAGTGAGTTCCATAGTGCACTCCTCGCAGCCAGTAAGTCTGCCTGGCAGCAGCGGTTTCATTTGCAGGTAACGGATCATATGCGCCGTCATGGACGGGTCTTGTGCGCGTCCTTATCTCATACACAGCCTGAAAATTATTTGTTGGCTGTAGAAGCTTCTCCTGCATTACGAGAGGCTTATTGTCTTGAGACGCATACGGCGCTGATGGATGTCGTGCTTAATCGGGAAGTTGAAAAAGCTTGCGAGATGACAGCGCGTCAGATTGAGCTTATAATATTAGCTTATAATGAGTTGAGAGCAGCAGGAATGACCGAGATCATTCCAGATTAAGATGCTGCGCAAAAGCGCATAGCTTTATTTGAAGCGCCCCGATAAACGGGGCGCTTGTTGTCTCAGGCGCGGCCACTGGCAAACATTGGCCCGCCGCGCCAGCGCGGAAAGCCATAGCCGTGGATTTTCACCAGATCAATATCCACGGCATCCGTGGCAATGCCTTCATCAAGAATAATTTGTCCCTCAGCTGCCATCTCGCCCACAAGGGCTTCGGCAATTTCTGTAGCTGACATCGGGGAGCCGTTTGTGAGATGGGGTTTTAAAAGCGCTGTGACCGCAGCGGAAGGCTGCCCTTTGCGGTTGCCGTCGGTATAGTCATACCAGCCGCCAGCGGTTTTTTGCCCTTTGCGACCTGCCTCAACCAGAATGTCACCCAATGTTTGCGGTATAACCTGTCCGGTGGCACGGGCGCCCTCGCGCTGCAAATAGGCGATGTCCAGACCACCCAGATCCTGCGCTTCAAACGGCCCCATTGCCAGTCCGTAGCTACGCATCGCGGCATCAATATCGGCAATATTATTGCCTTTACGCAATAAATCTTCTGCTGCAGCGCGGTAGCGTTTCAGAATGCGGTTGCCGATGAAACCTTCGCAAATACCGGCACGTACCGGCATTTTCTTCAATTTGGCAGCGAGGCTGAAACCGGTAGCCAAAACTGCGTCTGATGTTTCCGGTACCGGCACAATTTCCAGCAGTTTCATTATATGTGCGGGGCTGAAGAAATGCAGGCCGATGAAACGCTCAGGATGAGGTAAACCTTCGGCGATGGCACGCGGGTCAATATAAGATGTGTTGGTTGCCAGAATTGCATCCGGACGGCAAACCTGTCCGAGCTTTTCGAACACAGCACGTTTCACGCTGATTTCTTCAAAAACCGCCTCAATCACCAGATCTGCATCGGCGAGGTCAGCATAATTGCAAGTACCTGTGACCCCAGCAAAGCGCTCCTGAGCCTGAGCTTCACTCAGGCGGCCACGTTTGACACTGTCGTCGAAAATTTTGCGGATATTGGCAAGACCGCGCTCCACTGCGGCTTCATCCTGCTCGGTGAGGATAACCGGATAACCCGCCTCGCGCAAAGCAGCAGCAATGCCCGCGCCCATGGTACCGCCGCCGATAACGCCAATGGTTTTGAGGGCTACCGGAGTAACATCCTGTAGAGCGGCAGGTCTGGTCGCACCACGCTCTGCAAAGAAAATCCGGCGCAGGGCTGCAGCTTCACGGGAGTCGCGGCGTTCAAGAAAAGTTTGGCGTTCAAAAGCCATAGCCTCATCAAACGGCAGGATTGTGCTGTGACGAACAGACTCCAAAGCCATGAGAGGCGCGCTGGCACCGCGCGCCGCTTTGTGTACACTTTCCTGTTGTGCCTGCCAGAATGTTTCATCGGCTTGTGGCGCAGGGCGTGAGGAAATTGGCTGTGGCAGTAGTTGTTGCATGGCATTGCGGGCAAAGGCCAGTGCGCCGTCTTTCAGATCACCTTCGAGCACAGCATCAACCAACCCGTCTGTGAGCGCCTGTTTTGCACGAACCGGCTTACCCGATGTGATCATGGCAATCGCTTTTTCGAGGCCGAGCAGGCGTGGCGTCCGCACCGTTCCGGAAGCACCGGGAATAACACCTAATGTGACTTCCGGCAGGCCGAGCGATGCGCTTTCAACAGCAACGCGGAAACGGCAGCCCAGCGCCACTTCGAGCCCGCCGCCAAGCGCAGAACCATGAATTGCTGCCACCCACGGTTTCTGTGCCGCTTCGATTTTTGTTACCAGATCAGGCAAATGCGGCGGCTGAGGTGTCTGGCCGAATTCGCGTACATCTGCGCCCGCAATAAAGGTGCGCCCTGCGCAAATCAGCACGACAGCTTTGACCTTAACGTCGGCATCGAGGGTGGAGACAGCATCCCACAATCCCTGACGCAGTGCCTGACCAAGGGCATTCACAGGCGGATTATCAACTGTAACGAGGGCGATTTCACCTTCACGGGTGATGGTAACTGACATATCAAATTCCCAGATAGGCTTCACGGATTTTAGGATCTGCAATCAGTTCCTCAGCGGAACCTTGCATTGTGATGTTACCGGTTTCCATCACATAACCTCTGTCGGCAACTTTCAGGGCGCCATAGGCATTCTGCTCTACGAGAAGAATTGTAACACCTAAGGATTTCAGGCTGCTGACAACATCAAAAATTTGCTGAACAATAATCGGCGCTAGCCCCATCGATGGTTCATCCAGCAATAAGCAGGCTGGGCGCCCCATCAGAGCGCGTGCCATTGCCAGCATTTGTTGCTGTCCGCCCGACAAGCCGCCGGCAGGCAGATTGCGTTTTTCTTTCAGGATCGGGAACATGGAAAAAGCATCTTCCATATCCTTTTCAACACGGCTGTCGCGAAACAGAAACGCGCCGAGACGTAAGTTTTCCTCGACTGTCAGGTTCGTAAAAATCTGACGCCCTTCCGGCGACTGGGTTAGTCCGCGCGACGGACGGCGATAGGCTGAAAGTGTGGTGATCACCTCACCACGAAAATTAATGCTGCCGCCGGAGACCGGCTGCAAGCCGGAAAGACAACGCAGCAGAGTGGTTTTGCCTGCACCATTGGCACCGACAACCGTAACGATTTCACCGGAATCGACCGTCAGATCGATACCATGCAATACTTCAATACGCCCGTAACGCGAGCGCAGTCCCTCAACTGTCAGCATGCGCGTTCTCCTCGCTGTAGTCTGCACCCAGATAAGCGGCAATCACTGCCGGATTTTGGCTGACCTCGGCGGGCAGGCCTTCCGTCAGCTTTTGTCCGTGATCGAGAACGACAATATGATTGGAGATGCGCATCACCATTTTCATGTCATGCTCAACCAGCAAAATCGCTACGCCCGAGGCCGCAACCTCGGCAATCAGCCGGTCAATTTCATCGGTTTCCACGGCATTACAACCGGCTGCGGGCTCATCGAGCAGCAGCACTGCAGGTTGCAAAGCCAGAGCGCGGGCAATTTCCAGCCGTTTCAGCGATCCATAGGACAGGCTTCCGGCTTCACGCTCGGCCGCGCGTTCAAGACCGACTTTTTCCAGAAGTTGCATGGCATTGTCACGGGCTTTGGCTGCTCTGCGGCGCGATCCTGGCAGGCAGAACAAGTCACTGATAACCGAGCCGCGCTCGCTTAAGTGAAAACCTGAAATAGCGTTTTCAATCACCGACATATTCTGGAAGATCTGCAGGTTTTGGAATGTGCGTGACATACCGCGGCGCGCCAGAAGATCGGGGCGCATACCGGTAATATCTTCACCTTTCAGCATCACACGCCCCTGTGATGGCTGATAGACACCGGAGATCATATTGAACAGGGTCGTTTTACCGGCACCGTTGGGGCCGATGACGGATGTAATTTCACCCTGTTTAACCTGAAAGCTGACATTATCAACGGCTTTCAGACCACCAAAGCTGATGCCTAAATTCTCAATAGAGAGCAGGGTCATTCGCCGGTCCCCCTGAATTTGCGCAGTATGGAAGGCAGCAGGCCTTCACGTAAGAAGATCATCACCAGCATCATGACAAGGCCGAGGATAAGCTGTTCATATTCGGCAAAAACTGTCAGCACCTGCGGCAGAATTGTCAGAATGGCCGCACCCAGAATTGCACCGAGGACAGAGGCTGCGCCACCGAGAACGGCCATAGTCACCATTTCAATCGAATGCATGAAACCGGCAATGTCAGGGGTAATGAATTTGTTTTGCAAAGCGATCAGCGAGCCTGCAACGGATGCAAAGACTGCGGAGATGACGAAAGCCATCAGTTTATAGCGGGCAATATCAATACCGACAGTTCGGGCTGCAATTTCTGATCCGTGGAGTGCGCGTAAAGCACGCCCCATCGGGCTGTTGTGCAGGTTCAATACAATCCATGCACCGATCAGCAGCACAATACCGCAGAAATAGTACCAGAACTCGCCATTGCTCAAGTTCAAACCCATGGTTTTCAGCCAGCCACGCAGGCCCAGCTCCGGCACTGACATACCATCCGGCCCGCCGGTGAGGTCGCGTTCATTGCTTAGGACCATTGAGACAAGAATACCAAAGCCCAGCGTTGCAACGCCGAGATAATAGCCTTTCAGGCGCAGGATCGGACGGCCTACTAGATAGGCAAGTACAGCCGACACGACCGCACCCAAAACCACAGCCAACCCCGGATGGATACCCAGATGCACAGGCGCGAGTGCACAGGCATAGCCACCGATACCGGCAAAGCCCGCATGACCGAGACTGATTTGTCCGGCATAGCCTGTGAGAATGACAAGACCTAGAACAGCCAGTCCGTTGACGAAAACCAGAGCGCCGATGCGGAAATAGAAGCCTGACGGGAAGAACAGCGGCGACAAAGCGATGATCGCAGCCAAAACCAGCAGGGTTAGTAATTTAGTGGAAATACGGGGCATCAGACACGCTCCGTCGTTTTGTTGCCAAACAGGCCTTGCGGCATGAAGAACAACACCAGAAGAATAACGATGAAAGCGGCTGCTTCTTTATAGGTCGAAGACAGATAGCCTGCGGTCATGGCTTCAATCAGGCCGATCAGGAAGCCGCCGACCAGCGCACCTTTCGGGTTGCCCATGCCGCCGAGCATTGCGCCGGCAAAGCCTTTCAGCGCAAAACCAATGCCGACATTATAGGCGACCAGAGTGATCGGCGTTGCCAGCACACCGGCCAATGCGCCGATACCGGCTGACAGTGCGAAAGACAGGGTCATGATAAAGGTCGTATTGATACCGACCAGCTGTGCCGCCTGACGATTATTGGACGTGGCTAGCACCGCACGGCCAAGCAGGGTGCGGGTGAAAAACAGCCACAAACCGATAAAAACCACCAAAGCGCCGCCGATAACCCACAGGCTCTGCGTCTGGATGGTTGCACCGAGGATATTCAGCGGTGTGTCACCGGAAAAGGCCGGAAAACTATGGATTTGCTTATCAAAAATGATTTGCGCACCGCCCTGAATAAACACCGATGCACCGATGGTGATGATGATCAGGGACACAACCGGCGCACCACGTGCCGGTTCAATGGCGAATTTATTGATCGCAACACCGAGAGCTGCAGTCAGAATAATGGCAATCAGCGCAGCCAGCGGCAAAGGTAAACCGGCGGCATAGGCTGCCCATGTGATCATACCGCCCAGCATGACAAATTCGCCTTGTGCGAAATTCACCACGTCTGAAGCATTATAGATGATCGTGAAACCAAGGGCGACCAGCGCGTAAACTGCGCCGACAGTTACCCCTGAAGAAAGGAATTGCATAAATTCGGACATAAGCTCTCCGGCGTCTGTCGGGGATGGCGGATATCAGAGCATTTCCGGCAAAAGTATGAAACGGTTTTGCGTCGGATAATGCGACAAACAAAGACTGAGAGCGGTTCTCCGATTCCGTGTTCATCAGAACCGCTCCGGGCTATTTCCCGCCTGTGGCTGACAGGCGGGAACAGGGGCAAAGCTTATTCAGCCAGTGTCCAGCCGCCGTCCTTAATTTCCAGCATACGGAAAGCTGACAGGTCGAGACCCAGATGATCTTCCGGCGAGAAGGTGTAGATACCTGTGGCACCGGCAAGACCGCTGGTCTTTTCAATGGCATCACGAATGGCTTGCGGCTCGGCGGAACCGGCACGGGTCACAGCATCGGTGATGATGAGTAGCGCATCATGTGCATAGCCGCCAAATGTGCCGACCGGCATTTTATAGCGCTCTTCAAACTTGGTTTTATAGGCAGTTACCAGTGGCTGCTGAGGATCATCTTTGCTGAGAAGATCTGCAACCAGCAAAGCAGTACCCGGCAGGCGTACGCCATCCGCAGCCTGCTTACCGGCCAGTTCAATAAAGCCGGAAGAGGCAACGCCATGCGACTGATACAGCGGCAGTTCAATGCCGAGCTGATGATAGTTGCGGGTTACAATCGACGGTCCCTGACCAAAGCCCGGATTGAGCACTGCCTGAATGCCGCCGGTATTACGGATTTTTGTCAGCTGCGCTGTCATATCCGCATCTTTCGGATCATAGGTCTCATCAACAATGATCTCGATTTTATAATCTTTGGCAACGTCCTTACACTGCGCTTCCATTGAGGCGCCAAAGCCGTCAGTACCGGAAATCAGACCGATTTTGGTGATGCCGCGCTTGCCCATATCTTCATAGATTTTCTGGCAGGCCATGCGGTCAGTATGTGGTGTTTTGAATGTATAAGCACGTACCGGTTTGATAATTTCAATCGCACCGGCAAGGGCGATGAATGGAATTTCAGCATCTTCGGCCACGGACAGGATCGACATGGCTGTACCGGTGGTGGTGCCGCCGATAATCGCCACAACCTCATCATCTTCAATCAGACGGGTTGCGAAAGTGCGTGCTTTATTGGCATCACCGCCGTCATCATACATGACCAGTTTGACCTGCTCGCCATTGATGCCGCCTTTTTCATTTAACTCGGCAACCAGCATTTCCAGCGTTTTGGCTTCCGGATCACCCAGAAATGCAGCAGGGCCGGTTGCTGAAATGGAAGCACCAAGGCGGATTTCCGCTTGAGCAGCCGACCAGCCGCCTGCAAGACCGAGTGCCAGAATGGTTGCAGGAACCGTTGTTTTTAAAAACTTAATCACGTTAGTCTCCTCCCAGAGTGTTATTAATTTGTGACAGGTCTGCGCCACATTGCGCGGCGGAAACGGCTGGCCACAAAAGCGGTATCAGTCAGACAAGCATTGCCCGCAGGATTTGCACCGGTAACGTGGAAATCACTGAAAGCGGCTGATTGGTTGACGAAAATATTTCCTGTCAGATTGACTGACAGATTCACACCACCACGCGCAAAGGCGATGGCAGCCTGCTGAATACGGGTTTCATCCGTGTCATAGAGTGCTGCGGTGATCGCACCTTTACGACGTGCCAGAGCGGATGCGGTTGTAATCGCGCTGGTGGCATCCTTTGCGGGAATGACGAAAATGACCGGACCGAACCACTCATCCTCGGTCACCTTGTCGCTCTCCTGCATGGCAAGGATCAAAGGTGTGGCACTGCGCGCTGCGGGCAAGGACACGGAATCGCGGATGATGCGGCCGAGTTTGCGGGCACTCTGCACACGCTCGAGCGTTGCCGGATTGGCAATCGCACCACAAATTCCTGCTGCACGGTCAGGGTCTGCGAGCAGGCGATCAATCGCATCGCTCAGTCCCTGTGCCACTTGCTCAAAGCTTTTGTGGCCTTCATCAGTTTCGATACCGTCTGCGGGAATGTAAACATTCTGCGGTGAGGTGCACATCTGGCCGGAATAGAGCGCAAAGGAAAAAGCCAGATTATCGGCCATGGCTTTGAAATTATCGGTTGCGGCAATGGTAACCGTATTTACACCCGCTTCTTCGGTAAAGAGCTGTGCCTGACGGGCATGATCGCGCAACCAGCCGCCAAAGGCGCTGGAACCGGTATAATCGATGAGGCGAATATCATTATGAACTGCGAGTTTATCGGCAATTGGTGCCCCTGCACTGTCAACGGCGAGCAAAATTGCATTTACCGGCAGATCAGCTTCCGCAAAAACCTCACGGAGGACTTTGACCGCAATGGCTAAGGGCAGGACAGCTGCGGGATGAGGTTTGACAATGACCGGATTACCCGTGGCAAGACTGGCAAGAATCCCCGGAAATGAATTCCATGTCGGGAAAGTATTGCAGCCGATGGCCAGTGCAATACCTTCCGGTACCAGCGTCCAGTGTTTTTCTATCCGCAAAGCCGGATTTTTGCCCTGTGGTTTTTCCCACAATGCATCGGCCGGAAAGCGGTTCATCTCTTCCCATGCCGTTGCCACCGCTTCCAAGGCGCGATCCTGCGCATGAGGACCACCGGCCTGAAAAGCCATGGCAAAAGCCTGACCTGTGGTATGCATGACAGCATTGCCCATCAGGAAACTGTCGCGGTTGAGGCGCGTTAAGGCTTCAAGCAAAGCACTGATACGGGCTTTTGCATCAGTTTGGGCAAATGCATCGGCAGCAGCATTGGCTGCATCCATCAGCTGTTCAACAGTTGCGGCGGGATAGGTGATTCCCAAAGCTGTGCCATAAGGGGAAATCTCAGCGCCGGAACGGGTGCTTTCAGGATGATCTGCAAGTATAAATGGTTTGTTCAGCAGGCTTTCATAGGCGTTGAGCCCGTCTTGTTTCGCGGTCTCGCCATAGATCTTGCTTGAAGGGATTTCAGGATAGGGCGTCCAGAATTCACGCTTATGCAGCGCTGCCAAAGCAGCCTCAAGCACTGGAAAATGGCGGTCCCAAAACATCGTGATCTCATCCCTCGTTATTGTTGGATATTATTATTGACCGTCCGGTCGGTTTATGCAACAAAAAAAGAGAGAGCTCCGAAAATATGCCGGAGCAGGGAGTGAAAATATGTCGGATACGGTTCTGGTGGATCTAGCTGACGGCGTTCTGTCTTTGACATTGAACCGCCCTGAAAAGCTGAATTCATTTAACGAGGAAATGCATATTGCTTTGCGTGCAGCCATTCAGCGCGCGCATGATGATAATGCTGTACGAGCGGTGTTTTTAACGGGGAGCGGTCGTGGTTTTTGCGCTGGTCAGGATCTTGGTGACCGTGATCCGCGCAAGGGTGGTGCGGCACCTGATCTGGGAAAAACCCTAGAGACTTTTTATAATCCGACTCTGCGGCTGATCCGCTCATTGGATAAGCCGGTTATTTGCGCGGTCAATGGTGTTGCAGCCGGTGCGGGTGCGAATATTGCTATCGCATGTGATATTGTTTTTGCAGCAAAATCGGCCCGTTTTATTCAGGCATTTTCAAAAATCGGATTGATTCCCGATGCCGGTGGTACATTTAATCTGAGCCGTATTCTGGGTGAGCCGCGTGCCAAGGCACTGACCATGCTGGCGGAACCTTTATCCGCGCAGGATGCGATGGATTGGGGACTGATCTGGAAGGCTGTCGATGACGAGGTTTTGCAGGCTGAGGCAATGGCAGCAGCCCGCAAACTGGCATCAGGCGCAACATTCGGACTTGGTCTGACCAAGCGCCTTATTCAGGAAGCGGCAACCAATACACTTGATCAGCAGCTTGATGCGGAGCGGGATGCACAGCAAAAAGCAGGTAAGAGCGCTGATTATGCGGAGGGCGTGACCGCTTTTCTTGAAAAGCGTCAGGCGGAGTTTAAAGGCCGATGAAAAGTGCTGCAGAGATGACGCCGCATGAGCTGGCTGAAGCTTCTGCCAAGGCGATGTGGGACGGAGATCACGCCAGTCAGAAGCTTGGCATGAAGCTGGAGCATGTCGCGCCCGGCGAAGCTAGATTGTCGATGACGATTGCGGATTTTATGGCCAACGGACATGGCAATTGCCACGGTGGCTATATTTTCACACTGGCGGACAGTGCCTTTGCTTTTGCCTGTAACAGCTACAATCAGCTGACTGTCGCACAGCAATGCTCGGTGAGCTATATCAATCCGGGTAAAATCGGTGACCGGTTGACGGCACATGCCCGTGAGGTGTCCCGCCGCGGGCGCTCCGGTATTTACGATATTCGTGTCGTCAATCAGGACAATGACCATATTGCAGAATTTCGCGGCCTGTCGCGCAGCGTCAAGGGAACGCATGTGCCGGACTGATTTGCCGTAAATAAGACCAGGGAGGTTCCTATGAAAGCGCTGCCACCGGATCCAAAGATCCTCGATCCGATTGAAACTGCCTCGCGCGATGAAATTGAAGCGCTGCAGTTCCATCGCATGAAGCGTTCGTTAAAGCATTGCTACGAAAACTCACCTTTTTATCGCAAACGCTTTATTGAAGCGGATGTTCATCCTGAAGAGCTGAAAACACTGGCGGATATCGCTAAGTTCCCTTTCACCTATAAACAGGATCTGCGCGATACCTATCCGTTCGGTATGTTTGCCGTGCCGCAGAATAAGGTTGTGCGCATTCACGGTTCTTCCGGCACGACCGGTAAACCGACTGTTGTCGGCTATTCCCAGTCCGATATTGATAATTGGGCCAATCTGATCGCGCGCTCGATCCGTGCTGCGGGCGGCCGCTCCGGCGATATGCTGCACAATGCCTATGGCTACGGGCTGTTCACAGGTGGTATTGGTGCGCATTACGGTGCCGAACGTCTGGGCTGTACGGTTATTCCGATGTCCGGCGGTCAGACGGAACGTCAGGTGACGCTGATTAATGACTTCCGCCCGCGCATTATCACGGTAACACCGAGCTATATGCTTTCCATTCTTGATGAGTTCCGCAGGCAGGGTCTTGATCCGCGGAAAAGCTCATTGGAGATCGGTATTTTCGGCGCGGAACCATGGACAAATTCCATGCGTGAAGAGATTGAAGATGCCTTTGATATGCATGCTGTCGATATTTATGGCCTCTCTGAAGTGATGGGGCCGGGTGTGGCGATGGAATGTGTTGAGACCAAAGACGGTCTGCATGTCTGGGAAGATCATTTTTATCCGGAAATCATTGATCCGGTGACCTGTGAAGTGCTGCCGGATGGTCAGATGGGTGAGCTGGTTTTCACCACCCTGACCAAAGAAGCACTGCCGATGGTACGTTATCGCACGCGCGATCTGACCCGCATCCTCCCGGGCACTGCGCGTTCCATGCGTCGTATTGAGAAAATTACTGGCCGCAGTGATGATATGATTATCCTGCGCGGGGTTAATGTTTTCCCGACGCAGATTGAAGAGCAGGTTCTGAAATGCGCTGGTCTTGCACCGCACTTCCAGATTCAGCTAACTCGCACAGGCCGTATGGATTGTATGACTGTGCATGTTGAATGTACACCGGACATGACAGATGATGCAGCACGCGCGAAATCTTCCCGCGAGTTGTCGCATCATATTAAGAGCATTGTTGGCGTTTCGGCTCAGGTTGTCATCAAAGATCCGAATTCGATGGTGCGTTCTGAAGGAAAAGCCAAGAGGGTTGTCGACGACCGCCCTGTTGAGTAAGTGTTGTGTACACTGTGACACGATTTAAAAAGTGATTTTCATATCAGGGGGCTTTAACTGCCCCCTGATCTTTTGCCGGTGGGGCATGATTTATATGATAATAAGGGGGCACTATGTCTCGAACCAGAGCCACTGATTTTGAAGAGAAACAACGCGGTTTGCTGATCAGCGCTGCAGAAGTTTTTGCCGATTTGGGTATGGAAAAAGCATCAATGTCATTGATTGCCAATCATGCCAAAGTGTCGAAATCCCTGCTTTATCATTATTATCCGAGCAAAGATGAGTTGATTTTCGCGATTATCACTACGCATCTGGAAGATCTGGTTGCGGCGATTGAAGAAGCGGATGATGAGGCCCTTGATCCGCGCAAACGTCTGCGCCAGTTGGTTGGCACTGTGCTTGAATGTTATAAAGGTGCCGATAATCAGCATAAGGTTCAGCTGAATGCTGCATGGGCACTGCCTGAAGAGCAGCGTAATCAGATTTATGCGATTGAAAGACGAATTGTTAAGCGCTTTTCACGTGTGCTGCGTGAGATTAATCCGGAGCTGGATAATGCGGAGCGGCCGCTGCTGACCCCTGTGACCATGTCACTGTTTGGCATGATCAACTGGGTCTATATGTGGTTCAAAGACGGTGGCAAAATTACCCGTGAAGATTATGCCGATGTGGCCACGACGCTGATCCTCGAAGGGATCAAGGCTGTTCGTTAAAGCTGTTTCACCCGGGTGGTCTGTCTCTGATGTTCGTCTCCGTGAGCGATAAGCGCTGAATAAATGTCGGTATCAAAAGCTTATCAGTAACCTTATAAATCCACTTTTAAGAGCGGATCTTAATCGGCTTTGGTGCATGGAGACGAGCATAACTGGATTCCGGTCTTTGATGTTTTGTTTATGCAGCTGTCACTATTACACGGATGTAATTGGGGCGGCAGCAGCTCGTGTGCGATTTCGGTCACATACCCATAAAACAGTTAACGTATTGAAGAGTTATAATTGACTGCCTTTAATGGTTTGGGGGCAGTGATGGCACGCTTTGATTTGTCAGATTTTGAATGATTGGTGATTACACCCTTCTCCTGATTAAAGTGCGTGGCAAGGCGCGTGTTAATGACCGGCGCGATATGATCCCTTATACGATCTGTGTCTATCAACATGTAACCAACGGTCAAAAAATGTGCGCCCCATTGAATGGGGGCGTGCGGTGACCTGCCTACAACAATCCATGCACAGGTTGATAGCGAGGTCCTCTTATCCACCTGGGGCTAACTGCCGGACAAGCGCATGACGGACGCTCGTCAGTCGATATGTTTGGGATGATCAGGCCGGGTCAGGTATTGCTGGCAGGTCGCGCTTATGACAGTGACAGCTTATCAATTAATATTACGCTGCCATTTATGTTCGTGCTGATATGTCTATCAGTTAAAACTTAATAATAACTGATATATTGTATTTTTAAAATTATTACAATCACATTAATTTAATAATATTTATTTGTATTCATGGGTTTATTATTTAAATAAGTTTGGGGATAAGATGAAATTACAAGGATATAAATATTTAAAGAATTTAACTGTATTTTTATTTTTCAATTTATCCGCAAACAATGCTTTGGCTGCATGTGAATCTAATGTGATATGTATTACTCAAACTACAGACGCAGGTAATCCATCTGTGGTTGGAAGTTATAGTTGGGCAATCCAGCAAGCTAATGCTGGTGGCAATATAACCATTGGCTTTGATTCCGCAGTTTTTACAGGGGCTAATCCCAGGCTGACCTTAACCGGAGCAGGCGTCCAAACTCCACGACTATCCGTAGCGGCTACTATTGATGGTAGTAACATTCCTAATTTAACGATTGATGGAAGTAATCAAAGAGAAATCCTGTTTATCCGACCGGATACACCTGATCCTGCCAATCCATTTCAAGTCGTTGTCAAAGGGGTGACGCTAGCCAATGGTAAGGCGCAAGGTGGCGCAGGTGGAGGAGGTGGTTATGGTGGTGGCGGCGGTCTTGGTGCCGGTGGTGCCATTTATGCAGGTTCAGGAGTGGCGCTTGTAGTCGAAGATGTGAATTTTTCCAACAATACTGCTCAAGGCGGCGCAGGAGGAGGGGCGGATGCAATCTCCTTTGGTTCTGGCGGTGGCGGATTGAACGGAGGTAGTGGAGTCGCTGCTGCGAGCGGCGGAGGTGGTGGCGGCATGGGGGGCGGCGCGAATGGGAGTAGTACCAAAGGCGGCGGTCCTGCCGGTGGAAGCGGAGTAAGTGGAGCAAACCCTGCGCAAAATGGTGGCGATTATTCTGGTGGCGGCAGTGGGGCAGGTGCCGGTAGTCAGATAGGAGGTTCTGGTGGTTTCGGCGGCGGCGGCGGCGGCGGCGGCAATGGAAACGGAAGCTCGACAGCACCACGAGGTGGCGCGGGCGGCTTCGGTGGCGGCGGCGGCGGTGGTGGTAATAATAATGGGGGAGGGCGTTATACACCTGGTGGTGCCGGAGGGTTTGGCGGTGGTGCTGGTGGTGGATATGTTGTGGGGCAAGGTGCTGGAACGGCAGCGCAGCCAGGCTTTGGTGGCGGCCAAACAGGAACGAATTTTGTTGGCGGTGGTGGTGCTGGGTTTGGGGGAGCCATATTTGTAGAGGATGGCGGTTCGGTTACTCTGGGCGGCAATTCATCCTCATCTGGCGGCTCAGCAATTGGTGGAACAGGTTCTGCTGCTGGCCTAGGTCTTGGCAGTGGTATGTATTTACACGGAACCTCTGCGCTCAACATCAATGCAGCTGCAGAAAAAATTGTAACAATTAACAATGTAATTGCCAGTGATGCTTTTGCTGGCCCTATAGCTGGAAATGAAGACCCTGCTGGCGATGGAATTGATCAAGGTGTCAAACATACCGGAGCAGGTGTCACTGTTTTACGCGGCATTAACACATATGCAGGCGGTACAACAGCGAATGGCGGAACAGTTAATATTAGCGCAGATAATAACCTTGGTCATAATAGCGGTGGAGTATTGTTAAATGGCGGCGCTTTACAATTTGCAGCCTCATTTAATACAGCACGTAATTTTGAGTTAACCGCCGCTAACGGTACGATTGATACGCAGGTTAACAATAACAACCTGACTGGTGTAATTTCAGGTGCGGGCGCTTTAGGTAAAACCGGCACTGGTACACTAACCTTGTCAGGCACAAACACCTATGCGGGTGGCACAGTCATCAATGGCGGTGTTGTTGCGGTAGGTACGGATACCAATCTGGGGGTCGCAACAGGTGAATTATCCTTCGATGGCGGTACTCTGCGCACCACAGCTGGGCTGAACATGAACCGTGCGACAGTGCTCAATGCGGGTGGCGCTACATTTGATGTGACGACCGGCATTTTGGCTCAAGCCGGTGTGCTTTCAGGTTCAGGTCCTATAACCAAAAGCAGCACGGGTACACTGATCTTATCAGGCGCGAATACCTATACCGGCACA
>UCCC01000015.1:0-155446 GCA_900470735.1 Hyphomicrobiales bacterium | reverse complement strand
TTCTCACCGGTATTCACAGGAGAGCGGTGTTTGCAGATATTTAATGATGACAGGCTCTTCACCACTGGCGCGGATCATAGCGAGTGTGTTGCGTGAAGTTCCGCATTTAGGGTTGTGATAGATTGTAACGGACATCAGATATCACCTGTCTTGGTTTGATTATTGCCTTGTTCATACCAGCCTTTAGACCGGTTCACGATCCAGACAACGGAGAGCATAACGGGGACTTCCACTAAGACGCCGACAACTGTTGCAAGGGCGGCACCGGAGCTGAAGCCGAAAAGGCTGATTGCTGCGGCAACGGCTAATTCGAAGAAGTTTGAGGCGCCAATCATGGCAGACGGGCCTGCAATACAATGTTGTTCGCCGGACATCCGGTTCAGGATATAGGCCAGACCGGAGTTGAAATAGACTTGGATCAGGATCGGTACAGCAAGCATGGCGATGATTAGTGGCTGGGCGATGATCTGTTCCCCCTGAAAACCAAAGAGCAAAACAAGCGTTGCAAGAAGAGCGACCAGCGATAATGGCTGTAATGCTTTCAGCAGCTTGTTTAAGGACTGGCTACCATTCTTGGAAAGAAGGCTGCGTCGTATCAGTTGTGCGATGATGACGGGAAAGATGATGTACAAAACCACTGAGAAAATCAGTGTATTCCACGGCACTGTGATCGCTGATAATCCTAAGAGCAGGCCGACAATCGGGGCAAAGGCAATGACCATGATCGCGTCATTCAATGCCACCTGAGACAGCGTGAAATGGGGTTCACCCTTAATCAGGTTTGACCAGACAAAAACCATTGCGGTACATGGTGCTGTAGCAAGAATAATTAGTCCGGCGATGTAAGAGTCGATTTGGTCTTGCGCGAGATATGGCCGGAACAGCCAACCGATGAACAGCCAGCCCAGCAAGGCCATAGAGAAGGGTTTAACCGCCCAGTTGACGAAGAGTGTCACGCTGATGCCACGCCAATGCTGCCCGACCTGACGCATCGCTGAGAAGTCAATTTTAAGCAGCATAGGAATGATCATGAGCCAGATGAGGATGGCAACGGGTATATTGACTTTAGCGATCTCGGCTGCCCCGACCATATGGAAGGCTGCGGGAAACAAATGCCCCAAGGCAATCCCTATGATGATACATAGGGCAACCCAGAGTGTCAGATATCGTTCAAACACAGACATGACTTTTCCTTGGCCGGCTTCATGCCATGGAGCGAAACCAGCCTTAATTAGATGTGATAATCAGAGAATTTTAGTTTGCTATTTGTAAGGAGACATCAGACTGGATGATCCGGCTGCTCCTTTGACGTACAGCAGGGCGTAAGACTCTGGATAAGGGGAGTGCAGAGTTCTTCACTGCCGCCACAACAATCCTTGATCATGAAAAGCGTCAGTTCCCGAAATGTGTCAAGATCAGCACGGTAGATGATCGACCGGCTCTGACGTTCTCCTTTGATCAATCCTGCGCGGGACAGCGTGGACAGGTGGGCTGACATTGTATTCTGGGGCACATCCAATACACGTGCCAGTTCACCTGCCGGTAAACCGTTCGGTTCGTGTTTAACCAGTAGCCGGAAAGTTTCCAGTCGTGTGATCTGTGCTAAGGCTGCGAGTGCCGTGATTGCTGCTTCATTTTTCATATATCCAGAATAATGGATATATATCCAATGTCAAACGATATGTTAGTCGTTAGACATTGGATATTTTAATGCATTCTGCGTTTCTTGACGAACTTGTGTTTGCGCAATTCGCTTTCAGGTATCAGCTTAAGATGATTGTCCCATGAAGTGTTGCTGGGATATATGCCATAGCTATAGATGTTATCACCTGAACGGGATTTGATCTTGTCATTCTTCAGAAAATAGTCTGTTAAGCCCATTATTCCGTTTGTGTCATTGTGCGTTGGCTTGAAAGTGATTTCTCTGAACTCATTAGTTTGTCTTCTTAATTCGAGCCTATCATCATAATTTCTTTTTGTAATTTTCATGAAATCATCAAGGGTAGAGGGGTGAAGAATTAATATTCCATGTATATGAGGAAACTCACATCTATCGCTGGAAATACCTTGTCTACTACCATCCTGATCATAAAAGCAGATTATCATCGGTTGTAGATATTGTTTGTGTTTTTTCTTGTAGCCGTTGCCAATGAGGGAGCGAGATAAGTCGTGTTGTAAATGGTTGCACATGCGATCAACATTGAATTGTATTTCGCTTGAACGTCGATTTGTAACTCGTAAATGCGCTGTAAACTCGTAAATGTATATGTTGTTTTCTGGGGGGGGGGCCCTTTGTTTTGAAATTTCTGATATGCAAAAGTTATATCGGAGACATGTTCCACAGGGGCTGTTAAGAGAATTCGATTCAAGACAGGGTTCTTTCTATTGGTTTGTCTTTGGATAATACTATCCATTGGCCTCGAAGCGGAGCTAAGAGAGCCTATAGGTGAAGGTTGAACGATGACGTGCGTGAACGAGTTAAACGCTGCAGCACGTGCATATCGTTAACTTGATCATTCAGTTCCGAAACATCTATGTGGTATTTATCGCGAGGCAGCATTCGAAGTGAATGCATGCGTAAGATGTAGAGGTAAAAGGCCTCTGTATCTTTATTTATCGATTTATGTGGTTTGCTGTATGTTGCCATTGGAAACTTTGATCAGGCAACTTATCGCTTCAATTAATGAAGGACCTTAGACTTTTGTTCCCAAGGGGGAGTTAAGGATTTTTGGTATGCTTCGACATTATGCCATTCATTTGTGATCATAAGATACGTTTGTAGATCGCCTATTCTCAGTGCCTCATCTCCTATTTCTTGCAGGCACGTTTTGTAATGATTAATGTCAGTGTTTTTGTATTTATCGAACATTGCTTAATGCATCGATTTCCTTTCTGTTATGATCAACACCGATATGGCTCTTTATCATGGATAGTGATGTGACTATCCTAGTAAGGGCTATGAGCCGCAGTAGCTGCTAACAAAAGTATTTATACAAAAAGTTCGACTTAACTCGCATGGGGCGTGAAATATTTCCAATCAGAACACATCTGTTGCAAATATGCAACGCAATCTTCGATTGAGTGCCCGTGGCCATAATGGGCACCCATACCTTGAGCTTTGTGCCCCATAAGAAAGTTCTGTAATTCCTCTGGAAGACGATGTTTTCTCATGCGATCTTTAAACGTATGACGCAGGCAATATACTGAGTGTCCATCAGTTTCTAAAAGCCCATTGTTCTTCATAAACTTATTTATCAATCCTGAGGCGTTGGAAGGACCGTTACCTGTCGCATATTTTGTGAAGCCTTGAGGAAAAGCTTGGAAAGCTTGCAAAGAATACCCTACGAGCGGAATAATGCGTTTACGGTGTGACGTCTTTAATTGTCGGTTCTGGTTTTTTTGAATGACAATATGGGGTATCGTAGCTGCTAATTTGATGTCTTCTGCTGGATCAAGGCCGCACAATTCATCAAACGAGCATCCTGTATCAATCATGGCGAATAAGAGAGCTTTTGCACATGGGTTCAGTTTTGCAAAAACATCATCTTTGAACCAATGCTCATTCAAGAAGTCTATGGAAAATGGTGGACGTGCATTATCATCTGCCTTAAAATTCAAGCCATCAAAAGCACTATCACTTTCGTCATCGTGCGCGAGCTTATAAGTTTTGATGAGGACGCGCATATGCGTGATATATTTGCTGGCAGTATTTGCTTTAATTTCCTGCGATGCGATCTTAGCTTTTAAACTACTATGGTAATCGCGAGCTTGTTGGCGCGTTAAAGATTTCAGTTCAATATCCTTGCCTAAAAACGCGGTGAGCTGTTTAACAGCGTTTTGAAGAGGATTTATCTTTTTAGAGCGTTCTCTGGCACTCAATGAACTCAGCAGGTGTATTTGATCGTCTTCATAAAACGTGACGAGGCCGGATAGCTTGATGGTAGATGTGGCGGTACCAAAATAACTCTGGAACTCGGGACCTTTTGGTTTACCTGCTTTTGACCAATCATTATGAGTTTGCATAAACTCAGCAGGGTTTTGGATGAGTTGATCAATTGGTTTATATGTGCGGCCTTGTATTGCGGCCATCTGGACGATCTCTTCATAGCTCAGGTCAGAGGCGCTGGTTAGGGTTTCGCCTCTGCGAAGCTTTTCCATGAGATTTTGATAATAAGGCTCGACCTCGCCATATTTTCGTAAGGCGGTTAAATTATCTTTTGTTTTTAAAGAGACTTTAAATTCTGATTTTCCTGCTAGGTCACGCAGATGCGTAGGGATGACGAGACGAAAGACAAAGTTCTTTCGTCGTACGTATAAATGCGGAAGGTCAGGAGAGAAGCGCTTCAATGATTTCAATGGCTTATATTAGCATTATGGCGGAGAGAGCGGGATTCGAACCCGCGATACGGTTCCCCGTATACACACTTTCCAGGCGTGCGCCTTCAACCACTCGGCCACCTCTCCACTCAAGACTGATATTTATAAATGATATCAATCAAAACATCGTATCTGCAAACAGTGGTTGGCTGTTAAACGTCTGTTTCGGCGCGGAATATAGCTATTATAAGCGCATGATCAATAGTTATTTCTCATTTCTGTAAAATCAGTTGATTTTCTGGGGCTTTTATAACGTTGTTCGATGCGAAAAGCAGTATGAAATTAAGTTTATCTATTTGAATTTAAATAATTTTATTATTTTGTGGATGAGTGAAAATATTTGCCGGCAATACGTTCGTAAAACACCATTTTAGGGTGTTTGGGCGTACGTTTTTGTATGCTTATCAGGATTTGCTGCGAATCTTGAGTGAAAGAGCATGGTGCAAGTTTCTGATTTCGCACTGGGATTTTCCCGCATAGGAGGGGCAAAAGAGTGATGCTGCCATGGATTTGATCGCATTATGAGTATATTCTTTTAAAAGCGGCATATTCGGATGTGGCGTTTTCAATAAACGGAACATAAGTGACCATGCGTGTGTTTTTGAATTTTCTGGCCATCTGGTCACTGGGTATCGGTTTATTATTTGGCGTTTTCGATATTGCCCGCTCTGTTGCCCAAAGCCGGCTGGTCTTTATGCCTTTCCTGCAAAATTTACAGGACTACCTGCCTGAGTATCTGGCGGCATTTTCGGCTTTCATAAAACGGAATTTAAATGTTTCTGTTTGGGATCACTGGTTTATTCCGGTGCTGAATATGCCCGGATGGTTATTGTTTTTGGTTTTAAGCATATTATTTTTTATAATGGGTAATATCGGTCGCAAATCTCACACTAAGTAAATTTGCAGATGACGGGTATCCATAGAATTACCGGATTGGAATGATGATGTTCAGACAATATCCCGAGCATAAGTTACGTTTGCCAACAAGTGATGAAGCGCTGGCTGGCCGTGAGCAAGCGATTGCGACTTCCGTGGCGCATTTTGTTTCCGGTCATTCGCTGCATGGTCCTTGGCCGCAAAATTTGCAGAAAGTTCTGTTCGGCATGGGCTGCTTCTGGGGCGTTGAGCGCCTGTTCTGGCAGGTGCCAGGTGTTTATGTCACCGCTGCCGGTTATAGTGGTGGTTTGACGCCAAACCCGACCTATGAAGAAACCTGCACAGGTCTTACAGGCCATAATGAAGTTGTGCTGGTGGTTTATGATCCCGCGGAAGTGTCTTTTGAGCGGTTGTTGCAGATCTTCTGGGAAGAGCATGATCCGACACAGGGCATGCGTCAGGGCAATGATATCGGCACAACATATCGCTCGGGAATCTATGTCTATTCTGATGAGGATATGAAAACTGCTGAGGCCAGCAAGCTAGCCTATCAGCAGGCTTTGACAGCGCGTGGTCTCGGTAATATTACGACTGAAATTTTGCCTGCCGGAGAGCTCTTCTATGCAGAGGGCTATCATCAGCAATATCTGGCCAAGAACCCGCAGGGTTATTGCGGCTTACGCGGCACAGGCGTTTCCTGTGTGATTTGAGAACCGGCAGATTACAATTTCGTGTCGAAATTTGTGTAAGCATATAAATTTAAGATGAAAAAAAATCCGGCTCATGCAAGATTGAGCCGGATTGAAAATTGAACGGGCGGTCAAAGCGGAAAATTTCGCATAACCGGCGGGTATTGTTACGCGCAGATTTACTGCGCTTTCGGAGGGTGAGTGGTAATGAAGCGTATCGTTATGGGCCTGTTGGCCGCGACTCTGAGTGTTTCAGCTGCTTATGCAGCAGAGCTGAAACCTGCTGTTGTCTATGACTTCGGTGGTAAATTTGATAAGTCTTTCAATGAAGCCGCCTATAACGGCGCTGCCAAATATAAGGCCGATCACGGCACCAATTATCGTGAATTTGAAATTCAGAATGATGCTCAGCGCGAACAGGCTCTGCGTAAATTTGCGCAGGATGGTAACTCACCTGTTGTAATCGCCGGTTTCTCGGCAGTGTCCGCGATTGAAAAAGTGTCCAAAGAATTTCCGGATACAAAATTCGTGATCATCGATGCTGTTGTTGAAGGTCCGAATGTTCGTTCCGTTGTCTTTAAAGAAGAAGAAGGCGGTTATCTCGTTGGTCTTCTGGCTGCTATGGCATCCAAAACCGGCACCGTCAGCTTTGTCGGTGGTATGGACGTACCGCTGATCCGTCGCTTCTATTGCGGTTATGCAATTGGTGCGATTGAAGGCAAAAAAGGCACGAAAGTTCTGAATAACTGGACCGGCGATACACCAGCCGCGTGGAACGATCCGGCTAAAGGCAGTGAAATTGCTAAAGCGCAGATGGATCAGGGGTCTGACGTGATCTATCATGCTGCCGGCGGTACCGGTATTGGTGTGCTGCAGGCCGCAGCGGATGCAGGCAAGCTCGGTATTGGCGTTGACTCCAATCAGAACGGCCTGCATCCGGGTCATGTTCTGACTTCGATGGTGAAGGGCGTAGATACCGCTGTTTACAAAGCCTTCGAGGACGTTGCTGCTGATAAATTTACAGCCGGTATTGTCCAGATGGGTCTGAAAGACGATGGCGTGAGCTATGCGATGGATGAGAACAACGCCAAGCTGATTACACCTGAAATGAAGGCTGCAGTTGAAGCAGCCAAGGCTGATATCATTTCCGGTAAAATCAAGGTTCATGATTATACCACAGACAATAAATGCCCTTACTAGTTGTAAAGGCTGAATAATGAAAAAGGGCAGTGGTGACACTGCCCTTTTTCATATTTGAAACTAAAACGATTTCACCAATGCGGTGGCTTGGTCACGGTAATTTCAGGCGCTGTTTGTTCTTCCAGTTCCAGAAAGCGATCGGTGAGGGCACTGAGTTTTTTATTCAATGCGGTAATCAGCTTCCATTGCTCGGCGATCTCGCCGGAAAGTTCCTCAATGGTCTTTTCCTGTTCAGCATGGCGAATTTCCAGCTCCGTGAGCCGGTCAGACAGATTTTCTGACATGGGTGATTTCCTGCTGTTCAGAGAATGTGGATAGAAGAGCATAATTCCTGAAATTTAAGTCAGTTCAAGATAAAATTATGTTCTTCTTTAAGAGTGATGGAGTGTCCTTTGGGCGCTCGAATGCGCGCCCAGCACTCTCATATAATGTAGGAAAATGATATTTCACGTTATTATGTGGGATGAAATGCGGCTTAATGGTGGTTTACACACAGCTTTGTGCAATAGCATATATTGATAACTGGACAGCGGAATCAGTTAAAGAAATTTTTAAGTCAAATGTTTCCGTTTGATATTTTGTAATGATGCATTTGATATAAACGCTTCGGCAACGCGCCGTAGCTGATTAACGGATGGGATGATGGCGCAGCCTGCACTTGAATTGACCGGAATTGATAAGCGTTTCGGCGCTGTGCACGCCAATCGTGCAATTGATCTGCGGATCGAAAAAGGAACCATCCACGGAATTATCGGTGAAAACGGTGCCGGAAAATCGACGCTGATGTCGATCATTTACGGATTTTATCAGCCCGACAAAGGTACAATTAAGGTCAATGACCGCGTTGTGCAGATCAGCAACCCGGATGCAGCCATCGCTGCGGGCATTGGCATGGTGCATCAGCATTTTATGCTGGTGGACAATTTTACTGTGCTGGAAAATGTCATGCTCGGCGCAGAAGGTGCGCCTCTGTTGTCGGCCGGTATTGCCAAAGCCCGTGAACAGCTGAAAGCGCTTGAAAAAGAATATGCGCTCGATGTTGATCCGGATGCTGTTGTCGGCGATCTGGCTGTTGGACTGCAGCAGCGTGTGGAAATTCTGAAAGCGCTCTATCGCGGCGCTGAAATTCTGATCCTTGATGAACCGACCGGTGTGCTGACACCGTCTGAAGCCGATCATCTGTTTCGCATTTTGCGTCAGCTCAAAGATCAGGGCAAAACTGTTGTGCTGATCACGCATAAGCTGCGCGAGATCATGGCAGTGACAGATAATGTCTCGGTTATGCGTCAGGGTACAATGGTTGCCACCCGTAAAACGGCTGATGCAACTGTTGAAGAGCTGGCTGAACTGATGGTTGGCCGTCGCGTTTTGCTGCGTGTGAATAAAGAAACGGCAAAACCGGGCGAACCGCTTTTGCAGGTTAAAAATCTGGTGGTGCGCAATGCGCAGAAAACCATTGTGGTGGACACGGTTTCGTTTGATGTCCGTGCCGGTGAGATTGTGGGTATTGCCGGTGTGGCCGGTAATGGCCAGTCAGAACTGATCGAAGTGATTGCCGGTATCCGTAAAGCGGAGAGCGGTGTGGTGATGCTCAATAATTTACCGGTTAATGTGACCGGTAATGCCCATCCGGCAGAATTGCGCCGCCGTGGTCTCGCCCATGTGCCGGAAGATCGTCACCATATGGGGCTGGTGCTGGCTTATGAAGAATATGAAAATTCTATTCTCGGCTATCACGACGATCCGCGCTATCTCAAAGGCCCGTTTCTGAATATTGAAGCGATTATGCAGGATGCTAAGGGTAAGATCGCGCAATATGATATCCGTCCTGCCGATCCGCGTTTGAAAACCGCCAATTTCTCCGGCGGTAATCAGCAGAAAATCGTGCTGGCGCGTGAGATGGAGCGCAATCCTGATGTGCTGATTGTCGCTCAGCCGACACGTGGCGTGGATGTCGGGGCGATCGAATTTATTCATAAACGTATTATTGAAATGCGTGATGCCGGTAAGGCAGTCTTACTGGTTTCTGTTGAGCTGGATGAAATCCGCTCGCTGTCCGACCGTATTCTGGTGATGTTCGCCGGACGTGTGGTTGGCGAGCGCGGGCCGGAAGCCGGTGAAGGGGAAATCGGTCTGCTGATGGCCGGTATTCAGGATGACGAACAGACACATAAAAAGACAAGCGAAAAGGGCCTGCATTCATGATCAGCTCAACACCGGCATTGCTCATCATAGATATGCAAAAGGCTATTGATGATCCGAAATGGGGTCGTCGCGGACAGCCGCAAACCGAATCCAATTTGCAGCGTTTGCTGGAAGCATGGCGCGAGCGTCGTTTGCCTGTGGTGCATATCCGTCATGATTCAACCGATCCGCAGTCGCCTTATCGCGCAGGTACAGAAGGCAATGACTTCAAAGCTGAGGTAGAGCCGCAGATCGGCGAACCTGTGGTTGATAAACGCACCAACAGTGCTTTTATCGGTACCGATCTGATGGATGTGCTTGATGAATTGCAGATACGCTCGCTGGTGATCGGCGGTGTGTTGCTGGAAAATTCCGTCGATGCAACCGTTCGCATGGCGGCTAATCTTGGTTTTGAAGTGATTATTCCGCAAGACGCAGTGGCCAGCACGGAGCGCACTGATCTGAACGGACGGGTTTGGAGCGCTGACGATGTGCACGCACTGACACTCGCTGTTCTGCAGGGCGAATATGCGCAAATCCAAACCACTGAAACTGTGATCGGAATGCTGCCATGAGTCAACCTTTTGCCAAATTACCGCGTTGGGTAGATTATGGTCTGATCCCGACGCTCAATCTGGTCGTCGCCTTTCTGATGGCCGGTCTTGTGGTGCTGCTGGTTGGTGAAAACCCGCTGGATGCTGCATTGCTGATGGTGAAAGGGGCTTTCGGTTCCGGTGAAGGGATCGGCTACACCCTGTTCTATGCCACGAACTTTATCTTCGCCGGCCTTGCGGTTGCGGTGGCGTTTCATTGCGGGCTGTTTAATATCGGCGGCGAGGGGCAGGCTTATATCGGCGGTCTTGGCGTGGCACTGGTCTGTCTGTGGCTTGATGCCTCGATGCCGTGGTGGATTACCATGTTTGCGGCCTTGCTCGGCGGCGCGTTGTTTGGTGCGCTCTGGGCGCTGATACCGGCATGGCTGCTGGCAAAACGCGGTTCGCATATCGTGATCACCACGATTATGTTTAACTTCATTGCCGCCAGTCTGATGGTCTATCTGATTATCAATTTCATCAAGCCGCTTGGTGTGATGGCACCTGAAAGCCGCGGTTTTGCGGAAGGCGGTCAGTTGCCGAAGCTTGATTGGCTGATGAGCTTGTTTGGTATGGAAATCCGCTCAGCGCCGTTGAATATCAGCTTTTTGCTGGCTCTGTTGGCCTGTTATCTGGTGTGGCTGCTGATCTGGCGCACGAAAATCGGTTATGAAATCCGCACGATGGGGCACAGCCCGCGTGCCGCTGAATATGCGGGGATTAATCCGTCACGCACGATTATCATTACCATGCTGATCTCCGGCGCTCTGGCCGGTATGATGGCGCTGAATCCGGTGATGGGCGCACAATATCGTTTGCAGCTTGATCTGGTTGCCGGTGCCGGTTTTGTCGGTATCGCCGTGGCACTGATGGGGCGGTCGCATCCGGTCGGGATTATTCCGGCGGCTATTCTGTTCGGTATGCTCTATCAGGGCGGGGCGGAAATCGCTTTTGATATGCCGAATATTTCCCGTGATATGATTGTGATTATTCAGGGTCTGGTGATCCTGTTCGCCGGTGCACTGGAGCATATGTTCCGTCCGGCGTTCCAGCGTCTGTTTATGCGTCTGGCTTCCCGTAATACCGCAACAGCCGTGAAAACAGGGGAGTAAGCCTTATGGAAATCTATGTAACGCTTATTCAGCTGCTCGATTCAACACTACGTCTGTCTGCGCCTTTGCTGTTTGCTTGTCTTGCAGGGCTTTATTCCGAGCGCGCAGGGATCGTTGATATCGGTCTTGAGGGTAAAATGCTGGCTGGTGCCTTTGCTGCCGGTACAGTTGCAGCCATTAGCGGTTCTGCCATTGCCGGTCTTGGTGCTGCTTTGCTGGTAGCCATGCTGTTGTCGCTGGTGCATGGTTTTGCTTCGATCACCCATCGCGGCAATCAGATTGTTTCCGGTCTGGCGATCAACTTCATTGCTGCCGGTACAACAATTATTCTCGGACAGGCATGGTTTGGGCAGGGCGGACGCACGCCGTCTTTGCCAAACAGTGCACGCTTCACTGCGATTGATTTTCCGGGAGCAGAAGCGGCTAAGGATGTGCCGGTTATCGGCTATCTTTATGCCGAACTGATCTCCGGTCATTCCATTCTGGTTTATCTGGCCTTTTTGATGGTGCCGCTGACATGGTGGGTGCTCTATCGCACACGCTTTGGTCTGCGTTTGCGCGCCGTGGGTGAAAATCCGGCTGCAGTTGATACTGCTGGTATTTCGGTGCCATGGCTGCGCTACCGTGCGGTGATGATCTGCGGTCTGCTTTGCGGACTGGCCGGTGCCTATCTCGCAACAGCGCAGGGTGCTGGGTTCGTTAAAGATATGACAGCCGGTAAAGGTTATATCGCGCTGGCTGCATTGATTTTCGCGAAATGGCGTCCGGTACAGGCAATGTTCGCTTGTCTGTTGTTCGGCTTTCTTGATGCCTCGGCAATTCGTTTGCAGGGGCAGTCTCTGCCGCTGATCGGCGATGTGCCGGTGCAGTTTATGCAAGCGCTGCCATATATTCTGACAGTCATTCTGCTGGCTGGTTTCATTGGCAAGGCGATCCCGCCAAAAGCGGGTGGTATTCCTTACGTAAAAGAGCGCTAAATGCCTGTTTCAAAAGACACCAGACCGGCCTGCAAATAGCAATTTCCTGTGTTCCGGTGCTCACGTACCATAGGTACGCTGCGCTCCGGTACTCGGAAGTCACCATTTTCGTCACGGCCTGCTGGTTTTTAATTCAAGCATTGAAACCAAATGTGAAAATTGAGGAGGGGCTGATATGGCTCAGGATTTGTTTGATGCAGCTTTCGCTGCAATGCAGAAATGTCATGCCCCTTACTCGAAATTTCCTGTTGGTGCCGCTTTACGCACCAAAGACGGGCGGATTTATTCCGGCTGTAATATTGAGGTGATTTCCTTCCCAGAAGGCTGGTGCGCTGAGACCACCATGCTGTCGCATTATGTGATGGATGGCGGCGGTGAGATTGCCGAAATTCTGGTAATGGCTGAAAAACTGGAAAAATGTTCGCCATGCGGTGGTTGCCGCCAGCGTCTGGCAGAATTTGCCGGTGCCGATGTGCCGCTGCATTTGTGTGACAGTTCCGGTGTGGTGCAGACTGTGACCATGCGCGAATTGCTGCCTTTCAGCTTCCAGACTGATGTGATCGGTTAAAGCCATGACTGAAGCCGCTCTGATTTTACGTACCCGTCTGAATGAGGCTTTTGCCGGTGAAACACTGAAAACAGCAATTGTGCTGGGGTCCGGTCTTGGCGGTCTGGTTGGTGAACTCGATGATCCGGTGCATATCCGCTATTCTGATCTGCCGGATTTTCCTAAAAGTGGTGTCAGCGGCCATGCGGGCGAGGTGGTTGTCGGTCGTCTTTCCGGTAAACTGGTGATGGTGCTGGCAGGTCGTGCGCATTATTACGAGCAGGGCAATGCAAGTGCCATGCGTCCTGTGCTGGAAACACTGAAAGCACTCGGTCTTGAAATGCTGATCCTGACCAATGCCGCCGGTTCTGTCGTGCAGGATATGGCTCCGGGCAGCGTGATGCTGATTGATGATCATATCAATTATTCCGGTATGAACCCGCTGATAGGCGAACATACGGAAGCGCGGTTCACCGGTATGACCGCAGCCTATGACGGAGAGCTGAAACAAGCCTTCCGCGATGCAGCACAAAAGGCTGGCGAGACCTTGCATGAGGGCGTCTATATGTGGTTCTCCGGCCCGTCTTTTGAAACACCAGCGGAAATTCGCATGGCACGTATTCTCGGTGCCGATGCTGTGGGCATGTCTACGGTGCCGGAAGTGATCCTGTCGCGTTTTCTGGGGCTGCGTGTTGCTGCCTGCTCGGTTATCACCAATTATGGTGCGGGTATGAGCGGTGATGAATTATCCCATGATGAGACCAAAACTATGGCGCCGCTGGGCGGGCAGAAGCTGCAAAAAATCATCAAAATACTGGTCGGCGAGATCGGCTAATTACGCCTAAAATATACAGACAGAGTATTCTGGGAGGGATGCCATGCTGCCACAGGAGATTATTCGGGCAAAACGTGATCGTCAGGTTTTAAACACTGAAGCGATCACGGCATTTGTGCGCGGTATAACCGATGGCAGCGTGAGCGAAGGGCAGATTGCTGCCTTTGGTATGGCGGTTTACTTTAACGGGATGAACCGCGATGAGGCGGTAGCGCTGACAACAGCGATGCAATATTCCGGTGATGTGCTGGAATGGCGTGACCTCGACGGGCCTCTGGTGGATAAACATTCTACCGGTGGTGTGGGCGATAATGTTTCGCTGATGCTGGCACCGATTGTTGCTGCCTGTGGTGCCTATGTGCCGATGATTTCCGGTCGCGGCCTTGGCCATACCGGCGGTACGCTGGATAAAATGGATGCGATCCCCGGCTATCAGAGTTATCCGGATAAGGCTTTGTTTGACAAAGTAGTGTGCGATTGTGGTTGCGCCATTATTGGCCCGACAGGTGATCTCGCTCCGGCGGATAAGCGCTTCTATGCGGTGCGTGATGTGACAGCGACCGTGGAATCCATTCCGCTGATTACGGCATCTATTCTCTCGAAAAAACTGGCTTCCGGTATTGGTGGTTTGGTGCTGGATGTGAAAACCGGCAGCGGTGCGTTCATGCCGACCTACGATGATGCCAAAGCGCTGGCACAAAGTCTGGTGCATGTTGCCAATGGCGCTGGTCTGCCGACCAGTGCACTGATTACCGATATGAATGAGCCGCTTGCTGATTGCGCTGGTAATGCCGTGGAAGTGCGCAATGCTGTTGACTTTTTGACAGGAGCAAAACAACAACCACGCTTGGCCGAAGTGGTACTTAATTTTGCCGCCCATATGCTGGTAACGGCAGGACTGGTTAAAAATGTTGACGATGGTCTGGCACAAGCCGGAGCGGTGTTAAAGAATGGCCGTGCCGCAGAAAAATTCGGCCGTATGGTGGCTGGACTTGGTGGGCCTGCGGATTTTGTTGAAAAGGCAGCGCACTACTTACCTGTATCTAATGTAAAGATTCCTGTGCGTGCTGCGGTTGACGGATACATCACTGCTATCGATACCCGTGCAATCGGCATGAGTGTGGTGGCCTTGGGCGGCGGGCGAATGAACCCAAAAGATCAGATTGATCCGGCTGTTGGTGTGACTGATATTCTGCCGCTTGGCAGCGTGGTGAAGGCAGGTGATGTGCTGGCAGTCATTCATGCGCAGACGCAGGACAAAGCTGATACGGCTGCGCAAATGGTGGAACAGGCAATGGGGATTTGTGAGGCCAAGCCGCAGGTTTGTCCGGTAATTTATGAAACAGTCACCTTGTGATTTATAAAATTATAGTGATCACTATATAATTCCATTGAAAAGCAGATTTTCAGATTTATCTATCAGGTCTCGTTATTAATCATGAGGCTGATATGTCTGATTTTAAAAACAAAAATATATTGGTGATTGGCGGTAGCCGTGGCATTGGCGCAGCAATTGTAAAGCGCTTTGCAAGTGAGGGGGCTGCCGTGAAATTCACCTATGCGGCCTCAGTTGATGCCGCTAAGACGCTGGCAGATAAAACCGGTGCTGAGGCTATTCATTCGGATGCTACGGACTTGAAGGCTCTGGTGCAAACTGTGCGTGATGCGGGGCCTGTTGATGTGCTGGTGGTTAATGCCGGTGTTGTTATGTTTGGTGATCCCCTTGAGCTGGATGCAGCCGAGGTTGAACGGATGATAGACCTGAATATCAAGGCACCTTATTTTGCTGCGGTGGAAGCTGCACGCACCATGCCTGACGGCGGTCGTATTCTGGTCATTGGTTCTGTGAATGCAGATCGCGTTCCTTTTACGGGGCTCGCTGCCTATGGCATGACCAAATCAGCCCTGCAGGGTATGGCGCGCGGTTTGGCACGTGACTTCGGACATCGTTCAATTACAGTGAATATTATTCAGCCGGGCCCGACAGATACGGACATGAATCCGGCCGATGGCCCGATGACAGAGCTGATGCATGGCGTGATGGCATTGAAACAGCATGGCACAGCCGATGAAGTTGCCGGTCTCGCTGCCTATCTGGCAAGCAAGGAGGCTCGTGGCATAACCGGTGCGATGCATACGATTGACGGTGGTTTCGGCGCATAAAACTGCCGGTTCACTTTAAAAATCAAGGCCCCGGAAAGCAATTTCCGGGGCCTTGATTTTAAGGAGTGACGATGAAATCGCCTCAA
Organism: Hyphomicrobiales bacterium; assembly: GCA_900470735.1. Classification (GTDB taxonomy): domain Bacteria; phylum Pseudomonadota; class Alphaproteobacteria; order Rhizobiales; family Rhizobiaceae; genus Pseudochrobactrum. The sequence goes on along the minus strand of UCCC01000015.1, from coordinate 139,807 downwards.
TTATTTGGTGTCGGCCATACGGTCGCTTTATTGATTATTTGGTGCCGTACATACGGTCACCGGCATCACCGAGACCCGGAACAATATAACCGTCTTCATTCAGCTTCTCATCAATTGCTGCTGTATACATCGGTACATCCGGATGTGCTTCAGCAAAATGTTTGATGCCTTCCGGTGCTGCCAGCAGGCAGAGGAAGCGGATATTGCTCGCACCGCGCTTTTTCAGCATGGTGATTGCTTCAACAGCGGAGTTGCCGGTCGCCAGCATCGGATCAACAACGATAATCAGACGATTGACGATATCTTCCGGTGCTTTGAAATAATATTCTACCGGCTGCATGGTTTTGTGGTCGCGGTAGAGACCGATATGGGCAACGCGTGCCGCCGGTACCAGATCCAGCATACCTTCCAGAAGACCGTTACCCGCACGCAGGATGGATGCGAAAACCAGTTTCTTGCCGTCAAGGATCGGCGATTCCATTGGTTGCATCGGGGTCTCGATCATAGTGGTTGTCAGATCGAGATCGCGGGTCACTTCATAGCAGAGCAGAAGGGAAATCTCTTTCAGCAACCGCCGGAAGCTGGCGGTTGAAGTTTCTTTCATGCGCATGATGGTGAGCTTGTGCTGGACAAGCGGATGATCAACGACCGTGATGCTCATAATATCCCGCTGCTTTCAAAAATTTATTTTTCACATTATTAGCCGAAGCCGATGAATTTTCCAGACCGCAATAAGCCAAAATACCGGTAGGGAAAAGCAGAGAGGTGTCTTTTTGCCCCGTTTTATACAATTCTCTGGTATGAAAGTCCGGCTTTGGCGGTGAATGTGCAGAGCTACACGAAACTGTGACGGGTTTTATACGCTAAAAGAATCATTATTGCTGGCGCTTTGCGACGCAAATTTTGTTAAGTCATATCAAACTTTGCCGTATTTGCTTGTAACATCGCGCTCAGCCTTTATATGCTACTAGGCAGATGTTTCATCAGGCATAGCTTGAAATTTGCAGTTTCGGGTCTCTATGCAATGCTTTGGTTCCGACTGCTAAGTTGGGCGGGCAGGACAGGATAAATTATGAGCCAGCAACACGAAAATTCTCCGGCAGATCAGGGCGCAGACCAGAGCCGTGTCGGTGCCCATGGCGGTATGGAAAACTCATTCGGCTTTCAGAAGGTCGATGAAGAGTCCAAGCAGGGGCTGGTGAATGAGGTTTTTCACAGCGTTGCCAAACGCTACGATGTGATGAATGATCTGATGTCTGCCGGTCTGCACCGCGCGTGGAAAGACGCGATGGTTGCCTGGCTGGCGCCGCCGAAAATCCCGTCGCATATCCAGAACTGGCGCTCGCTCGATGTGGCCGGTGGTACCGGTGATATTGCTTTCCGTATTGTTGAGGCGTCGGATCGTCAGGCACATACAACTGTGCTTGATATTAACGGCTCCATGCTGGCTGTCGGGCAGGAACGTGCGGCCAAAAAAGGTTTGCTGAATAATGTGGATTTTGTCGAGGCAAATGCTGAGAAGCTGCCCTTCGACGATAATTCCTTTGATGCCTATACAATTGCTTTCGGTATTCGCAATGTGCCGCATATTGACTGGGCACTGGAAGAGGCTTTTCGTGTGCTGAAGCCGGGCGGCCGTTTCCTCTGCCTTGAGTTCTCCGAAGTGGAAATGCCGCTGCTGGATAAAATTTATGACCAGTGGTCGTTCCATGCGATTCCGGCTATCGGCAAGATGATCACTGGTGATGCGGATTCTTATAAATATCTGGTTGAATCGATCCGCAAATTCCCGAAACAGCAGGATTTTGCCAATATGATCACTGCGGCTGGTTTCTCACGTGTGACATGGCGCAATTTCACCGGCGGTATTGCCAGCCTGCATTCTGGTTGGAAAATCTGATTATTATTTCCCGCGCATTTTAATTCCGGAAATTAAGACAGGATTTCCGGAATGCGCTCTGTAAAGTGAGTGAGTTATGGGCCGCATTGCTGCTAGTTTCCGACTGATACATGCCGGTTGGGTGATGACCCGTGAAGGTGTGATCAGCGCATTGCCGGCAGAAGGCCTGAGCGGTTTGCCTGCTTTTGCCCACCGCGTTGCAGGTGCACTGTCCCGCAAGCGTTCTCGCGATACCGCCCGTTCGGAACGCATGTCGCGGGCGATGAACCGGCTGGGGCCGTCCTATGTCAAGCTTGGTCAGTTTCTGGCCACACGTCCGGATTTTGTCGGCAAGGAAGTCGCCGATGATCTGCAACTGTTGCAGGATCGTATGGACTTCTTTCCGGAAGAGGCTGCACGGCGCACGGTTGAAGGCTCGCTTGGCCGTACTGTCGATAATCTCTTCACGCAATTTGATCCGCCGATTGCTGCCGCCTCGATGGCGCAGGTGCATCCGGCTATTGTGGACGGCAAGCGCAAGGTTGCAGTAAAAGTTATTCGTCCGGGTGTCCGTCAGCGTTTTGCGCAGGATCTTGAAGGTTTTTTCATGGTTGCGCGCTTGCAGGAGCGATTTGTGCCGGTAACGCGCCGTTTGCGTCCTGTGATGGTTGCAGAAACGCTTGCACAAACCACGCGCATCGAGATGGATTTGCGGCTGGAAGCAGCGGCATTGTCTGAAATTGCCGAAAATATCAAGGAAGACGAGGGTTTCCGTGTGCCTGCCGTGGATTGGGAGCGCACCGGTCGCGATGTGCTGACCATGGAATGGATCGACGGCATTAAAATGTCGGATGTCGAGGGCTTACGTGCTGCCGGTTTTGATCTGCAGAAACTGGCGCGCACATTGATCCAGTCTTTCTTGCGCCATACGCTGCGCGACGGTTTCTTCCATGCGGATATGCATCCGGGCAATCTGTTTGTTGACCCTAAAGGCACGATTGTTGCGGTGGATTTCGGTATTACCGGCCGTCTCAACAAGCAGCAGCGCCGTTTTCTGGCAGAAATTCTCTATGGTTTTATCACGCGCGATTATCGCCGTGTCGCTGAAGTGCATTTTGAGGCAGGCTATGTGCCGCATCATCATGATGTGGCGAGCTTTGCACAGGCAATCCGCGCAATTGGTGAGCCGATCCATGGTCAGCCTGCTGAAACCATTTCAATGGCAAAACTGCTGACCTTGTTGTTTGAAGTAACCGAACTGTTCGATATGGAAACGCGTGCCGAACTGATCATGCTGCAAAAGACCATGGTTGTGGTTGAGGGTGTGTCGCGCACGCTCGATCCGAATTTCAATATGTGGAAGTCGGCAGAGCCGGTTGTCGGAGGCTGGATCCGTAAAAATCTGGGACCTGTCGGTATCGTCGGTGATGTCAAAGAAAGTGGTATGGCGCTGTTGCATTTTATGCGTCAGACACCGGAACTGACCAAGCGGTTGGAGCGGCTTTCCTGCGAATTGGATGATATGGCTGCTAATGGTTTGCGTTTCGATGAGGCTACTGCCGCTGCAATTGGCAAGGCAGAGGCGCGTCATACGCGTACAGGTCGCGTGGCACTGATTGTGATCGCTGCCTGTATGGTGATCCTGACGGCAAAATTGCTCTTTTGATTGCATTGATTGCATAAATGATTGCATAAATGATTGCATTTTTGCATGGAAAGGCGGTATTCTGAAAAGAATATCGCTTTTTTTGTTGGAGGCTTCCTATGGCCAGCATCACGATCCGCAACCTTGATGAAGATGTAAAAGAAGCACTACGCCGTCAGGCGGCAGCCAATGGCCGCTCGATGGAAGAAGAGGTACGTGTATTGCTGTCGGGCGAAACGCAGATGCCTACACCTTTGCCGTCTGCATCTGATCCCGTTGTGCAGAGCCTTAAAGGCAAGCGGATATTGCTGATTATCGGTGGCGGCATTGCAGCTTATAAAGTGCTCGACCTGATCCGCCGTTTGAAAGAACGTGGTGCGCAGGTGCGGCCGGTGATGACAGAGGCCGCGCAGGCTTTCATTACACCTTTATCGGTTGGAGCATTGGCTGCCGACCATGTCTATACGGATTTATTTTCCCGCGAGGACGAGCAGGATGTCGGTCATATCAGGCTGGCGCGCGATGCTGACCTGATTGTGGTTGCGCCTGCGACCGCTGGTCGTATGGCGCAGATGGTGGCAGGGCTTGGCGGTGATCTGGCGGCGGCGATTTTGCTGGCACGGAAAATTCCGGTATTGATAGCGCCAGCGATGAATCCGGCCATGTGGAATAATCCGGCAACACAACGCAATGTGAAGGTTCTGCATCAGGATGGTGTGCATTTTATCGGCCCTGAGCGCGGAGAAATGGCTGAGAAAGGTGAGGCAGGCACAGGGCGTATGAGTGAGCCTTTGCAGATCGTCGCTAAGATTGAACAATTACTTTTGCCGCCTCAGTATCTGCCGCTGACTGGGAAGAAGATCATCATCACATCGGGCCCGACCCATGAACCGATTGATCCGGTGCGCTATATTGCCAACCGCTCCTCCGGCAAGCAGGGACATGCGATTGCTGCGGCTCTGGCGCGACTTGGTGCGGATGTACGACTGGTGGCGGGGCCTGTAACAATTCCCGATCCGCAGGGTGTTACAACCATTCATGTGGAAACAGCGCGGCAGATGCGTGATGCGGTCGAGGCACAACTACCTGCAGATGCCGCTGTCATGGTTGCGGCCGTTGCCGACTGGCGCACAGCCAATGCGGCGGATCAGAAGATCAAGAAGCAGGCAGGAGAGGCTGCGCCGTCTTTGCAGTTGGTGGAAAACCCTGACATTCTCGCAACGATTGGTCATCATGCTCAGCGCCCGCATCTGGTGGTTGGTTTTGCGGCTGAGACGCAGAATGTGGTCGAGAATGCCCGTAAAAAGCTCGATAAAAAAGGCGCTGACTGGATTGTTGCCAACAATGTGAGCTTTGCCGAGGATGGTTCCAGTGTGATGGGCGGCGACCATAATCAGGTGTTGGTAGTCAGCCGTGACGGCGTGGATGAGTGGCCGCTGCTGGACAAAGATGAAGTGGCGCAAAGGCTGGCAGAAAAAATTGCTGTGCGGCTGGTTGAGGCATAAGCTGTAAATTTGCTGCTCTGTAATTGGGATTTTTCACATTAGCATCTGCTGCTTAACTGTACCTGAGGAAAGGCTCGTTTGAGCCTTTTAATCGGGAGAAGCAGCAATGAAAAAAATGCAATATTCCGTCTTGCTATGGGGATGCGCGGCATTGAGTGTTGTAACCGGATATGCGCAGGCACAGGGTATAAGAGGCACGCCGCAGGCTTTGTACGGTGCATTATTTGTCGCCGTACAAGAGCAGAAATTGTTTCCGGATTCAAAGACTTTTGCGGATGCCATTGCCGTTGAACCGGCTGAGAAAATCATGCAGGCCTATGAGCGGGAAGTAAAACAGAGCACTTTTGATCTCAAGAATTTTGTAACGCGTTATTTCCGCTTTGAGGCGGAACCTGCCAGCATTTACAAGTCGGGCTCTGAAGATATTTGTACGCATATCCGCAATCTTTGGCCGGTGCTGACAAGGCAGCCTGTTGATACGCCTGCGGGGTCATCACTTCTGCCGCTAAAATATCCTTGCGTGGTGCCGGGCGGGCGTTTTCGTGAGATTTATTACTGGGACAGTTATTTCACCATGTTGGGGCTGCGTTACAGCGGCGAGAAAAAACTCATGCGCTCCATGGTGCAAAATTTCGCGGATTTGATTGCACGCTATGGCCATGTTCCCAATGGTAATCGCAGCTATTATCTGGGCCGTTCTCAGCCACCGTTTTTTGCGCTGATGGTTGATCTCCTCGCTGAAGAAGAAGACGAGCAGGTCTATAAGGAGTTCTTACCGGCTTTAAGACAGGAATATGCCTTCTGGATGGAGGGTGGCGAACAGCTTGAACAGGGACAAAGCTATCGGCGCGTCGTACGGATGCAGGATAATTCTCTGCTCAATCGTTATTATTCAGACTCTGCCATGCCGCGTGATGAATCCTGGCGTGAAGATGTTACTACCGCAGCGCATTCCGGTCGGGAGCCGAACGATGTTTACCGCAATTTGCGGGCAGCCGCAGAGAGCGGCTGGGACTTCTCCTCCCGGTGGTTGAAAAACCCACAGGATCTCACGACAATTCGCACAGTAGATATTGTACCCGCTGATCTGAACAGTCTGATGTATCACCTTGAAGGCGTGCTGGCGCAGGCTAATGATGTTGCAGGCAACCGGCAGGAGGCAGATCTTTTCAGGGGCAGGGCTGCCGCGCGTAAACAGGCGATTAATGATTACCTGTGGAATGAAAAATCGGGGATTTATTCGGATTATATTTTTCCAGAGCTGCGCTGGTCTGATGGAGTTTCGGCGCAGACATTGTTTCCGCTGTTCTTTTCGCTGGCCGACGATGTTCAGGCTGAGCGTGTGGCTGATGTTGTCAGAAAGCATTTGCTGAAGGCGGGCGGGCTGGTAACCACAACAATACAGACTGGCCAGCAGTGGGATGCCCCGAATGTCTGGGCACCTTTGCAATGGATCGCGGTTAAAGGGCTTGAAAATTATAATCAGGAGATATTGGCGCTGGAGATTGCGCATAATTGGACGGAGAATGTGCAGTCTGTTTATCGTCAAAGTGGTGGCTTGAAAGAAAAATATCGTGCCTATCAGTTGGATAAGAATGCCGGTGGTGGTGAATATCCTAATCAGGATGGATTTGGCTGGACCAATGGCGTGCTGCTGGCGATGTTAAAGATGTTTCCGGATTTGCCTGTAGCAAAGTCTTGTCCTGCACAATAAGCAGTGCTTAAAAATAGTGCGGTTGAATAATGGCTGCGTATTTTTTAGGCAAATTAGCATCTGTCTGTATTTTTGAACGCTCTGTCTTACCAAATCTGCATCGTGCGCATTTTAGCCAAGAGATTTTTTCTGTTTTCATTAGCGAAGAAAAATCAGCACTTTAGTTTTACAATTTGAGGCATTGGTCGCAGTATTTCTGAATTGGTATGAAAATTGCTTTGTTTTCCTTGAGCCAAAGGAGTTCCGCCTTTCGCGAAACCTCCGGCAGACAGGGAGATTTTGATGCTTATTTTCGGAGAACCCAGATTATCAATATGTAACAAGATAAAAATGACAGGCTGTGCCTTGGTGCTTTGGTCTGTTGCTATGGCGGCACAGGCTCATGCTCAGGCACCGGATGCGGTTGCTGATACCGGTGACACCGCGTGGATGCTGACATCCACATTGCTGGTTTTGCTGATGACTATACCGGGGGTGGCGCTGTTCTATGGCGGTATGGTGCGCGGCAAAAATGTGCTGGCGACAACGATGCAGAGCTTTGCAATTGCCTGTCTTGCATCGGTGCTCTGGATGGTTGCAGGCTATTCACTGGCTTTTAGTGATGGCGGTTCTGCCAATGCTTTTATCGGCGGATTATCGAAAGCGTTTTTTGCCGGTGTAACGCCTGCTTCGCTTACCGGCACAATCCCTGAATATGTGTTTATTACGTTTCAGATGACTTTTGCGATCATCACGCCTGCGCTGATAGCGGGTGCTTTTGCAGAGCGGATGAAATTCTCTGCACTGCTGGTTTTCACTATTTTATGGCTGTTCATCGTCTATGTACCGGTGGCGCATTGGGTGTGGGGCGGTGGTTTTCTTGGCGGTGATGGTGTGCTGGATTTTGCCGGTGGTACGGTGGTGCATATCAATTCCGGTATTGCCGGTCTGGTGGTGGCGCTGATGCTGGGTAAGCGTGACGGCTACGGACAGGTCAATATGGCGCCGCATAATCTGGTTTATTCGCTGATTGGTGCATCGCTGCTTTGGGTTGGCTGGTTCGGTTTCAATGCTGGTTCTGCCGGTGGTGCGAATGGTATTGCTGCTGTGGCCATGGTGAATACGCAGGTTGCTGCTGCGGCGGCTGCACTGAGCTGGATGGTTGTGGAATGGTTGATCAACAAGCGTCCGAGTGTGCTGGGGATTATCTCCGGTGCCGTGGCAGGGCTGGTGGGTGTTACGCCTGCAGCGGGCTTTGTTAATCCGTCAGGTGCATTGATGATCGGTGTAGCATCCGGTGCGGGTTGCTATTTCGCAGCTGTGAAACTCAAGCACTGGCTTGGCTATGACGATAGTCTGGATGCGTTTGGTGTGCATGGCGTCGGCGGTATTATCGGGGCATTGCTGACCGGCCTGTTTGCTGATGCTGCGATCAATCCGCTCTCAGAAGGCGCGACAGTTCTCAAACAGCTTTATGGCGTAGTGGTTACCATGCTTTACACAGCGCTGATGACAGCACTGATTGTGACGGCCATCCGGATCTTTATGGGGCTGCGTGTATCCAAGGCCACAGAAATTGAAGGCCTTGATATTAATCTGCACGGCGAGACCGTGCATTCCTGAGATAAAAGTTCAGCCGCCGAGGGGCTGCCGCGTAACCGGCTCTGTCAGATCATCCGCAGAAGATGACAACGGAACCCGGTTGCGCGGAACTCATTTATTTCTTGATGTCGCGAACCTGATAATCTTTGATCGCGGCAAACTTAATGGCCTTCCAGCGTTCCGCTTCATAGTTCAGCGAGAATGCATTCGGTGTCAGATAAACCGGATCATTATCCAGATCATGCGCAATATCAGCACGATGGGTCGTGATGAAGCGGTTCAGTTCTGCCGGATCATCGGAAGAAATCCAGCGGCACAGGCTGAAACGCGACATTTCAAAGCCAACCGGCAGCGAATATTCGATCTTCAGACGCTCGGTCAGAACGTCGATCTGCAGTGCGCCAACCACACCGACAATCGCCGGAGAACCGTCATCCGGCAGGAACAGCTGTACCACGCCTTCTTCAGCCATTTGCTGCAGTGCTTCGCGCAGTTTTTTGGCTTTCATCGCATCGTCAAGACGAACGCGGCGCAGAATTTCCGGCGCGAAGTTCGGCACACCGCGGAACAGCAGGTCTTCACCCTCTGTCAGCGTGTCGCCGATACGCAAAGTACCGTGGTTCGGAATACCAACCACGTCACCAGCATATGCCTCATCAGCAATTTGACGGGAGCGGGCAAAGAAGAATTGCGGGGCAGAAAGGCTCATTGGTTTGCCGGTACGTACCAGCTTTGCTTTCATGCCGCGGGACAATTTACCGGAGCAAACACGCAGGAAGGCAATACGGTCGCGATGGTTCGGGTCCATATTCGCCTGAATTTTGAACACGAAGCCGGTCATTTTTTCTTCGTCAGCTTCGACGCGGCGGGTATCGGCTTCCTGTGCACGTGGGCTCGGTCCGAAATCACAGAATGCTTCGATCAGATCGCGCACACCGAATTTCTTCAGCGCCGAACCGAAATAAACTGGTGTCAGGTGACCTTCACGGAAAGATTGCAGGTCAAACTCACGGCAGACGCCGCGCGCCATTTCCACGCTTTCAATGAAATTTTCACGTTCATTTTCCGGCAACAGACCGGCAGCCAGCGCATCATCAGGGCCGCTGACCGGTGTCGGCTGCTCTTCCGCATCCTGACGGCGGATGGTGTTGTTGTGCAGATCATAAGTGCCGGCAAAGCTCTTGCCGGAGCCGATCGGCCATGTAATCGGTGCTGTATCCAGCGCCAGCTTTTCTTCGATCTCGTCGAGAATTTCAAACGGGTCGCGGGCTTCACGGTCCATCTTATTGATGAAGGTGACAATGGGAATGTCACGCATACGGCAGACTTCAAACAGTTTCAGCGTCCGTGGCTCAATACCTTTGGCGGCATCAATAACCATGACGGCACTGTCAACGGCTGTCAGCGTGCGATAGGTGTCATCGGCAAAGTCTTCGTGACCCGGTGTATCCAGCAGGTTGAAGATGCAGTCTTTATATTCAAAGGTCATCACCGAGGTGACAACGGAAATACCGCGGTCACGCTCGATATTCATCCAGTCGGAACGGGTCTGGATGCGGTCTTTTTTGGCCTTAACTTCACCGGCAAGCTGAATAGCACCACCGAAAAGCAGCAGCTTTTCAGTCAGCGTGGTTTTACCGGCGTCCGGATGCGCAATGATCGCAAATGTGCGACGATGCGAGGCGGGGGTCGTTTGTTCAGGCATAAAGGGCTCGGATAATATTGATTGAATAGGTGCGACATGCTTTAGCAGCCTCAGGCTGTTTCGTCGACCTGAAATGCAAAAGGGCGTTTTCTGCCGTTTAAAGCAGAAAACGCCCTTTTCAGAAAAGATTTTATCAGCCGCGCATGGTCTTGAGACCAAAGCCCAGTGCAATCATTGCCCAGCCCTGGAACACGAGATCAATGGCAAGGAACATGCCGAGGATCCACAGGCTGTTTACCGGCCAGCCGATGGCAATAACAATACCGGCCAGAGCGGTGATCAGACCGCCGACGAACATCCAGCCCCAGCCTTTAACGCTGCGGCTCTGGAAAGCGACCCACATGCGGAAAACACCGGAGCCGAGCAGGGCGGCGGCGATGAAGATTGTGATAATGCTGGAAGCAAGGAACGGGTTAAGAAAGGTCAGAACACCGGCAGCCGCATAAAGCGCACCGCTGATCATCCAGAAGAAGAAGCTTTTCCATGTCTGCACACTGAATGCGTGGATGATCTGAACAATACCGCCAATCAGGATGGTAATGCCGACATAATAAACCGATGCGACGGTTGCAAAAAGCAGATTACCGAAAGCAATGCCGCCGAGCATCAGCATGAGAATACCCAGAACAATGAACCAGCCCCATTTGTTGGTCAGAGAGCTGATGGCTTGTGCAGGGGTTTTAATACCTGATGATAAAGACATGTTTGTTATCCTGTTGGTGAAGTAATATGCTTCTATTAAAAGATGATCATATTAAATTTATTGCAAAATTCAAATGATTATAATGTGATATTGGGTTTCTATATTCAAATAATGCTGTTTTAAATCTGCTTGTGTTGCGGGAATGATGCCGTTGCCGGTGTGTGCAGAGCGTGTTTATTGTGTTCTTCACAGAGTGCATGATCATGATGAAATTCTTTTGCCAAAGCCTCATGATTGCTGATAATTTGCGCGCATGTTTGACACGCTGATTTCATACTGGCCGGTCTACTGGCCGCATATCGTGCTCGGATCGTCGCTGATTATCGGCGCGGTTGCAGCTATTCACGCCACCATGACCAAAGAAGAGGTGCGTTCAGCACTGGGCTGGGTCGGCGTTATCATGCTTTCCCCGTTTATCGGGGCGCTGGTCTATGCCATTGCCGGTGTTAACCGCATGCGGCGGTCTTCGCTGACCGTTCAGCGTGATGGCATGACCGATATCGAGCTTTATCATCTGTCACATTATGATGCTTCACCGGATCAGGTGCGTGATGTCAGCGGTAATAATTTTATTGCCATGAAACGGCTGGGGGATGTTGTCAGTCGTTGTAATCTGACCTCGGGTAACAGTATTGAGGTTCTGCAAAGCGGCGATATTGCCTATGCCGCAATGCTGGAAGCGATTGGTCAGGCCAAGCGCAGTATTCTGCTGGAAACCTATATTTTTGATAATGACGAGATCGGTAAGAAATTTGCCGATGCGCTTGGCAAGGCGGTAATCCGTGGTGTGGAAGTGCGGGTACTGGTCGACGCGGTTGGTGCGCGTTACTCAACGCCGAGCATCGTCGGGCTGTTGCGTTCCAAAACTGTGCGTGCGGAAGTTTTTAACGGCCAGCTGATTATGGGCTTGCGCCTGCCTTATGCGAATTTGCGTACGCACCGTAAAATCCTGATTATTGATGGTGAAATTGCCTTTACCGGCGGCATGAATATCCGTGCGGGATTTACAAAAGAATTCGCTCAGGACCATGCAGCGCAGGATACGCATTTCCGCCTCACTGGACCAGTTGTTACTGATATTTTTAACACTGCATCCGAAGACTGGCGCTTCACGACGGATGAGCACCTGAGTGGTTCCGCATGGGCGGTAACGCCGCCTGCCTTCCATCCGGGTGAGGGGCTGCTGGTACGTGCTGTGCCGTCTGGTCCGGATAAGAGCCTTGAAACCAATCATAAAATCATGATGGGCGCTTTTTCCGTGGCGGAAAAACATATCCGCATTATGACACCTTATCTGCTGCCGGATCGCGAGCTGGTCAGTGCGCTGGTGACAGCAGCACGGCGTGGCGTGATCGTCGATATTGTGGTGCCTGCGCAGAATAATCTGGTGCTGGTTGATATGGCTATGACGGCGCAGTTTGATCAGTTGCTCAAAGACGGTTGTCGTATCTGGCGGGCAAAAGGTGCTTTCAATCATTCAAAACTGATGAGTGTGGATGATGTCTGGGCTTATGTCGGTTCCAGCAATCTTGATCCGCGTTCCTTGCGGCTGAACTTCGAGATTGATCTTGAAGTCTATGACGCTAAAACGGCTGCGGCTCTTTCAAAGCGCATTGATCAATATGTGGCAACCGGCACGAGCGTCAAACTGGCCGAGTTGAAAAAACGGCCGTTTTCCCGTCGTCTGCTGGAGCGTATTGTCTGGCTGGGGTCGCCTTATCTGTAAGCGGAGAGCGGCTCGTCTTGTTTGGCTTCGCGGCTTTCCAGCGCCTTGAGATCAAGATGTGCTTTGATCGGCAGGTGATCTGAGGCGAGGCGTGCCAGCGGCGTATTGTGAACCTCTACGGAGGTCACAAGCTGCTGCGGACGGCTGAGGATGCGGTCGAGTGCCAGAACAGGGAAGCGGGACGGAAAGCTCGGTACCGCGCCTGCTGTCAGGTTGAACACCGGTTGCAAATTGGCCAGAGAAGAGCCTTTGCCGACGCGCCACTCATTGAGATCGCCAATCAGAATCGTCGGGCGTTCATTATCTTCAAGGATCATCGAGAGCAGGGTATTTGCCTGACGGGAACGGGAATGTTTCAGCAGGCCGAAATGCGCGGCGATAATACGTAAAGGGCCGTCTTCCAGATCGATATCGGCAACGACTGCACCACGTGGTTCAACACCCGGTAATTTCAGCTGATGGATATCGCGCACCAGCCCCTGCCGGAACAGCAGGAGATTGCCGTGCCAGCCATGGCCATCGGGAGACATGGTTTGGATCGGTACAGGTACCAGACCGCTGTCACGTTCAAGATTTTGCAGGTTCAGCAGACCTTTGCGCTCGCCAAAGCGTTTATCGGCTTCCTGAATGGCGATGATATCCGCATTGAGCTCGGAAATGACCTGCGCAGTGCGTTCGGGGTCAAATTTCTTATCGATGCCGATACATTTATGCACATTATAGGAGGCAATGACTGTATCGCCGCTGGGATTATTATCTGCCAGAGGGCGGTAGCCGCGCCGGTTGCGTATCGCTTTCAGAACAGTCTGGGGAAGTTTCCTGTCATGCAATGTTTTACGCAAGCGTCGTTTCCTTATTGCGGCGGTCTTTATGCAGGTCTGAAACCTGGCCGGTTATTAAAAATACCGGCCGTAGCTGTATATATAGGGTTTCGATGGCTGCGGAGCAACATCAAGGCCGATATTCGTGGTTTTCAGAGCATTGACTTGTCAAAACGGACAGCACAATTGCGGCCGCGTGCCTTAGCCATATACAGCGCTTTATCCGCATGACGCGAGAGTTGTTCGCTAGTTGAGCCGTCTTCCGGTGTCAGCAATGTTCCGATGCTGGCAGCGGAATAAACATCGTGTCCGCTGATTTTAAAAGGCATTCGGAAAGCCTCAACCATACGGTCAGCGATGATTTGCAAATCCCTGTCATTCTGTACCGCGGGGAGAATGACACAAAACTCATCACCGCCGATGCGCACAGGAATATCATCCGCTCCAAGGACAGAACGTATTCTGTCTGCGGCTTGTTTCAGCAGGCGGTCACCGGCGGGGTGACCGTAAGTGTCGTTGATGGTTTTGAAATTATCCATATCGAGCAGCAGAATACCGGCTGATTGTTTGCTCTCGGTATGCTGACGTAAAAACGGCGCGACATGCTCTTTCAGGGCGCGGCGGTTATAAAGCTGCGTCAAGGGATCGGTGAGCGCGTTTTTTCGCAGCGTAACTTTATCGCTTTGCAGCATGGTATTTTTGCGCTGCAGGCTGAGCAGCGCGCTGGCCAGTTGGGCAAAGCTGCGCATTTCGGCACATTGATGAGAGTCGAAATCGCGTGGCTTGGTGTCGATGACGCAGAGCGCACCCAGTGTTAGCCCTTCATCAATCGCCAGCGGGAAACCGGCATAGAAACGGAAACCTGGTTCACCCGTTACATAGTCCTGCTGGCGGAAAGCCGGATGGAGCTGCATATCCGGCACAATCAATGGCTGACCGGAAAAAACGACATGGGTGCAGCCGGATTTTTCACGCGGGCAATCTTCGGCTTTGATACCGGAGGTAGCGGCAATGCGCTGCCAGTCTTCATCGATAATGGTGACGGAGCAGGAGGCTGCATCAAAAACATCCTGAACAAGTGTTGTCAGTATATTCAGCTCATCCGAAATAGTTAGATTTGATGGCAGGAGGCTGCGAACGGAGACAAGGCGCTCAGCTTCATTGGCTGGAACTTCAAACGGATGAGGTGTTTTCTGAATATTCAAGATATGTTCCAGATTTCTGCTGAAAGAGAAAGGTGGCATGCCGGAAAACGCAGGAACAGGTTCCTGCGCAGAACGTTTTCCATGGTTGTTTTCAGATTATTCTCTAATATTAGACTGCTCTTTCTTAAAAGAAAATCCAATAATAAGGGTTGCGCTGACATATTCTTGAATATGATTGTTTGTATATATGCTTATTCTTCAGTCAGCATCAGGCCGTCAAACACATCAAGCAAAGCATCTGAAATAGCAGAGCCGAGTTCAGAGGCGGTTTTTGCCAGTTCTGCTTCGTTCATATCACGTGCAGCCATCGCAAGTGCCGCCCCTTGTTGGGTGACGATTTCCTGCGCGCGCTGAATAGCCCAGAGTGCAAATTCACTGCGATTATCAATAGCGACGGTATCCATACGCATATCCTGAAAATGGGGAAAAGGGAGATATAATGTTGTGTTAAACTGAAGATACAAAAAAACCCGCTTGCGCGGGTGTTTTTGTTAAAGACCTTGGTAGTTAGTCTTTATATGGTGCCCAGAAGAGGACTCGAACCTCCACGCCCTTGCGAGCGCCAGCACCTGAAGCTGGTGCGTCTACCAATTCCGCCATCTGGGCGTTGAGTGACCGTTTAAAGGGCAGAGTGATTCATGTCAACGGCATTTCATCGAAAATTGCAGAAAATTTGTATTTTTTTGAAGTTTTTTTATTTTTTCGTCTCAGGATGGAAAATAAAATTATTTCAACAGCTTACGCGTGTATTGTTTTCCACATGAAGCAAAGAAAAAAGCCGGACACAGAGATGTATCCGGCTTTGAAGTAGTGCAGCTGAGCGCTTAAAATTATGCAGTCAGAACTTTTTTCGATGCAATTGTGCTGTCGGCATTGAGTTCATAGACAATCGGCACACCGGTATTCAGTTCCTGAGCAATAATTTCTTCGCTGGTCAGACCTTCGAGCGCCATAATCAGTGCGCGCAGCGAGTTGCCGTGAGCGGCAACCAGAACTTTTTCACCACGCAATACATGCGGCTGAATGGTGTGTAGATAGTAAGGCCATACGCGTGCGCCGGTATCACGCAGGCTTTCACCACCCGGAGGCGGCACGTCGTAGGAACGGCGCCAGATATGAACCTGCTCTTCGCCCCATTTGGCACGGGCATCATCTTTGTTGAGCCCTGAGAGGTCACCATAGTCGCGCTCATTCAAGGCTACATTGCGGATGGTCTGCAGATCAGACTGACCAAGCTGGTCAAGAATATGCTGGCAGGTAATCTGCGCACGTGAGAGGTCTGATGTATAGGCGATATCAAACTGCAGGCCGGCGTCTTTCAGGCGCTGACCGGCCGCTTTGGCTTCTGCATGGCCCTGTTCGGTGAGCGAGGGATCACGCCAGCCGGTAAACAGGTTTTTGAGGTTCCATTCGCTTTGACCATGACGGACAAGAACAAGGGTACGGGACATGAGATTATCTCCGGTTAGACACATCCTGAAAGGACTATGAAACGGTTATGAATAAGATTGTGGTTCAGTACAGGAAACAAATTTTACAGCGGTTCCAGTTAAGGCTGAATCGTTGAAATCGCTGTAGCTATTTGTTTTTACGCATTATCCGACGCAAAACCGGTTCCCACTTTTGGCTCGGAAATGCTATAAGAGGGATCAGAGGCCGAGTACATCGCGCATGGAATAAAGACCAGGCTTTTTGCCGCGTCCCCACAGTCCGGCTGTAACAGCACCTTCTGCAAATACGGAACGATCTTGTGCCTGATGGGTGAGAGTAATGCGCTCGGACGCACCCGCAAACATCACTGAATGTTCGCCGATGACAGAGCCGCCGCGCAAAGTTGCAAAACCGATTGTGCCGTCCTCGCGTGCGCCGGTATGGCCGTCGCGGACACGAACACTGTGATCGCTGAGATTGATATTACGCCCTTCAGCGGCTGCTTCACCAAGCAGTAGTGCTGTGCCGGAAGGGGCGTCAACCTTATGCTTATGGTGCATTTCAAGGATTTCAATGTCGAAAGCAGAAGGCGGCAAAGCGCGGGCAGCCTGTTCCACCAAAGCCGAAAGCAGATTAACACCCAGACTCATATTGCCGGACTTGATAATGGTTGCATGACGGGCAGCGGCGCGGATTTTTTCCTCATCATCTTCAGAGCATCCGGTGGTGCCGATGACATGAACGATACGTGCTTGTGCAGCCAAGGCAGCATAGATCAGTGTCGTGGCCGGCGTAGTGAAATCCAGCACACCTTCGGCTTCAGCAAAAACCGGTAACGGATCGGCAGAAATCAGTACACCGTTCTTACCTGCACCAGCCATCTCACCGGCATCCTGTCCGATCAGCGGAGAGCCTTCACGAACAATGGCACCGGATAGTACCGTTGCCGGACTCTCGGCAATCGCACGAATAAGTGCTTTTCCCATGCGCCCAGAGGCGCCGGTAACAACAAGGCGCATCGGAGCAGGGGTGCCCTGAGAGGTTGAAGCAGTTGATGTCATTACTTATCCGATCAGAGTTTCACTTTGCGGGGCGGATTGCAGCTTGTAAAAACGGGCATAAACACCGTTTTCGATTGTGACGAGATCCGTATGACGGCCTTCTTCCACAATATTACCGGCTTCCATGACAATGATTTTATCGGCATTGACCACAGTGGAAAGACGGTGAGCGATCACAATGGTAGTGTGATCTTTCATGATAGTTTCCAGTGCCTGTTGCACGCGTTTCTCAGAATCATTGTCGAGCGCTGATGTCGCTTCATCCAGTAGCAGAATTGGTGCTTTACGCACAATGGCACGTGCAATTGATAACCGCTGACGCTGGCCGCCGGAAAGCGTGACGCCGTTCTCTCCGACCGGACTGTCATAGCCGAGTGGCTGACGCATAATAAATTCATGCGCATTGGCCAGCTTTGCAGCTTCAACAATTTCGTCCTGCGTCGCATCCGGACGGCCATAGCGGATATTGTCTGCAATTGTGCCTTCAAACAGATAGGCTTGTTGCGAGACATAGGCGATGGAGTGGCGCAGTGAATTGACGGTCACACCGGCAATGTCCTGATCGTCGATAAGAATACGGCCGCTATCAAGATCATAAAAGCGCTGGAGCAGTGTAATCAGAGTGGATTTACCGGCGCCGGATGCTCCGACAATCGCAGTGGTTTCACCGGCTTTCGCGGTAAAACTAATGCCTTTGAGAACGAGCTGATATTCAGGGCTGTCTTTCGGATGATAGGCAAAATGCACATCATCAAATTTTACGGTGCCTTCTTTAACCTGCAAGTCTGTAGCATCCGCACGATCGGACTGTGCCGGTTTGAGATCCAGAATTTCATAAATCATCCGCGCATTGACCAGTGCACGCTCCAGACTGACCTGTAAACGCGCAAGACGACGAGCGGGATCATAGGCCAGCATCATCGATGTGATGAAGGCAAACATAGTGCCGGGCGGCTGTTGCTCAGCAATTGCGCGATAACCGGCATAGGCAATAACGGAGGCAATCACGATACCGGCGAGAATTTCTGAAATCGGGGTAACACGCTCGGAAACACTGGCAATTTTATTCGAACGGGCTTCAGCCTGTTCGATCAGCCCGTCAATTTTACCACGCAGCTGATCTTCCATCGTGAAAGCTTTGACAATGGTGATACCCTGTGTGCTTTCTTGCATTGCGCCAAGCAAATGCGAATTCAGATGGACGACTTCGCGGGTTACAGTGCGGATACGGCGCGATACATAGGTTACGGTCAGAATTAATGGTGGCGCAATCAGCAGTGCAAAAAGCGACAGGAACGGCTCCTGATAAATCATGACACTGAGCAGGCCAACCAGCATCACCGCATCACGGGCAAGCGATGTAACGGTCATATTCATCAGATCGCGCATACCGCTGATATTCTGATTGATTTGTGCGGCCAGCTGACCGGAGCGATGATCGCTGTAAAAGTTTAATCCGAGCTTCATCAGATGCGCGAAAACGCGCTTCTGATAAATAGCTGCCAGATTATTGCCGATTTTAGCAAGCTGTACGGCCTGAATAAAACTGCCTAATCCGCGTAAGACAAAAGCAAGCAGAATAGAACCGGCAATATAGATAATCAGATCTGCTCGTTGCCGGTAAAAGATGTCATTAATAACATCGCGCATAATATAACCGACAAAAACCGTAGCACCGGAAATCATCAGTGAGCCGATAATGGCTTTAATATAAGAAAATTTATGAGCGGAAAAATTCTCAGAAAGCACACGACGGATCATGCGTGTCGTTTCTGCCGGATCAATCTTTTTCTTTTTTTTAAATAAACTCACGGTCAGGGAAAATCCTGCTGCTGGTTATCGGAATTGATTATCAGGACTTATCATTCCTGTTAATCTTGCTTTTCTATAAAGCTGTAGAAAGCATTTGACCATGCCCTCAGTGAAGGCATGGTCAATTCCGTGCAGGATTGTCCGCTATATCCTTAAAAAGTCAACGCCAGCGGCGGCCATCGGTATGAATATCAAAACGCGATGGTGTGCGGGCATAGGCTGCAAGGCCTGCAATAGCTGCCCGCGGATGGGTGATGACATAAATAGGGATGGATTTGAGAATAGATTGATGTGGCGCTTTATCTTCAAATGCGGCGCGGAAACTGCCGGTACGCAGGGCAGAAAGAATACGCTGCGGTATGCCGCCGGACAGATAAACACCGCCCTGCGCCATGAAAAGCAGAGCAAGATCACCGGCAAGACGGCCGAGATAAATTGCGAAAAGCTCTAATGTCTCAATGGCCTGCGCATTGCTTTTATCCAGAGCCGCATCGGTGATTTCTGCCGGTGTGACAAGGGAAGGGCTAATTTTGTCTGCCTGACAGATCGCCTGATAAATATGTTGCAAGCCGCGTCCGCACAGGAGCTGCTCGGCAGAAACACGGCCGTCAATCTTTTCAATAAACGGGAAGATTTGCAGATCACGCTCTGAACGCGGGCCGAAATCGACATGGCCGCCTTCACCCGGAACCGGCACCCATGTCTGGCGCGAGCGGATCAGACCTGCAACACCGAGGCCGGTGCCAGGCCCCAGTACAACACGCTTGCCATTCGGGTGGCTGGTTTCACCGCCGATATTTTCCAGATGCTTCTCATCAAGTGATACAACAGCGAGAGCCTGCGCTTCAAAATCATTGAGGACAGTGATGTCTTGCAGGTTGAACCGCTCCATCATCTGACGGGGTTTGACCACCCAGTGACAATTGGTCAGAGGAATTTCATCGCCTTCTACCGGACCGGCAATTGCGATAACAGCTGAGCGTGGTTGGATGGAAGTATGATCGAGCACAACGGACTGAATGGCATCTTCCAGAGTTTGAAAATCTTGTGTGAGCAGAATTGGAAATTCTTTTGGCTCTGCATAGGAATCCACCAGAATGGCAAAACGGGCATTGGTACCGCCGATGTCACCGATAAGGACAGGAAAAACAAAGTTCGGATCGATATTTGGCATTGTTAATACTGCTTCTCACTCTGGTTATTTTCTGATGCAGTTCCGTGTGAAACCGCACTAAATCGTTTTAATTGTATATCGGATGGACTGGCGGAAGAAAAGCGCATAGTTCCGCCAATCAAAGCATTATGGTTTTTCCGCAGGCAGCGGGACAGATGCTGGTGGTGCCGGTGGTGCAAAAGCCGGTGCCGGATCGGGTTGCAGTGCGGAAGCTTTTCCGCCATTCGCCAGACCATAGGTCACTTCTTTGACAGAGGCCGGAACAGGTGCATTGAGCAAAGATGCACAAGCCTGCGGCAGTTGTGAAACCATCATGACTTTCGGTGGCTTTGGTTTTTCACCAGGCTTGGCAGGTTTTGCCGGTTTCCACGGCTCATCGGTAAACCACCAATCCAGCGGCTTGCCGCAACCATCATCTTTGCCGGTCGGTTCCTGTGGTTTGCAATCCGGTGATCCGGCCTGACAACGCAGACGGACGTGGAAGTGATAATGATGTCCCCAGTAAGGGCGCACTTTTGCCAGCCAGCGACGATCACCGGTGACGGTTTCACATAATTTCTTTTTAATGCCCGGATGAACAAAAAGCCGTTCCACTTCCGGATAGCTCGCAGCATGTTTGAGCAGCGCGGTGCGTGACGGTGTCCATTTATTATCATCAACAAGCAGCGAATTCGGCTTGAGCATCGTAATCGCGCTCACATCCTCACGCTCCTGATTGGTGTAGCGGCGGTTTGGCATTGGTGACAGCCAGATATCGGCATCAAGACCAACCTGATGCGAAGCATGGCCGGTGAGCATCGGACCGCCGCGTGGCTGCGAAATATCGCCGACCAGCAGGCCGTTCCAGCCAGTCTTGGCGGCATCACGGGACAATTTATCCAGCAGAGCAATCAGGTTCGGATGACCCCAGTTGCGGTTGCGCGACAGGCGCATCACCTGCCAGTTCGGACCATCAACAGGCAAAGCAACCGCACCGCTGATGCAGCCTTTGGAATAGAAGCCATAGGATTCAGGTGCGGTAACAGAGGGTAGTTTCACTGAGCCGAAAGCCTGTTTGGCAGGCTGATCAGCTTGTGCCGAAAATAATGCGCTGGCTGAAAGGGCGGCTGCCAGAGTTAGTCTCAACAGCATCGCTGAGAAGGAGCGGGGACGGAATGACATGAGAACAGGTTTCCGGTTATTCAACTTATATAAGCATAGCATCAACTGCGTCGCTCTAGATTCTTTTAATTATCGCATGTTCGCGGTAGCTCAAATGAATACATTTGAGCGCGACATGCTTTAGAGCATTTTACAGTCAAGTTGGATTAACTTGGACAGTCCGTAATAATGCGACAAACTAAAGAGACGAGAGCGAGTGCCATGATCCAATCTGAACGTAAACCGCTCTGGCTGGCAAGCGTAAAAATATCACAGGTGGTCTGCGTTCAGACGCCTTCGCCGCTTTGATGCAGTTTTTGCAACCCTGCGCGATAATCCGGATAGCGCAGCTGATAGCCGGTTGCTTTCAGCGCTGCATTGGAAGCGCGTTTACACTCTTGATAAAAGGAGCGTGCCATCGGGGACAATTCTGCGGTTTCATAATCAATCGCTGGCGGTGGCGTAATCCCCAGCAAGCTTGCGGCATGGGCAATGATTTCATGTGCCGCTGCCGGTTCGTCATCGGCTAGATTATAGATGCCGCCGAGATTGTTGACGCTGAGATGTGCCAATGCACCACCGATATCTTCAACATGGATGCGGTTGAAAACATGATCTTTCTTGATCAGGCGATGCGCACGACCTTGTTTGATACTGGCCAGTGCGTTGCGTGCCTGTCCCTGAAATGACGGGCCGTAAATACCGGAAATCCGCAAGACAGCACAGGCAATGTCTGTATTCTCAACCTGTGCCAGCCATTCTTTTTCAGCAGTCACACGGGCAGCAGAACGCGCAGAGAGCGGTTTCAGTTCTGAATTTTCATCGACCCATGCTCCCTGATAGTCGCCATAAACACCGATGGTTGAAAGATAGCTGATGAAGCGCGCTTGCGGCGCGTAATGTAATAAGCCTTCCGGCATCAGGCGCAAAATCGGATCAGTGTCCTCAGCGCTGCCTGTCAGTGGCGCAACCGAGGAGACGATGTGCGTTGCCTGACTTAGCTCGTCGAGCAACTGTGCATTCAAGCCCTGTTCGGCATCAAAAAACGCCGGATTGATACCGATATTGCGTAAAGCTTCCGCCTGTTCCGGACGGCGGATTGTGCCTGTAACTGAGCGGATATTTGCAGCCGGATTTTGTCGCAGTGCTTCCACAAAGTAGTGCGCGGAATAGCCGGTACCAAACAGAAAAATATGCATTATTGGTCTTTCTCGCTCTGCGTTGCAGCATGCAGCCATTCTTCAATCACTTCGGCCTCTTGTTCAAGGGGAAGATACTGATTTTTATGGCGTAAAAATTCCGCTTCCGATGCAAGACGCGATAATGCCCAGACGGCCGCACCGCGCGTGACAGGCACCGGATCATCCAGCAACTGCTCAATGATCGGGAGATAAGCTGGATTATCCGAATTACCGGCGGCAATCAGCACATTACGGATGAAGCGGTCGCGACCGATGCGTTTGACCGGCGAACCGCTGAAGAGTGTCCTGAAAGCCGGATCATCCAGCTGCAAGAGCTGTTCCAGCGATGGTTCCTTCAGTTCTTCACGTGCCTGTAATTTAGCTTCGCGGGACACCTGAGCGAATTTATTCCACGGACAGGCAGACAGGCAATCGTCACAACCATAGATGCGGTTGCCCATCATGCTGCGGAACGCGTGCGGGATCGGCCCTTTATTCTCAATAGTGAGATAAGAAATGCAACGTCGTGCATCAATCTGATAGGGAGCAGGGAAAGCATTGGTCGGGCAGGCATCGAGGCAGGCACGGCATCTGCCGCAACTGTCTTTGCCGGCATGATCCGGTTCCAGATCAGCGGTGGTAAAGATGGAGCCGAGAAACAGCCATGAGCCATATTCACGGCTGACCATATTGGTGTGCTTACCCTGCCAGCCCATACCGGCAGAGACCGCCAGCGGCTTTTCCATCACCGGCGCCGTATCGACAAAGACTTTTACCTCATGGCCGGTACGCGCTGCAAAGCGGCTGGCCATATGTTTGAGTTTGCCTTTGATAATGTCGTGATAGTCGCGGTTCTGCGCATAGACCGAGATTGCGCCGCAGTCTTTTTTGTCCTGCAACTCACGCGGATCATGATCGGGGCCGTAATTCATCGCCAGCATGACGATGGAGCGCACTTCATGCCACAATTCGGAAGGGTTGGAGCGGCGGTCAGCCGTCTCCTCCAGCCATTCCATTGAGCCATGGCGACCATGATCCAGAAAATAGCGCAGCCGCTGCGGAGCCTCAGGAATAGCATCTGGCGTGGTAATGGCCAGCACATCAAAACCGACCGCAGCCGCTTCTTCGGTTAAGAAGCGTTTCAGACGGACAGCAGGCGGCTCATCGCTTTTCGGCAGTGGTTTCTTTGGTGTGCGATCAGAAATCGAGGTCGCCATAATGAGATGCCGGGAAAATGCCGCGTACACGATCAGCGAGAAGCGGACGGAAAGAAGGACGGGATTTCATACGTGCATACCACTCGCGGGTAGCACGATGTTCAGCCCATTCAATTTCACCTAAATAATCGAGAATGGAAATACCGGCAGCCGCCGCCATATCGGCATAGCTTGGTGTATCACCGGCCAGCCAGTTGCGGGTTGCTGCCAGCCAGTCTGTATAGCGCAGATGCTGGCGGATATTGGCGCGTGCGGCACGGATTGCGGTGGAATCCGGTGCTGATGAGCCCATTTCCTGTGACATTTGCAATTTGAATACGCGCTCACGGGCAAGGTGGCGGGTGACTTCATTTTCAAATTTGATCAGAAACCAGTCGACAAGGCGGCGCACTTCGGCGCGCTCCATCGGGGTTTCCGGCAGCAGGCGACGGTTGCGTTTCAATGCGCCGCGTGTCTCGTCCATATATTCGGCAATCACGGTTGCACCGACAACCGGCCAGTCATTTTCAGCCAGCAGAACCGGCAGGGTGCCAGCCGGATTCAGCGCCAGAAACTCTTTTCTGCGTGACCACGGACGTTCCTCAATCATTTCCGCTTCCACGTCATATTCATTGAGAATAAGGCGGACATAGCGGGAGGTTGTGGACATCGGGTGGTGAAACAGCGTGAGCATGTGGTTCGATAGTACTTTCAGATGTGGCTGTTACCCGCCCGGCCATAGTCGGGAGTAAGCAGACTGAATGATCTGCCAGTTTGCAGCTGATCTGTGAAAGAGCAAGGTGAACGGGGCTCAATTCGCAGAGGCTTAAATCTGAGCAGCAGGCGATAGTAGGCTTTGGTCGCAGGCGCAATAAAAATACGGCTGCAAAGCATTTTCGGCAATTATACGTGCTTCTTATAAATAATTGGTTAGGACGGCTGCGCTACATAATTATGCATTGCATTGTGAGTAAAAACATTTCAACAGGCTGAATTTAAGGCCGTGAGATTGTTTTTCTGCTCATTTTCAGCTTGCTGACAGGTTGTCTGTATAAATCAGATATTTAGGACTTGTCAGTTTTGGCAATAAATATGAAACGAACGCAGACGGCAGACAAAGGTATTCGGCATTATGGACGCATGGGCAATATTCGAGGCTGCGATTCTCGGTCTTCTGGAAGGTTTGACAGAGTTCCTGCCGGTCTCGTCTACAGGCCACCTTTTGCTGGCAGGGCATTTTTTAGGCTTCGAATCTATCGGACGTACTTTTGAAGTGTTGATTCAATTGGGTGCTATTCTGGCAATCTTGAGCGTTTATTTCGGACGTTTGTGGAAACTGCTTACGGATTTGCCTCGTGATGCCGGTGCCAGACGTTTTGCCGCCGGTATTCTGCTGGCATTTTTGCCGGCAGCGGTGATCGGTGCCTTTGCCCATAGCTATATCAAGCAGGTTTTGTTTGAAACGCCGATGCTGGTTTGCTCCATGCTGATTGTTGGTGGTTTCATTCTGCTGTGGGTGGATCGTCTGCCACTGCGTCCGCGCTATAATGATGTAACGCAATATCCGCTGAAAATGTGCTTTGCCATTGGTGCAGTCCAGTGTCTGGCAATGATTCCGGGCGTATCACGCTCCGGCTCGACAATTGTCGGCGCTTTGCTGATGGGGTCGGATAAGCGCTCTGCGGCGGAATTCTCGTTCTTTCTGGCAATGCCGACAATGGCCGGTGCTTTTGCCTATGACCTTTATAAAAACCATGCACTGCTCTCCAGTAATGATATGGCGCAGATCGGCATTGGTTTTGTTGCAGCCTTTATCTCGGGTGTAATCGTTGTTCGCTATCTGCTGGATTATGTATCCCGCCATGGTTTTGCACTTTTTGCATGGTGGCGCCTGATCGTCGGCTCTGCCGGTATGGCAGCATTGCTGGTCTGGGGCTGAGAGTTACTTAAGAATCAATGTGCCTGAAACAGGTCGCGATAGGCGCGCGGCGACATGCCTTTTGACCGCCTGAACTGGCGGTTGAAATTGGCCAGTGATTCATAGCCTGTTGCCGCTGCGATATAGGCGACAGGTTGCTGTGTCCCGACCAGTCTCGCGCTGGCATCACCAATGCGTAACCGGATGATATAAGCGGAAATGGTTGTGCCGGTTTGTTTGCGGAACAAACGGTGCAGGCCGGATATGCTGAGTGCCGCAATGCCTGCAAGATCATCCAATGTCAGCCGATGCATATAATGCTGATGGATATGTGACAGCACACGATCAATCCGTGCCCAGCCTATGCGTTCGCGGCCTTCCGGCTGATTGTGGCCTTGAGCCGGCTTGCTGCTCAGAACCTGCTTGTCATCATCTTCTGCCAATCTGTTTAATATGCCGAGCAATGATAATAAGCGCGCGGTCGGTGGCAGGGTGAACAGTGTTTTGATCACGGGACGCAATGCAATAGCGCAGGCGGAAGAAAATTGCAGGCCATGCGCAGCGTGGGTGAGCATGGATTCTATGGCGTGAAATTCGACAAAAGTTTTTGACAGCGCCTGTATCTGCTCCGGCGTGAACCAGATCACCAAAGCCCTGTGTGGCTGATCCGAATTATATTTACTGCGCGATGACCAGCTATGCGGCAGGTTCGGGCCGATCAACACCAGATCGCCATCAGCATAATCGCCGATATGGTCGCCGATAAAGCGCTGCCCGCGCGAGTTGAGGGTGAGTGTCAGCTCATATTCGGGATGGTGATGCCATTGAAACGGAATAGCATCATCCAGCCGCCGATCCAGCAGGCTGAGTGATGAGGCGGGTTCCGGCACTAGTCTTTCCAAATAAGGCTTCATATGGCGCTCGGTTTGAATAATACGCCAAAATAGTATCAGAAAAGGCCACATGCCGACAACATGCTATAATAGTGCTTGTTAGGCTGGATGCATGATTGATCAATTCGGGAGGAAACAGATCATGCAACCAGTACTCAAAAGAGATGCGCATCCGACTGTGGCTGCGGCTGTGCCGCTTAAAGATATTCAGAAAACCCTGCCTTTGCGTGTCTTGTCTGCGGACGACTGGCAGCATTGGATCACCAATGGTTATGTGATTGTGCGTCAGGCTGTCCCGCGTGACAATGTCGAGCGGTTGGTGGATGTTTTGTGGCGCTTTGATGAGAAAGACCCGGCGGATGCATCGACATGGTATGCACCGCAGCGTCGTGATCACATCATGAAAGAACTGAACAATACGGGGATGCTTGAGATTTATAACCATCAGGCACTGTGGGACAACCGTATGGAGCCGCGTGTTTATAATGCATTTGTCGATATTTGGGATCGGGAGGATCTCTGGGTCACAATTGACCGTGCCAATCTCAATCCGCCCAAAAAGGTCAAAGGCAATCCGCACGGCTTTATCCATTGGGATGTTGATACATCCATTCGACCGCTGCCGGTGGGGGTGCAGGGCGTACTGAGCCTGAAAAAGCAGGATGGCGATGTCGGCGGCTTTCAATGCGTGCCGGATTTGTTTCGCGATTTTGAACAATGGGAGAAAACCCAGCCCGCTGACCGTGATCCGATGCATCCGGATATGACCGGACAGCGTGTGGTGAATATTGAAATGGAAGCAGGGGATATGCTGATTTTCAATTCACTGCTCGCGCATGGTGTGCGCCCTAACCATTCGGATGATCGTGTGCGTATGGCGCAATATATTTCAATGCATCCGACGGAATTTGATAATTCTGATGAGCGCGAGGAAAGAATCCGTTTGTGGCGCGAGCGTGATCATCCCAAACGTGATGCATTTCCCGGTGATCCGCGTGAATGGGAAAAACATCATGCGGAAACAGCGCAACTGACCCCCTTGGGCGAAAAGTTGCTCGGTCTGGAACCGTGGTAAAAGCATAAACAGAAAAGGGGCCGTGAGGCCCCTTGAACTTTTAAAGATGTTGGCACTGATTAGCGTGCCAGACTTGCCTTGTCATACTGACCCAGCACACGGAAGCGCCAGAGGTAAGACGGCAGGATCGCATCCACAGCCTGAGGTTTGATGCCCAGACCTTCCAGTGTCAGATCAGCATCAGCTGCTTCCTGTGAAACCACATTATTGCTTTTCAGCAGTTTAACATGATCGCTGGTCAGCGGCGGATTTGGCAGCAGGCCGAGAATTTTACCCTGCAAGCTCGCAACCCACCAAGGCAGATTGATAAAGATGCGTTTGCGGTTGATCACTTCCAGCGACAGCTCCATGCAACGACGCAGTGTCAGCACTTCTGCACCGCCGAGTTCATAGGCTTTACCTGACTGCAATTTGCCTTCAACAGCGCGGGCAACCACTTCAGCCACATCGCCGACATAGACCGGCTGGAACTGTGTTTTGCCGCCGCCTATCAATGGCATAAATGGTGAAAAGCGGGACATGCTGGAGAATTTATTGAAGAACTGATCTTCAGGGCCGAAAATAACGCTTGGACGCAGGATAACCGCATCCGGTTTAATGCTCAGAACCTGACGTTCAGCTTCGGCTTTGGTGCGGGCATATTCCGACGCACTTTTCAGATCAGCGCCGAGTGCAGACATATGCAGCAATGGCAGACCGGCAGCGGCTACAACTTCAGCAACGTGTTTCGCGCCAATCGCATGCACGGTGTTGAAGCGCTGTTTGCCGCTTTCTGACAGAATGCCAACCAGATTGACTACATAGTCCGCACCTTTGACAGCGCGTTCAATTGACCAGCGATGGCGGATATTGGCCTGTACCAGCTGGATCTGACCGATATTGCCAAGCGGCTGCATGTAATAGGCAACTTCCGGTTTGCGCACGGCAACACGGACGCGATAGCCGCGGCGCGCCAGCGCATCAACCACATGACGCCCGACAAAACCCGATCCGCCGAAGACTGTAACCAGCTTTGGTGTTGTGCGGTGATTAAGCGTTTCCATGACCTGTCTCCTGCGCCGGTCCTATTGCGGCATAATACGGCTCATCAGCTTGTGCTTTGAGAGCTGTAAATTACTCAATGCTGCTATGGCGCGCAGAGGCGCATTACCAGCTTTTGGCATCGCTTTAATGGTTTTTTGCCGTTTCGCAAAGGGGACATAATGCTCCATACCCCGAAAGATTGAACTTTCAGCACTGATTTGCCCCGATTTGCATGAAACCCCTTTGCCTTTGCGCAAATCTGCTGCTAAATCGCGCGCATGAGCACACCACTTGACCATATCCGGAATTTTTCCATCGTCGCCCATATTGATCATGGGAAGTCGACCCTTGCCGACCGTCTGATTCAGCAGACCGGTGGCCTTGATAATCGTGAGATGAAAGAGCAGGTGCTCGACTCGATGGAAATCGAGCGCGAGCGCGGCATCACGATCAAGGCGCAGACCGTGCGTCTGAATTACCGTGCGAAAAATGGTGAGGACTATGTTCTCAACCTGATCGACACACCGGGGCACGTTGATTTTGCCTATGAAGTCTCCCGCTCGCTGGCGGCCTGTGAAGGCTCGCTGCTGGTTGTGGATGCCTCACAGGGCGTGGAAGCACAGACACTGGCCAATGTTTATCAGGCAATCGACAACAATCACGAATTGGTTGTTGTGCTGAACAAGATTGACCTTCCTGCGGCCGATCCTGAGCGCGTGAAAGAACAGGTTGAAGATGTGATCGGTATCGATGCATCTGACGCTGTGGAAATTTCCGCGAAAAGCGGTCTGGGCATTCCTGATGTGCTGGAAGCGATTGTTACGCGTCTGCCTGCACCGAAAGAAGGCGACCGTAATGCGCCGCTCAAAGCCATGCTGGTGGATAGCTGGTATGATACCTATCTCGGCGTGATCGTTCTGGTGCGCATCATTGATGGTGTGCTGAAAAAAGGCCAGACCATCCGCATGATGGGTACCGGTGCCAAATATCCGGTAGAACGCGTTGGCGTTTTCACACCGAAAATGGTGGCCGTTGAAGATCTGGGTCCGGGCGAACTCGGCTTTATCACCGCTTCGATTAAAGAAGTCGCGGATACCCGCGTTGGTGATACGATCACTGAGGATAAACGTCCGACAGCGAATATGCTGACAGGCTTTAAACCGGCGCAACCGGTTGTGTTCTGTGGTCTGTTCCCTGTTGATGCGGCTGACTTTGAAGACCTGCGTGCTGCTATGGGCAAGCTGCGTCTCAATGATGCCAGCTTCTCCTTTGAGATGGAAACATCGGCAGCACTGGGCTTTGGTTTCCGTTGTGGTTTCCTGGGGCTGCTGCATCTTGAAATCATTCAGGAACGCCTTGAGCGCGAATTCAATCTTGATCTGATTGCAACTGCACCATCGGTTGTCTATCGCATGAACATGCTCGACGGTTCAGTGAAAGAACTGCACAATCCGGCGGACATGCCGGATGTGGTGAAAATCACTTCGATTGAAGAGCCATGGATTAAAGCGACCATTTTGACACCGGATGAATATCTGGGTTCGATCCTGAAACTTTGTCAGGAGCGTCGTGGTATTCAGGTAGATCTGTCCTATGTCGGCCCGCGTGCGATGGTGACTTATGAACTGCCGCTCAACGAAGTGGTGTTCGATTTCTACGATCGTCTGAAGTCGATTTCCAAAGGTTATGCTTCTTTCGACTATAACTTGTCGGAATATAAAGAAGGTGATCTGGTGAAAATGTCGATTCTCGTTAATGACGAGCCGGTTGATGCGCTTTCGATGCTGGTGCACCGTTCTGCCGCTGAAAAGCGCGGCCGTGTGATGTGTGAGAAGCTGAAAGACCTGATCCCGCAGCATATGTTTAAAATTCCGATTCAGGCGGCAATCGGCGGACGTATTGTAGCGCGTGAGACCATTTCTGCTCTGCGTAAAGACGTGACGGCAAAATGTTACGGCGGCGATATTTCGCGTAAGCGCAAACTTCTGGATAAACAGAAGGAAGGTAAGAAGCGCATGCGTCAGTTCGGTAAGGTGGAAATTCCTCAGGAAGCTTTCATTCAGGCGCTTAAAATGGGTGATGAGTGATTTAATATTAAATTGCTATGCCACTATATTACTACTTCAAAAGGAGGCTTTGCCTCCTTTTTTGTTTTGTAAAGTACAATATATTGTTCTCGTTTGCCTCGGTGAATTATGTCTTCATAAGAAGCGACTTTGAGTGGGAATGTAAAAATATGATTGATACTATATTGGGGGTAATTAAATCTTTTTGGCGGGAGTATGCCAATTGGAATAAAAGCAACAAGAACGAAAGACGCATCGTTGAAGCTGAAGCATGGCAGAAAATGGATGCTGAGCTCGTTGCCCTCGAGGAAGTAGCGAGAAAAGCATATGTACAAATTTTTGTAAATTCGGCAATAGAGGTGGCGCAAAACGAGGAGAATGTAGAATATCCCTTTGTTATCAAGCTTGCATCATTTCCCTGTGTTGTGCCGAACGCGATTAGTAATAATTATAATAAAATGCCTTGGAAAGAACAGCAGCGGATCAGGGCGCTATTTCATTCCTATTTAGTAATTTGGCAGAGTTGCATGAATCGTTTTCCGGATCGTCAACCTGATTTGTTATCTGTGCATAGACAATTTGAAAAAACTGCTAAATTATTTGCTCTTGCCTTAGAAATTAAAAAATCGCACTAAGTGTTTAAACGCCTGGTGTTTGTCAAATAATGTACGCTGGGAACTAAGTTTATATGATGCTAGCGGATGAATTTTATTAATATGAAACCACGTATTACCATTGAATATTGCATCCAGTGTAACTGGATGCTTCGCGCTGCCTGGGCAGCACAGGAACTGTTGCAGGCATTCGGTGATGAAGTCGGCGAGATCGCACTTATTCCGGGTGGTGACGGTAATTACATCATCCGTCTGAATGAGCAGATTGTTTGGGATCGCAAAGCCGAAAATGGCTTTCCGGAAAGTGATGCGCTGGTTGCCCGTATTCGTGAGACAATGAAGGGCTGATCAGGCTTTGGTCTTTATGTTGTATATAAAGACATAAACTACTGATTTTTATTGTAAAATAAAAGCCGGATGCAATGCGCGTCCGGCTTTTTTATTTATCGGGCAAAGTGTTGCGGCCATAATATAAGATGGAGATTCTGCGAGTATGGCTGAGCAGGATGCTGTATAATAAAGCCATAGCCGGTAGTATCTGCCCTGTTTCGCATTTAATTGCCGTGGCGAATAAAGGCTAATTGGTTAATTTTATTGAGCAAAATAAGTTTTTTGAGCGTTGCAGTCTGCTTTAAACGGAGAATTACAAAGGTTTAAAATGCCGCTTTCAGAGATAGATTCTGCAACGTCGCTGATTATAGAAAACGTGGCGCAGGTGTGCTGCCGTTCTGGTGTAGTGTCTGTTGTTCGGGAGCATTCTTCTGCTCGTGATTATCCGGATTATCCCCCAGTTCCAGCGCTTCGATCTTTGCGCCACGGCGTGTGACTTTGGAAGATGAGATCAGGATATCGTCAATATCGCGGCTGGCTTGGCAGAAGTGGGTTTGTAACTTGCGTACCCGTTCATCAAGGCGGGCAACATCATCCATCAGGCGCACGACTTCACCTTGAATAAGATGGGCCTGTTCCCGCATTCGTGCATCTTTGAGTACCGACTGGATTACCTGAATGGAAAGCATCAGTAGGGAAGGTGAGACAATAACCACCCGTGAGCGGTGTGCCCGCTGGATGATAACCTCAAAATTCTCATGAATTTCCGCAAAGATCGATTCTGACGGCACAAACAGAAAAGCTGTATCCTGTGTTTCACCGCTGATAAAATATTTGGCGGCAATATCACGGATATGTACTTCCATATCACGGCGAAACAACTGTTCGTAATGACGCTTGGCTTCCGGCGTTTCTGATGCTTTCAGCGCATTCCAGCTTTCCAGCGGGAATTTGGCATCGACCACCAGTGAAGCTGTGCCATTGGGCATCCGCACAAGGCAATCCGGCCGCATGCCGTTAGAAAGTGTGGCCTGAAATTCATAGGCGCCCATTGGCAAGCCATCGGCAATAATCGCTTCCATTCGTGACTGGCCGAAAGCCCCGCGCGTCTGTTTATTGGCGAGAATGGCTTGTAATTGCACGACCTGACCGGCAAGCGACTGAATATTATTCTGCGCGGTATCAATCACCGCCAGCCGCTCCTGCAACTTGCTCAGGTTTTCATGGGTCGAGCGGGTTTGCTCATTGATGCTGCGTCCAAGATGACTAGTCATCCCGTCCAGCCGGTCGCGGATGGATTTGTTGAGTTCTGCCTGCCGCGAGCCGAAGAGCTCGGCCATTGTCTGCATGCGCCCCTGCATTTCCGCCTGACTTTTCAGGATTGAATGCATCTGCATTTCGGCTTCCCGTGCACGCTCTTCCGACTGGAATTGTGTATGGATCATCGCCCTGCTGTTGCGACCGGAGAGCCAGACCAGCAGAACGAACACAAGCAGCACAAAACCGCCTGCAATGAGCAGCGTCTGTGCGGGAATTGCATTGAGCGCATCCAATAGCGATGGCGGTGTTTCAGAGGCAGAAAATGTTTCCATGGGCAAAGATTACATGATTCGCGGTAAATAAAAGAATAAAACGTGAACAGAATTTTGATGTGATCATGTAATTTATTGACGGCGGAGTGCTGAGAGATTAGATCGGACATCATTCAGATCAGGCCTGCCTTGCGGGTGTTCGATATTTTCAATGAATTGCGACACCGGCAATTGCAACAGCGGATAAATCTTATGACCATTAAGCCGATTATTTTTCTTCCTGATCCGGTTTTACGTCAGGTTTCAAAACCGGTTGAACGCTTTGATGCGGATCTGCGCAAATTTTCCGATGATATGTTTGCCACGATGTATGATGCGCCGGGTATTGGCCTGGCTGCAATTCAGGTGGCAGAGCCGATCCGCATGGTTGTGATTGATCTGGCAAAAGAAGGCGAAGCGCCTGCACCGCATGTCTTTATCAATCCGGTGATTGTTGAGCGTTCCGACGAGCCGAGCTCTTATGAAGAGGGTTGTTTGTCGATCCCTGATTATTATGCGGAAGTGGAACGCCCTGCGACTGTTCGTGTGACCTATCAGGATATTGAAGGTAAACCGCAGGAAATCAAAGCGGAAGGTCTGATGGCCACGTGTCTGCAGCATGAGATTGATCATCTGGACGGCGTGCTGTTCATTGATCATATTTCCAAGCTGAAGCGGGATATGGTGATCAAGAAATTTAAAAAGCTGGCCAAAACCCATGTGCCTGCATCGGCTCCGAAACTCTGAAGCACGGATTGAATTCCCGTCAGGTCAGAGAAGTTATTGAGGCCGGTATTTTAGTTAGGCCAGTATTTTCGTTGGGATAGTCTATGTCATTACGTATTGTGTTTATGGGTACACCGGAATTTTCTGTGCCGGTGATGACAGCGCTGATCGGGCAGGGCTATGAGATTGTTGCTGTCTACAGCCAGCCGCCGCGTCCTGCCGGACGCCGTGGCTTAGAGCTGACCAAATCGCCGGTTCATGAAAAGGCCGAAGAATTCGGTATTCCTGTTTTCACACCGAAAAGCCTGAAAGGCGAAGAAGAACAGCAGATTTTCCGTGACCTCAATGCGGATGTCGCGGTTGTTGTTGCCTATGGGATGTTGCTGCCAAAGGCCATTCTCGATGCGCCTGCTTTGGGCTGCTATAATGGTCATGCGTCTCTGCTGCCACGCTGGCGTGGTGCGGCACCAATTCAGCGCGCGATTATGGCCGGTGATGCCGAGAGCGGCATGATGATTATGAAAATGGATGAGGGGCTGGATACCGGCCCTGTCGCCATGGTCGAGAAAATCACCATCACCCCGAATATGACTTGCGGCGAGCTGCACGACCGTCTGAGCATTACCGGTGCTGATCTGATGGTGCGTGCCATGGCTGCACTGGAGCGCGACAGTCTGAAGCTCAACCCGCAATCGGAAGACGGCGTGACTTATGCCTCCAAGATTGAGAAGTCTGAAGCGCGTATCGACTGGTCGCAACCGGCGCAGGCCGTGCATAACCGTATCCGTGGCCTAAGCCCGTTTCCGGGTGCCTGGTGCGAGATGGAAATCAATGGTCAGCTCGAGCGCGTAAAAGTACTGCGCTCGGTGATCGCTGATGGTGCAGGTGCAGCCAGAGAAACACAGGCCGGTGAAGTGCTGGACGGCCAGCTGGTGATTGCCTGTGGTGACGGTGCAGTTGCACTGACACTGGTACAGAAGGCCGGTGGTAAGCCGGTGAGCGCCGCAGAATTCTGCAATGGTGTTAAGCTGACCCTTGGTGCAATTCTGCCATGAGCCACTCTCCCGTAAAACGGTTTGATATCCGTCCTGTCCGTGAGCAAGACCGCTCTCAGATTGATGGTGTGATTGCTGCCGCTTTCAACGGGAATGATGAGGTTGCCTTGGTGCGCAAGCTGGTTTCAGACAAGGATATTGTGCTGGAACTGGTTACGGAAGCGGAAGGCACAATCATCGGGCATATTCTGTTTTCCCGTTTATGGATTGAGCAGGATCACGATCGTCTTGCCGCTGTGACATTAGCACCGCTGGCAGTCTTACCTGCGCACCAGAGGGCAGGGATTGGCCATGCGCTGATCGAAGAGGCGCATCAATTGTTGGTGCAGCAGGGCGAGAGACTGAGCATTGTTTTGGGTGAGCCTGCCTATTATGGCCGGTTTGGCTATGATGTTGCGGATGCCGCACAGCTTGAAAGTCCTTATCCGGCACAATATCTGCAATTGAAATATCTCACAGAGAGCAAGCCTTGTACGACCATACAGGGAAAATTAGTTTATGCCTCTGCATTCGGAGAGAGTTGAGTGCCGCGTTATCGTCTGACAGTTGAATATGATGGTTCATCCTATGCCGGATGGCAGCGGCAGGATAATGCGCCGAGTGTGCAAGGCGCGATTGAATCCGCTATTTTCAAGTTTTGCGGTGACAGCAATTCTCTCGGCGCGGCGGGGCGAACCGATGCCGGTGTTCATGCTTTTCAGCAAACCGCGCATGTTGATCTGACAAAAGACTGGGCGGCTTCCAAAGTCCGTGATGCGGTTAATGCCTATCTGGCGCTGGCTAAAGACGGTGTTTTTCTGCTGAATGTTGAAAAAGTGCCGGATCATTTTGATGCGCGTTTCAGCGCATTGGGACGGCATTATATCTATCGGATCATCAATCGTCGCACACCTCTGGCACTGGAAGCCAATCGCGCATGGTGGGTGGCGAAGAAGCTGGATACAGATGCAATGCAGGAGGCGGCGCAATTGCTGGTCGGTCTGCATGACTTTACGACTTTCCGCTCCGTGCAGTGTCAGTCCAAAAGCCCTGTAAAAACGCTGGATGTGCTGAATGTGCATCGCCATGGTGAACTGGTTGAGGTTCGTGCTTCCGCGCGGTCTTTCCTGCATAATCAGGTACGTTCACTGGTCGGTAGCATCTCCGAAGTAGGCACAGGCCGCTGGACGACAGATGATCTGGTGGCAGCGCTTGAGGCACGTGATCGCAAAGCCTGTGGTGTCGTGGCACCTGCACACGGGCTTTATATGATCGGCGCGGATTATCCGCTGATTTTATGAGGCGGGAATGAGTCCTGTCAGTCCCTGCAGGATAATTGTCAGCATGATGCTGCCTAATATCACCGAGATAAAAAATGGTGCTGCAAAACTATGCGGTCGTTGCAGAGCCGCACGGGTGAGCCTGTAGCTCAGGGCTAAAGTGGCCAGAAACAGGCCGAAGCCTATCCCTGCAAATACAGGGGACAAATCCGGCAGCAGCAGGTTGAGAAATGATAGCGGGGCGTAAATCCACGCGAACAAAGCCGTAGCCCAGTTGGTTGCCACGACATAGGTTGAGAAACGGCGCTCCAGCCCGAGACTACGGCTGAGAAAGCCGATAATCAGCAAAGGCAGCAGCCAGACAATCATGTCAATCGTTGCAAGTTTGACTGTATTGATGAGCCGCAGAGCAGTCTCATCGCCGTCGGTCAGGCGGGCTGCGATCTCGACCCAGCCGATCAGCATCGGTGGCAGGGAAATGAGAATGGCATAGAATGACCGCCAGAAACCATCGGCGTCGGTATTCAGATTATTCAGCGCTTCCGGATGGCCGGTCATCGTGCGCCAGACTGCGGAGAAATAATACTGAATCTCTTCAAAACTAGGCATAGGTACCCTGCGCAACAAATGAATTTCAGGTGCCTGTATTGTTACCAGCACCTGAAGACCTTATGAATCAGGCGAAAAAATCCTCAAGGAATTTTTCATAAATAGCGGTGAGATTTTCAAGATCCCGCAATGATGTCCGCTCATTGGCCATATGCATGGTCTGGCCGACAAGGCCGAATTCCACAACCGGACAATAATCTTTGATAAAGCGGGCATCGGATGTGCCGCCGGATGTCGAAAGCGAAGCCTGTTTGCCGGTAATTGCTTTAATAGCGCCGTTAAGGGCGTTAATCAGCTTGTCATTACGGGTCAGGAAAACATGGCTCGGATCTTCACTCCAGATCAGCTCGTAATTGACCGGCTCAGCTTTGCCTTGTCTGAACGGGCTGTCCGTTGCTGCTGCCTGCAAGCGGCGTGACACTTCCTTTTGCAGGGTGTCTGCAGTCCATGTGTCATTAAAGCGGATGTTGAATGAAGCGGTTGCTTTGGCCGGAATAACATTGGTGGCCGGATTGCCAACATCAATCGAGGTGATTTCCAGATTGGTGGCCTGAAAATTCTCAGTTCCCTGATCATAGGCCGGTATCAGCAGGCTGTTGAGCAGTGCCATAATACCGCGCACGGGATTATCGGCATTATGCGGATAGGCGACATGCCCCTGAGTGCCATGAATAATAGCAGTGCCGGTGACCGAGCCGCGGCGGCCGATCTTGATGGCTTCACCTAGACGATCAGGATTGGTTGGCTCGCCGACCAGCGAAGCGTCCCATTTTTCACCCTTGGCATCTGCCCATTCCAGTACTTTGACTGTGCCGTTAATGGCAGGGCCTTCTTCATCGCCGGTAATCAGAAATGAGATATTAGGTTTGCGATCGGGGTATTTTTTTAAGTAACGCGCTGTTGCTGCAACAAAGCAGGCGATGCCGCCTTTCATATCCACTGCGCCGCGGCCATAGAGCTCGCCATTGTCGATCACTGCGCCAAAGGGCGGATGCTTCCAGAGCGACAGGTCACCGGTCGGCACCACATCAGTATGGCCGGCAAACATCAGATGCGGGCCTGTACCGTTAAGACGGGCATAGAGATTCTCTACATCCGGTGTTCCCTCTGCGGTGAAGACAGGGCGGTCAATATGGAAGCCGAGCGGCTCCAGCATTGACTGAAGAGCGGTAAGGGCTCCGCCTTCTGCCGGTGTAACAGACGGGCAGCGGATCAGAGCGGCGAGATTTTCTGCGGGATCAAATGTGGTCATCATGCATAAGGCTTAGCAGAAGCCGCAGGCCGGTGCATCCGGAATCTGATTTGTATGAGTCTGCAGGTGATGTGCATGAGCATATTTCAGAAAAAGAGCATTGTAACAGGCGGTAATAATATTGTGATAAAACTGTCATTGTTCATTAAATGGCAACGATACAGCGAACGGAATGTTTCATATTAACGAACGATGGCAGTATTTTTGATGAAAATGGACGTATTAAAATCTTATAAGTTATTGATATTATTGTGATGTGATGAATAGGTTGTTTTTTCAAGGTAATAATGTGTCGGAATTAATATTTGCTCGTAAAATTTATGTGAGTTGAAATTATAAACAATGGCTCCTATCTCAAGGTCATCGGAACGGCGCTCCTCCCAAGCACGTTCACATAAATTGAACAAGGAATATGAAGATGAAAAAGATTGCTTTGACTGTTGCCGCTCTTGCCATGACTGCCGGTGCAGCTTTTGCTGAAAACCCGTTCACAGGCACACCGGACAACCTCTATGGCGCAGACCAGACACCGGTAATCACCAATTCCGCTGTGAAGAGCACTGCTCCTAATACTTACACAGACGGTTCTGCCAACGGTTTTGGTGACAATGCACCATCAAGCTTTCAGCGCTGATTAGTCCGATAAGTTTGTCACTGTATTTTATGAGAATGAAGAGCCGCACACTCTGAGTAAACCGAGACAGACCTCCCAAGCGTCCTGCTCAGAGTCAGCGGTAAATTAAAGGATGAATAAAATGAAAAAGATTGCTTTGACGATTGCCGCTCTTGCCATGACTTCTGGCATTGCTATGGCTGAAAATCCGTTTACCGGCACACCGGACAATCTCTATGGCGCTGACCAGACACCGGTGATCACCAATTCAGCTGTGAAAAGCACTGCGCCGAATACTTACACAGACGGTTCAGCGAATGGTTTCGGCGATAACGCCCCGTCAAGCCATAAAGGCTGATTAGCCTGATCATTTTGTCTGCATATTAGTTGAAAATACAGAGCCGCACACTCTGAGTAAACCGAGACAGACCCTCCCAAGTGTCCTGCTCAGAGTCAGCGGCAAATTAAAGGATAAATGAAATGAAAAAGATTGCTTTGACGATTGCCGCTCTTGCTATGACATCTGGTATTGCTATGGCGGAAAATCCGTTTACCGGCACACCAGCTGACCTTTATGCCAATGATAAGACTCCGGTAGCCGCAGCTAATTTCACACTGAAAAGCACGCAGCCTACCACTTATTCAGACGGCTCAGCCAATGGTTTTGATGATCATTCGCCTGCAAGCAGCCGCCGCTAAGTGCGATTATGTGTGAGCATATAAAAAAGCGACAGGCTTAAAACCTGTCGCTTTTTCTGTTTGTTGTAATGAATATTCTTAGTCGCGCAGAAGATCGTTGATTGAGGTTTTCGAGCGGGTCTTTTCATCAACACGCTTGACAATCACCGCGCAATAAAGGCTCGGGCCCCAGTTTTCTCCCGGTACATTTTTGCCCGGCATGGTGCCGGCAACAACAACGGAATAAGGCGGCACTTCGCCATAGAAGACTTCACCGGTTGCGCGATCCACGATCTTGGTGGATTTGCCGATATAGACACCCATGCCAAGCACGGAACCTTCACGGATAATGCAGCCTTCGACAACTTCCGAGCGGGCGCCGATAAAGCAATTATCTTCGATGATGGTTGGCTCAGCCTGCAACGGCTCAAGCACGCCACCGATGCCAACGCCGCCGGACAGATGTACATTCTTACCAATCTGTGCGCAGGAGCCGACGGTTGCCCATGTATCAACCATAGTGCCTTCACCGACATAAGCGCCGAGATTGACAAAAGACGGCATCAGAATGGCGTTTGGTGCAATATAAGCGGAGTGACGCACGACGCAGTTTGGCACAGCGCGGAAACCGGCCTGCGTAAATTCATCGGCAGACCAGCCGTCAAATTTGGAAGCGACTTTGTCCCACCAGACAGATTCACCCGGGCCGCCTTTAATGATTTCCATCGGGTTGAGACGGAATGAAAGCAGCACGGCTTTTTTCAGCCACTGATTGACAGTCCAGTTGCCGTCAGCCTGTTTTTCGGCAACGCGTACTTTACCCTGATCAAGCAGCAAAAGGGACTGTGCGACGGCATCACGGATTTCTCCGGTGGTTGATACCGATACTGTGTCGCGCTCATCAAAAGCTTTTGTGATAATTTTTTCGAGAGCTGACAGATCAGGCTGGGACATATTACTGCTCCTGAGGCGTTGAAACGCGGTTAAATCAGTTTTATTTCGGCGTTCAGACGAAAATAACGACGAAATATGTAAATTACGAAATATTTTCGGCAAATGATTAGGCTATGCTCAATGCAGGGTCAATCTTGGCATTGCCGCTTTTGCACTATATGCCTCAGTATCTGATCCAAAAGTCGCCATGCCGACCTGCAAAGAGCGATTTCTGCGTTTCCGGTACTCACGTACATTCAGTACGCTCCGTTCCGGTTCTCGAAATCACCCTTTTCGATGCGGCCTGACGATTTTTGATTCAGATACTCTAAGAAAACACGAACATTGGCTCGCTTTGATGATTTACGGTGCTGCCACAACAGGATGATATGCATGAATCCGCTTGAGAAAGACGGCTGGACACCTTTCAGCAATTCCGGTGAAACTGTTAAACGTGTGGCGGCGGTGCCGGATACACCGCAGACCCGTGCACCTGCCTATAAACTGGCATTCAGTGATACGGAATTTATGACCAAGCGTGAATTGCGTCCGATCCGCCTGCAGCTTGAATTGCTGAAGCCGGAAATGGTTATGGAAGAGCGTGGCATTAAATCAACTGTAGTGCTGTTTGGTGGTGCGCGTATTCCGGAGCCGGGTGGCGAGGCATGGGCTGCAAAAAACGAAGTTCAGAAAAAGAATCTAGAGGCCAATTCTGTTTATTATGAAGAAGCGCGTGAATTTGCCCGCCGCTGCTCGGAATATTCGGCCTCTACCTATTACCGTGAATTCGTTGTTGTCACCGGTGGCGGCCCAGGTGTGATGGAAGCGGGTAACCGTGGTGCTGCTGATATTGGTGCACCGTCTATTGGCCTGAACATTGTGCTGCCGCATGAGCAGGCGCCGAATGCCTATGTTACGCCGGAACTGTGCTTCAACTTCCACTATTTCGCATTGCGCAAGATGCACTTCCTGTTCCGTGCCAAGGCTTTTGCAGTTTTCCCGGGTGGTTTCGGTACCATGGATGAGCTGTTTGAGACACTGACCCTGATGCAGACCGGCCGTATGGAGCGTGTGCCGCTGGTGCTGTTCGGCAAAGAGTTCTGGACGAAAGCGATCAATATTCCGTATCTCTCCGAGCAGGGAACGATCTCACCGGAAGATCTGGAGCTGTTCCATTATGTGGATACGGCTGATGAGGCGTGGGCGGTAGTGAAAGACCATTACGATCTGTAATTCTTGCTCGGTACGAATTCAGCAAAACGCCGGTGCAGTTTCTGTACCGGCGTTTTTTATGGCTGATCGTCCGGCTTTTTAGGCGGATGTATAATAGTCACCAGCACCACGGAGATAATCATCAGCAGATACCATGCCCCGAGCTTTGACAGCGAGACCGGCACCCATTGATCATGCTGCCCCGGATAGAGCCAGACGCGTGACCATGTGCCGATGTTTTCGGCAATCCAGATAAACAGCGAGGTCAGGAAAAACGCCAGCAGCAGTGGCATACGATGGCGAAAACGGAACACACGGTAATGCATGCTGGTGCGCCAAAACATCAGTGCGGTGATTGCGAAGAGCAGCCAGCGCATATCCGGTAAATAATGATGGCTGAAGAAATTGATATAAATGCCGGTGGCCAGTGCAAAAGTCAGTGGTAATGGCGGATAGTTCGCCAGCCGGATGTCAAAAATCCGGTTGATACGCGCCATATAAGAACCGACTGCGGCATACATAAAGCCGGAAAACAGCGGCACGCCGCCGATACGAAACAGATTTTCC
This sequence comes from Hyphomicrobiales bacterium, assembly GCA_900470735.1. Taxonomy (GTDB): domain Bacteria; phylum Pseudomonadota; class Alphaproteobacteria; order Rhizobiales; family Rhizobiaceae; genus Pseudochrobactrum. The sequence continues at coordinate 97,934 of UCCC01000015.1, read as the reverse complement.
TCCGGATAAATCCACGAGCCCATATGGGTTTTGAAGATTTCCATTGCTGTTCCGACAATATGGAAAATCAGAATGACTTTGGCTTCACGTAAGGTTTCTAACCGGCACAGCAACATCAGCAGCTGAATGGTAACGGCTGATAGAAACAGAAAATCATAACGTGTGATGAAGTGCGGCAGGGCAGAACCATCTGCCCAGAGAAATTTGCTGAGGATGATCAGTCCGAGCATGACGCCGCCGAACAGACATGCCCATGCCTGTTTCAGCCCGAAAACCAGAAACTCCACCAGTGCGCCGGACAAGCCGCGACGGGGCAGCTGATCGAGCAGCCGGTGTGCGGCTGCATCAATCATCGCCTCCAGTGAGGTAAAACGGCGTTTTCCGTTCACGGATTGAGACATGTAAAGCATTTCCAGTAAAAGTGCGAAGCGGTTTTACGTAGGATAATGCGTAAAAACAATCAATTAGATCGGCTTGAACAATTCAGTATTAACTGGAGCCGATCTAAGGGTGCAGAGCCGTCAGAAATTCAGTGAGATTGTCGGTGACAAAATCGACATGATCGGTAAAGGCCGGATCGCTTTCCCAGATTTCGCTGAAATCCGGTTCAAAATTATTCGGCACAATCAGCACCGTGCGCATGCCGGTGGTTTTTGGCACAACCAGATTGCGTGCCAGATCTTCAAACATCGCTGCTTTTTGCGGATTGATACCGCATTGTTTGTAGAACAGCTCATAGGGCGCGCGTTCCGGTTTAGGTACCAGCTGTGCGGCAACAATATCGAAAATATCATCGAAACGGTCGAGAATGCCAAGCTGTGCCGCAGCATTTTCCGCATGTTTGCGGTCGCCATTGGTATAGATGAATTTGCGGCCGGGCAGACGGGCAATGGCTTCGCCTAATAGCGGGTCTGGCTTGAGCCATGTGTAGTCAATATCATGCACCTTGGCGAGGAAGTCGTCAGGATCAATATTGTGGCATTCCATCAGCCCTTTCAGGGTGGTGCCATAGTCCTGATAAAACTGCTTCTGAACCTTGCGCGCCTCATCACGGGGCAGCTGCAGCAGTTCCGAAACATAGGATGTCATCCGCACATCCACCTGTGAAAACAGATTGGTATCATGCGGATAGAGCGTATTGTCCATATCAAACACCCAGTCTGTGACATGGGCGAAGTGGTGTGGTTCAGGTAAATTGGTCATGCAGGTGTTATGCCATGAAGTTTGGTAAAGATCAGCCTTTATTTATCGTGACACTTAAGCGCTGAAGTCGGTGGCTTGTATTTACTGGCATAGCAGGGCAAACAGAGCCTGATATATTTACGCAACACAGAAAAGCTCAGCATTATCATGGAACTCTGGATACCGATTACGATTGGCGCTGCTTTTATGCAGAATGTGCGCACGACGCTGCAAAAGAAGCTGCAAGGCAAACTCGGCACTAGAGGTGCCAGTTTTGTACGCTTTGGTTATGGTTTTCCGGTTGCTATTCTTTATGTGATGGGGCTGCATTTCTTTGCGGGCTTTGCAATTCCGCAGCTCAATGGTGCGTTCCTGTTTTGGAGTGTTGTCGGTGGCCTTGCGCAAATTTTCGCCACCATCATGCTGGTTTATTTGTTCACGCTGCGAAACTTCGCTGTGGGGACGGCTTACTCCAAAACTGAACCAGTGCAGGCAGCTATCTTTGGTCTTATTCTGCTGGGAGAACGTCTGACGACTGGTGCGGTGCTGGCGATTATTGTCGGTGTGCTGGGCGTGATGTTGATTTCAGTCGCGCGCATGCCGCTGAGCTGGGGCAATTTGTTTAAAGCGCTGGTGAGCCGTACAGCGCTGATCGGTATTGCTTCGGGCGGGGTGTTCGGTATTTCGGCGGTTGCCTATCGCTCTGCTGCACTGTCATTGGATGGGCCGAATTCTATTATGCAGGCAGCTGTGACGCTTGCTTGTGTGACGACATTTCAGACAGTTTTTATGCTGGTATGGATGCTGATTAAGGACAAGAGCGAGATTGTGCTGGTGCTGAAATCATGGCGCTCATCATCGCTCGTTGGTCTGTCCAGCGTGCTGGGATCAATGGGCTGGTTTACAGCGATGGCTATGCAGCAGGTGGCTTATGTGCGTGCGCTCGGGCAGATTGAGCTGATTTTTACTTTCATCTCGGCAGTGTTCATTTTTAAAGAACGTATCAACCGTATGGAAGTGGCCGGTTGTGTATTGATCGTCACCGGCATTCTGTTTTTGTTGTTATGGCAGTAAACATTTATATTACGCATTATCCATCGCAAAACCGGTTTCCACTTTTGCTGGAAATGCTTATAAAAAAATCCCGCGATTGCGGGATTTTTTGATTAAGGCGCCATCAATGTGCTTTGTATTTTACGGCACAATAAGTGTGCTCTTTAGTTGATGGCACGATCAACGTGCATTGTTAGTTACGGCACGATTAACGTGCCGGCACCGTGCTCCGTGAATAGCTCCAGCAGAACCGCATGGGGGGTTTTACCATTGAGGATAACCACGCCTTCCACACCACGGTTAATGGCTTCAATGCAGGTTTCCACTTTCGGGATCATACCGCCGGAAATGGTGCCGTCTGCAATTAATGCCAGTGCATCAGCAACGGACAATTCCTTGATCAGGTTTTTGTCCTTATCCAGAACACCCGGCACATCGGTGAGGAACAGCAAACGGGTTGCGGTCAGCGCACCGGCAATCGCACCGGCAAAAGTATCAGCATTGATATTATAGGTATTGCCATCACGACCCGGTGCAACCGGCGCAATCACCGGAATAACAGCCGAGCGTGCCAGAAGATCGAGCAGAGTGCGGTCAACTTCAACCGGCTCGCCGACAAAACCCAGATCAAGCACGCGCTCAATATTGGAATCCGGATCGCGATAGGTTTTATGCGCTTTTTCAGCAAAAACCATATTGCCGTCTTTGCCGCACAGGCCGATTGCCCATTCGCCTTCGGCATTGATCATCGCCACGATTTCTTTGTTGATTGAACCGGCGAGGACCATCTCAACCACTTCAACCGTCTTGGCATCTGTCACACGCAGGCCGCCTTCAAAACGGGACTCAATGCCAAGTTTGCCCAGCATGGCTGCAATCTGCGGGCCGCCGCCATGCACAACAATCGGGTTGATGCCGGACTGCTTGAGCAGCGCAATATCGCGGGCAAAGGCTTTGCCCAGTGCCGCATCACCCATGGCATGACCGCCATATTTGACCACGACGGTTTTATTCTCATAGCGCTGCATGAAAGGCAGTGCGGCTGAGAGAAGTTGTGCTTGGATTTCAGGGCTTGTCGCGGTCATGGAGCACTCCACGGCATGAAGGGTTATGTGAGTGATAAAGAAACCACCTTGCGTGGTTCTATTCTTTGGTCAGCAGAGCAATCGCTGCACGTACGGCATCAAAGCCGATGGCTTTTTCGGAAGAGGTGGCAAGAATCTGCGGGAAGGCAGCCGGACGGCGTGCAATCGCTTTCTGCGTTTCTTCCATCAGGCGTGGCACACCTGCTTCCTTGATCTTGTCGATCTTGGTGAGAATGATCTGGTAGGAGACTGCTGCTTTATCCAGAAGATCAAGCACGTCGGCATCATTCTTTTTGATCCCGTGGCGGGAATCAATCAGCACATAAACACGCTTAAGTGTGGTACGACCGCGCAGATAATCAAAGACCAGTCGTGTCCATGCATCAACCATGGATTTCGGTGCTTCGGCAAAGCCGTAGCCCGGCATATCCACGAGTGCCAATGGCGGCAGGTCACCATTCTCACCGGAATAGCCATCTGGCACAAAATAGTTGAGTTCCTGCGTACGACCCGGCGTATTGGACGTGCGTGCCAGGCCATTCTGGCCGACAATCGCATTGATCAGCGAGGATTTACCGACATTGGAGCGACCGGCAAAAGCAATTTCCACCGGCCCTTCCGGCGGCAGAAACTTCATGGACGGTACGCCGCGGATAAAAATCCATCGCTTGTTGAAGAGAGCCTTACCCTCGGCAACAAGTGCTGCATATTTCTCTGCTTCTTTTGCGACGGCCAGTTCTGCTTCGGTCACTCAATTCTTCCTGTAACTTATCTTGGGTGTCATAACGGGATAACACTGTTCTTTATGGCATTGAGCTTTCAGTGGCTTTTGTCAACCGTCAATGCGCACCAGATACAAAAAAGCCCCCGAAGAGGGGGCTTTTCTTATTATTTATTTCTTGGCCGGCTTGTCATCTTTGGCCGGTGCCGCAGGTTCTTTCTTTTTGAACATGCCTTTCAGATTGTCAAAAAGTTCAATCTTGGCACCCTGACGCTTCATGATCATGCCCTGCTGGAGAATGGACAATGTGTTGTTCCATGCCCAGTAGATAACCAGACCTGCAGGGAATGCAGCCAGCATGAATGTGAAGATAATCGGCATCCATGTGAAGATTGCAGCCTGTGTCGGATCCGGAGGGGTCGGGTTCATGCGCATCTGCAGGAACATGGTGATACCCATGATCAGCGGCCATACACCAACCATCAGGATCGACGGAACATCCCATGGCAGCAAGCCGAACAGGTTGAACAGCGATGTCGGATCCGGCGCGGCAAGGTCATGAATCCAGCCAAAGAACGGCGCATGACGCATTTCGATGGTGACATAGAGAACCTTATAGAGTGCGAAGAACACCGGAATCTGCACCAGTACCGGCCAGCAACCAGCCAGCGGGTTGATCTTCTCGCGTTTATAAAGCTGCATCATTTCCTGCTGCTGCTTAACTTTGTCATCCGCATATTTTTCACGGATTTCCAGCATAGCAGGCTGCATCATCTTCATACGCGCCATGGACTTGTATGATTTATTAGCCAGCGGGAAGAACAGACCCTTCAGCAGAACGGTTACCAAAAGAATGGCGACACCGAAATTGCCGGAGAATTTATAGATCCAGTCGATGAGGTAGAACATCGGCTTGGTGATGAAGTAGAACCAGCCCCAGTCGATCAGCAGTTCGAACTGTTTGATGCCGAGTTTTTCTTCATATTCTTTGATCTTGGCAACTTCTTTTGCACCGGCAAAAACGTGGTTTTTGATGACGGTGTTTTGACCAGCAGCAATTGTTACCGGCGCGCTGAGGAAATCAGCCTGATAACGCGGTGTACCATCAGTGAAGTAAGAGAAACGTGCTTCGTAGCTTTCGTTCTGCGGCGGAATCAGTGTTGCAGCCCAATACTTGTCAGTAATACCGACCCAGCCGCCGGTCGCTTTGGCAAGCGGCTTATTTTTCTCGTCTTCGATCTTGGAATAGGAGATTTCCTGCAAGCCCTGATCGCCGACAACGCCGATCAGACCTTCATGCAGCACATAAGTGCCGCTGGCATGTTCAGGCTTTTCAAAGCGGGTTACACGACCGTAAGAGCTCAGAGAAACAGCAGCATCTGTCGGGTTGGTGATCGTATCTTCAACGGCGAACATATAGTTCTCGTCAACGGAGATCGCGCGTTTGAACTGGATGCCTTTTTCATTGGCATAGGTCAGTGTTACCGGTGTTGAAGGGGTGAGCTTGTCATTGCCTTCAATATTCCACTCGGTCGCAGGACCCGGAACAGTACCGATCGCATCATTGCCGGAGAAGCCGAGCTCAGCGAAATAGCCTTTTTTGACGCCTGATGGTGCCAGCAGTTCAATTTCAGGAGATGTCGGATCAACGGTTTCGCGATAATCTTTCAGGAAAAGATCATCAAGACGGGCACCAACTGTGTTGATGGAGCCGCTGACGCGCGGTGTATCAATGCTGATACGCTTGCTCTGGGTCAGAGCAACTTCGCGGGTAAGAGGCTGAACAGCCGGAGCTTCTGCGGCCTGACCCGGAATACCGGCCTGAGGCGCTGTGCCCTGAGGAATATTGGCGGATACATCACCACTTGCAGCCGGCGTCTGCGCATTCTGAGTATTCTGCGCTTCAATCCGTGCCTGTTCTTTCTGAGCCTCAGTCTTCGGGCCCAGATAAAATACCTGCCAGAGCGTGAGAATCAGAATGGACAGGCCAATGGTGAGAAAGAAATTACGATTTTTTTCCATTGACGGGTCCTGGTTCCTGTCAGTTCATTACAAGTAGGGCGGCATCAGCGGGCTGCGCTGCCTTTTCCTGTAATATGCTGGCTGACAGAGCGTTGTGCAGATTATGCCCCATACCTGTCAGAGTTAAGTGCCTGCCTTATAATACGAGCTGTTCAGAAAAGCGAACGCTCAGACATCATAATTCAGGCCTATTTTGACAGGCAGCTATTTAAACCGCCTGTTGAGTTCTCTGGTCAGCGCACTGAAGGGGGCATTTAGTGCTTCCCTGCGTGCAACTATGACATAATCGGTTTGCGGAGCCATTGCGGCCTCGCTGAGGGCAGCGGCAGCTTTCAGGCGGCGGCGGATCCGGTTGCGAATGACGGCATTGCCGTTCTTCTTTGTAACCGTGAAACCGATACGCGGGGTATCACCGGTTTTTGCCTGTTTGCTGGTCGCTTCATCGCGGGTTTTGACTTCCATCAGGAAATATTTACCGCGACGTTTTTCTCCGGTGCGAACGGCCAAAAACTCCGCTCTCTTGCGAAGGCGGAGTGATTTGGTCTGCTTTTTTGCTTGTTGTGTCACCGCTTCACGCGGAGCAACATTATGCAGAAAGCTTGCCACGACCGCGTGCGCGGCGGGCTGCAATAACTTTACGACCGCCTGGTGTTGCCATACGTGTACGGAAACCGTGACGACGCTTGCGGACGAGTTTAGATGGCTGATATGTGCGCTTCATTTGTTTAATACCGCGGTGTGCGGCCCTTCTTAAGTCTGTTTTTTAACAGGAGCTGGTTCTGGCGCGGTCTGTTAAAGACCTGCATATGATGCCTGAACGTGGGGCGGCTTATAAATGCAGGCGGGTTTTGAGTCAAGAATGCAGCACAATATTCGGCTGTTCTGCAGATGTTTCTGAAAATCTGAAAAAATATGTGCTGTTTTTTCGTTTTCTTGACCGTTGCAAATAGTCTTTGTGCTGTTTGCCGCTTATAAAGCACGCATCCAATTTAAATGAGAGGAAAAGACTATGTCCATTAAACGTTTCGAATCCGGCAAGCGCATGAGCGGTGCAGTTGTGCATGGCAACACTGTTTATCTGGCCGGTCAGGTTGGTACAGAAAATGCCAGCGTAACCGAACAGTGCAAAACTGCTCTGGCAGAAGTTGATCGTCTGCTGGCCGTTGCAGGCACAGACAAATCCAAGATCCTTCAGACCATCATCTGGCTCGATGACATGAAAGATTTCGCAGAAATGAACGCTGTGTGGGAAGCATGGGTTGATCCGGCAAACACACCAGCACGCGCAACCGGTTCTGCCCATCTGGCAACATCCGGCTACAAAGTAGAGTTCATCGTTACTGCTGCTCTCGACTAATTTGTTTCCGGTGCCGCAGGTTTATGTCTGCGGTACCGGTTTTTTATTCTGCCGCCTGAGGCAGAGGCATGGCCATTGTGCGGATACGTTGTGAATAGCCTTCGCGGCTGCCCTTTGCCTGTTCACTGATATCGGCGTTGAGGCGCATCGATTGCGTATTATCCTCCGCTGTTACAATCAGTTGTTTTTCAAACATATATTCCGGCAGATAGCCCGATAGCAAAACGCGGTAATCAAGGGCGATGGACGGATCAAGAATACGCGCCATGTCAAACACGACCGTGGTACAATTGGCTGTCAGCGTATTATAGAAGCCGGCTTCTTTGCTTAGGCGGTTGCCGGTATCGGTATACAGTCTGAAAAGCTGGCGCGCCTGTTCCGGCTCAATATCAACGTGATAGCGATAGACCCTCTCACCACGCACATTGGTACGCAAATAGACAATATCGCTTTCCTCTGCTGCGATCATCGCCAGTTCGAAATCTTTGAAGAAGCCGCCGATTTCCGAGAAAGCCTGACCACGTTTCTTGCGGATTTCAGCGGAGAAAACGACATGACGCCCGTCTTCAAAGCCGAAACTGACCAGAGTGTGGGCAATTGCCGGACTTGACCAGTAAGAGAGAAACAGATCGACGCTCTGAATTTTGCTCAGATCATAGTCGGCGCTTTTCCAGTTGATCGTGTAATCCTGCTCGGTGCGCCAGTCAAAATCACGGATGTGATCGAGGCGTACCATGTCGCCATTATATTCAGCGGTGACGGTTTGCGAAACCTCCGGCGCCCAGTCCCGGTTCAGGGATGGTTTGATCGTCTGCCACCAGACCAGCAAGGCTGCGAAGACAATGACGAAGCCGATGAATGCGGGTTTGCGATAATGTTGCAGGTCAGAGAACCAGATTGTGCTGAAGGCAACCAGAGCAATCACTACCCATAAAGCGATCACTGCATAGGTGATCAGTCGCGATTCCGAGAGCTGGTAATAAAGTGCAAGACTTCCCCAGATCGTGATAATGATGAGAACCAGACTAAAAAAAGCTTGCGCCAGAAATGTCAGAAAAATCAGAGCTGGTTTGTATGTCATGCGGTTCCGTTTTCGTTGGGACGATCGGTTTATTGTACATAATTATTTATTATCTGACATTAAACTAAAATAATTATGTATGGCATGTTTTCGCCGCGATTGCGCATTAATGGATGGTTCCGGTTGCGTGCAGTTGACTGTCATAGCCGTTGCACAAGTCTTTCATCGTATTGCGGCATGAATTTACTGACTTGTTAGATTATTTTAATATTTGTCCGGCAAAATTTATCTTATGGTAAACAAACTCTTTAATTTCTCCGCTTCTGTCATTTTGGCAGCTACATTGGCTTCGGCTTTGCCGCAGATTGCTGTTGCGCAGGTTGAGCGACTGCAATCTGACAATGCGTCAGGCAATGCGGCATTTATCAAGAAATCCGATATTATGACGCCTGCTGCAGGCGCGGGGGTGATCATGCATGACCCGAAAAAAGCTGCTGACGAGGCAGCGAAAGATGCGGACAAAGCGGCGAAAGAAGTTATTTCCCGCAGTCAGAAATTTGTTTATCACTTTACCAAGCCGGAAAATGGCAGCGGTGACACGATTGTGCTTCTGCATGGCTCGGGTGGTGATGAGGGGAGCCTTGTGCCTTTTGCACAGAAGGTTTGGCCACGTGCCACATTGCTCGGCATTCGCGGACGGGTTCTGCAGGAAGGCCGCACACGCTGGTATGCGCGCATCACACCGGTGAAATTCGACCAGAAAGATGTACGCCATGAGGCTGATGCTTTCGTGCAGTTTCTGACGAAACTGTCTGAGGACGATCAGATTGATCTGAGCCGCACGACTTTTGTCGGCTATTCCAATGGTGCGAATTTGCTGGCGGCCGCGATGATGTTGCATCCGGATCTGGTCAAGAAAGCTGTGTTGATGCGTTCAATGCCGGTGCTGGATCACACGCCGGTTGCTAATCTGAGTAAGGCCAAAGTGCTGGTGGTGACTGGTGCTGACGATAAAATGTATGCGCCTTTTGCACCGGCCTTGTCGGATTTGCTGCGCAGCAGCGGTGCTAAGGTTGATGCCCGTGTTGTTAAGGCAGGACATATGATCGGCGAACGTGATGTATCGCTGGTGACTGCATGGTTTTCGGGGCAGGGGCCTGATGGTACGCCTGCTATGTCACAGGCTGTGACGCCGAAGGTCAAAGATAAGGCTGATAAATCCAAACCGCTGCCGGATGCACAGGAACCTGCTACGCTTAGTGGGCAGGCATTGGAGCAATCAAAATAAAATTAAAAGAAAAAGGCGGTTTCAAAACCGCCTTTTTTATTACCATTTGATATTGATGAGACCGCAATCACCGCTCTCTGAACCATAAGCAAGGCGCTCGCCGTTTTTGTCCCAGCCCATCGAGCTGATGGCACCTTTGCCCGGACGGCGCAGCAGCACTTCTTTCTGATCGGCAAAGCGGCACAGCAGTACCATACCGTCCTGATAGCCGACCGCTACAATATCTTCGACCGGATGGCAGGCAACGGCTGTAACCATTGTATCACCACGCAGGCCAAGTTCCAGCGGCGCTTTGCCCATCGGACCATCTTTGCCTGCAAACGGCCAGACGATTGCCGCCGGTGCGCCGGAGGTCGCCAGCCATTTGCCTTTAGGGCTCCATGACCAGTCTTTGACCTTGGCCGGATAGCCGGTCATGCGCATATTGCGGTTATCTTCCAAACGCCAGCCATGCAGGGCATTTTCCTGCATCGTGGTGATCAGAAAACGGCCGTCCGGCGAAAAAATGACGCCGGTATGGGCACCTTTCCATTCCAGATCAACCGGTTTGCCGGTGGTGCCTGCCCAATGCAATGTCGCACCATTATAGCGGGCGATAGCAAGGCGCAGGCCTTTGGGTGCGAAAGCCACACCTTCAACACTGCGCTCATGGGCAAATTCTGCCGTTTTGCCATTGGCTTCACGCACCCATGCAGTACGGCCGGAAGCATAGGCCACCGCGCCATGCGGGCCGCTGGCAACAGCAGTAATCCATTTGCGTGGCAGAACTGCCAGCTCCTGAACACTACCCTTGTCGTCAGTCTGACAAATACGGCCGTCTTCACCGCCGGTGATCAGCGCTTTATTGTCTGCCGTTGGTGTGATGCACAGCAAGCCGTCATGCATGGTGACGGTCTTATGGGCTTCGTCCAGCCAATGGAGTGTACCATCGGCCAGTGCATAATAGGCATTATCATTGAGGAAGCCCGCTTTCAGGCAATGGCTTCCCAGATCAATAGGGGCAATCGTCGGCATGGTTATTTACATTTCTCGAAGCCGGAACGCAGTGCCTGCTCATTCAGGTTACGACCGATAAACACCAGACGGCTTTCGCGCTTTTCATCCGGCTTCCACGGACGCTGGTGATCACCTTCGATGATCATGTGCACACCTTGTACGACGTAGCGGTCATCGTCTTCGGCAAAGGCAATAATGCCTTTGAGGCGGAGAATATCAGGGCCTTGTACCTGCGTTACATTCTGAATCCACGGGAAGAATTTTGCGGCATCCAGTTCACCGGTACGCAAAGAGACAGACATAACCGTGACATCGTGAATGGCCGAAGCATGGCCATGATCGTGATCATGGTTACAGTCAGGGCCACAGGTATGATCGTGATCATGGTGGTGATGATGATGACCATGATGGTCATGTCCGTGATGATGGTGTCCGTGGTCGTGCCCGTGCCCGTGATCATGATCGCAGTCAGGGCCGCAAACATGATCCGGATGATCATGGTCGAGGAAATGCGGATCATTATCGAGCGCACGCTTCAGATCAAAAGCACCGCGATCAAGCACTTTGGTCAGATCAATTTCTGCACGCTGGGTACGGTGAATAATGGCATGCGGATTAATGGCTCGGATGGTGGCTTCCACATTTGCCAGTTCCTGCGCATTCACCAGATCGGTTTTGTTGAGCAGAACCACATCGGCAAAAGCGATTTGGTCTTCAGCTTCCTGACTGTCTTTCAGGCGCAGCGGCAGATGCTTGGCATCAACGAGGGCAACCACAGCATCAAGCTGGGTCTTGGCGCGTACATCATCATCCATAAAGAATGTCTGGGCAACCGGCACCGGATCAGCCAGACCGGTGGTCTCAACGATAATCGCATCAAAACGACCAGGACGACGCATCAGGCCTTCAACCACGCGGATCAGGTCGCCGCGTACGGTGCAGCAAATGCAGCCATTGTTCATTTCGTAGATTTCTTCGTCGGACTCGACGATGAGATCATTATCAATGCCGATTTCACCGAATTCATTGACAATCACAGCATAACGTTTGCCGTGGTTCTCGCTGAGGATACGGTTGAGCAGGGTGGTTTTACCGGAGCCGAGATAACCGGTCAGGACTGTTACCGGAATTTTAGGGAACTCGGTTGCGGCGGTCGCAACCTGATCTGCTGCTGGGCTATCGCTCATGGGGTGAGTGCCTCTTCATCGTCAGAATTTTTACCGGATCGGGGGGAAATGTTCAATCCAAGCCGGTCTGTGTTGAAATCTTTGTGCATATAAGAACTGCGAAACCGTAATTCTATAGAACAGTGTACAGAGCGTTTCAATTCGAAACGGGCAGTTAAAAACGCTCTGTTAATTTCTTTAGCCGCAGTTTCGGACGGAAAACCGGTTCCCACTTTTCCTGAAACTGCTCGGGTTATATAGAGCAATCCCTCAGCGCGATTGTTCGCACTTTTCAAAATGCCGGAGCTTCACCAAAGGCTGAGATGTCAAAACGATGCACATCTTCCATTAAGCCGGTGAGGCCTTTGACAGCATGGGCAATGATCTTTTCACCGTCTTGCGCATTGGCGCGAAGTGCATTGCCGGCGGCACCCTGCTTGTTCAAATCACTCATCATCCAGCCGAAAGCATGAGGACCATAGGCTCGTAGATATTGATAATCTTCAATAAGCTGCCCCTGCACATTAGTGAAATTCTGTGCCTTGTCCATATGCACAAGCTCCGGCGCTAAAGCCAGCATTACCGAAGTTTCAATATAACCTGCGTGAATATCCAGATGTTTCTGTTCAGGGTTGATCAGTTCTTCCGGAATGCCGAACCGTGTCCAGTGGGTTGCAACGGCCAGCATGCCTAAACGTGCGCGCAATTCTGTAGCGACAATGGTGGCAAGCGGGGAGTTGCCGCCATGGGCATTGAGAATAACCAGCTTGCGGATATTGGCGGCACAAAGATTTTCACCGATGCCGACCCAGCGGTTCACAGCTTCAGAAAAAGCCAGCGTGCGGCTGCCCTCTACATCCATATGCTCAACGGAATAGCCAACTGGTTCGGTGGTCAGGAAACGGGCTGTAATATGTTCCGGAAGAGCATCGGCAAGGCGCGCGGCAATGCCGTCGGCAATAATTGTATCTGTTTCAAACGGCAGATGGGGACCATGCTGTTCATGTGCACCCAGAGGCAGCACAGCGATGAGATTTTCCGGTACGGGTTCCTGCACTGCCTCTCCGGCCAAAAGACTTGCGGGTTGCGTATTGGTTTCAGAAAGGGCGGAATTTGTATGCTGGGCGATCTCCGGCAAAATATTTCTCCTCTGATTGTGCAGCTAGAAGAACAGCATAACGGCTGAGAAGAGTGTCGGCTATTCTAAATACGCCTTTAAGGCATATTTGACTGGATTCTCCTGTTCTGTTTTGTCGTAAGACTGTTGCTTGTCAGTGCTAGTGCATTCCATTAAGTTATATATCAGAGATAATATGCGCAGATGGGATAACTATGAGTAAGACAGGGAAAGCCGGTATTCTTCAGCCGTTACAACATAGTGCGCGTATGATGCGGACGGTTCTGGCCACGCGTCTGCTGGAGCACGGGCTTTATGCCGGACAGGATGCTGTTTTATTGAAGCTCGCTGAAGAAGATGGTTTGCCACCCGGTGTTCTGGCGCAACGTTTGGGCGTGCGCCCGCCGACTGTGACCAAAACGATCAGCCGGTTGCAGGCGCAGGGATTTGTCACCAAGCAGGCATCGGCGAGCGATCAGCGCCAGACCCATGTGTTTTTGACCGAACAGGGGCACGATGTTATCCGCATCATTGAAAAACTCGTGCGCAAAACTGAAAAAGATTGCCTGCGCGGCTTTGAAAAGAAAGAGCGCAAGGTACTGCTTAAATTATTAGCGCGGATGGAAAATAATCTGAATGCAGCTTCGATCGGTCGCCCGCTGCGTACAGCAACGTCTGATGAACCGGCAGCGGATGATGCCGCTGACAATCACAGCGATAATGACAGTGACCTTGATTAAGTTTGTTCAGTATCAATATTGCGTGCAAATTGTGCAGTAATGGCTGTTTATCTTCGCAAAACCGCTTCGTATTTTCATCTGAAATGGCTTTAATGCATAATTTGCCAGACAAGATGCAAAAAACCGGCTCGCTATTTGTTTAAGGATAATCTAGAGCTTGATAAGCAGAGATGGGATGAACACTGCAGATAGCAGAATGATCTGTTGGTGGACATCGTGACAGCGGATATGTTTGTTCAATAAGGGGCGGTTGGCTTTTGGCCCAGAAAATCAAACTTTCAACGATTGCTGATGCGCTTGGCGTATCAACGGCCACGGTTTCTCTGGCATTGCGTGATAGTCCTTTGGTGGCGGATCAGACCCGTGACCGTATTAAGGAATATGCCCGCACGATCGGCTATATTTATAACCGCCGCGCAGCCTCTCTTCGTACATCCCGTTCCGGAATTATCGGCGTTGTCGTTCATGATATTATGAACCCGTTTTTTGCCGAAATTTTGCGCTCAATCGAAACCGAGCTCGACCGTTCCCGCCAGACATTCATTCTCAGCAACCATTATGATCAGCTGGAAAAACAGCGCACATTTGTTGATACGCTTTTGCAGCTTGGCGCGGATGGCGTGATTATGTCACCGGCTATTGGCACACCGGCCGAAGATATTGAGCTGGCAGAAAATAACGGTCTTCCGGTCGTTCTCATTGCCCGTAATGTTGAAGGTGCGGATGTACCGGTGTTTCGTGGTGATGATGCCTATGGCATCAGTCTCGCAACCAACCATCTGATTTCTCTAGGACATACACGCATCGCAATGATCGGCGGCACAGACCAGACCTCAACCGGTCGCGATCGCTATCAGGGTTATGTCAATGCCATGGAAAAAGCCGGTCTGACCGTGAAGCCGGAATGGCGTATTCCGGGACCGCGCACCAAGCAAGGCGGTTTTGAGGTTGCGCCGCAATTCCTGTCTCTGAAAGATAAGCCGACTGCAGCAGTGTGCTGGAATGATCTGGTCGCCATCGGCCTGATGAATGGTATTGCCCGTGCCGGTCTGGTGCCGGGTGAAGATATCTCCGTGACCGGCTATGATGATCTGGAAGAAGCGGCAATTGCCACACCGGCGCTGACAACAGTCTGGAACGGCCAGCGCGAAGTCGGCCGTCAGGCTGCCCGTGCATTGCTAGATCAGTTGAACGGTGTTGAAATGCACAGTGATCAGCCGCTGATCAAACCTGAACTGCATATTCGCCAATCCACCAGCAAGCCGAATTAATTAAGCATCTGTTAACGGCCGGAGCTTCTCTCTCGTTGGAAGAGAGAATCTTGCGATTTCGTTTGTAAATTATTTAATTTATATTATATATGTTGAATTTATACTTTGTGAATATTTCATATTTCGAACAATGTTTGCAATTAATTTGAGTATCTATTTTTATAATTTGGATATTTCAAAATGTTTTGTTTTCGATTGCTAACTATATCCGCTGTTTTTATTGCTGTGCCAGCCATGGCGCAAACCAGTTTGAAAGTACCGGCCAGGGAATTACCTGTGCCAACCACGGTCAGTCCCCAGATGCAGAAACTGATTGGAGCCCCCCTTAACCCGGAATGGGTATTGAAGCCTGCAACCGGGGAGGAATGGAAGCCGATTTCAGATGCTCGTGTGGAAGCTGCAAAAAAAAGAATACCTGCTCTCGCCGAGCGAATGAAAGTGACTATTGAAAAAAGCACGATGGGCGGTGTGAAGGTTTATATTATTACACCGCAGACCATTGCTGCAAAAAATCGCGATCATGTGCTGATTAACTTGCATGGCGGGTGTTATGTTTTGAATCCGCAAGAAGCAGCTTTGCCCGAGGCTGTTATGATGGCCGGATTTAGCGGAATTAAGGTGATCGCTGTCGATTACCGGATACCACCTGAAGCCTATTATCCGGCGGCTCTTGATGATGGCATGGCGGTTTGGAAAGAGTTACTCAAAACCGTAAAGCCGGAAAATATTGGTATTTTCGGTACCTCTGCCGGTGGCGGGCTGACACTTGCGATGATGCTGCAAGCCAAAACTGACAATATACCTATGCCAGCTGTTATTGCTCCGGGTTCACCAATGTCAGATGCCACGGGAACAGGCGATAGTTTTTATACAAATGCAATGGTGGATAATGTGTTTGTTTCAAGTGATGGTTTTTGTGATGCCGGAACCAGAGTTTATGCAAACGGGCACGACCTCAGTGATCCTCTGTTGTCACCGGTTTATGGCGATATGACTGGATTCCCGCCGGCTATTCTTACGACCGGTACAAGAGATCTTCTCCTGTCCAATACAGTGCGTGTTCACCGCAAGCTCCGTCAGGCAGGGATAGACGCAGCGCTTCATGTCTACGAAGGACAGTCGCATGGGCTCTATTTGCGGGATGAGACAGCGCCTGAAACCAAAGAGGTTTTTGCAGAAATAACGGCTTTTTTTAACCGCTATCTGGGGCAGAAAAAATCCGACTGAGTGTGCTGCAACTAAGTCGTTGGCGAAATGACGGCCACATTTTTAAATTTGTGGCCGTCTTTGCTTATGGTCGTTGCTTATTTGTCAGCATGTTTGCGGACGGCATCGCCGAAAGCATGGAAGATTTTTGCCGAAGGGGCATCGCTGCGTACCCAATATTCCGGATGCCACTGCACAGCCAAAGCAAAATCCTGGGCATTTTTCACGGCTACAGCTTCAACCGTGCCGTCTTCTGCAACTGCCTCAGCCGAGAGCTTGTCTGACAGGCGATCAATAGCCTGACGGTGCACCGAATTGGTGTTAATGCTGCTGCTTTCCAGAATGGCCGCGAGGCAGGAATCTTCAGCGACTTCAACCGGATGGCAAATGGCATAGCGTTCATCACGAATGGTAGAAACCGGTGCGCGATGGTCGTTTTTACCGTCCAGTTCCTGAATGTCATTGGCCAGTGAACCGCCAAGCGCAACATTCATTTCCTGCAGACCGCGACAGATACCGAGAACCGGAATACCGCGCTCTATTGCTGCGCGGATCAGCGGCAGAGTGGTTGCATCACGATCCGGATCAAACGGGCCATGTTGCTCGGTGGCGTCCTGTCCGTAATGCTCCGGATGCACATTGGAGCGTGAGCCGGTAATCAGCAGTCCATGGACGGCAGCAAAAAGCGCGTCATGATCAATCTTCTCACGCAGGTTGGGAACGAGCAGCGGTGTGACCTCTGCAACTTCTGCAAGCGCCGTAATATATTCGGATGGTGTGGCATGCCAGTTATTGCCGTCAATATCACGTATATCGGATGTAACAGCAATCAAAGGGCGGGATTTCTGCATGATAAAACAGGCCTTGTCATGGTTGCGCGTGGCAGGGTCAGACTGTTTGGCGCTCTATTGCTACGATTGAAAGGGCCGGATAAAAATTAAAACCTGCAATTTTGAAATTCAGGTCATCAGTTTTTCAGGCTTAAAGGCTATCTACTGCAAAGCGCATTGCTTGGAAATGATTTTTGTAATCGCCCGCGCAAGTTGTGCAAGTGAGAAATATGGAAAACATCGCTTGCAAAGCGGCAAAATCAGGATAAATAGCGAACGCTGCCATGTGAAATTGCCTCATAGCGCCGGGACACAGCGTATAATCAAAATTTTAAATATATTTTTATAGTTATAATTCATATTAGCCTTGTCACAGCATTAACAACCTATGGCGTTGATTTTAATGTGAAAAAACACTTAAAAGTTGAAAAAATTGAAACTTATTTTTAAAGTATTTTGGACATACTTCCCCGTGAGGGGGAGTTGTAACAAATGACGTGGTTATTTAAGACCAATATTCCGGTGGATGTTCGCCTGTCATTTGTCAGAGCGCTCTATGGTAACCGGGAAACTTTATGGTTTGGGCTGGCAGCACATTTGCTGACCTGCGCGGTTATTTATTTAAAAACCAATGATATTGTTTTCGCGGGTTTTGCCGGCGCGTTTGCGCTGATCACCAGTCTTCGCATGCTGGATATGTATATTTTCGACAGGGCTGATTTTAGCAGATTGTCGCATGATAAAATCAATCGCTGGGAGTTGCACTATCTTCTGGGTGCTTGTGCGATCTGTTTGTTGCTCGGGTTTTTGTGTTTTTACAGTACATATATAATTAACGACCCTTTTGCCGAGCTTGCCAGTCTCGCTGTCTTGCTTGCTTCGGTTGTGTCGATTGTCGGCCGCAATTACGCATCACGTAATGCTGTGGTCATGATGTCTGTCTGTGCTCTTTTGCCCGTTCTCGCGGGCTTTGTTTTAACTAACAGTATTTTTCATATTATTATCGGCGCTTTGCTGGTGCCTTATTTTCTCAGTAATATTCAGATGGCCAACGGCCTGCGCCAGTCACTATTTGCGGCTGTGATGAATGAGCGCCGTCTGAGTACAGTCGTCAGCCGTTTCGATACTGCATTGAATAATATGCCTCAGGGGCTGGTGATGCTGGATGGTCGCGCGGCTATTGCTGTTGTTAACAAACAGGTGCGGGATATGCTCAATATTTCGCAAAATATCAGTTTGTTGAATCGCCCTTTTGAAGTTGTGCTGCGTTATTGCAGCAAGCATGGTCTGTTTCCGCGTGAAGAGCTGGATAATGTGCGTAGCCGCATTGATGATCTGCTTGAGGGGCGCCGTCAGCGTGATGTTTTTCAGTTTGGCGATGAGCGTTATATCGAAGTGATGTGTAATCAGCGCCGTGAAGAAGGTGCCGTACTGATTTTTGACGATGTGACTGGTCGTATCGAAGCCGAAGCACAAATTCAGCATATGGCGCGTTATGACGGTCTGACCGGACTTCCAAACCGTTTCTATTTTGAAACGCTGGTGCGCTCGCTGACAATTGATAGTCAGCCGGATGATTTGGTTGCATTGGTTGTGATTGACCTCAATCACTTCAAACATGTGAATGATACCTACGGGCACCATGCGGGTGATGAATTGTTGCGCCAGTTTGCTGAACGCATGGCGGCTCTTGATTCCCAACGCTTTGTTGCTTCACGCTTCGGCGGTGATGAGTTTGTATTGTTTATCCGCGGTATTAAAAACCGTGCTCATATTAACAGCGTGATGGATGAGGTGATCTCTTATCTGTGTGGTGTTTATGAGTTTGCTTCACAACAGATTTATCTCGACATCAGCGCCGGTGTGGCTGTTGATGTGAAGAAAAATCTGGATCTTCGTGGTTTGCATGTGAATGCCGATCTGGCACTTTATGAAGCAAAAAGCAGTGAGCATGACCGGTGGGTTGCCTTTGTTGAGGCGATGGATACCAAATATCGCTCACGGCAAAAGCTGAAAAACGATTTGCGGGAGGCGGTCAGAGCCGGGAGCCTGACTGTTGTGTATCAGCCGATTGTCAGCCTCAATTCTCTGCGTATTGTTGCGGTGGAAGCGCTGTCACGCTGGCATCATCCGCAATTGGGTCCAATCGGTCCTGCTGACTACATTCCGCTGGCTGAAGAAATGGGCATTATCACAGAGCTGACGCAATTCATGTTGCGCCGTGCCTGTGAGGATTGTGCAAGCTGGGGTCATAAGATCGGCGTATCAGTTAACTTATCTGCAATCGACCTGAAAAACCCCGGGATTGTTGAAATGGTCGTGGATGCTTTGAAGAAAGCACAATTACCGTCTTACCTGCTTGAAGTGGAAGTGACAGAAAGTGCGATTATCAGTGATCGCCTTAAAACCTGTGAAGTGCTGCAAAAACTGAAAAACTCGGGCATTAATATTGCGCTTGATGATTTTGGCACCGGCTATTCCAGTCTGAGTTATCTGAACACATTACCTTTGACTAAAGTTAAAGTTGATCGCTCATTTGTACGCGATATTGTTACTGACCGCCGTGCATTCATGTTGCTTCGCGGTGTTACGCAGCTTTCCCACGAGCTAGGGTTCGGTGTGACGATTGAGGGTGTGGAAACCGAAGAGCAATTGAAGCTCATTCGCGGTACCGGTGGTGCAGATTTGGTGCAAGGTTTTTTACTTGGCACGCCGCTTAGCGCTGCTGCCATCAGCAAGCAGCTTGAACAGTCGCTGACAATTACACCTATATGCCATAAAGACAGCGCTGAGATAAATGACTTGTCGTCTCTCTAATATACCTGCGGTCTAAATTGTTATATTTGTAGTTTTTAGGAAATATATCTCCGAAAATAAAAATTGTTTGCACGCAAATGCAAAAAACATCGATTGCGCATCGTAGGGTACTTGCTTTTTCCGCCACATAAAGAGAAATGGTTACCAGCCTATTTGCAGTCTGTCGTCAGGCTGCTGGTAGGCAGGGTGATGCCCGTGAGGGATATTGCTGTTTCCAGACGATTCGTATTTTGCAAAGCAGTAAACTGTGAGGGCAGCTTAGTGCTTTGATAATATGCTGTATTTTAGATTCGACTTAAATTGTCAGGATCTTGAAACGGATAGCATATGCAATGTGCCTGAGTGCACGGAAGCATTGGGAAATGGCTGCACCATAGCTTTAGTTTATTGGTGGCGGACGATAATTGATGGCAGTCTCTCAACCGGTTGCGAAAGCACCATCCATTTCGAATTTTGCCCGGCATATGCTGGAGTTTCTTGATCGAGTGGAATACCGGCGGGTTATACATGCGGAAGATCTCGAAGAGATCGGCCGTTTGCGCTATCGTTCCTATATGACACGCAATGTCATGGACGATAATTTTCTGGGCACAATTATTGATGAGGTTGACCGCGATCATCAGGCCTATGTCTATGGCGTCTATGTTGACAATATTCTGGTCAGCACTTTGCGCGTGCATCATATTACGGCAAACCACAGGATTGGCACTAGTGCCAAATTATTTCCGGATATTCTGGGGCCGATGCTCGATAATAATATGAGCTTTGTTGACCCGACACGTTTTGCGGCTGATCCAGCTTATCTTGCCGAATTTCCCGCCATTCCTTATCTGACTTTGCGTATTGCCGCGATGGCGTCAGAATATTTCAATGCCAGTTTTTGTCTGGCGGCGGTAAAGCCCGAGCATATGGCATTTTATAAACGTATTTTCGGTTCGCAAATGCTGGCCGATCCGCGCGATCATGAAGGCTATGGTATTCAGGTGGGGCTGGGGGCTGCTGCTGTTAGCTCAATCCGCGATGCGGTTGCAGTACGTTTTCCGTTCTTTAAGTCACAACCCCATGAGCGCCGGAATATGTTTGCTGACATGCGCGCCGGCAATGTGCCACTGACTATCCTGCCAACGGCCAAATATACGGGATTGGGTGTCTGATCCGGCACAGCAATAGGCATTGCAGCAGATTGTCGCAACATTGCCTGTGAACTGGGCTTGCCTATTATGGGAAAATTGTGATCAATTGCTCTTACAAGATTTCTGAACCGGAAGACGGCCGTAAAGGAAGATATCTTTGGGGAGGAATAAAGATATGGCAGAAATTCAGCATGGTCCGGCAGAGCTTGGTGCGCAGATGGACTATCCGGAGCATGAGCGGACTTATCACGGCTTTACCTTTCTGGTGAAGTGGGGAACCACTGTGCTTGTCGCTCTCATGGCCTCAATGGCATTTGCTTTTTTCGCGGCTGGTTGGTTCTCAGGGATTATTTTATTTGCACTGATCATGGCTGCCGCTGTTTTTCTCATGTGAGATTACACTTTTCTGTGCCTGACAGAGCACCGGAGATATTCAAAGTTTAGTTATGCCGCCCTCAGGGCGGTATAATTGTGTAGATTTTGCATAATTTAGTGGATTCCGGTCAGTATCGCTGACTTAAATGCGTATTTTCGATCACATCAGAGATTTTTTGCATAATAACTATTGCGGCCTGATTTTTCCGTGATTTACTGCGCTCGTCTAAAATTGTGTCTGGTGAGGAAGCCGGGCAGATTTTGACTTGATTGGGGATAAGGAAAGTGAGGGCAGTTTTGTCTCAGGTAATATTCATTCCTGTTGAAACTGATCCGGTTGAAACACGGGTGGCGGCGACGCCGGAAACCGTGAAGAAGCTGATTGGTTACGGATTTAAGATCATTGTCGAAAGTGGTGCGGGCACGCAGTCCCGCATTACCGATCAGGCCTATACTGAGGCCGGTGCTACGATTGGTAAAACCACCGATATTAAAACCGCAGATATTATTCTTAAATTACGCCGTCCCTCACAGACCGAATTGAAAAACTACAAGACCAGTGCGATACTGATCGCAATGCTTGATCCTTATGGTCATGAGGACAGTGTTGCTGCGATTGCACAGGCTGGTCTGACGGCTTTTACGATGGAGTTCATGCCGCGTATTACCCGTGCGCAGGTTATGGATGTGTTGTCGTCACAGGCTAACCTTGCCGGTTATCAGGCGGTGATTGATGCAGCGTCAGAATACGACCGCGCAATGCCGATGATGATGACGGCTGCGGGGACTGTGCCTGCTGCCAAAGTCTTTGTCATGGGAGCGGGTGTTGCCGGTCTGCAGGCAATTGCGACTGCGCGCCGTCTTGGAGCAGTGGTCACGGCGACGGACGTGCGTCCGGCAGCGAAAGAGCAGGTGGCATCGCTCGGCGCGAAATTCGTGGCCGTTGAGGATGAAGAATTTAAAGCGGCTGAAACCGCCGGTGGTTATGCCAAGGAAATGTCGAAAGACTATCAGGCAAAGCAGGCCGCTCTCGTGGCCGATCATATTGCCAAGCAGGATATTGTAATCACCACGGCGCTTATTCCGGGACGCGCTGCACCAAAGCTGGTCAGTGCGGCGATGGTTGCGAGTATGAAGCCGGGTTCTGTTCTGGTTGATCTGGCGGTTGAACGGGGGGGCAATGTGGAAGGTGCCATTGCCGGACAGGTGACGACAAAAGGCGGTGTGAAAATCGTCGGTCATATGAATACGGCCGGTCGCATTGCTGCATCTGCTTCGCAGCTCTATGCCCGCAATCTGTTCGCTTTCCTTGAGACGTTGATCGACAAAGAGACCAAACAGGTTGTCATTAATCTTGAGGATGAACTCGTTAAAGCAACGGCACTGACCCATCAGGGAGCCATTGTGCATCCGGCATTTACCAATGTGGCTGTCGTCGCGGAAAAAGCTGAGTCGGTCATGAAGGCAGAAGCTGCAGCCAAGCCTGCGCCAAAGAAAGCGCCGGTGAAAAAAGCTGCGCCGAAGAAGCCGCTAACGGCGAAAGAGACAGCTAAAACCACTGCGCGCAAGAAGGCCGGAACAGAAGCCGGAAATAAAGGAGATGAGGCATGAGTGCGGATTCTTTGAATGAGGCACTGGGCGGTCTCGATAAAGCCGTTGAAAATCTGAGGGCTGCTGCTGAAGGTCTGGGCAGTTCAGATTCAATCAGCAATGCTGTGCATATTGCCAGTGGTGGTGTGATTGATCCTTTTGTGTTTCAGCTGGCGATCTTCGTATTGTCGATCTTTGTCGGCTATTACGTCGTCTGGTCGGTAACACCTGCTTTGCACACGCCTTTGATGGCGGTGACCAATGCGATTTCCTCGGTGATTGTTGTCGGCGCGCTTCTGGCCGTCGGGCTTTCCCTGTCCGGATGGGCAACCGGTTTTGGCTTTGTTGCTCTGGTGCTGGCCAGCGTCAATATCTTTGGCGGCTTTCTGGTCACACAACGCATGCTCGCCATGTATAAGAAAAAAGATAAGTGAGGGGCTTGGATATGAGTGTTAATCTGGCAGCCTTTCTTTATCTCGTTTCCGGCGTGCTGTTTATTCTGGCATTGCGTGGGCTTTCTCATCCGACGACCAGCCGTCAGGGCAATTTTTACGGCATGCTCGGTATGGGCATTGCCATTGTCACGACGCTGGTATTGGCACAGCCGTCCTTTAACGGCCTAGCGCTGATTGTATTAGGTTTGGTGATCGGTGGCGGTATCGGTGCCGTTGTGGCCAAGCGCATTGCGATGACAGCCATGCCGCAGCTGGTGGCATTTTTCCATTCGCTGGTTGGTTTGGCGGCCGTGATGGTGGCCGCGGCGGCTCTCTATTCGCCGCACTCTTTCGGCATTGGTGAAGTCGGCACTATCCACGCGCAGGCGTTGGTGGAAATGTCGCTCGGTGTGGCCATTGGTGCGATTACTTTTACCGGTTCGATTATTGCCTATCTCAAGCTGGATGGCCGTATGTCGGGCAAACCGATCATGCTGCCGTCGCGCCATGTGATTAATGCAGCACTGTTTATTGCTATTGTGGTGCTGGTTGTGGCGCTGGCAATTACCGAGAGCTATCTGGTGTTCTGGGCAATTGTCGTGTTGTCGCTGTTGTTCGGCGTGCTGATCATTATCCCGATCGGCGGCGCGGATATGCCGGTGGTTGTGTCAATGCTCAACTCCTATTCCGGTTGGGCGGCAGCGGGTATCGGCTTTACGCTGGGCAATCTGGCGCTGATCATCACCGGTGCGCTGGTTGGGTCTTCCGGTGCGATCCTGTCTTATATTATGTGTAAGGGCATGAACCGCTCGTTTATCTCCGTGATCCTTGGTGGTTTCGGCGGTGATACATCTTCTGCTGGTGCAGCGGGAGAAGTCGAGCAGCGTCCGGTCAAGCAGGGCTCGGCGGATGATGCGGCTTTCATCATGAAAAATGCTGCCAAGGTTATCATCGTACCGGGTTATGGTATGGCGGTGGCTCAGGCACAGCATGCGCTGCGTGAAATGGCTGACAAGCTGAAGGAAGAGGGCGTTGAGGTCAAATATGCCATTCATCCGGTGGCGGGCCGTATGCCGGGGCATATGAACGTGCTGCTGGCAGAAGCCAATGTACCTTATGATGAGGTCTTCGAGCTCGAAGATATCAACTCTGAATTCGCGCAGGCCGATGTGGCTTTCGTGATCGGGGCGAATGACGTGACCAATCCGGCGGCTAAGACTGATCCGCAATCTCCGATCTTCGGTATGCCAATCCTTGATGTGGATAAGGCAGGAACGGTGCTGTTTATCAAGCGCGGCATGGGCTCAGGCTATGCGGGTGTGGAGAATGAATTGTTCTTCCGCGACAACACCATGATGCTGTTTGCTGATGCAAAGAAGATGGTTGAAAATATCGTCAAAGCGCTGGATTAAACCGGTCGCTTCGGCAGATAAAAGAAAAGGCGGCTTTTGGGTCGCCTTTTTTATTGTGATTTTATAAGTGTTTAATGCTGTTTTCAGATTGGATTGTGTCCGGTGTGTTGTGAAACACCCGTGTCATTAAAGACTTGGAACGGTTTGTTTACGAATAGATTCCGATTTCAAAAAACTGCTCATCCATCCCAATTAATTGGGATTTTGATGATTGCTGATCTGCGCTTCAATGCCGGATATTTTCAGTTGTTATATGAGGCGGATGTGAAAAAATATTACCGGATTTTGCAGATAGCAGCGTTGTTTTTTATGGCATCGACCGGAGCGCAGGCTGAGTTGAAAAAGGTCATGCCTCAGGATGAGAAAGTGCTTGAAAATGCCACTGAGGCAAAGATTTATTTTACTGCCGGTGTGAATACGAAAAGCGTCAGTGAACTGATACAGGCCATCGATAGTCTGAACACGAATTATAAAAAGCTGGAAAATATCTATCTCTATATCAGCAGCTATGGCGGGGATATGGATAGTGGCTATGCGGGATATTGGGCTGTCAAAAGCTCGCATAGCCCGATTACAACAGTGAACCTGTCGACGGTGATGTCTTCTGCAACGATGATTTTTTGTGGAGCTAAAGACCGCCAGTCGCGTAAAGGCGGGCGTTTCATTATGCATCCGCCTTCTATAACACATCAACAGCGGGCTTTTCAGCCTGACCAGTTCATAACAGCAGGCCGTGATCTGAAGGGTTATGTCGAGCAATTTACAGAAGTTTATAAAGAATGCAGCCGGTATTCAGATACTGAGATCAGCACTTTACTTTCGAGTGAAAATGACCGGAAATTTCTGCTGCCTGATGAAGCGAAACAGAAGGGCATCATCTCAGATGTGGCCGCTCAGATTATAACAGCGCCGATCGCTTATTATATTACTGATGATGATAAGAGTGACTGAGTTCCTGCCCCTAAAACAATTTCAGGGGCAGGTTACTGTCGTTTAAACGCCGTAAACCAGCTTGTCCTGACGGGCGCGTAGTTCTGCAAGACGGGAACCGGCAGGCAAAGCCGCGTTGTCATAGGTGATGAGTTCACCCTTTTTGATTGGTTTCAGCACTTTGGCACCGGTCAGCATACCGCATGGAATGGCTTTGGCGCTGCGTGCTTCACCGGCAGTCATGATCCATGCACGGTAGCAATATTCACCGATTGCATCGAGAGTTTCGCCAGCCGCCATGTCTTTTTTGGCAACGGCTGCAACTTCTGCGGTTGGTTTGCTTAGAGGCACCATATCGGCTTTGCCGTAAAGTACTGCACGGGCGCACGTGAGGGGCACTTCCAGCGAGGTCAGGTGATACGGGCGGTGGAAGGTGAAATAAGGGCCTTTGCCCATTTTCAGGTCTTCCATACGCTCTGTAATGCGCGGGTGGGACATGTCGGCGACAACAAATACACCCGGCGCAACGCCCTTGCCGATCGTATAATCGACAACACCAACCTGAGACAGCAGGCCGCCGTCTTTTTCAGGGATGAGTGTTGAGGAGAGTTGATCCAGTGTAGCGCCAGGGCCGTGCATGCCGGCTTTGTCCGGCACCAGACCGGTGGCATTGGCAATCGCTGCCATTTCCACCATGGTTTTGGAGCCGTCCACAAATTCCACCAGCAGGCGCACATTCATGTTACGGCGTGTGGCTTCTTCGATGTAGTTATCCGGAATAGCATCAATATTGAGCGGATTGTTCTTGCCTTTACCGGCGGCAACAATAGGGTGCCCCATAGCGGTAACAAATTCGATCAGCTCCATACAGGCGGAGGGCTCATCACCGGCGCCGAGCGAGTAGACCACGCCAAGGCGTTCCGCTTCACTTTTCAGATAAGCGCCGATTGTCACATCAGCTTCAACATTCATCATTACGAGGTGCTTGCCGTGCTCCATGGCACGCAGACCGATTTCCGCACCGACTGCCGGAATGCCGGTCGCATCAATTACAACATCAATCCGGTCGTCATTGAGAATGAGGTCTGCATTATCAGTAACAGCAATTTTACGGGCTTCGAGCGCAAGGCTCAGGTCAGAGCCGGTATCAACAGCGCGGGCATGACCCTGTTCACCATAGGCAATTTCAGCGGCTTTGAGGGCGCGTTCAGGATTGTTTTCTGAAATAGCGCCGATCTCGATGCCGGGCATATGGGCAACACGGGTAACAATGTCGGTTCCCATTTCGCCGCAGCCGATCAGGCCGATGCGGATAGGTTTGCCGGTATCAGCACGGGCTTTCATATCGCGTGCTAAGCCGGTGAGAGCGACATTGGTGGCCATGATTTTTCTCCGCGGATTGTGTTTTGCGGGAGTGAGACCCGCCTGATAATGACACGTAATAAAGACCAGAGCATTTCGCAGTCAAGTTGGAACAACTTGATGGCCGTGATAATGCGACCACTAAGAAGCTAGAGCGAGCAGCATAGTTTAACATGGGCGTAAACCGCTCTAGATTAAAGATCAATCAATAAGAGGCCGCTTCGCTGCGGCATGACAGAGCAGGAGTAGTTAGAGTGCCGGATAGCGTAAAAAAGCCTGAATGGGATCTCGTGATCTTTGATTGTGATGGTGTGTTGGTTGACAGCGAGCCGTTGGCAGCACTGGCTTTTCATAATGTTTATGCCCGTCATAATATGCCAATTCCTGATGGCACGGTAGCCAAAGGTGTGGGAATGAAGCAGGCGGATATTATTCGCCTGATCGGTGACCTGACCGGCCATTATCTGCCGGATGCAGCGCAGGATGATATCTGGCCAGAAACACATCGTGTGTTTTCTGAAGCCTTGCAGCCGTGTGACGGTATTGCCGGTGTGCTGGAGCGCCTGAAAACCCGCAGTTGCGTGGCCTCTTCCTCTTCACCGCAGCGCATTGCCTTTAGTCTGGAAAAGACCGGTCTGATCAATGCGTTCGATGGTGCATTATATTCATCCACAATGGTCAAGCGCGGTAAACCGGCACCGGACCTGTTCTTGTTTGCCGCAGAAAAGTTCGGTGCTGATCCGGCACGTTGCGTGGTGTTTGAAGATTCACCTTTCGGCGTGGAAGGTGCGGTTGCAGCGGGTATGACAGCAATCGGTTATACCGGTGGCGGACATACTTATGCGGGACACACGGAAAAGCTTTTGGAAAAAGGTGCAAAAGCGGTTTATAGCAGTTGGAAAGAGATAGAGAATAACCTTCTCTGAAAGTGCGAATCCATCATAAAGGTCTATAGCAATGAAAGATGCGATCACTCTGGATCAGCTGCGTGAAGCGATCGGCACGGAAATCGGCTGCTCTGAGTGGCGGGTGGTGACACAGGAAATGATCAACCAGTTTGCGGATGCAACGGATGATCATCAATATATCCATGTCGATCCGGTACGTGCAGCGGAAACACCATTCGGCGGCACAATCGCCCATGGTTTCCTGACGCTTTCATTGCTCTCGACTTTGGCTTTTGAAGCACTGCCGATGCTGCAGGGCGCAACCATGGGCATCAATTACGGTTTTGACAGTGTGCGTTTCATGTCGCCGGTCAAAACCGGCACCCGTGTCCGTGGCCGTTTCAAACTGGCTGATGCGGATATCCGTCCTTCCGGTCGTGTGGTCAATCATTATGATGTGACACTGGAAGTGGAAGGCATGGTTAAACCGGCTTTGACTGCACGGTGGTTGACTATTGCCGTAGTCCCACCCGTTGAATGAAGTTTCAGGCCAGAACGGGCTGCAAATGGCGTTTTTCTGCACTTCCGATACTCACGTACTTTAGTACGCTCCGTTTCGGTTCTCGAAAAACACCATTTTCGCCTCGTGCTGACCAGAAACGCGACCGCACCGTTTTAGAGCATTTCACAGTCAAGTTGGATCAACTTGACGTCGGGATAATGCGACAAACTAAAGAATCTAGAGCGGGCACTGTGATCCAACATGAACGTAAACCGCTCTAGTGTAATGTATCCAGCGGTGCAGGCCGATCAGGATACTCGGTCAGCAGAGTTTTGAGCGTAAAAGGTCCGTGCAGGAACATGCCGATATCATAGGCACTTTTCTTCTGGCTGCCGGAAATAAACAACAAATGCATTTTGAAGAAATTTCCCTTGGCCTGTTTATAACGGGCTGGGGAATGAATGTGTTTGAACCGGATATGGCTGATCAGCGGTGGATTATTCGTTTGAATTTTCAGTGCTTTGGCAGGTTCTGAATTATAAAAATGAATAATATCCGTCAGTGCCTGAAATTCTGCCCAGAAAACCGGACTGTCATTCAGCAGCACGCGCACATCTTCCCGCAGGGTTTTGGCGCGCGGGTGCAGAGCAATCATCAACAAACAGGAACCGGCAGCCAGTAAAGAGACCGGCTGTTTGCGCAGAAGTTCCGGCTCTGTGCGCCAGACTTCGGCCAAAGCTTCAATTGCAGGCACTGTGCCGAGGCTATGCCCCATGATGATAACTTCATCCGCATCGCTGCCTCGCAATTTCTCTGTAAGCATTTGTGCAAAAATTTGTTTGCGTTCCAGCAGTTTTGGACTGTTGTCATAAATACGGTCATAGGCCGCTGACCAGTCATCAAGCAGGTAGGAGATGAAGAGTTTTTCATCCAGTGCCCGTATCAACCCGTAGCAAATGCCAAGCGCCAACGGCAGCGACCAGAGCATGTGCAAAGCTGAAAAGCCTGCCAGTACCGGTGCGGCAGTGATGCCGAGTGTTAAGGCCAGCATAGCCAGCACCATCAGAAACGGCCACAGGAAGAACATAACGAAGCGCCAGCTGGTACGACCATAGCGCCACAAAGTGCCGGTGAAGAGAATATTCAAAAAGGCGCGGCTGCCGGCAAACAAACGGTGCGGCAGGGAACGTGTAGCATAATCGTCAAAAATATCGGCTGTTCCGAACTGGCAGAATTCGCTTTGCGTTTCCCAGTTCTCACCTTGTGTACGAACCTGCATGACACCGCTGCCGTGATCGGTGTCGATTATCGGTGATATAGCAGTTTTTGTACCCCATAGCTTGTCGAAGTCGCTCATAATCTTGCGATGGCGCACACGGACAGCTTTGGGATGAAGACCCTCATAACCGGTAAAATTGATGATGAGGCGTTTTTGAATGGTCATGAACAGGTGCTTGTCAAAATAAATCAGGGCAATGCGGCGCAGAAGATGCTTTAGAGCGCTCCGCTGTAAATGAACAATCACATTAAAGCTATTGATCTTTGCTCAAATAAAAACACCGCGCCTTAGGGAAGACGCGGTGCTTAAAGTGTAATTATGACAGTTTCAGGACGTTGAGAGTATCGTCAGACGGCTGCGTCCAGTGCGCCCTCACTCAGCAGTCCGAAAACATAGGGTGCAAAGGAGCGCCAGCATTCCAGCCGGAATTCAGTTTCAGACAGGCGCCACAGCACAATCTCGGCCTTGCCGAAAATCGTGCGAGTTGCTGCACCAACCGGAAAAACTGACAGTGACAGATCCTGTGGGCAACCGGCATTGATAGTTGCCTCTGCGCCTTCGCCGGAAATGAGGATGCCGATATTGCGGTGGGATACATCCGTTGCGGCATGCAGTGTTTCAACACCTTGCAAATCCGCAAAGGGGGACTGCCCGCCGGTGTCAATCACCAGCCATTCATCAGGCCCGAGCCACAATGCCGAGCGTTTGCCCTTGGTGGCGCTGTGTTTCGGCTTTTGCGGCAGGGTGACGCCAAGGGCTTTGGACAGGTCGGCGAGGTCATTGGTACGGGCGCGGAGCGAAATACGCTCCGCGGGTTCCGCCGGAGTGATTTGCACCGAACCGTTACCGGCACGGCTGTTGCCCAGAACTGTGATGCGCTGTGCGATTGCTTCGGACTTAGACATGCAGGCGCTCTCCCTTTTCGTCAATAAAGACGGGGCCGGTTACTTCAACTTCAATCACACGATCCAGCATCGGCACGAACAAAGTTTTGCCGTGCAGATTAAATCCGTCATGCACCACAGCCATGGCAATGGAACGGCCAAGATTGGACGACCAGTAGGAAGAGGTAACGTGACCGAGCATTTTCATCGGTTTTGGCTGGTTCGGATCGGCAACGATCTGCGCACCTTCTTCCAGCACAGTGTTCGGATTTTTGGTCAGCAGGCCGACCAGTTGTTTGCGGCCTTCCGCCACCAGATCGGGACGGCGCATACCGCGAATACCGACAAAGTCAGTTTTCTTTTTGGAGACAGCCCAACCAACCGCTGCATCATGCGGGGTCTGAGTGCCGTCTGTATCCTGACCGACAATGATGTAGCCTTTTTCAGCACGTAAGATGTGCATGGTCTCAGTGCCATAGAGGCAGGCGCCCATGGCTTTTGCACGCTCCCAGACGGCTTCCAGCACAGACTGACCGTAATCGGCAGGGACGTTGATTTCAAAGCCCAGTTCACCGGTAAAGGACATGCGGAACAGACGGGTTGGCACACCGCAGAATTTACCTTCTGCCACACTCATATGCGGGAAGGCGTCGTTGGAAATATCAATGCCTTCAACAAATGGTGCAATAATCTCGCGGGCTTTCGGCCCCTGAACGGCGATCACTGCCCATTGTTCGGTGGTGGAGGTCAGCCAGACATTGAGATGCGGGAACTCGGTCTGGAGATAATCTTCCATATGATTGAGAACACGCGGTGCGCCACCGGTTGTGGTGGTGACGTGGAAGCGATCATGTGCCATGCGACCGACCACACCGT
Source organism: Hyphomicrobiales bacterium (assembly GCA_900470735.1). Classification (GTDB taxonomy): domain Bacteria; phylum Pseudomonadota; class Alphaproteobacteria; order Rhizobiales; family Rhizobiaceae; genus Pseudochrobactrum. The sequence continues at coordinate 66,398 of UCCC01000015.1, read as the reverse complement.
CATCCATCACAAAACCGTCTTCACCGGTCATGATACCGTAGCGGCAGCGACCCGGTTTCAGCGTATCCCAGGCATTGGTATACATCAGATTGAGGAACTCAGCGGCATCAGGCCCCACAACCTCGATCTTGCCCAAAGTGGAGGCGTCAAAAACACCGGCGACTTCGCGAACGGTTTTGCACTCGCGGGACACCGCATCATGCATGGTTTCTCCTGCCTGCGGATAATACCACGCGCGTTTCCAGTTGCCGACATCCTCATAAACCGCGCCGTTCTGAGCCTCAAAATGATGCAGCGCAGTCTGACGTGCCGGATCAAACAGATGATCACGGGACGAGTTGATGAGCGTGCCGAACGTCACCGGCGTATACGGTTGACGGAAGGTGGTGAGACCGACCTGCGGGATTGGCTTGTTGAGCGCTTCCGAGGCAATCGCCAGCCCGTGCATATTGGACATTTTACCCTGATCGGATGCCATGCCGTTGGTGGTAAAGCGTTTGATATGCTCGATAGAGTGCATACCTTCGCGCACGGCATTGCGGATATCCTTGGCGCAAACATCATGCTGGAAGTCGATAAACGCCTTCACATTGCTGTCAGGGCCAGCACCGACTGTCGTGCCGACCATGCCGCCGCTCCAGCTATAGGCTGTTGTTGCACTGACAGCGGTGGTTGCGGAAGCCTTGCCGCCGGTTTCAAGGCCGGCAGATGTGCCTGCTGCAACGGATTCATCAATGGCTGCCTGCAGATCGTCGGTGCCGTTACAGGTGCCGACGCAGATGCAGTCCTGCGCGTAAACATCCGGCAGAAAGCGCTGTTTGGTATCATCAAAGCGCAGCTTGCCGCGCGATTGCGAGAACAGATGCACTGACGGTGTCCAGCCGGAGGAGGTGATCAGCGCATCAATGGTGTATTTGCGGCCTGACTTCGCACCATTGGTGGCAACAGTCATGGATTTGACGCGCAGCTTGCCGCCAACACTCAGTACACAATGATTGGTCAGAACCGGAATATTCAACCGGCGGGCTTCCGCCAGCACAGCTTCACCCGGATGGGCACGGGCATCAACGATCACAGGAATATCAACGCCAGCATTTTTCAGATCAAAGGCGGCTTCATAGGCGCTGTCATGGGCGGTGAAGACGCCAACATGCGAGCCGACAGCCACACCGAAATGATTGAGATAGGTGCGGGCAGCCGAAGCCAGCATAACCCCCGGACGGTCATTATTGGCAAAAACCATATGCCGTTCAATCGAACCGTTGGCGAGAATAACGCGCTTGGCACGCACCTGCCACAGACGTTCACGCGCGGTGTTCTTCTCCGGCAGTGCAATATGGTCGGTGACGCGCTCGGCCAGAGCCACGAAATTATGGTTATAATAGCCGAAAGCCGTGGTGCGGGTGAGAACACGCACATTCGGCATGGCATTCAGTTCGGCCGCTGTGACCTGTGCCCATGCGAAACCATCCTGACCATCGATCTTGGTACGGTTTTCATGGTGCAGGGCACCACCAACTTCCGGCTGTTCGTCGCAGAGGATAACTTTGGCACCGGTGTGTGCTGCAGCAAGTGCCGCACTTAAACCTGCTACGCCTGCACCGACAACCAGCACATCGCAATGCTCATAGCGGCCTGCATAACGGTCAGGATCAGGCTCTGTCGGGGTAACGCCCAGACCTGCGGCGCGACGGATGATCGGCTCATAGACCTTCTCCCACGCCTTTCTCGGCCACATGAAAGTCTTGTAGTAGAAGCCTGCGCCAAAGAAAGGCGAAAACAGATCATTCACTGCGCCGATGTCGAAAGACAAAGACGGCCAGCGGTTCTGCGACTCTGAGTGCATGCCGTCGAAAACTTCCTGCACGGTTGCACGCACATTCGGCTGGCGATGGGCTTTGTCGCGGGAAATATCCAGCAGCGCATTCGGCTCTTCCGGCCCTGCGGACAGAAAGCCGCGCGGACGGTGATATTTAAATGAGCGTCCGATCAGGTGAATATCATGGGCAAGCAGTGCTGAGGCGACTGTATCGCCTGCCAATGCCGTATAGGTCTTGCCGTCAAAGGTGAAACGGGCAGTTTTCGCCGGTGTCAGACGGCCTTTGCCAGTAATGCGTTTTGAGCCGCTCATTTACCACTCTCCTTGGCCGCAACACTGTTTGTCTGTACGATTTGGCTCAGATCCGGTTTTGGCTCTCCGGCTTTATAGGTGAGGAGGAACCGGTCGCTCACAGTATCGCGCGCTGCATTGAAGAAGCGACCGCAACCGTGAATATGCCGCCAGCGCTCAAAGATCACACCTTTGGGATTGTCGCGCCAATAGAGAAACTCAACGAATTCCTCGTCCGAAAGCTCGGTAATATTGGTCGGGCGGGCAATATGAGCATCATGCGCGCTGCGGAATTCCAGCTCCGAGCGGTCTTCACCGCAATAAGGGCAATGGATCAAAAGCATGATAATTATCCTTAGTGGGCTACGGCTGCTGCAGCAGCTTCGTCAATCAGACGGCCGGTGCGGAAGCGATCCAGTGTAAAGCCGGCGGCCAGCGAATGCGGCTCACCACGGGCAATCAAATGGGCGAACAAATGGGCAGAACCCGGTGTTGCCTTGAAGCCGCCGGTGCCCCAGCCAGCATTGACAAACAGGTTCGGCACAGGGGTTTTGCTCTGGATCGGTGCGCGATCGAGAGTGTTGTCGGTGACGCCACCCCATTGGCGCATCATTTTTACGCGGCGGAACATCGGGAACAGTTCACAGATCGCATCCAGTGTATGGGTGATGATCTGCAAGCCGCCGGTCTGGGAGTAAGAATTATACTGGTCGGTACCGGCGCCGATGACAAACTCGCCCTTGTCCGACTGGGAAATATAGGCATGAACCGCATTGGACATGACAACGCATGGCACAATCGGCTTCATCGGTTCGGAAACCAGTGCCTGCAGCGGGGAGCTTTGCAGCGGTACGCGGACATCAGCCATATTCATGATGACAGACGAGTGGCCTGAAGCAGAAACACCGATTTTCTTGGCGCCGATAAAGCCGCGATTGGTCTCAACACCGCTGACACTGCCGTCTGCATTACGGCGAATGCCGAGCACTTCACAATTCTGGATGATGTGGACGCCACGATCTGAGGCTGCACGGGCATAGCCCCACGCCACCGCATCGTGACGGGCAACGCCGCCGCGGCGCTGCAATGCTGCGCCATTGATCGGATAGCGGGAATTTTGTGAAATATTCAGCGGCGGGCAATAGGCTTTGGCCTGTTCCGGAGTAAGCCATTCATTGTCGATGCCATAGAGACGGTTGGCATTGACGTGACGCTGGAAGGACTGCTTGTCATGGATATTATGCGACAGCATCAGCACGCCGCGCGGCGAGAACATGACGTTGTAGTTGAGATCCTGTGACAGGTTCTCCCACATCTTGAGCGAATGCTCATAGATATTCATGCTCTCTTCATAGAGATAGTTAGAGCGGATGATGGTGGTGTTACGACCGGTGTTGCCACCACCGATCCAGCCTTTTTCCAGTACTGCGATATTGGTAATGCCGTGTTCTTTGGCAAGATAATAGGCTGCACCCAGACCATGGCCGCCGCCGCCGACAATAATCACATCATAGCTGGCACGCGGTTCCGGTGAAGCCCATTGCGGCTCCCAGCCTTTGTTGCCGCGCAGTGCTTCTCGGGCAACTGCAAATACTGAAAACTTACGCATAATGTCCCCTTATCTGGGCGCAGAAGATTTTTTCCGCCTGTTGGTTTAAAGTTAAACCATATGCCGACACTGACTTTGCCATTTTGCGACGGGTTTTGGCGTATCATGTGGTTTTTGTTTGCTGAAACGCTTCCGTATTGTGGCGGGGTGCCGGAGTGAAGGACTCACTTCATTCCGCTTAAAAAACAGCGGAAAAGGGACAGAGAATCTCTGTGAAATACAGGATGAATTTTGCATTTACAGAGCAAAACCAAAGCAATGTCCGCAAAGAAAAATGCAAATAAAACGTGATTTTTACGGCTAAAACTGTAATAATGAGGTTGATAAGGCCTGATCGGGCGCTGTGTTACGGATTCTGTGTGGACAATCGCGCCGGATACTGTTAAACGGCACTCGAATTTGCATCGGAAGGCCGTTGCGAAGTCTTAAGATTTCTCAGCCATAAGACGGCTCCTTTACCGGAACTGCCAGACTGTTTTTTCTTCGGGGCTCACCGGTGCCTTCAGGCTAAACTGAAAAATCTAACCGAAACGGAACGGGATTACACGTGCAGGTACTCGTACGCGATAATAATGTTGATCAGGCTCTCCGCGCTCTTAAGAAAAAGATGCAGCGTGAAGGTATTTTCCGCGAAATGAAAATGCGCGGTCATTATGAAAAGCCATCTGAAAAGCGCGCCCGCGAAAAGGCTGAAGCCGTTCGCCGTGCACGCAAGCTGGCTCGTAAGCGCGCACAGCGTGAAGGTCTGGTAGGCGGCGGTCGCGTAGCGGCCCGCTAAGTAACAAGTTGCGTAGCGGCCAGCTAATTAGCCGGTCGCCAGGCGATAAGTTAATCAGACTGAACACGCGGTTATATGCTGCGTGGTTTCTGATCAGATATACTGATTAAGCAGCGCATGGTCTCCGGATCATGCGTTTTGCTTTGCGTGAAGCAATTTTTCAGGTGCTTATTATATCGGTTTTTTTGAGAGCTGATGTAATATGAAGCTTTATTGTAAAAGTTGACTATACAGATATGTTTGCATCGCTGGAAAACAGCTTTAAGGTGGGGTGAATGTTCACTTCCGCCTTTTTCTGTATGGGGCTGAGTGTTGGCATATCATAAAATATATGCAGTCTAGCTATTTTCCGTCAGATACTGTGTAGTGCACAGGCCGGAATCTCAGGCTTAAGATTGCTTTTGAGGAGTGCGCGAATGGGATCTTTGGCAAGTGTGAAATTGACTTTGCGTGAACAGCGCCTTTCTTTGAAGAAGGGTCTGCTGGTTGCAGCATCCTGTACAGTTCTGGCTTTGGCAGGCTGTCAGAGCACTTCCAATTCCATACTTACGCCGGTTGATCTCGCGCAGGGTTCCAGTGAAAATATCGGTTCGCTGACAACTGTTATTCAAAGCAATCCGCGTAATCCTGAAAGCTACAATGTGCGTGGTTCTGCCTATGGTAAGGCTGGGCGCTATCGCGAGGCGATGAAGGATTTTGACACGGCGATCCAGCTTGATCCGAATTATTATCAGGCCTATGCCAACCGTGCGCTCATTCAGCGCTATCTGAAGAATGAAGCGGCGGCTGTACAGGATTATGGTCGCGCCATTCAGATTAATCCGCAATATGATGCAGCCTATATCGGACGCGGTAATGTCTATCGTCAGGCAGGACGTCTGGATGAAGCGATGACAGATTTCAATCGCGCAATCCAGCTGGATACAACCGATGGCCGCGCCTATCACAATCGTGGTCTGATCTATCAGGCGCGCGGCCAGCATAAACAGGCGATTGAAGATTTTTCGGCTGCTGCTTCCCTGCAGTCGAATGCACCGGAGCCTTATAATGGCCGCGGTATTTCCTATGCCGCACTTGGCGATTACGATAATGCCTTTGATGATTTTAATACGGCTATCGGGCTGGATGATAAGGTTGCTGAGAGCTGGGCCAATCAGGCGCTGGTCTATGAGCATCGCGGCGATAAAAAGCGCGCAGCAGCTTCCTATGCCCGTGCAGTGCAGCTTGATCCGCAATACAAGCCTGCCAAAGATGGTCTGAGCCGTACGCGGTAATGGTTCAGTTCTCAATAAACTGAGCATAGCAAGTTAAAGAGCCGCAGGATTCAGTATCCGGCGGCTCTTTTCTTATGGCAGAAGCTGTCTATATTATTGGCTATGTCTTTATTTGACCATATCGGCTTTGAGAGCCGGAATATTCCGGCATCCTATCAATTTTACTCCGGCAGCATGTCTGCACTGGAGCTTAGGGTGTTGCAGACGGCGGAGAACCTGTTTTTTGTCAGCGGTAATGCCCGCAGTCCCTTGCCGTTTTTGCGGGTGATTGCTGCAAAGGGTGGCGCTGCTGAAGAAGCAGAGCTTAAACCGGGGCAGCATTTGCACCTCAAATTCAGCGCTAAGAGTCGGGAGCAGGTTGAAGCCTTTTATCAGGCAGCATTGAAATCCGGCGGGCGTGACAGCGGTGCACCGTCCTATCAGGGGCCTAAAGAAATGGGATATTTCGCGGCTCTGGTCTTTGACCCCGACGGTAATACGGTTGAAGTCGGCGTTCACGAAAAGCGCACTTAGAGCATAATTCTCTAAACTTGAATCAGTTTAAGATGAAATTATGCTCTATTGTAAAGTGTTAGAGCGACCTTTGTGTGCCAAGTCTGGCACACGGCGCTCTAATTTTATGAGATACCAAAAAGGCCGGTTTTCACCGGCCTTTGTTTTTGCCCATGTCTTTATCCCAAAACCGGTGTCCACCTTTGGGAGACATGCTTTAGCGCTTAACAATGCGCTTATCGACTTTTTGTACCAGACGGTCACCGATCCACTGGATCAGGCAGACAATCACAATCAAGACAGCCACAACAGCGGCCATGATCGGGTAGTTAAAGCGCTGATAGCCATAGCGGATCGCAAGGTCGCCCAGACCACCTGCACCGATTGCACCGGCCATGGCGGAAGCACCGATCAGCGTGACGATTGTGACCGTGAAACCTGCGATCAGACCCGGCATGGATTCCGGTATCAGCACTTCCTTGATAATCGTCCAGCGGCTTGCACCCATGGAGCGCGCAGCTTCAATCAGACCGTGATCAACTTCGCGCAGCGATACTTCCGCCATACGGGCATAATAGGGAATGGCTGCAATCGACAGCGGCACGATGGATGCCCAGGTGCCGAGCGCTGTACCCATAATCAGGCGCGTGAACGGGATCAGTGCGACCAGCAGGATGATAAACGGCACAGACCGGAAGGCATTGACCACTGCGCCGACAACGCGATTGACGGCTAAGTTTTGCAGCAAGCCATTACGATCTGTCAGGATCAGCAACAGGCCGAGCGGCAGACCGAAAATCAATGTGAACAGGCTGGAGAAACCGGTCATAATCAGGGTTTCGCCAAGGGAGCGCCAGAGCAGATCAAGCATTGCGGGTGTCAGGAATTGAAACATATCCGGCAACCTCCGTTTCATCACAAATTGTCTTCAGAAAACCGACAGCCTTTTGCAGAGCTGACTGGTCATGTGCGGGGAGGCCGAGGAATAATGTGCCGACCGGCTCTCCCTGAATTGTATCAATACCGCCATGAACAAGGCGGGCATTGAGGCCGGAGGCAGAGGCGATATCATTGATGATCGGTCTGCGGGCTGCTTCACCGGAAATGCGGATGCGGATGATCGCTTCATCTGCAGAGCGCTGATCCTGTGTCAGATGCGCGGCAATGCTCTCCGGCAAAGCAGGGGTCAGCATTTTCAGCAGGTTTTTGGTTGTCTCTGCCTGCGGGCGGGCAAAAACTTCCCAGACAGGGCCTTGCTCGGCAATCTGTCCGTGGTCGAGAACAATCACACGATCGGCAATTTTACGGATCACATCCATTTCATGGGTAATCAGCAGAATGGTCAGACCGAGCTTCTGATTGATGTCTTTCAGCAGTGCCAGAATGGACTGGGTTGTTTCCGGATCAAGCGCGGATGTCGCTTCATCGGACAAGAGCAGGCTCGGTTTGGCAGCCAGAGCGCGGGCAATACCGACGCGCTGTTTCTGACCACCGGAAAGCTGTGCCGGATAATGCTGTGCACGTTCCGACAGGCCGACCAGTTCAAGCAGCTCTGCAACGATTTTCTGGCGCTCGGATTTTGCAATGCCTGCAATTTTAAGCGGCAGTGCAATATTCTGGGCGACAGTCTTGGCAGACATGAGATTGAAATGCTGAAAAATCATGCCGATACGACGGCGTACCGGTTGCAGCTGACTTTCGGTAAGGCCGGTGATTTCCTGACCTTCAATGATGACCGAGCCGCTGTCCGGCTGTTCCAGCCCGTTAAGGCAGCGGATCAAAGTGGACTTTCCGGCGCCGCTGCGGCCGATAATACCGAGAATTTCGCCGCGTTTGACCGAGAGAGAAATATCATTGACGGCAGGTGTCGTGCCGAACATGCGTTTAATATTGGAGAGTTTAACAACTTCGTCACCGGTCACGGGAGGCTGACCGGATGCGGAAGACAGCTTTTGCTGCGTATTCTTTATTGGAGCTGAAGTATTCACTTTATCCTCGAGCTCTTTCTTTAAATTGAGGCAATATGATCGGAGCAAAGTGCATAAAAGGACAATACTCAGAGTGCAAAACGGTCCGGATAAATCCGGACCGTTACTATGCGCGGTTTAAGCTTGGTTGGGTAGCTCTTATTCCCAGGCAGGAATACCTGTGCCTTTATAAGCACGGTCGAGTTCTGCTTTCACCGGCTCATTCTGGAAAGCTGCGATCAGTGGCTTGACCCAAGCTGCATCCTTGTCTTCAGTGCGGATCGCAATGAAGTTACGGTAAGGATTGTTTTCCTTAGCTTCCCAGCCGATGGCATCCTTCACAGGATCCAGACCGGATTTCGCTGCCCAGTTGTTGTTGACGACAGCTGCATCGAGATCATCGATGGAAAGACCGACAACACCGGCATCCAGTTCTTTGATTTCAAGCTTTTTCGGGTTTTCAACAATATCAATCGGGGTTGCAAGAATACCTGCATCCGGATTGAGCTTGATCAGACCTTTGCTCTCGAGAACACGCAAGGCGCGGCCTTCATTGGTAGGGTCATTCGGTACGCCGACAATAGCGCCGTCTTTCAGATCTTCCAGCTTCTCAACTTTACGGGAATAGATGCCGATCGGGAAAAGGGCAGTATAACCGGCAACAGAAAGCTTATAGCCTTGCTGTTTGATCTGCTCATTCAGGTAAGGCTCATGCTGAAACGCGTTGGCATCAATTTCTTTACGCTCCAGCGCTTCATTCGGCTGGGTGTAGTCATTGAAAATTACAGTTTCGATTTTGAGACCTTCTTTTGCGGCCTGTTCGATTGCAACTTTCCAGATGTCTTCATCTTCGCCGCCCATAATGCCGACTTTGATCGACTGATCAGCAGCCTGAACTGACAAAGGTGCAGCGAATGTAACGCTCATAGCAACAGCGGAAAGCAGCATCATTTTCATGCCGGTGCGGCGCGAAATTAAAGTTTTGACGCGGGCGATATCTAACAACGACATTGCTGTTTTCCTTATAAATTCGTCAGGAAGCGATCCTTCGCTTCACTGTTTTGCCTCACCAATCTCTCACCTGTTTGCTCTCAAACGGAGGCAGGCGGATTGTGTGATCATATTCTTCACAGAATGGTATCTGATAACAAGGAAGTTTCGACTACGAAAAAGATAATTTTAGAATATTTTTGCTTAATTTTTGATATTTACGAATAAAACTATCGCAGATAAATATATGTTTATATTTAGCATTGTGCGTTTCGTAATAAGTGGCAGATATGCGGAATCGGTTTTTACGGCTTAAAACGGCACAAAAACGCCCGCAATGCGTGGTGCATGGCGGGCGTTATGAGAGGCGGATGCGAGTTTGGTTTTAATCGATGAATACGCGCACACTGGCGGCACGACCAACGGCATCAATCACAGTCAATGTGGAATAGCCGGCACCATCCGGTTGCCAGAGGCCGGAACGCTTGCGTGAGGCTTTATCCAGCGGTTTGCCATTGGCAAGCCAGATGAACGGTGCGCGGCCGCCCTGCATCTTCAAAGCCAGCGGTGCGGTGCTGCCGTCAGGCTGGTTGGAGAGTTCAACCCGTGCACCTTCCGGTGGAAACAGGATTTGCGGCGGGGATTCCCGTACCGATGCACTGACAAGCGGTGCGAGATATGGTGTGAAGCGGCGCAGGGATACGGGCAACTCGGACTGCCGCAGCCGCATGGTGCCGACGGGGGCGGGGCTGAGCGGTGTAAAACCGACACCGGATTTGGAAAAAGCTTCAAACAGGATCGGCGCCGCCGAGCCATAACCGCTCAAACCCGGAACCGCGCCATTGTCGGCACGCCCGACCCAGACACCCAGCACATAACGTCCGTCAAAACCAACCGACCATGCATCGCGATAGCCATAGCTGGTACCGGTTTTATAGGCGAGACCGCGCTGCATTGAACCGAGCGGTGGTTTGACGCCTGCCAGCACATCGGCAACCTGCCATGCGGCAGCGGGTTGCAGCAGCGGCTCTGCGGTAATGGTATTGGTGCCGTCTTTGGTACGGTCGTCGACGCCATTGGAAATGATAGAGGCTTTGCCGCGATTGGACAGGCCGGTGTAAAGTTGCACCAGATCTTTAAGGCTGATGCCAAGTCCGCCAAGGCCAATGGCCAGCCCCGGTGTTTCACCCGGCGGCAATGTGGTTTTGACCTCTGCACGGCGCATCCGCACCATCAGACGTGTTGCACCGACACTGTCGAGCAGGCGGACAGATGGCACATTAAGCGAGAGTTGCAGTGCCTCACGCACTGTCACATCGCCCTGATAGCTCATATCAAAATTGCGCGGGCGATAGCCGGAAAAATTGGTTGGCCGGTCTTCGATAATGGTTTCCTGCATCACCAGACCGTCTTCAAAAGCCAAGCCGAAGATGAAAGGTTTGAGTGCCGAGCCCGGTGAGCGCTGAACATTGGTCATATCAATCCAGCCGGAGCGGCTGGAGTCAAAATAATCCGAAGAACCGACTTCGCCGATAATGTCACCGGTGATCGCGTCGGCCATCACCATGGCCACGGAGATTTTAGGCCCGAGGCGCTTGGCAGAATCCATTGCCACGGTTTCCAGCGCCTGCTGCACAGAGCGCTTGAGCGTCACATGATGCACATTGGCTTGGCTATCTTTGCGCAGAGCGGCTTCGCTGACATGCGGCGCAAGTGCCGGCATGGCCAAGCGGCGCTTTGGAATGGCCAGATGTGCGGCGCGATCTGCCTCATCATTACCGATCAGCGAGACGACAGCCAAGCGGTTCAGCACCCGATCACGGGCGGCGCGGGCATTATCAGGATAACGGTCGGGACGGCGGCGCTCCGGCAATTGCGGCAGGGCAATCAGCAAGGCTGCTTCCGAGGTCGTGAGCCTGCGCGGTTCTTTGCCGAAATAGGCGAGGCTCGCAGCACGTATGCCTTCAAGATTGCCGCCAAAGGGTGCAAGCGTCAGATAGGCATCGAGAATTTCTTCTTTCGACAGACGACGCTCAATTTGTACGGCGCGCAGCATCTGCCGGAATTTGGCGAAGAAAGAGCGCTCTGTGCGCGGTTCAATCAGACGGGCGACCTGCATCGACAAGGTGGAGCCGCCGGAAATAATGCGTCCGTGACTGGCAAGTTGTACTGCCGCACGCCCCATGGCACGCGGATCAATGCCGCTATGGTCACGGAACCTCTGATCCTCATAGGCAATCAGCATTGCGATGAATTGCGGGTCGACATCTTTATGCGTGGTAGCGAGCCGCCAATGACCGGACGGAATAGCAAAGGCACGCAGCAGATTACCGTCGCGATCCATCACTTCTTTGGATGTCTGGCGCACAACTTCCAGCGGCGGCGGAAAGGCCTTGTCGAGAATTTCCAGACTGGCCCATGTTACAGCCAAGGCAATCGCGGTGCCGCTCAGGATCATGAGCTTTTTGTGCGGTTGCGGTTTTTTACGGGGCTGGGTGTCGGCCAAAAGCTGTCTCCGCCTGTCTTATCAGGCATAATCTCAGACGGCAGATTGTACCGTCCTTATAATCTTGCATATAACAGAGCAGAAAATAACGGGGAACACTATGATCGACAAGCTGGAATATTTCATTGCGCTTGCGCGGGAAAAGCACTTCGGCAAAGCGGCTGAAGATTGCGGTATTACCCAGCCGACATTATCCGCCGGTATTCGTCAGCTTGAAGATATGCTGGGGGTTATGCTGGTGCAGCGCGGTTCGCGCTTTCAGGGGCTGACACCGGAAGGCCAGCGTGTTCTGGAATGGGCAAGACGTATTGTTGGCGATGCACGCACGATGAAAGAAGAGATGCGGGCGGCGCGTTTCGGTCTTGGCGGGCATATCCGTATTGCAGCAATTCCCACCGCACTGGCTATGGTCTCACAATTGACAACGCCTTTTCGCGAAAAACATCCGGATGTGACTTTTACTGTCATTTCACGCACCTCTGTTGAAGTGCTGGCGGCACTCGAGAATTTCGATATTGATGCCGGAATCAGCTATCTGGACAATGAGCCGCTTGGCAAAGTGACCGCAGTGCCGATCTACCGTGAGAGCTATCAGCTGATTACATCGGTCGGGAGCCGGTTTTCGGAGCGTGAAAGTGTCACATGGGCAGAAGTGGGTGGCCTGCCGCTTTGCCTGCTGACAAGTGATATGCAGAACCGCCGCATTATTAATCAGCATCTGGCGCAAGCGGGTATAACTGTGCAGCCGACATTGGAGTCCAATTCGATGATCGTGCTGTTTTCCCATATCCGCACGGGTAAGTGGGCAAGCATTATGCCATTGAATCTTTCCCAAATTCTGGGCTTTAGCGAGCCGATCCGTTCAATTCCGATTGTTGAACCGCAGGCCAGCCATAGTGTCGGACTGATTGCTGCGCAGCGTGAACCACATACGCCGCTGATCGCTGCGCTTTTGCATGAAGCACGTGCTCTGTCCCGTATTATGATGCCGCTATCTTGATAGATTTTTTCTATTGATCGACGGGATTGCCCTATTGAATTCGAGCTATAGCTTTGATCTGTTCTAAGGTGGGGAACAGAAAACATGACTATTGCGGGAGACTTTGACGGTATGTCAGGCTCGAATCCAGTTTATACGAGAAATACAGGCAGTCCTCAGAAGCGTTCAGTCAATAATGACATTGCTGCGCGGACGATAGAGATTATCAATGAGTATAAGGCTGTCGAAGGCCCGTTGCTTCCTGTTTTGCATGCCATACAGGAAGAGTTTGGTTATGTACCGGCAGAAACGCTGACACTGATTGCCGAGACGCTGAACCTTTCGCGCGCGGAAGTGCATGGCGTTATGACTTTTTATCACGATTTTCGCGCATCGCCTGCCGGTCGCCATGTGATCCGGTTGTGTCGCGCTGAGGCTTGCCAGTCTATGGATGGCGACCGCGTGGCAGAGGCGGTGCAAAGGCTGCTCGGTATCGGCTGGGGTGAAACAACAGGCGACGGTAAAATCACGCTTGAGCCGGTTTATTGTCTTGGTCTGTGTGCCTGTGCGCCTGCGGCGCAAATGGATGACCGGCTGATCGGTCGCCTGAATGAAGGCAAGGCAGAACAAATGATCGCGGAGGCACGGGCATGAGTGTAACAATTTATGTGCCTTGTGATGCTGCCGCTCTGGCGCTTGGTGCCGATCAGGTTGCCAATGCGATTGCCGGTGAAGCTGTCAAGCGCGGCCTGGATATCAAGCTGGTGCGCAATGGCTCCCGCGGTATGGTCTGGCTGGAGCCGTTGGTTGAAGTGGCAACCGACAAAGGCCGTGTGGCCTATGGGCCTGTGGATGTGTCTGATGTGGCCTCGTTGTTCGACAACGGCCTGCTTGAGGGCAAAGAGCACCCGCTATCGCTGGGGCTGACAGAAGAAATCCCGTTTCTCAAAAAACAAACCCGTCTGACTTTCGCCCGTTGCGGTGTGACCGATCCTTTGTCGCTGGAAGATTACCGCGTCCATGACGGGCTTAAGGGGCTGGAAAACGCGATTGCCATGCAGCCTGCAGATATTGTGGCGCAGGTCACGGATTCCGGCCTGCGCGGCCGTGGCGGTGCCGGTTTCCCGACCGGTATCAAGTGGAAAACCGTTCACGATGCGCAAGGTGCGCGTAAATATATTGTCTGCAATGCCGATGAGGGTGACAGCGGTACTTTTGCCGACCGTATGATTATGGAAGGTGATCCTTTCGTACTCATCGAAGGTATGGCGATTGCCGGTATCGCAGTGGGTGCGACCAAAGGCTATCTCTATACGCGTTCCGAATATCCGCATGCGATTGCGATGATGGAAAAGGCAGTTGAGATTGCCCGCAAAGCTGGTGTGCTCGGCGCATCAGTGCTTGGCTCGCGTTTCGCCTTTGATATGGAAGTGCGCACCGGTGCCGGTGCCTATGTCTGTGGTGAAGAAACCGCGTTGCTGGAAAGCCTTGAAGGTAAGCGCGGACTGGTGCGTGCCAAGCCGCCATTGCCTGCCCATAAAGGCTTGTTCGGCAAACCGACCGTGATCAATAACGTGATCTCACTAGCCTCTGTTCCGGTGATTATGGACAAGGGCGCTGCCTATTACCGTGATTTTGGTATGGGGCGCTCCCGTGGTACAATTCCGTTGCAGATTGCCGGTAATGTAAAATATGGCGGGCTGTTTGAAACCGCTTTCGGTCTGACACTCGGCGAGATTGTTGATGATATCGGTGGCGGTACCGCAACCGGTCGTCCGGTTAAGGCAGTTCAGGTCGGCGGGCCACTGGGTGCTTATTTCCCGCGCGCATTATTCGATACGCCGTTTGATTATGAAGCCTTCGCTGCCAAAGACGGTCTGATCGGCCATGCCGGTCTGGTGGTCTTTGATGATCGGGCAGATATGCTGAAACAAGCGCGGTTTGCGATGGAATTCTGCGCCATTGAATCCTGCGGAAAATGTACCCCATGCCGTATCGGCTCGACACGCGGTGTTGAAGTGATCGACAGAATTGCCGCCGGTGTAGAAACCGATACGCAGATCGAAATTCTGACAGATCTTTGCCAGACCATGAAGTTCGGCTCCCTTTGTGCGCTTGGCGGCTTTGCCCCTTATCCGGTGATGAGTGCCCTGACGCATTTTGAAGAAGATTTTCGTCCGCGCCCTGAAAGCCAGACTTTCGTGCAGGCAGCGGAATAGGAGTGACAGAAGATGAGCTTAATTAAAGAAATCGATTACGGCACACCTGTTTCACGTTCTGAGAAAATGGTGACCCTGACCATCGACGGTAATCAGGTGAGTGTGCCGGAAGGCACCTCAATCATGCGTGCTTCAATGGAAGCCGGTATTGCCATTCCGAAGCTTTGTGCCACCGATATGGTGGATGCATTTGGCTCCTGCCGTCTGTGTCTCGTAGAAATTGAAGGTCGTAACGGCACGCCGTCTTCCTGTACCACACCGGTGATGGAAGGTCAGGTGGTGCACACCCAGACTGGTCGCCTGAAGTCTTTGCGCAAAGGCGTGATGGAGCTTTATATCTCCGATCACCCGCTGGACTGTCTGACCTGTGCCGCCAATGGCGACTGCGAATTGCAGGATATGGCCGGTGCTGTGGGTCTGCGTGATGTGCGTTATGGTCAGGACGGCGCGAACCATGTTTTCAAGCAAGGCCGCAATGACGGTGCGCTGAATGCGAAATGGATGCCGAAAGACGAGAGCAATCCGTATTTCACCTATGATCCGTCCAAATGTATTGTCTGCTCACGCTGCGTGCGTGCCTGTGAGGAAGTGCAGGGTACTTTCGCGCTGACCATTGAAGGACGCGGTTTCAACTCCCGCGTCTCACCGGGTATGCATGAGAGCTTCTTAGGCTCGGAATGTGTGTCCTGCGGTGCCTGTGTACAGGCTTGCCCGACAGCAACGCTGACAGAAAAATCGGTGATCGAAATCGGTCAGCCGGAACATTCCAAAGTTACAACTTGCGCGTATTGCGGTGTCGGTTGCTCCTTTAAAGCAGAAATGCGCGGTGAAGAACTGGTACGAATGGTGCCGTATAAAGACGGTAAGGCCAATCGTGGTCACTCCTGCGTTAAAGGCCGCTTTGCTTACGGTTACGCCTATCACAAAGACCGTATTCTCAAACCGATGATCCGTGAGAAGATCACCGATCCTTGGCGCGAAGTGTCATGGGAAGAAGCCTATGGCCGTGTGGCCAGCGAGTTTAAACGCTTGCAGACGCAGTATGGTCGCAATTCCATCGGCGGTATTACCTCATCACGCTGTACCAATGAAGAAACCTTCCTTGTGCAGAAACTGATCCGCGCAGGTTTCGGTAATAACAATGTTGATACCTGTGCGCGAGTTTGCCACTCGCCGACCGGCTATGGTCTGAACCAGACTTTCGGTACCTCTGCTGGTACGCAGGATTTTGACAGTGTTGAACATAGTGATGTGGTGATGGTGATCGGTGCCAACCCGACCGACGGTCATCCGGTGTTCGGCTCACGTCTGCGTAAGCGTTTGCGCCAAGGTGCCAAGCTGATTGTGATTGATCCGCGTCGTATTGATCTGGTGCGCTCACCGCATATTGAGGCAGCACATCATCTGGCACTGCGTCCGGGCACGAATGTGGCAATCATGACGGCGCTGGCGCATGTGATTGTGACTGAAGGCCTGCAGGATGATGCTTTCATCCGCGAGCGTTGCGAGAATGAAGAGTTCCGCGATTGGGTTGAATTTGTCTCCCAGCCGCAATACAGCCCTGAGGCTGTGGAGATGCTGACCGGTGTTCCGGCGGAAGAAGTGCGCGGCGCAGCCCGTCTGTTTGCAACCGGCGGCAATGGTGCAATTTATTACGGTCTTGGTGTAACCGAGCATAGTCAGGGTTCCACCACTGTGATGGCGATTGCCAATCTTGCGATGGTCACCGGTAATATCGGCCGCAAGGGCGTGGGTGTGAACCCGCTGCGCGGTCAGAATAACGTGCAGGGCTCTTGCGATATGGGCTCATTCCCTCATGAATTGCCGGGCTATCGTCATATTTCCGATCCTGCAACCCGTGAGATTTATGAAAATATCTGGGGCGTGATCCTGCAGGATGAGCCGGGTTTGCGTATTCCGAATATGCTGGATGCAGCTGTGGAAGGCACCTTCAAGGGCATCTATATTCAGGGTGAGGATATTCTGCAGTCCGATCCGGATACCCGTCATGTGGCTGCCGGTCTGGAAGCTATGGAATGTGTGGTGGTGCAGGACCTGTTCCTCAATGAGACTGCCAATTTCGCCCATGTTTTCCTGCCGGGTTCGACCTTCCTTGAAAAGGACGGCACTTTCACCAATGCGGAACGTCGTATCAACCGCGTGCGCAAGGTGATGACACCAACCAACGGCTATGCCGACTGGGAAGTGACACAGAACCTTGCCCGTGCGATGGGGCTGAACTGGAACTATACGCATCCGTCCCAGATCATGGACGAAATTGCCATGACCACACCAACATTTGCGGGTGTGTCCTATGAATTGCTGGAACGTGAAGGTTCCGTGCAGTGGCCATGTAATGCTAAAGCACCGCTTGGCACACCAGTGATGCATATTGACCATTTCGTGCGCGGCAAAGGCAAATTCATGCGCACGGAATATGTGGCGACTGACGAGCGTTCGGGCCCGCGTTTCCCGCTGCTGCTCACCACAGGGCGTATTCTCTCGCAATATAATGTGGGCGCACAGACCCGACGTACCGAGAATGTGGCATGGCATGCGGAAGACCGTCTGGAAATCCATCCGCATGATGCGGAAGTGCGTGGTTTGCGTGATGGTGACTGGGTGAAGATCGCCAGCCGTGCCGGCGAAACCACCTTGCGGGCGCTGGTTACTGATCGTGTGACACCGGGTGTGGTCTATACGACCTTCCACCACCCGACCACACAGGCCAATGTGGTGACCACGGACTTCTCGGACTGGGCGACCAACTGTCCGGAATATAAGGTGACTGCGGTGCAGATCAGCGCGTCCAACGGCCCGACACAATGGCAGCAGGAATATCGTGAACATTCTGATGCCAGCCGCCTTATTGAAACAGCTTTGGATACGGTGAGCTAAGCTATGAGTGAACATACTTATCGCAGCCGTATTCCGATGATGGCATCGCAGATTGCCACATTTTTCAGTTCGCAGACGCAGATTGATCAGGCGGCAGGTGTTGCCAAACATATCAATATGTTCTGGGAGCCGCGTATGCGTACGCAATTGTTCAATTTGATTGATGCAGGCGGAGAGGGGTTACATCCTCTGGTTATTGAAGCGGCACCGCTGATTAAACGGCCAAATGCATAAGAAAATGCAGCCGGATACAGTCCTGTGTCCGGCTGTTTGTTTCAGGCATAAATAAACTTCATTATGAAATTGAGGGATGCTCACAGGAGATGGGCAGGCTGCGGCGCGTCCGCAGAAGGGAGGACTATGTTATGAGTGCAACAGATCAGACACTGGGTGGTTTGAGCGGGCCGGGAATACTCGACCGCGAGCGGATTATCGCCAAGCCCGGATTTAACCGCTGGCTGGTACCACCGGCGGCACTGGCGATCCATTTATGTATCGGTATGGCTTATGGTTTCAGCGTATTCTGGTTGCCGCTCAGCCGTGCGCTGACTGGTGATGCGGCGGGTGCCTGTACCGATATGAGCCTGCTGACTGCCCTGTTTACCACCAGTTGTAACTGGCGTGTGGCTGATCTTGGCTGGATTTATACGCTGTTTTTTGTGTTGCTTGGCTGTTCTGCCGCGATCTGGGGTGGTTGGCTGGAGCGCGTGGGGCCGCGTAAAGCCGGTTTTGTGTCAGCACTTTGCTGGTGCGGCGGCATGGTGATTGCCGCGATCGGCGTGATGACCCACCAATTATGGCTGATGTGGGTTGGTGCCGGTTTCATCGGCGGTATCGGTCTTGGTCTTGGCTATATTTCACCGGTTTCAACATTGATCAAATGGTTCCCCGATCGTCGCGGTATGGCGACAGGTATGGCGATTATGGGCTTTGGCGGCGGTGCGATGATCGGTGCGCCACTGGCTGATTTGTTGATGGAACATTTCAAAACACCGGAAACAGTCGGCGTCTGGCAGACTTTTCTGGTGATGGCTGCCGGTTATTTCGTATTCATGATGGGCGGTGCCTTTGGTTATCGTATTCCGCCTGCCGGCTGGAAACCGGAAGGCTGGGTAGCACCGCAGGCTAAAAAAGCGATGATTACCAGCCGTCATGTGCATTTGCGCGATGCGCATAAGACCCCGCAATTCTGGCTGATCTGGGCAGTGCTGTGCCTGAACGTTTCTGCCGGTATTGGTGTGATCGGTATGGCATCACCAATGTTGCAGGAGATTTTCGGCGGTCGTCTGATCGGTGAGGCAGGACTGACTTTCACAGAGCTGAGTACAGAGCAGAAGGCTGCGATTGCAGCAATTGCTGCCGGTTTTACCGGACTGATCTCGCTGTTTAATATTGGCGGTCGTTTCTTCTGGGCTTCTCTGTCTGATCGTCTTGGCCGTAAAGCGACTTACTTTACTTTCTTCGCTCTTGGCATTGTACTCTACACCTTACTACCAACTGCTGCGCATATGGGCTCGGTCACACTGTTTGTGGTGATGGTCTGTATCATCCTGTCGATGTATGGCGGTGGCTTTGCAACCGTACCTGCCTATCTTGCGGATATTTTCGGTACGCAATTTGTGGGGGCAATCCACGGACGCTTGCTGACCGCATGGGCAACGGCGGGGATCGTTGGGCCGGTTGTGGTAAACTATATTCGTGAGTTCCAGATTGCTGCCGGCGTGCCGCGCGCGCAGGTCTATGATTATACGATGTATATTCTGGCCGGTATGCTGGCACTGGGGCTGATAGCGAATTTCTTTATCAAACCGCTGGGCGATAAGTGGTTTATGTCGGATGCAGAAGTTGCCAAACTTCAGGCCGCAGTCAAAGCTGAGGCGACAGGACCGAGCGGTTCCTTTGGCATCGGCACAGGCGGGCTGGATGCCAAAGCTGCTCTTGCATGGGCCGCTGTGGGTATTCCGATTATCTGGGGTGTGTGGACAACTTTTGAGAAATCTCTGATCCTGTTTCGTTAAAGAAGAAGGTTCAGTCTGATTAAAAACTCCGGCAGCGATGCCGGAGTTTTTAATTTCCCCATAAAAATCAAAGGCTTTTCCAAGATGGAACGGTGTTAAAAACGACGATTTCCGGCAATTTTATGCGATGAGTGATGGAACTATTCCATTTTGGTATGGGTAGTCAGAAATTGCATTGGCCTTGAAAGCTGTTCGCTGCCTATAAATTTCTGGTCTGAAATTAAAAAATAAATGCCGCAAAGAGGCAAATCAATTCAGACGCAAGAGTGGTGAACGGAGTGCTGTTTGTAACAAACAGCAGCAGGAGGATGGGCCGTGGCAGAACTGCGTCAGGCACGAGACAGCTTTCGTCTGAAAGTCAGCGATATTCATGAAATTGCGGTTTATGATTACGGCAACAGGCAAGGAATTCCGGCTGTGTTTTTGCATGGCGGACCAGGCGCCGGTGTATCGGCCAAGCAGGTTGCCAGCTTTGATCTTGATACCTATCGCGTCATTACGTTCGATCAGCGCGGTGCCGGACAATCGACCCCTGTTGCAGAATTGCGCGAAAATACCACGCAGCATCTGATTGCAGATATTGAACGCATCCGTGAGCATTTCGGCATTGAGCGTTGGCTGGTGACCGGCGGTTCGTGGGGCTCCTGCCTGTCACTGGCCTATGGTCAGGCACATCCGGAGCGCTGCCTCGGTTTCCGCATTCACGGGATTTTTCTTGGTGACCGCGAAGACAGTGACTGGTGGTTCCACGGTTCCAGAACGATTTTTCCTGATTATTGGCAGGAGTTTGCAGAATTTGTGCCGGAGGATGAGCGCGGCGATCTGCTGAAAGCCTATTATAAGCGCCTGACCTGCGGTGATCCGGCGGTAGAACATGCAGCGGCGCAGAGCCTACGCGGTTTCTCTGCCCGCACTCAGACTTTGGAACCAAGCGCCGAGCATGTCTCGACATTGTTGCAGAGTGATGCGGCGTTGGCAGTATCGCGCATTTTCACGCATTATTGCATGAATGGCGCCTTCATGCCTGCCAACGCACTGCTGGATAATCTCGACCGTATCCGCCATTTGCCTGCAGAAATTGTGCAGGGGCGTTATGATACCGTGACCCCGATGGTGACAGCATGGAAGCTGAAAACCGCATGGCCGGAAGCCAATTTTACCATTGTTACTCTGTCTAATCACCAGTCTACAACCGGCCCTATGGCCGTAGCTCTTGCAGACGCCTCTGCGCGTCTGGCAAAAGCAGTCAGCGTTTGAAAAGCGCATCATTGTAATTGAAAATAACGGGCAGCTTCATGTTTGATACACTGAAATCCGATCCTACCGCAGTTCAGATGTCCTCCTATACGGATATCCGCAAAGCCGTAAAACCGGCCATCTCACCGGATGGCGAATTGCTGGCATTTTTGAGTGATGCAAGTGGCACCGCACAGGTCTGGATTAAGTCGCTGGCCGGTGGCGAAGCGAAGCAGCTGACCAATCTGCCGGAACCTGTCGGCACGCTGTCTTTCAACCCGAAAAGCCGTGACCTGCTGATCAGCACCGATTGGGGTGGCGATGAGCGTCACCAGTTCTGGCTGATTGAAAATGCGGAAGGCGAACCGCGTAAGCTGACCACGAACGCAACCGTGGTGCATGGCTGGGGCTGCTGGTCACCGGACGGTACGCAGATTGCCTATTCCGCCAATTACCGTGACCGCACCCACATGGATCTCTATGTGATGACAGTTGCGACAGGTGAAGCCAAATGTGTTTATCAGGGCACTGGCTGGCGCACTCCGGCAGCTTTCACACCGGATGGTGCGGCGCTGCTGGTCAATGACTGTACCCGCGCCATGACGGATCAGAATTTCTGCCGTCTGGATCTGGCAAGCGGCGCTTATGAAGATATGCTGCCGCATCAGGGACGCGCTTCCTATCAGGCTGCAAAATTCCTCAAGGATGATTCCGGTATTTTGCTGATTTCCGATCAGGGACGTGATTATTCCAGCGTGATGTTCAAAGCCCATGACAGCAATGAACTTGTTGAAATTGCAAGTTTTGAAAAACAGGATGTGGAAGCACTGGCCATTGCACCGGATCAGCAGAGCGTGGCGCTGGTTCTCAACCGTCAGGGTTGGAATGAGATTGTCATCATTGACCGACAGGGCAAAGTGCAGAAATCCTTGCCGACGCCGATGCCATGCGTCATTGCATCTGTGGCATGGACACAGGATGGTTCCGCACTGGTGATGCCTGCTGAAGGTGCAGCAACCTCCGGTGACATCTGGCGCTGTGAGGTGGCTACAGGCACCTATAGCCGTCTGACCGATGCACCAAAGGCCAAAACCACTCTGCCGGACTTTATTGAGCCGACTGTGACCAGTGTTGCGAGCTTTGACGGGCTGGATGTTCCTTACTTCGTCTATCAGCCGTCAGTTGCTGCACCGACAAGCGGTTATCCGGTTATGATCATTGTCCATGGCGGCCCTGAAGCCCAGTGGAAGCCAGATTTCCGCGCTGATATTCAATATATGCTGGCACGCGGTATCATGGTGGTTGCACCGAATATTCGCGGCAGCACCGGCTATGGCCGTCCGTATCAGCATCTTGATGACCGCGAATTGCGTATGGACAGCGTGGCTGATCTTAAAGCCGTGCGTCTGGCTGTGGGCAATCGTGCGGATGTTGATGACAGCCGTATCGGCGTGTTTGGCCGCTCCTATGGCGGTTTCATGGTGCTGGCCGCTCTCACTGAATATCCGGATTTGTGGAAACTCGGTGTGGAATATTACGGCATTGCCAATTTCCTGACCTTGATGGAAACCACCGGCCCGTGGCGCAAAGTATTGCGTGAGGTGGAATACGGCGATGTTGCCACGATGAAAGATGCGCTGGAGCGCTTCTCGCCAATTCACAAAATGGCCGAAGTACAGGCACCGCTGATGGTGGTGCACGGGCTCGAAGATCCGCGCGTAACGCCTTGCGAGAGCGAGATGGTTTATTCCTGCCTGCGCGGCTTGGGCAAGCCGGTGGAAATTCTGCGTATTGCGCATGAAGGCCATGGTTTCGCACGCATTGAAAACCGCCACACAGTGTTTGATGCGCTGGGACGTTTCATCGACGAAAACCTGTAAAGACAACACGGTTTCAGGCGCGGGTGGAGGCTCGCTCCTGAAACCGTATTCAAATGATATGATAATCGGGAGGGACACCATGAAAAATGGTGAGGTGATCTGGGATCTGGTTGACGCGAAAAAACGTGAGTTCGAGGAACTCAGCGACCGCGTTTGGGGCATGCCGGAAATTGCCTATACAGAATATAAATCCTGCGCCGAGCATACACAGATGCTCCGTGATCAAGGTTTTAAAATCACGGAAAATGTAGCCGGTATTCCGACTGCCGTGATCGGTGAAGCCGGTGAAGGCGGACCTGTTATCGCGATCCTCGGTGAATATGATGCATTGCCGGGTCTAAGCCAGGAAGCCGGTATTGCTGAGCCGCGTCCGATTCCGGGTACAGGTCACGGTCATGGCTGCGGCCATAATATGCTGGGTTCTGCGGCACTTCTCGCAGCAACGGCTGTGAAAGACTGGCTGGAGCAGAACGGTAAAAAAGGCCGTGTGCGTTATTACGGTTGCCCTGCGGAAGAGGGCGGTGCTGCCAAAGCGTTTATGGTGCGCGCCGGTGCTTTTGACGATGTGGATATTGCCATTTCATGGCATCCGGCTTCGTTCACGCAAGTGGATGATGCCCAGTCGCTGGCCAATACCCGTATGGATTTTGAATTTACCGGCCGTGCATCGCATGCTGCCGCCGCACCTCATCTCGGCCGTTCTGCACTCGATGCGGTTGAGCTGATGAGCGTTGGCTGCAACTATCTGCGCGAGCATATTCCGGCAGATTGCCGTCTGCATTATGCCTATCTCAATGCCGGTGGTATTGCGCCGAACGTAGTGCAGGCTAAAGCCAAAGTGCGTTATGCAATCCGTGCAACCGATCTGCCGGGCATGTTCTCGCTCAATGAGCGTGTGAAAAAAGTGGCGCAGGGCGCTGCAATGATGACCGAAACCACTGTCGATATTTCCATCATGAGTGCGGTGTCTAACCTGCTCGGTAATACGCCGCTGGAAATCGCGATGCATTCCAATATGGAACGTCTCGGCGGCGTGCCGTTTGATGATGCTGACCGTGCTTTTGCTGCGAAAATTCAGACAACATTGTCTGCAGAAGATATCGAAACCGATTACCTGCGTGTTGGTCAGCCTTTCGCTGAAAATGCACCGCTTTGCGATTATGTACTGCCACGCGAACAGACCGGCGTGCCGATGATTGGTTCTACCGATCTGGGCGATGTCAGCTGGGCGGTGCCGACTGTGCAGGCGCGTGTTGCCACCCATGCGATTGGTTCACCTGGTCACTCATGGCAGATCACTGCGCAGGGCAAAATGCCGGCCGCGCATAAAGGCATGGTCTATGCGGCTAAAGTTATGGCCGGAACCGCACTGGATGTGATGCAGGATGAGAGCATTCTCAACGCTGCCAAGGCTGATCATCAGGCACGTATGGCGAAAACGCCTTATACCTGCCCGATCCCACCGGAGGTTAACCCGCCATTGCAGCCGCGACCTACTGAGTGAAATGGCAGGTTAAATAAACCGGCATGGCGGTGCATTACCGCCATGCCCTTTATCAAGACTGAATAATTATAAACAGGGGATAAAGATGAAGACCAATAAATTTTTGAACCGCAGCTCCGCATTGGCAATGATTGCCGGTACTGCTGCTCTTGCTGGTGCAACATTTGCATCGGAAGCTGCCTCACCGCCAAATGCGCTGGTGATGGCATGGAATATTGATGCGATCAGCACGTTCGATCCGGCACAGATCGGCGAAGTGGTGAGCAACGAAATTATTCAAAATACCTGCGATCCGCTGGTTGATTTTGACCCGAAAGATGAAACCAAAATTCTGCCGCGTATGGCGAAAAGCTGGGACGTATCGGAAGACGGTTTGCAGATCACATTCCATCTGCGCGATGACCTGAAATTTGACAATGGCGACAAAGCAACTGCCGGTGATCTGGCATGGTCGATGCAACGCGTTGTTAAACTCGGTTTTGGTAATGCTGCAACACTGACGGAATATGGTTTCGTCAAAGAGAATGTTGATACTGCGATTACAGCGCCTGATGATCAGACGCTCGTCTTCAAGCTTGATAAGCCATATCCGGTTAATCTCATCTTGTCAGCTATTGCAGCAAACCGTGTTTCAATTCTGCTCAATCAAAAAGTGCTGACGGCCAATCAGGTCGAAGGCGATATGGGCAATAAATATCTGGCCACCCGTACTGACTGTGTGGGCCCTTACAAACTGATGCGCTGGAACCCTGCAGAAGTTGTACTGTTGCAGGCGAGCGATAATTATTGGGGTGAAGCACCAAAACTGAAACAGGTTCTGATCCGTCATGTGTCGGAAGCCGGTACCCAGCGTCTGCTGCTGGAAAAAGGCGATATTGATATTGCCCGTGATCTGACACCGGAAGATCTGAAAGATCTGGAAGCGCAGGATAAAGTTGCTGTTTCACGCGCTTTGAAACCGACCTTGTTCTATTGGAACTTCAACAATGCTGACCCGATTTTTAACAATGAAAAAGTGCGTCTCGCTATGCGCTATCTCATTGATTATGACGGTCTGGCAAAGACTGTGATGCACAATGTCGGTGTGCCGCGTGCAAGCTTTGTTCAGCTCGGTGCTTTCGGTGCGCTGGATGAAAAAGAAGGCCAGCCATTCACATTAGATGTGGAAAAAGCCAAAGCACTTCTGGCTGAAGCCGGTCATCCGGATGGTTTTGAAACCACCATGTTTATCGGTACTGCGCCTTATGCTGCACCGATTGCGCAGAGTATTCAGGATGCCGCGGCCAAAGCCGGTGTGAAAATTAAGATCGAACGTATGGCCAATGCCCAGCTGTTCAGCCGTATCCGTGGCCGTGAATTCCAGACCTCGCTGATGGGCTGGGCGACCGGCGTGCCGGATGCGCATGGCAATGCTTCACGCCAGATTTTCAATCCGGATAACCGCATGGAAGCCAAACAGACCATGTATCCGAGCTGGCGCGCGAGCTATTTCGATGAGGCCGTGAACAAGGAAGTGGATGCTGCCTTATTTGAAAAAGATGAAGCCAAGCGTGCCGAGCTTTATCATGCCCTGCAGAAAGAGATGATGGAAAAAGGCCCACAGGCCTATATGTTCCAGATCTATAATGTTGCCGGTATTAACAAGGGTATCAGCAATTGGGAGTGGAACGGTTTCCGCACCTATTACGATACAGCCTCTAAATAACTGATGCTCATGCCCCTGCCGCAAACATTGCTGCGGCAGGGACACTCCGGAATTTATGTTCCGGTTTTCAGTCAGAGTTTGCAGCATATTCCCGTTTTGTGAACAGCTTTTTGCTGAAAGCCGTGTGCTGCAAATTCTCCTTTTCCCGATATTGACGGAAACATTGCCATGACGACGCCCGAAACTTTGCAAGATACGGAGTTTGACAATGAGGTTTATCATGAACCTCATCCCGTTCTTCTCTTTCTCGCCGCCGCCGCACGCCTGATCATTTCCGTGGCGATTACGCTGCTTGGTCTGGTCACGCTGACTTTTTTCATCAGCCGTCTTTTGCCGCTTGATCCGGTGATCGCGATGCTGGGAGATAATATCTCTCAGGAAGCCTATGATACGATGTATCGTAAGCTTGGTCTCGATCAGCCGTTGATCGTGCAATATGGTCTTTATATTAAAAATGCCGTGATGTTTGATTTCGGCAATGCGCTGACCTCCGGCCGTCCTGTGCTGGAAGATATCGGCCGCGTATTCCCTGCCACCATCGAACTGGCAACCGTTGCGATTATCATTGGTACCGGTTTTGGTATTCCGCTCGGCGTGTTCTCGGCGATGTACCGTAATTCGCCGCTGGATCATCTGGTGCGCATGCTCAGCCTGCTCGGTTACTCCACACCAAACTTCTGGCTCGGCTTAATGGCTCTGCTGGTGTTTTATGCTGGTCTCGGCTGGATCGGTGGCCCGGGGCGTATTGATTTCATTTATGAATTCTCTGTTGAACCGACAACCGGTTTCCTGTTGCTTGATAGTGCGATGCAGGGACAGTGGGAAGCATTCGGCAATGCCTTCAGCCATATCATCATGCCTGCGCTCATTCTGGCTTTCGGTTCCATGGCCTATATCAGCCGTATGACCCGTGGTTTCATGATCGAGCAGCTCAATCAGGAATATATCATTACCGCCCGAGTGAAAGGCCTGTCATGGTCGCGCACCGTCTGGGGACATGCATTCCGTAATGTCGCCGTGCAGGTGGTGACGGTTGTGGCGCTGTCCTATGCGTTCCTGCTTGAAGGTGCCGTGCTGACGGAAACCGTGTTCGCATGGCCGGGTTTTGGCCGTTATCTCACCAATGCTCTGATGGCCGGTGATATGAATGCTGTGGTCGGCTGTACGCTGATCGTGGGTATTCTCTTCGTTGTCATCAATCTGATCAGTGATCTGCTTTATCGCGTCTTTGATCCGCGTACACGATAGGTGCTTTCATGACTGATACTTCCAATTCCGCACCTAACACTTCGTCATTCCGTGAATGGCTGCGTGCGCCGGTGCCTTCTTCCGCCCTTCAGGCCAATGTGCAGCAATTGCGCCGCTCTTGGCTGAAGCTTCTGACCAACACATCCGCAGTTTTCGGCCTGTTCGTTATTCTGTTGCTGGTGGCTGTGGCGATCTTCGCGCCTTATATCGCGCCTTATGATATCGGCGCCAATAATCTGGCCAACCGTTTGCAGCCGCCATCATGGGCGCATTATTTCGGCACCGATGAGCTGGGACGCGATATTTTCAGCCGCCTGGTCTATGGTTCACGGATTACGCTGTATATCGTGACGCTGACGGCCATTATCGCTGCACCAATCGGCCTGATTGTCGGCACCACTGCCGGTTATATGGGCGGTTGGGTTGATACAGCGCTGATGCGTATTGTTGATATTTTCCTCGCATTTCCTAGTCTTGTTCTGGCGCTGTCTTTTGCTGCGGCGCTCGGACCCGGCATTGAGAATGCGGTGATTGCGATCTCGCTGGCTGCATGGCCGCCGATTGCCCGTTTGGCACGTGCGGAAACACTGACCATCCGCTCGTCCGACTATGTGGCAGCCATCCGCTTGCAGGGTGCCTCCACCATGCGCGTGATCTGGCACCACGTTGTGCCGATGTGTATCCCGTCCGTGGTGATCCGTATCACGCTCAATATGTCGTCGATTATTCTCACAGCCGCCGGCCTTGGCTTTCTCGGTCTTGGTGCGCAGCCGCCAAGCCCTGAATGGGGTGCGATGCTCTCCAGCGGCCGTGAATTCATGATGACCTCGTGGTGGCTCGCAGCTATGCCCGGTTGTGCCATTTTGCTCGCCAGCCTTGCCTTCAACCTGTTTGGTGATGGTCTGCGCGACGTGCTTGACCCGCGTAACGGATAAGAGGAACGGATAAATCAAATGACCAAACCTCTGTTAGAAGTTGAAGATCTGTGGGTGTCTTTTCCGGGTGTTGACCGCTCAATCGATGTGGTGCGTGGCATCAGCTTTTCCATCGGGCGCGAGAAAGTCGGTATTGTAGGCGAGAGCGGTTCAGGTAAGTCCATGACCGGCCGTTCGATCCTCAAACTGACCCCGAAAGCAGCGCAGATCAAAGCCAAGAAGCTGCAATTCGGTGATGTGGATTTGCTGGGTGCCAGTGAGCGTCAGATGCGCTCGGTGCGCGGCAATAAAATCTCGATGATTTTGCAGGATCCGAAATATTCGCTCAATCCGCTGATCCGTATCGGCGACCAGATTATGGAAGCCTACCGGCTGCATCATCGGGTGAATAAGCAGGAAGCCCGTCAGCGCACACTGACCATGTTGGAAGCCGTGCATATCCGTGACGCGGAGCGGGTGATGAACCTGTTCCCGCATGAGATTTCCGGCGGTATGGGGCAGCGTGTGATGATCGCGATGATGCTGATCCCTGAACCGGATATGATCATTGCGGACGAACCTACCTCGGCGCTGGACGTGACAGTGCGCCGTCAGGTGCTGACCGTGCTGGACGAGCTGGTAAGCCGTTCCGGCACCGGACTGATGTTCATCAGCCACGATCTCAATCTGGTGGCGGATTTCTGTGACCGCGTGCTGGTGATGTATGCGGGTCGCATCATGGAAGATCTGCCTGCCAAAGAACTGCACAAAGCGCAGCATCCTTATACGCAGGCTCTGCTTGCCAGCCTGCCGCGTCTCGACCATCCGGTGGATATGCTGCAAGTGCCGGAGCGTGATCCGAGCTGGCTGTCAGGCGCGACCCTTAGCGGAGGTCAGAAATAATGGCGGATATTATGAATGAAAAGACTAAGCCGCTGGTTGATGTGTCCGACCTGTCTGTCAGCTTCGGCAAGGGGCGCAAGCGCTCGACAGTGGTCAAGAAAGCCCGTTTTCATATTGCCCGTGGTGAGGCCTATGGTCTGATCGGGGAATCCGGTTGCGGTAAGTCGACGATCCTGCGTGCATTGGCTGGCCTGATCCCGCATTATACCGGCAATTTCAGTTTCGACGGTACATTGCTGTCCGGCGAGCGGGACAAGTCGTTCTTCCGCCGCGTGCAGATGGTGTTTCAGGATCCTTATGCTTCGCTGCATCCGCGCAAGATGGTGCATAAAGTGCTGGCGGAATCTCTCACCATTCACGGCATGGATCGCAAAGAAGAGCGTATCCGCGATGTGCTGACGGCTGTCGGTCTGGGACCAAGCTTCATGTATCGCTATCCGCATGAATTGTCGGGCGGTCAGCGTCAGCGTGTGGCGATTGCCCGTGCCCTGATTATCGAGCCGGAAGTGCTGTTGCTGGACGAGCCGACTTCGGCACTGGACGTTTCTGTCCAGGCGGAAATTCTCAACCTGCTTAAAACCCTGCGCCGTGAGCGTGGTCTGACCTATTTGATGGTTAGCCATGATCTGGCGGTGGTTGCGCATATCTGCGAGCGGGTCGGTGTGATGCATAAAGGCATTATTCTGGAAGAACTGACGGCAGATGATCTGCGCCAATCACGTGCCAGTGCGCCTTACACGCAGGAATTTTTGCAGGCCAGTGTTGAGGCTGTGGCGCATAATGAAGTTAAAGGAGCTCAGCTATGAGTCATCAGCATGCGGTCAATCCGGCGGCAGAATGGGAGCGGGTGCAGAACCCTGCTCAGTCCGGTTGGTCTGAAGCAGGGCTGCAGGAGGTTGAAGCCTGTGCTGAGGGACAGGAAACAGATGCACTGATGATCGTGCAGAGTGGTAAGATCATCTACATCTATGGTGACATTACCCATAAATATCTCTGTCATTCGATCCGTAAAAGCATTCTCGCTGCTTTGATGGGGCAGGATGTGGCGGATGGTACGATTGATCTGAGCCTGACGCTTGAACAACTCGGCATCGACGATAATGACGGTTTGAGCGAAGTTGAAAAACAGGCAACTGTCTATGACCTGCTGACCGCACGTTCCGGTATTTATCATGCAGCGGGTTATGAAACACCATGGATGCGCATGATCAAGGAGAAGCGTCACTCCCATGCACCGGGCACCTTCTGGTGCTATAATAACTGGGATTTCAATGCGCTGGGTACGATTTTTGAACAACTGACCGGTAAGACTGTTCATCAGGCTTTTGAAGAGCGTATTGCCAAACCGCTGCAGTTTGAAGATTTTTCGCTCAAGGGTGATAAGCCTGATGGCTGGCACGACCGTTTCACCGAGAGCCGTCATGCGGCCTATCCGTTCCGCCTGTCGACCCGTGATCTGGCGCGTTTCAGCCAACTTTATCTGCGCCATGGCCGCTGGAACGGTGAAGATGTGCTGCCGAAAGGCTGGGCGCAGGAATGCGTGATGCCATATTCGGATGCCGGTGCGCGGGGCGGTTATGGCTATATGTGGTGGCTGGAGCGCGACGGTGTGTTTTTCCCGGGCGTGGTAACACCGAAGGGCACTTATGCAGGCTTTGGTGCAGGCGGACATTTCTGCATTACTATTCCGGCACTGGATATGGTGATTGTGCATCGGGTAGATACGGATATTGCCGGTCGCCAGCTCAACCGGCACAAATTCGGCCGCTTGCTAAAACTGATCTTCAACGCATTTCAGGGGTGAGGGAAATGCGGGAGGAGGAAATAACGGTTGCCGGAGCGATTGCGCAGGTTTGTGCAAAGCCGGTAACCAGTATAGAGGCGCGTCTGCTGGCGCGCGATGCGATTATCGACACGCTGGCCTGTATGGTTGCTGGTCGCGAGGATGTAAGCACTAAAACAGTGTTTGAGGCTTTTGCCCCGACCGGCAGCGCGGGAGAGGCGTTGCTGGTCAATGGCGAAACATCAAGCCCGATTGTGGCAGCACTGGTGAATGGTACTGCCGCTCATGCGCTGGATTATGATGACAACTTTCTGCCGGGCATGAGCCATGCTTCGGCGGTGATTGTACCGGCTCTGCTGGCTGTTGCGGATTTTGACAAGATATCCGGCGCACAACTGATTGATGCCTATCTGGCAGGCCTTCAGGCGCAGGCGCTGATTGGCGATGGCGTCGGGCAGGCGCATTATACTGCCGGATGGCATGGCACCTCGACTATTGGCAGTGTCGGAACAGCGGTTGCGATTGCGCATATGTTGGGACTGGATGAAGAGGCAACAGCGCGGGCAATTACCATTGCGGTCAGCTATGCATCCGGCACCAAAGGCCAGTTTGGTACGCTGATCAAACCGTTTCATGCAGGCATGGCAGCACGTAATGCTGTGGAGGCTGCATTGTTGGCCAAGGCGGGCATGCAAGCGCGGCCTGATATTCTGGAAGGCGCACAGGGTTTTCACAGTCTTTTTGCCGGTGATCAGCGTCGTGGCTGGAAAACTGACGCTATGGCCGGGGCTGCCGGACATATCATTGAAACCGCAGGGGTTATGCCGAAGAAACATCCATGCTGCGGTTCAACCCATCTGATTGTCGATGGCTTACTGGATTTGATGGGTGAGCACGGGTTCACAGCAGAGGATGTGGAAAGTGTCGAGGCGCTGGTTGGCATCGCCAATTACCGCAATCTGACCTATCCGCAGCCGGTTGATGAAATGCAGGCGCGCTTTTCCATGCACTATTGTGTGGCACGGGCATTGCGGGCAGGGCATTTAAGCCTTGCCGATTTCACACCGCAGGCAGTGCAGCGCTATGCGGATGATCCGATTTTATCCCGCGTGACAATGTTGAGTTACAGTGCGGATGAAGAACGGGTTGCTCAGGATAAACTGCCGCATATTGCGACTGTAAAACTCCATGACGGGCGGGTGCTGACGGCATCCCGCAATTATGCCGTTGGTAGTTTGCAGGAGCCGTTTACTGATACTGACCGCCTCGGTAAATTCATGGATTGCTGTGGTACCTTGAACAACGCTGACAGTGTTTATGAAAACCTTCTGGCACTGGATGATACAAAAAACCTGAAAACACTGAAACTAATGTTCAGCTCTGCCACCAGTTAATATCTTTGGCGGCGAGCGTTGTTGCACGCCGCCAGAAACGCTCGGCATAATCCGTGCGAAAACGCTGCGAGCGATAGACGCGGATTTCCACATCCAGATCATATTCTTCCTGACCAGCTCTGACGAGAATGCCGCGTTTCCATTCATCCGGCATCAGGCTTTGCGGAATCCACGCTACGCCTTGGCCGGATACGGCCATGGCTTTCAGGCCGACCGCCATGCCGTTTTCATAGACCATATTGAGATTTAAACCGCGGGTTTCGACAAGCGGATCCAGAACCTGTGCGAAAAATGTCGTATCGCGATAACGCAGATATTCTGTTGGCAGCGTTCCGTTTTTCAGCCGGTGCATTGGCTGGCCGGCAGCATCAGCGGCACAGACCGGAATGACCTTCTCATATCCAAGGGAGAGATAAGGAAAATTCTTCAGATCATCCATCTGGCTGACTAACGGATGCGCATAGGTCAGCAGAAAATCGCAGTTTCCGTTGAGCAGTGTTGAAACATTTCCGAGGAATGAAGGATGCGGATCAGAAAAACGGGTGCGGAAATTATCACCGTTTTTTTCAATCTGCGCCATCAGCGCCGGAAAGAAAGTCAAAGACAGGGTGTTGAGCGTCGCAAAGGACAGCACTTCCATCATCGGCGTGTAGCGCGCACTCAGCTCATCTCTTGCATGGGTGAGAAGTCCGACAGCATCATGGGCGCGGGCGAGAAAGCTTTGTCCTGCCAGTGTCAGACGGATCGGATAGGTCGAACGGTCGACCAAGGGTACACCGACCCATGCCTCAAGCTGTTTAATCCTGCGGGAAAGCGCGGACTGTGTGACATGCCGCTCATTCGCTGCACGGGAAAAATTCAGATGTTGTGAGAGGCAGAGAAAATCTTCGAGCCACTTCAATTCCATAGAAATATTCCGCAATAGCAATTCAGACGTCTGACAGACTTATTTCTTCCTTAGAGTAAAAAACTGTGAGGGTCACCCAAAAATTAGTGTATATAAAAATAGCGATATGTGCAGGCATATATAGCCGGAAAATCAGGCCAAAAATAAGGGTTATGGTACGTTTCGCGGATTTTATGACATATTTCTGAAGGCTTTTGTTGTGCTTACCTGTCCTTAAGGCTGTCTTGACAAGAGCGTGCTGACAAGTTTCATGGCTGAATCAAATTTAATTGACCGGAGAATCCCGATGTCGATGCGTAATGTCTTTGCGGGCTTTATTATGTCTGCAGCGCTTGCCTTGTCTGTTCAACCTGTTCTGGCTCAGGCCAACCAAGACGGATCAAGGGTGATCGCAACCACGCAAAATGGTGATTATCCCGGTTTTGATCTGCGCACAGTCAAAGATGTCAGTCTGGAACAGTGCGAAAATATTTGCCTTAAAGATCAGGAATGCCGCGCTTTTACCTATAATGTGAAAGCGAAATGGTGCTTCCTGAAATCCGACTATGGTCAGATGAACACCATTGAGGGCGCTGTTGCCGGTAAGGTTCTTGATCCTGCTGCTGTAGAGGTCGAACTTGCAGCACCCGCGCCGCTGACATTCGTACCGGCCAGCATGCTGGATGAAGCCCGCGCCTATCGCAATAAGCTGAACACCGCTGAAAAACCTGCCGGTGAGGTCGCAAAACTACTGCGGGCCGCACAAAGAAATTATGAAGCCGGTAATACGTCTACTGCTGTGATTGATTTCGCACGTATTGTGCCAATTGCCAAAGAAAACAGCGCTGTCTGGATGGGCTTGAGCCGCTCGACACTTGCAGTATCGCAATCCGAAGATGCAAACTGGGAGATCCGGCGTGCGGCTGTCAATTCTGCCATTCTTGCATATCAGTTCAGCCGTACCGTTTCTGAACGGGCAGAAGCGCTGAGCAATCTGGCAAAAGCACTGGAGATGCGTGACAATTTTCGTCCGGCTCTTGATGCCTATAAGGCCAGCCTTGCATTGCAAAATTCCGCAGCCGTAAACGCTGCTTATGAAGACTTGCGTGTGCGCAAAGGCTTCCGTGTGGTTGACCATACGATTGACAGCGATAGCGCTAACCCGCGCGTTTGCATTCAGCTGTCAGAACCGCTGATGAAAAGCGGTATTGATTATGCGTCTTTCGTGACCATTGATGATGCTACCCCGAAAGGTGTGGAAGCCAAAGACAAACAGATTTGTATTGAAGGTTTGCAGCACGGTAAAAATTACCGCGTTGGTGTTCGCGCAGGTCTGCCAGCTGCGATCGGTGAGATGATTGAAGCACCGGTTGCACTGAATATTTATGTCCGCGACCGTGCGCCGACCGTGCGTTTCAACGGTGATGCCTTTGTGCTGCCAAGCACCATGCGCCGTGGTATTCCGCTTGTCAGCATCAATGTGAAAACCATTGATCTTGAAGTCTATCGTGTGGGCGAGCGCGCTCTGACCCAGTCGATGGATGGTATCAGCTTCTTCGGTCAGCTCGACGGTTACGCAACATCGCAGATCGTCAGCACACTTGGCGAGAAGGTATATACCGGCAAACTCGACGTAGAGAGTGATCTGAACAAGGAAATCGTTTCATCCTTCCCTGTTGATGAAGCGCTGCCGAAGCGTAAGCCCGGCATTTATATTATGACCGCCAAGGCGGAAGGCGATAAGTCGGAATTTTGGGCTTCACAGGCGACACAATGGTTTCTGGTATCGGATACCGGCCTTGCGACTTTTGCCGGTGAAGACGGGCTGAATGTTTTTGCCCGCTCGCTGGCAACTGCCAAGCCTATGGAAGGCGTTGAGCTGCAATTGCTGGCTGCAAATAATGAAGTGCTCGGCACAGCAACAACCGACGGTGACGGTCGCGCGACCTTCACAGCCGGTCTGATGCGCGGCACTGCCGCGATGACACCGGCCATTCTGACGGCACGTTCAAAAGGCAAAGACGGAGAGGAAGATTATGTCTTCCTCGATATGAAACGCGCTGGCTTTGATCTGTCCGATCGTGGTGTAACCGGTCGTCCTGCACCGGGTGCCTTGGATGTCTATGGCTGGACAGAGCGTGGTATTTACCGCACCGGTGAGACTGTTCATGCAGCCGCACTGGTTCGTGACAGCGCGGCAAAAGCCGTTGACCTGCCGCTGACCTTCTCCTTCCTGCGTCCTGATGGCGTGGAAGACCGTGCGATTGTCAGCACATCACAGGCCGCCGGTGGACATGCCGTTGATCTGCCGCTCGCTGATAACGCCATGCGCGGCACATGGACATTGCGTATCCTGAGCGATCCGAAAGCCACGCCGCTGTCTGAAAAGCAGTTTCTGGTTGAGGATTTTGTACCGGACCGCACAGAGTTCGACCTGACATCGGATGTGAAGGAAATCCGTGCCGGTGATGCGGCTGTGGTGAAAGTAGATGGCCGTTATCTCTATGGTGCGCCTGCTGCCGGCCTGACACTGGAAGGCGAAGTGAATATTCGTCCGACCCGTTCATGGGATCTGTTCCCGAAATATGTTTTTGGTCTTGCAGATGAAGAACAGCCGGAAGATACCCGCACCACTCTGGATGCACTGCCGGTTCTGAATGAGCAGGGCAAAGCCGAAATTCCGGTTGTGCTGAATGATCTGCCTGCCACAACCCAGCGTCTCAATGCGGATATTGTTGTGCGTATGCGTGAAGGCGGCGGTCGTGCAGTTGAGCGTAAGCTGACACTGCCGGTTGCATCCGACACCAATATGATCGGTATCAAGCCGGAATTTGACAGCGATAATCTGGGTGAAAACAGCAATGCCCAGTTCTCGGTGATCGTCAGCGATGCCAATGGTAAACGCGTTACCGAAGACGGGTTGGAGTGGTCGCTGGTTAAGGTCGAGCGGAACTATCAGTGGTATCGCAGCGGCAGCTCGTGGAACTACGAGCCGGTGACCTATACTAGACAAGTCGCTGACGGCACTGTTTCTGTTGATGAGCAGACTGCAGGCAGTATTCAGGTACCGGTAGAGTGGGGACGTTATCGTCTTGAAATCGCAGCCTCTGATCCTGACGGTCCGCAGAGCAGTTTTGAGTTTTATGCCGGTTGGTATGTGGAAGCACGTTCGACAGAAACACCGGATGGTCTGGAAGTCGCGCTTGATAAAGAGACTTACAAAGACGGTGAAACCGCGATTTTGAAAATTTCTCCGCGTTTTGCCGGTGAACTTTTGGTGACAATCGGTGCTGACAGCCTGTTGATGACCAAGACAGTCTCTGTGCCTGCTGAAGGCGCGGAAGTTGAAATTCCGGTCAGCGGCGAATGGGGTGCCGGTGCCTATATCACGGCGAGCCTTTATCGTCCGGGTGAAGCACAGGAAAGCCGTATGCCTGCCCGTGCCATTGGTATTCGCTGGCTGGCGGTTGATCCGGCAGAACGCAAACTCTCCGTGCGGATTGAGACACCTGAAAAGACTGAACCGCGTCAGCCTCTGACCATTCCGGTTTCAATCGGTGGTCTGAAATCCGGTGATCAGGCCTATGTCATGATCTCGGCTGTGGATGTGGGCATTCTGAACCTGACCAATCACAAACCGGCTGATCCTGCCGGCTGGTATTTCGGTCAGCGTCAGCTCGGTCTTGAAATCCGTGATCTTTATGGTCGTCTGATTGATGGTTCGCTCGGCACAATGGGTCGCCTGCGTACCGGTGGTGACGGCGCACAGATGGCTGTTGAAGGTTCGCCTCCGACCGAAAAGCTGGTCGCTTTCTTTGCCGGTCCTGTTGAGGTCGGTGCAGACGGCAAGGCGAGTGTCAATTTTGAGATTCCGCAGTTCAACGGTACTGCCCGCGTCAGCGCAGTTGCCTGGACTAAAACCGCAGTGGGTAATGCACAATCTGATGTGATCATCCGTGATCCGGTGGTTGTCACTGCCGCGCTGCCAAAATTCATGGCACCGCAAGATCAGGCGCAGCTGCGTCTTGATATTGCCAATACAGACGGCCCAGCCGGTCAGTATAGCGTGAGCGTTGCCAGTTCCGGTCTGGTTTCTGTACCACAGGGACAGGCACCATCCTCTGTCACACTGGGACAGGGTGAAAAGACCCATCTGATCCTGCCGCTGCAAGCGGAGCGTGCAGGGACGGAAGTTCTGACCGTCCAGCTGACGCATGAAAGCGGGCTGAGCATTTCGCAGGATCTGATCCTGCCGGTGCGTGCATCATCCTTGCCGGAAACCACCCGTAAGGAAGTGACCCTTGCGGCAGTGAACGGTTCTCTTGTGATCAACAAAGAGCTGCTTGCCGGTCAGCGCATGGATGGTGCATCGGTCAGCATCAATGTTTCCAATGCATCCGGTTTTGATATTCCGGGTCTGCTGACATCGCTGGATCGTTATCCTTATGGCTGTACCGAACAGACTGCCAGCCGTGCTTTGCCGTTACTCTATATGAACGAATTGGCGAAACAGGCCGGTATGCCGCTGCAGGACAGTGATGAAGAACTGAATAAGCGTATTCAGGACGCCATTTACAAGGTGCTGAACAATCAGTCATCTTCCGGCAGCTTCGGTCTCTGGTCGCCGGAGAGCGGTGATCTCTGGCTCGATGCCTATGTTACAGACTTCCTGACTCGCGCCCGTGAACAGAAGTTCGACGTGCCGCAGCAGGCAATGGTACTGGCACTGGATAATCTTCAGAATGCCTTGTCCTATGATGTGTCTATTACGGATAACGGCAATTCGATTGCTTATGCTTTCTACGTGCTGTCACGTAACCGCCGCGCATCAATTGCTGATCTGCGTTACTATGCAGATACCCGTCTGGAAGAATTTGCCACACCGCTGGCACGTGCTCAGATCGGTGCAAGCCTCGCGCTTTACGGCGATGGTGAGCGTTCGGAAAAAGCCTTCGTATCGGCGTTCCGTCTTGCTGATAAAGGCAATATTTCGTGGGCGCGTTCGGATTATGGTTCGAACCTGCGTGACGGCGCCGCCATTCTCGCATTGGCTGCTGAAAGCCGTCCGGTACCAAGCATTGTGCCGCAACTGGTGAAAATGGTCGGCGGTTTGAGCAATGAAACACGCTATACCAGCACACAGGAACAGGCATGGCTGTTGCTGGCCGCCCGTGGCCTGAAAGATGAGGATGCTAATCTGGCCCTGCAACTGAACGGTGAAGATCGTCAGGGTGCATTGTCAGAGCGTCTGACAGGTGAGCAGCTTGAAGTTGCGCCGGTGACAATCGCGAATACCGGTGCCAAGCCGGTGACGGCGGTGATCACAACTGTTGCAGCGCCGGTGGAAGCACCGCCTGCCGGTGGTGATGGCTTTACCATTGCACGCAGCTATTACACGCTGGACGGTGCTGAGGTCAGTGTTTCTGATGCACAGCAGAATGAGCGCTATGTGGTTGTGCTGAAGGTGACTGAGGCAAATAATTGGGCATCGCGTATTCTGATCACCGATCTGCTGCCTGCCGGTTTTGAAATTGACAATCCGCGTATCGTAGACAGTGCGGATCTGAGTAATTTCGGCTGGCTGGACGGAACCACGGTTGCCCATAGTGAATTCCGTAGTGATCGTTTTGTGGCCGCTTTCAATAGCAGTGGCGGTAATGCCCGTGAATATACGGTTGCCTATACCGTGCGTGCGGTCACACCGGGCACCTATGCCCATCCGGCGCCATATGTGGAAGATATGTATCGTCCGCAATATTTCGGTCGCGGTGCTGCCGGTATGATGCAGGTTCAGCCTGCACAGTAAAACGACACCGATTGCAAACAATAAAAGCCCCGCCTGAATATCTCAGGCGGGGCTTTTTGTTTAGAGCATAATTCCTTAAACTTGGATCGGTTTAAGGAATTATGCTCTAATTTTAAAGTGTTAGAGCGACCTTTGTGTGCCAAGTCTGGCACACGGCGCTCTAGTTACTTTGTTAAGAAGCGAATGAGCGTATCGGCAAAACGGCCATAGGGAGGGCGCAGATAATCGGTTGCTGCAGGATTATATTTTCGCAAAACCGGCATGGCCTTGGAGAAAGTTCTGAAACCTTCTTCACCGTGATAGTGCCCCATCCCGCTCATGCCGACTCCACCGAACGGCAGGTCTGCACAGGCAAACTGATAGAGCGTGTCATTGATGCACACACTGCCGGCCACGACATTTGAGAGGGCATTTTCAACCGGCTCATTGCTGTTGCTGAAAATATAGAATGCAAGCGGCCGGTCGCGGGCGATGATAAAGCGGAGTGCCTCATCATAGGAGCGATAGGTTTTAACCGGTAAGAGCGGGCCGAAAATCTCTTCCTGCATAATTGCGCTGTTATCATCCGGATTGATGATCAGCATTGGCGGCAGGATGTGGCGGCTCTCGGCTTTTTGGCTGTCGTTTAAAGAGAGTAACGGGATCACTTTATGCCCGCGGATACTGGCATCGTCTGCCAGACTGGTGAGGCGTTTATACTGGCTCTCATTGATGATCGTGGTGTAATCCGTTTGGCCGTTCACCTCATTATAGCGCTGTGCGGTCTGGCTCTGATATTCTGCTATAAAGGCTTCGAGTTGGTTCTCCGGCAGCAGC
The DNA here is from genome assembly GCA_900470735.1 of Hyphomicrobiales bacterium. GTDB lineage: Bacteria > Pseudomonadota > Alphaproteobacteria > Rhizobiales > Rhizobiaceae > Pseudochrobactrum. The sequence goes on along the minus strand of UCCC01000015.1, from coordinate 26,483 downwards.
ACATAGTCCGGCGCTATACAGGTCTGTCCGGCATTGAAGAGTTTGCCGGTCAGAATACGGCTGACAGTTTTTGTTAAATCGGCATCAGGTGCGATCAGTGCAGGGGACTTGCCGCCAAGTTCTAATGTCACCGGTGTCAGGTTTTTTGCTGCCGCTGCCATGACTTTTTTACCCACTGCGGTCGAGCCGGTGAAAAACAGGTGATCAAAGGGCAGGCTGGAAAATGCTGCGGCAATATCTACACCACCCTGTATGATACTGACGCGGTTTTGCGGGAAGCAATCATGCAGCAGACGGGTCAGATAGGCATTGGTATGTGGCGTATGTTCTGAAGGTTTCAGGAAGACATGATTACCCGCCGCGATTGCTGATATTAGCGGCGTGAGCGACAAATTAACCGGATAATTCCACGGCGAGAGAATACCCACCACACCCAAGGGTACAAAACGGATTTCTGCTTTTGCAGGCCAGAATTGCCAACCGGCTTTGCGCCTTTGTGGTTTCATCCATTTCTTTAGTTTGTGCAGGCAGTTGTCGATTTCTTTCAGCACGATCATGGCCTCTGCCAGCATGCTTTCATGGGCAGAGCGGTGACCAAAGTCACGGGAAATTGCCTCGGTCATTTGCGGCAGACTGGCTTTGAAAGCAGTACGCAGGCGCAGCAAATCCTCACGACGCTGCCGCTCATCAGGGCGGTGCTGCAACCATGCTTCGCGTAAGATGTTAAAGGTGGTGCTGAGCTGTTCAGTCATGAGTGTCCCTTAAAACAGAACGCGCAAAACACCATTGCGCTGCATAATAGGTGCCAAGCACCCAGAGTGAATTGAGCGGGATATCATAGCGGAACCGCCCGTAAGCCAGAATACTGTCGCTGATGACGAAGAAGATACCGCCAAAGGCCGCAATCTTGGCAGCCTGTTTTGTATTACGGTCGGCGATGGTCATGTTCATCGCGCGGTTCAACGCAAAAGCTGCCATCAAGGCTAGTGCCAGCGCATAGATGGCGACCGGAATATGCATGCCATCGGGCAGGCTATTCCACAGGCCGGTAATAATCAGCACAGCAATGACTGCAAAGCCGAGAAAGACTGATGGTTTGAATGCAGCGTGGTCGGACAGTAATGCATAGATGTAAGTGCAGTGCGTCAGCAGAAAACAGATCAGCCCCGCCATGAAATAATCCTGCGGCAGCATGAGAAAGAAATCGCCGCCGATTGCAAAAGCAAGACCAAGCGCAATTGCATTACGGTAATGGCGGGATGCCGGATTGTTGACGGATAAAGTGAGGATGAGCAGCAGCGCTGTGGCTGTTGGCTTGGTGAGATAATGCAGCCAGCGCCATTCCGGATTGAGATGTGCGCCTAATAACGCACCTGCAATCGCGCCGCAGGCTAACAGGATATAGAGCCATGTTGCTGCCGGACTGATGCCGGATTGTTGTGCCGGATGAGAATGCGCCATGATTTTCCCCTGCATGCAGCTTCTAGAGCGGTTTTAGCCAATGTTAAACCATTAAAACCGCTCTAGTTTTTTGTTTTTACGCGCATTTTATACCGAAAACCGCTTCGTACTTTTCGGAATGCACTCTAGTTGACCTGTACGTAAACTGCTTTTTTGAACAGAGTAGCGCAAATCTGTGCCGCTGCAATCACAATCCTGAGTGCTCACCGGATTTGACCTGATAGCCTGCAGGGTGCGGAAAGGGGGAGCTTATATCGCCGCTTGAGTATCCGGTTTTGTACCATAGGCGGCGAAAAACATATTCACTGCGGATTCCACATTGTGGCGTATCTGCTCAGCACTTGGCGCCTCTTCGAGATAGGCAAACAAGCGCTGGCGATAAATGCCTGCCAGAAACAGTTCTGCCAGCTGATAGGCGGCATGCTGCACATCCGGCACAGAGATGATTGCCTTCTCTTGCAATTTTTCAAGATAGGCTCTGAGGACTAAAAGTCCACGGCGCGGACCACGCTCATAAAAACGCACGCCGATTTCCGGTTTGCGCTCGGTTACGCCCAGAATTGTGCGCTGGGCGCTGATGACCATATCCGAAGTCACGAGTGTGACGAGGGCAATGCCATAGGCGATCAGGCTCTCTTTGTTGGACAGGCTGTCGTCGTTAATCGCTTCGATTTGTGAAAATAAAACACTGCGATGCTGTTCGCACAATGTTTCAAACAGCTCATCCTTGCTCTCAAAATAGACATAGATCGTGCTCTTGGAAACACCGGCTTCCCGCGTGATGTCATTCATGCTGGCGGCATCAAAACCCATGCGCAGAAATACATTTTGCGCACCGTCCAGAATTTTCTGACGCTTGACCGGATCCTGTCCGGCGCCATGGCGACCATTCTGCGACTGTTTTGTGTCTGTCATGCCTGCTTTGCTTTCCCGACGCTGCCCGTAGAGTACAGGCATTGCGCAAAGTTAATATTTACCAATTCGAACCGATCAGTACGATTTCAATTGATATGCCGTCTCTCTTGCTTTATGTCAACATCGAACCGATCGGTTTTGAAGGGAATATAAGCCATTTCTCATAATGCGTGGCAGAAAGATTCTCCGACTGATCCGTGGTTCATTTTGAGTTTCCCCTTACCGGAACAAAATATTCAATAAAGATTATTGGCAGTACGGCCTGTTTTTATCCAGAAAGTTGCCCCCGCTATGTCCGCTCTGAAGCCTGTTGCGAAGCCAAACCAATCGAATCAATCTTCTTCTGTTTCAGAAGATCAGTATGACAATGTGCAGAGTGCTGCGCCGGCCGATCTTAAGCGAGCGGCGCAAAATGACGATAATCCTGCATCAGACGGAACACCGTATAACGAGCAGGCACAGCCCCAGCCTGCACAGACTGCAGCACCGGCAGCGGTGAAGCCATTGCCGGCCAAACCATCCCGCAAGCGCAAAGTGCTGAGTGTGGTGTTGCTGGCCGTGCTGGCCGGTGGTGCATGGTATGGCTATGACTGGTGGACAACCGGTCGCTTTATGGTTTCCACCGATGATGCCTATATTCACGGGGATATCATGGCGATGTCGCCGAAGGTCACCGGTTACATTGATGATGTGCTGGTGAGTGCCAATAGCCATGTCAAAGCGGGTGATCCGATCTTCCAGCTTGATCAGGGCGATTATCAGATTGCGCTCAATGAAAAAGAAGCAGCACTGGCAACCCAGCAGAAAACGCTGGCTCGGATTGAAGCACAGACGGTTGCCGCAGAAGCCAGCCTCACACAGGCACGCGCCTCTCAGCAATCTTCCGCTGCCGGCCTGACCAATGCACAGGCAACCATGGAGCGGATCACCAAGCTGCATGATACGCGTTTTGTCTCGCAGTCGGAGCTTGATCGTGCAACCACGGCTCTCGCACAGGCACAGGCGGCGGATGCCAATGCACAGGCGCAGATTGCAGCGGCTCAGGCTAATATTGGTGTTTTGAAAGCACAGTATCAGGAAGCCGAAAGCCAGACCCGCAGCCTTGAACTGGCGCGCGACAAAGCGCAGCGCGATTTGTCTTTCACCACGCTTCGTGCACCGTTTGATGGTGTGATCGGCAATCTGACCGGTAAAAAAGGTGATCTGGTGAGTGCAGGGCAGCGTATTGCCGCTCTGGTGCCGGTCAATGCGCTCTATATTGACGCGAATTTCAAAGAAACCCAGTTGAAAAAGCTGCAAGACGGTCAGGTTGTGCATTTTACCGTTGATGCGCTGGGTGGTGAAAAATTTGAGGGCAAGCTGGCTTCTCTTTCACCGGCTTCCGGTTCTGTCTTCTCGCTGCTGCCGCCGGAAAATGCGACGGGCAACTTCACCAAGGTGGTGCAGCGCGTACCGGTGCGCATCGCCATTCCTGAAGCCGCATTGGCCACAGGCAAACTACGTGCGGGTCTGAGCGTTGTGGTGGATGTTGATATCCGCACAGCTTCGTCAAAATCTGACGCAGCGGAATAAGCGTGCACAGCCATGGCTGCCTCAACAATAATACAGGGAAATCCTGCTGAAGAAAAAATTGATCCGCGTAAAGCCATTGCCTTTCTGGCAATGGTGTTCGGGATGTTTATGGCCATTCTGGATATTCAGATTGTGTCGGCATCCCTTGCGGAAATTCAGGCGGGGCTGGGTGCCAGCTCCGATGAAATCTCATGGGTGCAGACCTCCTATCTGATTGCCGAAGTGGTGATGATCCCGCTTTCAGGTTTTCTCGGGCGTCTGCTTTCCACACGCGTGTTGTTCACGATTTCTGCCGCTGGTTTCACACTGGCCAGTATTTTATGTGCGACTGCTACCAATATCGAGCAGATGATTGTCTACCGCGCCATTCAGGGCTTTATCGGCGGTGGTATGATCCCGAGCGTGTTTGCAGCGGCCTTCACAATTTTTCCGCCGTCCAAGCGCTCAATAGTTTCGCCGATCGTTGGTCTGGTGGCAACACTGGCACCGACTGTGGGGCCGACAATCGGTGGCTATCTGTCCCATACATTCTCATGGCACTGGCTGTTTCTGGTCAATGTGGTGCCGGGGATTATGGTGGCAATTGCGGCATGGAACCTGATTGACTTTGACAAGGGCGATAAATCCCTGCTGGCTAAATTCGACTGGTGGGGACTGGCCGGTATGGCGGCATTCCTCGGCTCGCTGGAATATGTGCTGGAAGAAGGGCCGCGTAATGACTGGTTTGAGGACAGCCATATTGTCATCATGACCTTTGTGCTGGTTGCCGGTGCTGTTACGTTTTTCTACAGGGCGTTTACGGCGGAGGAACCGATTGTTGATCTCTCTGCTTTCAGTAATATGAACTTTGCGCTTGGTTCCAGCTTCTCATTCATTATGGGGGTCGGGCTTTACGGGCTGACCTATCTCTATCCGCTCTATCTCGGTAGTATCCGTGGCTATGATGCGCTGATGATTGGTGAGGCGCTGTTTGTCAGTGGTCTGGCAATGTTCATGACTGCACCGCTAGCCGGTTTTCTCTCGACGCGGATGGATCCGCGCCTGATGATGATGATCGGCTTTATCGGTTTTGCTGCCGGTACCTATGTGATGACGGGGCTGACGACGGACTGGGATTTCTACGAATTGTTGCTGCCGCAAATTCTGCGTGGCTGTTCGATGATGCTGTGCATGGTGCCGATTAACAATCTGGCGCTGGGTACATTGCATCCATCCCATATTAAAAATGCTTCCGGCTTGTTCAACCTGATGCGCAATCTTGGTGGTGCGATTGGTCTGGCGGTGATTAACACGATGCTTATGCGTCGCGGTGATCTGCATTATGCGCAATTGTCCGAGCATCTGAACTGGGGCAATCACGAAGCACAGGAAATGCTTGCTAACCTGACTGCCAAATATAATGCAGCAGGTATGGATGGTGCCAATATTGCGCTGGTCAAGCTTTCGGGCATGGTGCGTCAGCAGGCAACACTGATGTCGTTCATTGATGTATTTCTGATCCTGACCGGCTTGTTTGTTGCACTGGCATTTTTTGCAACAATGATGAAAAGGCCCGGTGATGTGCCCAAAGAAGCGGCAGGGCATTAAGCGCGTATCATTTCAAACTAAAAACGGCGGGATTTCCCGCCGTTTTGTTTAGACCTATTCTGCGGCCTGTAAGCGCGTCGTTGACCGGCCGCTGTCCTGACGCATCAGATAGAGCGATGCGCCGACAATCAGCAAAGCACCGGGCCAGAAATTAATGCTTGGTGTCGCGGCAAAGACAATCCAGCCGAGAATAACATTTAGCGGCAGTTTCAGATCATCAAAAGGCTGCAGATAGACGGCATCGGCTGCCGAATAGGCGGCAATCTGGAAATATTGCGCCATCGCAGTCAGAACGCCGATCGTCAGCAGGATTGTCCAGATTTCAGCCGACGGCGATGCGATTTCCGGAAAACCAACGCCTGATGCAGCCCATAGCGCACCGTTAATAGGGGTGAGCAGGATCAGCATATAGACCGAAATACTGGCCGTTGTTTCAAAGCGGGTCAGATATTTGGTCATCACTGAGTAGCCTGCCCACAGCGCTGCCGCAAGAATAGGCAGCAGTGAATAGACTGTATAGGTGTCTGACCACGGCGCGATGATAATCAATGCACCGATAAAGCCGACTAAGGTGGTGAGCAGGCGCGTTTGCGTCACTGCTTCATGCAGAAACAGGCGCGCGCACAGAATGACAAAGAATGGTGATGTCATGGAAAGCGCAATCACCTGCCAGATCGGCACATGGGTGAGGGCGAAAATCCAGACCTGCACACCGGCAGCAGCCAGACCAACACGGATAATGTGCAGGCCAAGGTGATTGGTACGCAATGCCCGCGCGCCTTCGCGGATCAGCAAGGGCAGGGTGAGTACCAGAGCGATGACATATTGCCAGAAAGCAATGACAACAGAAGGGATACCGGTGCGGGTGCCTGCCCATTGGGTGGCAACATTGACGCCTGCATAGGCGGCACAGGCGGCCAGCATGAGTGCTGCACCACGAATGGTCGGTTTTAATGTCTGAACAGAGGCAATTGGGCTCAACGTTTTTCTTCCTGTCTCGTAAGCCGTTACCCCAGGGATTGGGAAATGGTACGGGAAGAAAATTCCATAATGGTGGCAAAAATCGCCGCGCATGATGCCATTTCAGCCCCGCTCTCTCTCATCCGGACTATGACCGTCGGCTTCGGAGTTGCACCGAATCTGCTGACCCTAACCAGAATATGCGCCGGCACTGTGTGTTTAGTGCCTGCTACGTATCCAATTAAGCGCTCGCGGGCTTCAGGCTGGTGCCTGTTACCGCCGGTGGGGAATTACACCCCGCCCTGAGAACGATTAAAATTATTATGCGCAATACCTGAGCATCGCTGCATGAGCTGAATTTATGATGTGGCTATTGATAAATCAAGTCGCATATCCGGCAACGCTGTGTCCTGAAAACGGTGTTTAATCGTTAAGACCATTTGGCGAGAGACTGGTGAAACTATGAAAGAATAAAGGCGGCACTAGCCGCCTTTATTCCTGACTATATGAAATAGCTCACATGCTTCGGCATGTACCTCTAGTGACTGATCATCCACGGGCGGGCGGAAGGAAAGCTCTTCGCGCCGCTTGCCGAGACTTTTGCTTTGGATTTTTTAGATTTTGATCCGCAGCAGCCGCAATTCGGCCCGTGTCCTAGTGATTTTGAACTGATCGGTTCATGAGAACTGCGTTCATTCACCGCTATGGCATTACGCTTGTTTGCATTCATCGATGCAAGATTGGGCGCTGTCAGCATCACACGCCTTGAGGACGTTTCACAGTTCGGACAGGCGCAAGGTTGATCATATTCCGACATCGGACGCAGAGCGGTGAATGGCCCGCATTCTTCGCAGGCATATTCATAAACCGGCATGTTTCACCTCAAAGATCATAGGCAATCGGCATATCAATGGAGCCGTCGAGGAACTTCTTCGGTCCTGCCGCCGACGGGCTGATATCGAAATCGAAGATCTCGGTTGGCAACCACAAAGTCGCACAGGAGTTCGGAATATCCACCACGCCGGAGAAATGTCCCTGCACCGGAGCTGAACCCAGAATCGAATAGGCCTGCGCACCGGAATAGCCGAATTTCTTCATATATTCGATGGCATTGAGACAGGCCTGACGATAGGCAACATTAGCATCGAGATAATGCTGGTTGCCCTGTTCATCCACGGAAATACCCTGGAAGATCAGATAGTCTTTATAATTCGGCACCATCGGCGATGGTTTGAAGACCGGATTACGGATACCGTATTTTGCCATGCCGTCTTTGATAAGATCGACTTTGATATGCAGCCAGCCACCGGCCATTTCGATGGCACCGCAGAAGGTGATTTCGCCGTCGCCCTGACTGAAGTGGAGATCACCCATGGAGAGGCCTGCACCGTCAACATAGACAGGGAAATAGATTTTCGAACCGCGCGACAGGTCTTTAATATCGCAATTGCCACCATGTTCGCGTGGCGGAACAGTACGTGCGCCTTCCGCTGCAATCTTGTCGAAGGTTTCACCCTTCTTGATCGAGCCAAGATGCGCTGTGCGGGCATGTGGTGGATTGGCTAGTGGCGGAACGCGGTTTGGCTCAGTGGCAATCAGACCGAGTTCGCGGGTGTTCCACATTTCCAGCATTTTACGGTCAGGCAGCGTACCGATCAGACCCGGATGGATCATACCGGCAAAGCTGACGCCCGGAATATGGCGGGAGCGGGTGAACATGCCCTCATAATGCCAGATGGATTTCTGTGCGCTCGGGAAATGGTCGGTCAGGAAGCCACCGCCATTGGTCTTGGAGAAGAAGCCGTTAAAGCCCCATTCGTGCCCCTTGAGTGTGCCTGCGTCGAGAATATCGACCACGAGAAGATCACCGGGCTTGGCGCCTTTGATGCCGATCGGGCCGGAGAGAAAGTGCACCGTTGTCAGATCAACATCGCGGATATCTTCCGCGGAATCATTGTTCTTGATAGCGCCGCCGGTCCAGTCGACAGTCTCGACGAGGAAGTCATCGCCGGGGTCGACCCAGACATTGATCGGAATATCCGGATGCCAGCGGTTATGCAGGTTCTCATTGTCATAAGCGGACTGTGAAAGATCAACGGAAATCAGAGTCTCAGGCATGGTCTCTCCTCTTTACACACACCATTTCCGGGCTGCTTTGAGCCGGAACTACGATTGTCATGTGCATCTGATAAGGAACGCAAAAGGCCGGATTATTATTTATATGTCTCTGGTTTTATTCAGATATTGGTTTGATGGCCGATGCTGAAATATCAGAAGCAAGGAAAGCCTATTTTGTCAGCATGGCGAAGTAAAGCGGGGTGCCATGAGGCATTTTTACCTGTTGGTATAATAAATTAAAAAAATCCCGCCGCTTTTGTTGAAGCGGCGGGATTTTTATTCAAGCAATGTACCATTTGGCGGATAATTTTTGCAGTGCCTCATAGGCTGAGAGCACTGTTTCCATTTGCGCCGTATGGCCGCGAATGAAATCTTCGCCGTAAATGGTTTCGTCCGGATATTCGGTGATCAGCGTCAGCGGTACCGTATGACGGTCATCAACACCGATCAGGCAAGGGAAGCCGTTGATGATGCGGAAGCCGGTTTCGCCTGCATGTTTTTCAAACAAGGCGATCTGCGCATTATTGTATTCCACCAGACCGTCAATGGCCGAGAGATGACGGGTGACATGATCAACCAGCTCTTCGGATTGCTGCGCCCAGTCGGAGTGATGGCGGAGGATGAGGAAAAAACCTTTCGGCAGTGTCCACATGCCAAAACCGCGCGGAATATAGCCGGAGAGCGGGCGCGTCCATTCATGGGACGGATAACCATGCAGATTCACGTGAAGCTTGGCACCGGTTAGTGCTTCGGCCTGCGTGCGGATGGCTTTTTCCCAGAGCTTTTCGCCATTCTTGTCCTTGGTGCGATATTCCAGATCATCGCCCATTGCGGTGTAACGTGCCGCATGGTGCATATGTTTCGGATTATCAGCGCAGAGACGACGATGCAGCTCGTAGCCGTCAGGATTTTCCTGCGGAGAAATGGTGAAATGCGCCCCTTTACGGGACTTCAGCTCATGGGCCGCACGCAGCGCACCGACCACACCGGTGGTTTCATTAGCATGCTGGCCACCGCTGATAATCATCGGCTCATCAGTGCCTTTGATATAGCGGCCAAGAACGCTGCGGCCGGAACGGGATTTGGCCTCAAAAGCCTCACCACCGATATGTTTCAGCTCCTGTGCGATCTGCGCTGCAAACAGGGGTGCCTGTGCTGTGGCAAGTGGCTGATTTTCGCCGGTGCTGTCTTGTGTGGATAAAGCGCGGGCGGTGATGCGGATGGAAGGCGCCGCATCGGCATAGATGATTTCCGGCACGATTTGTCCCGGCTGCAAACCACGGTCACCGAGCGGGCGGCCGGATTTTTTCTGGAACACTTCCAACAATGCAAAGTAGAAATCTTCGTGCAGTGCTTCTGTCAGGCTGATTGCTTCTTCCGCATAGGCCAGTTTCTGATCTTTGACTGGTAGCGAGACAGCAATATTCAGCTCTTCAAAATAAGGCTCTGTATCGCCCCATGCATGATTAGCTACTGCTGCAATACCGGCATGGAACAGCTGTTCAAAATCTGTCTCAAAGCGCTCGGATGTGGTCGTGTCCTGATGGGTGATTTTCAGCCAGCCGGTCGGTGACAATAATGTTTCGCCAACCGCATCCTGATGAGTGCGGTTTGGTGCGAAAACCTCGTGTTGCGTGGCAGTGCCGTTTTTGTCTGTCAGGGTCACCTGATAGGTGAAATCCTGTTTGCCTGATGGCTTGAATTCGACTTCCGCATCACCGGTCAGTTTGCTCAGCGGATAGGTTTCCAGCAGAAAACGGTTTGGTGTGCAGGCTTCATGGGCAGGATAGGCAATGCTGATCTGCGTGAGATTGCTGCAGTCCACATCTTCAAGAAAGAAATGCACCAGCGATTTATAGGCACTATGCAGTTTGGCCGTAATGCCAAGTGCCTGCAATTTTGCTTCCGCAGCTTTGCGGCTTTGCAGATCATCGAACAGCCACGCCTCAACCGTTGCGCCTTTCATCGACGCATCGGAGAAGCGGGAAACCAGCTTGTCGAGGCTGCGCTCAAAGCTCTTTTCAAAGATCATGCTCATCGTGATGTTCTCCCTGTCGGATCAAGGCTGTCACGCAGCCAGTCACCCAGAAGGTTGAGGCCAAGAACTGTCAGTAAGATTGCCAGACCTGGGAAAACACTGACCCACCATGCGGTTTGCAGGTAAGTACGGCCATCGGCCAGCATACCACCCCAGCTTGGAATGGTCGGATCAACACCAAGCCCCAAGAACGTTAGGCTGGATTCCAGCAGAATATTATTGGCAACATTCAGCGTCATCAGCACGATCACCGGACCAAGCAGGTTCGGCAGCAGGTGCTGGAAAATAATGCGCCAGTCTTTCACGCCGATTGCACGGGCAGAGAGGATGAACTCACGCTCACGCAGCGCCAGCACTGAACCGCGTACCAGACGGGCATATTGTACCCATTGGGAAACGATCAGCAGAATGATGGTGTTCATCAGACCGCCGCCGACAATGGCGATAAAGGTAATGGCCAGCAGGATGAATGGTAGTGCGAGCTGTACATCGGCAAAACGCATCACCACCATGTCCCAGAAGCCGCGATAGTAACCGGCAATCAGACCCATGATAACGCCGACAACTACGGCACCGGCGACGGAAACAAAGCCGACCAGCAGCGAGATTTTACCGCCGGTGACTACGCGTGCCAGCACATCGCGGCCAAGCGGGTCGGTGCCGAATATATGGGACATATTGGTGAATGGCGGCGTAAGACGCGCCATCAGGTCGATCTTGTCCGCACCGCCGGGAAACAACAGGCCGGAGAACAGCACGGCAAGACAGATAATAGCTGTCAGGCCGACGCCGAGGATGAATTCAAGGCTGAACAGGCGGGAGAACAGCAGGGAAGAGGAAGTTTTCGCGGCCATTTTCTACTCCGTCCGGATACGCGGATCGACAAGACCATAGGCAATATCGACCAGAAGATTGACACCGATAATCATGAGCGACAGTACGGTGATACTTGCTTGGAGCACCGGATAGTCACGACCGGAAACCGCATCGAAAGCCAGTGTGCCCATGCCGGGCCAGTTGAATACGCGTTCAACGACCACAATACCGCCGAGCAACCCGCCGAATTGCAGACCGAAATAGGTGATCAGCGGAATGGCGCAATTGCGCAGTGCATGTTTGTACAGCACCTTGTTTTCGCTGAGGCCCTTGGCGCGTGCTACCATAATATACTGTGACTGCAGGGTCTCTAACATGGAGGTGCGCACCAGACGCACATTGGTGGCGGTGAGGATAATCCCCATAGTCACCGCAGGCATGATGAAACTGGAAAAACCGCTCATACCGCTCGGTGGCAGCCATTGCAGACCAACGGCAAACAGCAGCACCAGCATGGTTGCGAGCCAGAAGTTCGGGAAAGACAGGCCGACGAGCGAGAGGATACGGATCAGCTGATCTGCCCATTTGCCGCGTGATACCGCTGCTTTAATGCCGAGCGGGATCGAGATGATGATCGAAACAGCCATGGATGCAAAAGCCAGCAGCAAGGTGGCAGGCAGGGCATCTTTAATCAGCAGGGAAACCGGTGTGCCGCCAAGGAAGCTGCGTCCGAAATCCAGTGTGAACAGGCCTTTGATGAAATTCATATATTGTACGATGAAAGGCTGGTTCAGCCCCAGACCTTCACGGATGCGCTCCAGATCGGCTTCGGTTACGCTGCCCGCACCTTGAGTGAGCATCAGCGCCGGATCACCGGTCATACGGATTGCGAAAGCGACGGTCAAAGTCACGACAATGACGACAAAGATCGCCTGTAAAATTCGTTTGATCAGAAACCCGGCCAAAATTCTTATCCTTTATAAGATCAAGGAAATACCGCGCCGGCAAAAATGACCGGCGCGGTTATTATTGTATTAGTCAACGCTGACTTCGGTGAGACGCAGACGGCTGTCTGGTGCCGGTACGAAATTTTTCACGCGCTTGTTGATGCCGTAAATCGCTTTGAGATTGTAAAGCGGCATTTCCAATGCACGATCGGCAGCGTAATTTGCGATTTCCTTGAGGATGATTTCACGCTTGGCACGATCTGTAATGGCGCGCTGGGATTCCAGCAGCTCATTCATTTTCGCATCATTGTCATACGGGTTCCATTTTTCACCGGCGTGATACATGGAGTAAGCGGTGTTATCGTAATCGAATGTCCAGCCGCCCCATGACTGCTGGAACATCGCGCCGGTTTTACCCTGCGGAATGATGTCGTTCAGAAGCACGTTGGTTTCATATGGCTTGATGGTCGCATTGATACCGATGATCTGCAGATAGCTGGAAACAGCCTGCACAACTTCGTTGAAAGTTGCATCATTACCGCGAATATCGATCTGTACGGCTGCACCCGGTTTCACACCGGCTTCAGCGAGAAGCTTCTTCGCGCCTTCCGGATCATATGGCAGCGGTTTCATGGCTGCATCGTAACCGAAGGAGAGGGCACCCTGAAGGCTGGCAATCGGTTCTGCCTGACCACCGAGAATGGACTTGATGATGGTGTCGCGGTCAACGCCAAGGATCAACGCCTTACGCACGCGTTCATCAGCGGTAATACCATCGCGGGTATTGTAACGCAGTGAATAAACTGTCGGACCGGCAGTGGTGACAATCGCCAGATTAGGATCGGCTTCGATTGTCGGGATCATACCGATCGGAATTGTCGGCGGGATCACCAGATCAACGCGGCCTGCCTGCAATTCAGCAACAGCTGTCGACGGCTCGGTGATGAAACGATATTCAAGTTCAGAAAGCTTTGGTGCGCCGCCCCAATGGTCAGCAAAAGCTTCCATCTGGATGCCGACTTTCGGCTTATAGCTGGTCACTTTGAACGGGCCGGTGCCGACAGGATTGGCATTGAAGAAATCATCGCCTTTTTCCTGAATATATTTAGGTGGCACGATCATCGCGCCGTAACCGGCGAGCTTGGTCATCAGAACCGGATCAGTGTCTTTCAGGTGGAAATCGACTGTCTTGTCGTCGATGACTTCGATTTTTTCAATTGCAACATAGTTGGAACGCTGCGGGCCTTTGGCACCTTCATCACCGAGCAAACGCTCAAAGGTGAATTTGACAGCTTCCGCATTGAAAGGCTCGCCATTGTGGAATTTTACATTCTCACGCAGGTTGAAGCGGATGCGCTTGCCTTCGTCCAGCTCTTCCCACGAGGTTGCGAGCGCCGGTACGATTTTCAGATCAGGGCCGCGATAGACCAGACCGTCATAAATATTGGTGGCAACAGATGCCCAGTTGACCAGAAATGTGTCAATCGGATCCCAGCTGCCCGGATCCTGCGGTGAGGATATAGTCATTTTACCGGCTGCGAATGCCGGTGCGGATGACAGGGCAACAGCAGACAATGCTGTGCCGACAGTCAGTGCTGTGAATAATGCTTTAAGCTTCATAATCTCGACTCCCCTTTTGTAAACAATGAAACAGATGTTAGATTTTATGCACTGCGGGCAATGAAATGCCCTTTGGCGATTTCTTCATGCTGCCAGATCTGCGGCTTGTCCTCGATCCGGCGTGTTGTGCTCGGAATTTCGCCTTCCAGCATTGCGCGGTTGGTGCGCGCCAGCGGATCGGCGACAGGAACGGCAGAGAGCAGGCGGCGTGTATAATCATGGGACGGTGTTTCAAACACCTGACGGCGTGAGCCGAGTTCCATGATCTGACCAAGATAAAGCACGGCCACGCGGTGGCTCATTTTCTCAACCACAGCCATGTCATGGCTGATGAAGAGATAAGCGAGGCCATGTTCTTTCTGCAGGTCCATAAACAGATTGATGATCTGCGCCTGAATGGAAACGTCGAGCGCAGAGAGGGCTTCATCAGCGATAATCAGCTTCGGGTTGGAAGCGAGAGCACGGGCAATGCAGACACGCTGGCGCTGACCACCGGAAAATTCGTGCGGATATCGTCCGGCAACGGCTGAACTCAGGCCTACACGTTCTAGCAATTCATCAACGCGCTTGGTGATCGCTGCCTCGTCAAGAATGAGGCCGTGGGTGCGGATCGGCTCGGCAATCGAGAAGCGGATGGTCTTGCGCGGGTCAAGCGAGGCAAACGGATCCTGAAAAATATACTGCACTTCCTGACGCATGCGGAAGCGCTCAGCAGAACTCATTTCTGAGAAGGCTTTGCCGTTAAAACGCATGTCGCCGGAAAGCGGGTTCTGCAATTGCTGGATTGTGCGGCCGATGGTGGATTTGCCGGAGCCGGATTCACCAACCAGTGCCAAAGTTTCACCCGGATGAATGTCAAAACTGACCTGCGATACCGCATTGCACACATGGGTGGTGCGGCCGAACAGATTCTTCTTGATATTAAAGCGGACAGACAGATCACGCACCGACAAGAGCGGCGCTTCATCAAGACGGGCAGTGTCCTGAATGCGGGTTTCACCGACCAGAACCGGTTTGTTATCTTCCAGAATTGTGACCGGCATGCGTTTCGGGAAATCTTCACCGGTCATGCTGCCGAGTTTCGGCACGGCTGAGAGCAGAACCTTGGTATAAGGATGCTGCGGATTGGCGAAAATATCGCTGACCGCGCCTTCCTCAACCTTTTTACCCTTCCACATCACCACCACATCATCGGCCATTTCCGCGACAACGCCCATATCATGGGTGATGAAGATCACAGCCATTTCCAGTTCTTTCTGGAGATCGCGGATAATATGCAGAATCTGCGCCTGAATGGTTACATCGAGGGCGGTGGTAGGCTCATCGGCAATCAGCAGTTTCGGGCGGCAGGCAAGTGCCATTGCAATCATCACACGCTGGCGCATGCCACCGGAAAGCTGGTGCGGGAAGCGGCTGAGCATGCCCTGCGCGTCCGGCAGACGCACCATTTCCAAAAGACGCTGGCCTTCTTTCAAGGCGGCTTTCTTGCTTATTTTTTCATGGAGCATCAGCACTTCGGCAATCTGGTCACCAATGGTGAAAACCGGATTGAGCGAGGTCATCGGCTCCTGAAAGATCATGGCAATCTCTTTGCCGCGAATGCCGCGCATGGTTTTCTGTTCGGCATCCAACAGGTTCATCTGTCCCTGCGCGCCGGTAAACAGGATTTTGCCTTCAGGGAATTTGGCGCCGAGCATGTCTGCCAGACGCATCACCGACAAAGAGGTGATGGATTTACCGGAGCCGGACTCGCCGACAATCGCCGTTGTGCGGCCGGAACGAACGGAAAAGCTCAATCCGTCCACCACGCGGGCGGTGCCGAACTCTACCGAGAGATCTGTGACTTCCAGAAGTGGCTGGGTTTCAGCTGATTGGTGAAGCTGCGCGTCGTTCACTCCGGTCATCCTTATAGTGTAATGGCAGAACGGGCTGCCTGATTAAATGCACCCGACATAAAGCGCAGCAAGGCTGCAACTTCCGACAGGGTTTCTTCCGAGGGGCGGGCATTGGCCGTGGAATCGACGAGCAGACGCTCGCGGATTTGCGCATAACGCGCACAGGCTTCAGCACCTTTATCGGTAATACGGACAGTCTTTTCTTTTGCAGCCTTGCCGGTGGTCAGCAAACCGGCATTTTCCAGCTTGCGCAGGGCATAGGTCGCAATATGCGTGTCTTCAATATCCAGAACCAGACAGATATCGGCAAGCTTCTTTTCACGACCGCGATGGCGGATCGAGTGCAGGATCAGAATTTCAATCGGGGAGAGACCCGGCAGCCCTGCGGCAGCCATGCAGCGTACCATCCAGCGGGAGAATGCATGGGACGCGAGAATCAAACCATATTCAACTTCGGATAAAGCGGTGGAGCCGCCTTCTGCCAGATGGGCGGAAGAGACAATAGGACCGATGGACGGAACAGGGCGCAAATGCTTGGGCAAGCTGACTTCGGCCATTGACGGCTCATCATTATGCTCTGCCTTTGGCGGCGATTTTTTGCTGCTCATATTGCCAGTCTCCCAATCCTGTGTATTTTATGTCACCATCTTATCGACATTTTGTCAATAAAATGAAACTATGTTTTCCAATAAACATTCCGCGTAACGGCATAAATTTTGTGAGGGAGCCGAAAATGAGCGCAGCGACACAAGAGATTTCAGGGGCTTGGGACTTCTGGATTGATCGTGGCGGCACATTTACGGATGTTATCGGCCGTGACCCGCAGGGCGTGCTCCATGCCCGCAAAGTGCTGTCCGAGAATCCTTCTGCCTATAAGGATGCGGCTGTGCAGGGTATCCGCCTGCATCTGGGGCTTGAAACCGGTGAACCGGTTCCGACCGGTGCGATCGGTGAAGTGCGTATGGGCACAACCGTTGCCACCAATGCGCTGCTGGAGCGCAAGGGCGAAAAGCTGGCGCTGGTAACCACCAAAGGTTTCCGTGATGCGCTGCGCATAGGCTATCAGGAACGTAAAAATATTTTCGCAACGGAAATCATCAAGCCGGAAGCGCTTTACGATCGCGTTATCGAGATTGATGAGCGCGTGCTGGCCGATGGCAGCACTGAAGTGCCGCTTGATCTGGCTCAGGCAGAAGCTGCGCTGCGTGCCCTGAAAGCTGAAGGCTATAATGCTGTCGCTATCGTCTTCATGCACGCCTATAAATTCCCTGCCCATGAAGCTGCTGTGGCCAAAATCGCCCGCGATATCGGCATTGAACAGGTTTCTGTCAGTCATGAAGTTTCGCCGCTGATCAAGTTGGTTGGCCGTGGTGATACAACCGTTGTTGATGCTTATTTGTCACCGGTTTTGCGCCGTTATGTGGCGCAGGTTTCCCGCGAACTCGACGTAGAACGCACCGGTGCGCGCGTTATGTTCATGATGTCCTCCGGTGGTCTGACGGCTGCGGATATGTTTCAGGGTAAAGACGCTATTCTCTCCGGTCCTGCCGGTGGTGTGGTCGGTCTGGCACGTACCGGTGCAACTGCTGGCTTCGGTCAGGTTATCGGCTTTGATATGGGCGGCACATCGACAGATGTGGCGCATTTTGACGGCGAATATGAACGCGCCTTTGAGACCGAAGTGGCTGGTGTGCGTGTTCGCGCGCCGATGATGCTGATCCACACGGTTGCTGCCGGTGGCGGTTCCATTCTGCATTTTGATGCAGGTCGTTTCCGCGTTGGTCCTGATTCCGCCGGTGCCAATCCGGGGCCTGCCTGTTACCGCAATGGCGGTCCCTTGGCTGTCACCGATGCCAATGTGATGCTTGGCAAACTGATTCCGGATTATTTCCCTTCGATTTTCGGACCAAAGCAGAATCAGCCACTGGATGTGGAACGTGTTCGTGCGCTGTTTACGCAGATGGCTGATGAAATCGGCGATGACCGCTCACCGGAAAGCGTGGCAGACGGTTTCATCCGTATTGCCGTTGCCAATATGGTTGAAGCGATCAAGAAAATTTCTGTACAGCGCGGTTATGATGTGACCCGTTATGCACTCAGTTGCTTTGGCGGTGCCGGTGGTCAGCATGCCTGTCTGGTGGCCGATGCTCTGGGCATGAAGAATATTCTGCTGCATCCGATGTCCGGTCTGTTGTCTGCCTATGGTATGGGCTTGGCGGATATCCGCGCGACGCGCCAGAAGGCGCTGGGTGTTGATCTTGATGCGGATGCGCCAGCAGAATTGCAGCGACTTGGTGCAGAACTGGCCGCTGAATGTGTGGCTGAACTTACTGCACAGGGCGTGGAAGAGCAGGTTATTACCAAGCATCTGCGTGCGCATATCCGTTATGCGGGCACAGATACTGTTCTTTCCGTTGAGGCAACTTATCCGGCGGTTGATGCGGCTTCGCGCCTGCGTGCTGAATTTGAAGCTGCGCATAAGCGTCGTTTTGGTTTCATTGCGGAAAATAAAGCGCTGGTCATTGATGCTGTTGAACTGGAAACCGTCGGCGGTGGAGCTGGTGAGGGCGAGGCAGCAGGCAATATTGGTGAAGCATCTGAAGCGCAGGCTGACCGTCAGACACGCTTCTATTCACAGGGCGCGTTCCATGATGCAGCTGTTGTGGTGCGTGAAACCATGCAGCGTGGCCAGACCGTAACCGGTCCTGCAATTATTATTGAGAAGAACCAGACCATCATCATTGAAGATGGTTGGCAGGCACGCCTGACCGAGCATGATCATGTGGTACTAACCCGCATTAAAGCGCTGCCGAAACGCGTGGCAATCGGCACAGAAGCTGATCCGGTCATGCTGGAGATTTTCAACAATCTGTTCATGTCAATTGCGGAACAGATGGGCGTGACTTTGCAGAACACCGCCTATTCGGTGAATATTAAAGAGCGCCTCGATTTCTCCTGCGCGGTCTTTGATGCGACAGGCAATCTGGTTGCCAATGCGCCGCATATGCCGGTGCATCTCGGCTCGATGGATGCCTCTGTTGCCACAGCTATCCGTGAAAATCCGGTGATCAAAGCGGGCGATGTTTTCCTGATTAATGCGCCTTATAATGGCGGTACGCATTTGCCGGATCTGACCGTGTGTACGCCGGTCTTCGATGATGAACAGACAGAAATCCGTTTCTGGGTTGCCAGCCGTGGTCACCATGCTGATATCGGTGGTATTGCACCGGGTTCAATGTCGCCGCTGGCGGTGAATATTGAGCAGGAAGGTGTCTATATCGACAATTTCAAACTGGTCGATCAGGGGCAGTTCCGCGAAGAAGCACTGGGTGATTTGCTCAATGGTGCCAAATATCCGGTGCGTAACCTCACGCAGAACGTCAACGATCTGAAAGCGCAGATTGCCGCCAATGAAAAAGGCGTCGCAGAACTGCGCAAGATGATTGTGCATTTCGGTGAGGATGTTGTGAAAGCCTATATGGGGCATGTGCAGGATAATGCTGCCGAAAGCGTGCGCCGTGTGCTCGATCAACTGCCGGATGGTCAGTTCACCTATGAACTTGATCAGGGCAGCAAGATTGAAGTGAAAGTGACGATTGACCGTGTGAAACGTGAAGCGACGGTTGATTTCACCGGTACGTCTGAACAGCGTCCGGATAATTTCAACGCTCCGCAGCCGGTAACCCGTGCGGCAGTACTTTATGTCTTCCGCGTGCTGGTGGACGGCGATATTCCGATGAATGCCGGTTGTTTGCGCCCGATTAAAATCATCGTGCCGGAAGGCTCGATGCTGTCACCGCATTATCCGGCTGCTGTTGTGGCGGGCAATGTGGAAGTCAGTCAGGCTGTGACCAACTGTCTGTTTGGCGCGACCAAGGCCATGGCTGCGGCACAGGGTACGATGAACAATCTGACCTTCGGTAATAATGAATATCAGTATTATGAAACCATCTGTTCCGGTGCGCCGGCAGGGCCTGGTTTCAATGGTGCCGATGCTGTGCATACCCATATGACGAACTCGCGTCTGACCGATCCGGAAATTCTGGAAACCCGTTTTCCGGTGATGCTGGAAGATTTCCATATCCGTGAAAATTCCGGCGGCCGCGGTAAGTGGACTGCCGGTAATGGTACGCATCGTACCATTCGCGCTCTGGAAGAACTGGAATTTGCGATTCTCTCCGGCCATCGCCGTGTACGGCCATTCGGCCTTGAAGGTGGTGAGGACGGTCAGCTGGGACGCAATGAAGTGCGCCGTCAGGATGGTTCTGTAGAAGTGCTTAAAGGCTGTGATCAGGTTGTGCTGAAGGCCGGTGAGGCTTTCACCATCATCACGCCGACCGGTGGTGGTTACGGCAAGAGCTGAGCACTAAAACCCTTATGAATCAGGCAAAGCCCTTTGTTTTATAAGCAAAGGGCTTTGTGTTTTTGAGGAGGCCGCAGATGGTTGCTGCTGCTCAGATGATGATTTTGATCCTGTATACGTTGTTATAAATGCCACAGCTCAGGTCAAAAACTAATTCTTCGCACGTTAATTCCGTTTTTACCATGTTGTTGTCATAGATGTGACTATTCAGGTTTTTTAGAACTGCTGAATGAAACGCGTGCATAGCATTTGTACCGGCTTGTTCAGTCAAAATAAATGAATGAAGCGATAGATCCTGTGATTGCCCTTAAGACTGACTTAAGGACAGGCATGCTAATTCAGGGTCAATACCAATTAAGATTGAGCTATAAATGTCTGATTTTGCATTCTCCCGCCGTCATTTCTTGTTGGGGGCCAGTGCGCTTGCTTTGACTGGCTGTGTGTCAACCGGTGAAACAAAGCGTCCGGCTGCTGAATTGGCGGCTAATAAAGTCAAACCAGTTACACCGCCGATGTATTATGCGGTTTGGGATGAAGGCTATCAGATCCCTGAAGTCGATGTATCGAAGATTCCGGAAAAATTCTGGCGTGCTGAAGTCGATTACATGACCGATGAAAAGCCGGGCACTGTGATTGTCGATACTCCGAATAAGTATCTTTATCATATCAAACCAGGTGGCCGTGCTACCCGTTACGGTATCGGCGTTGGTAAAGACGGTTATGCCTGGTCCGGCCGTGCTAAAATCGCCTATAAGCGTAAATGGCCGCGCTGGACACCGCCGGATGAAATGGTGGCACGTAACCCTGCGCTTGAACCATACAGTATCGCCAATGGTGGTATGGGACCAGGCCTGAACAATCCGCTCGGAGCCCGTGCGCATTACATTCATAAAGACGGCAGAGACACGATTTACCGTATTCATGGTTCACCGGAATATTGGACAATAGGTAAGTCTGTTTCCTCGGGTTGTATCCGCATGGTCAATCAGGATGTGATGCATCTGTATGATAATGTGCGTGACGGCAGTGATATTGTTGTTATTCCTGATCTGAGCAAAACAGGGCAGGCGCATTCGGTCATGGCCGGCGCGTAATTCTGTATTATAAGATTTAATAAAGGGCCGCGTTTATGATAAACGCGGCCCTTTTCGTTATGATGTTTCATGACTAATAATAAAAATAATCTTGCCTAATGTCAGTCAGAAGATTTTATGTGAATTATAATTATATACATAACTGTCAACAAAATTAAAAAACACTGCGAGTAAGTTCTCGCTTACAAAAAACTTAACAAAACTGATTTTTGCCGGAATGCGTTACTCAGTTTCATCTGTTTTTTAGTGCCTCTCCGGTTGACTGAATGTAATAGTGATTCTCTGAGAAATGATTGTAATCATGATTTTTTGAGAAAAAGATTTTCGACGGAGTACCTGTAACGCCCGGTAATAATTGTTTTTCTGCAGAATTTAGCTCGTACTTTGGTCTTATGCAGATTAGCTAAAATATTGCATATTTTTAAATTTGTATCAAAAATAATTGTGCTTTTTTACAGATGTTTTGAATTTTTGAAATCGTAATTACTCTAATATATTCAATAATTTAGCTTGTTTCTTGCAAAATGTTAATTTTAGTATTAATTAAATTAGATGGTATGTAAGTTCTATGGCTGTAGCGGGGTGTTGCAGGGGTTATGCACACTTGCATTAATTATATATTTTTATAATGTTTTTGTATAATTATGTCTGGAATATAAGAATATAACGTGATCTAATTTAGCTTAGTTCGCCCCCTTATTAAAGGATCCTGAATGCATACCGCCTTTTACAGTGAATCCTCTAATCTATCTGTACCATTACACGAAACTGGTTCTGTTTTTAAATCGGCGTCAGTCAATCATTGCTTTACAGTAGATCAAACGAGCATAGCAGAAAATAAAAATGTTACTGTTCTCAAGTCGAGTGACAGTATTCCGATGTCATCAAACATTTGTGTTGCTTTGACTGAGGAGCAACCTAATCAGTTCACCTATGGTGCCATGTCTGGTTTGTGGTTCACCATGGCGCTTAACATTACGCATGTTGGCCGAAAGCTTGGTGGCCGCGAAGAGCAATCAATTATAGCCCCCTATGATGTTTGCGTCGCAGGCACGAATATGCCGGTCGAGGTAAAAGTCGATAGCCCCGTACAAGCGGTACATATTTTCCTAAAGCAGTCGCTTGTGGATGAGGTTAAATCAGAGTTGTATCATTCCAGTGAAAGGCAGTTTGATATGCTGCCGATCTTCGCTAAAAACGATACAAGCCTAAGCATGTTGATGCGTGTCCTGAAAGGGACATTGACAACGCCGGCTTTAAAAAATCAATTGCATACAGATTATCTGGCGCGCGCACTCGTAGCGGATTTTCTGAGCAAATATGTCGATAGCTCGAACGAAGCGCTTTACAAGCACTCCGTGGATCGCTTGAAGCCAAGCCAGTTACGCCGTGTCCTGGAATATATGCAGGAAAATCTGGCCAGTGATATTGGTATTAATGATCTGGCTGTTATTGCAGGTGTAAGCCGGACGAATTTTATTCGCCGCTTTAAGGTGTCCATGCATTGTACGCCTGCACGTTATCTTTACCTGTTGCGTATTCGTAATGCCCGTGAATTGTTGAGGCAGCAGGACTTGCCTATTTCGCATATTGCAATTGCCTGCGGCTTTGCGGATCCGGCGCATTTGTCTGTTTCGTTCAAACGGGAGGTCGGTATGACACCATCTGCGTTCCGGAAAGAATACAACGAATAGCAGCGATTACACTTTTCGAGGCTGATTTTAAAAGCGCGGGGCTATGCCTCGCGCTTTTTTTGCTTTGATTGATCCTCAAAATTGGCATGTACCGTAAACACCGATACGCGGAGGAGAGACTCAGGAGTATAAGCGCTCATGATTTTATTTTGACGTGTCAAGGTCGTGTTGCTGACGGATTTAGCGAGTAAGTATAATTTTGATATTATGAGTCAGAATTGCAACTTATGCGTGTTAATCATGTTTGTTTATGAATGTCGGAAATCTGAATCGCTTAGCATTAAACACAATGAATACGCTCATTGTGTTTTTAAAAAATATTTTCATAAACAAGATAGTCACGCGGCATATCGCTGAATCATCGCGATTTCACATTAAAAAATGCTTTTAAATATATAGTTTACGAAGATTCATAAATAAGAGTCGATTCTTATAAGGAGCTAATAGCTAACAAAAAGTAAACATTGATTCCTGTCTTATCCTCTCATTTTCGAAGATAATCGGTTAGAAATGACTAATAATAAAATTGACGAATCTAGAGTCAAATACAACCTGTTTTTTATGTGGATATAGTCCGGTCATGTATTCCCATCGCTATTGGTGGGTCTTTTTTCTGTGCAGGTCGCAAGAATGAGGGCTGAGGATACATTGGTTTTGGAAGTATTTTTTACAATTCTGATGTGCTGGTCTCATTAAAACTACCTGCCGGTTTTAAACCGGAGTTATCTGATATGGCCAAGAAGCCTGTTTCCTCATCGTCCAATTCTGTTCGTGGCGAAGGTCATGCTGTTACAAAATCCGGTAATATGGTGTATGTCGCCATAGACCCATCGAGCGTTGTTAAATATGTGCGTGCGGGTAATGACCTGCTTATTCATCAGGATAATGGTAAGGTCATTCGTATTCGCGGCTTCTTTACCGCTCAGGATACGCAAAAGCTTGAATTGGTTTATAAATATGATGGGTCTGAGTGGCCGGTAAAGGCTATTCAATCAACGATCCCTCTTGATGATGAAACCGGCGCGGAAGTTGCATTTACTGTCGCTGAAGAACGCTCAGAGTCAGATAATGCGACACTGCTTGCATTGGCCGCATTAGGTGCGGCGGCGATCGGTATCGGAACCGGTGGTAGCAGCGGCGGAAGTGGCGGTGGTAACGGCGGTGGTGGTACACCGGAAAAACCTGCACCAAAATCGCCGGATCTGACAACCAAAGCCAATGCGGACGGAACTGTTACAGCCTCTGGTCTTGCAGCTGCAGGTTCCAGCGTTACAGTCACATTCCCGGATGGCAGCAGTCGTGTTGTGGTTGCCGGCGCAGATGGTAAATTCTCGACGACTTCGCTTAAGCCGCAGGAAACAGGCAATGTTACTGCGATTGTGACAGATGCGAATGGTAAAAGCAGTCTGCCAAAAGTCGTCGAATATATTGATAAAGTCGCACCGGGCAAACCGGATGGTCTGTCTTACACTGATGAAGTGGGACCGATCACTGGCAAGATTGCTGAAAAAGGCGTGACTGATGATGCCCGCCCGACACTGAGCGGTAAGGCTGAGCCAAATTCAACAATTACGATCCGTGACGGTACAACTGTTATCGGTACGACTAAAGCTGATGCGCAGGGTAACTGGACCTTCCGTCCAACGACGGCTCTGGCGGAGGGTGAGCATAAAATCACCTTCACAGCGACGGATAAAGCGAAGAACGAAAGCGCACCGAGTGCGGAATTTGTCTTCACCGTTGATACTGTTGCACCGCCGGTACCGGCGGTTAAAACCGTTTTTGACAATGAAAAAGAGAATGGTGGCTCGGTTGCCCTGACTTCAGGCGGCTGGACCAATGATGCCACGCCTGAATTTACAGGTGAGGGGGCTGAGGCCGGTACGACCATCTATTTCTATGATAACGGCAATGAAATCGGTAAAACCGTTGTCGGCACAGACGGTAAATGGAAATTTACGCCTGCCGTTAATCTGCAGGACGGTAAGCATAGTGTAACTATGAAGGCCGTTGATAAGGCTGGCAATACCAGTGCAGCATCTACGGCTTTTGAGCTGAATGTTGATACGGTTGCGCCGAATGCACCATCAATTGCGCAAATCATGGATGATGTCGGTTCTGTCACTGGCATTATTGCCAATGGCAAGACCACCGATGACACCAAGCCAACGCTTTCAGGCTCGGGCGCTGAAGCCGGATCAATCGTTAAAATTTATGACGGCACGACGCTGATTGGCCAGACTACAGCCAATGCTAATGGCACATGGAGCTTTACGCCGGAAACTGCTCTCACTGAAGGCACGCATGTCTTTACAGTGACTTCAACGGATAAGGCCGGTAATGAAGGCGCGTCTTCTACACCGTGGACTATTGAAGTTGACGTGACACCGCCGGATGCTGCCTTTGTTCCGGTTATTATCAATGCCAGTGATGACGTGCAGCCGAATGTTGGTACTGTCGCGCATGAAGGCTTTACCAATGATACCACCCCGCGCCTGAATGGTAAGGGAGCTGAGCCAAGTGGTTTCATCCGCATCTATGAAGGCACAACCCTGCTTGGTCAGGTTCAGGCCGATGAGAACGGGAACTGGACTTTTGATGTCCCTGCGCGAGCGGAAGGCAGTCACAGCTTTGTGGCTAAAACCGTTGATGCGGCCGGTAATGAAGGTTCAAGTTCCGATCCGTTCACACTGACTGTAGATACAACTGCACCGGTTGCTTCGGATGCTGTAATTACTGAAATTAAAGACAGTGCAGAACCGCATACCGGTAATGTAGTACATGGTGGCCTGACCAATGACGCGCGCCCTGTTGTATCGGGTACAGCGATAGATGGCATTACTCTTGTACGTATCTATGACGGCACAACGCTGCTTGGTGAAGTTGAAGTTACGGGCGGCCTCTGGAGCTTTACGCCAGAGAGTGATCTGCTGAATGGTGCGCATAATTTCCGCATCAAAGCAGTTGATGCGGCGGGCAATGAAGGCCCTTATTCTCCGATCTGGTCTGTCACTGTTGACACGCTTGCGCCAAACGCACCGGTAATTGCACAAATTGTGGATGATACCGGCTCGATTAAAGGCAATGTGGTTGATGGTAAAACGACAGACGCTGTGCGTCCAAAACTATCTGGCGGCAGTGCGGAAGCTGGCTCAACCGTTAAAATTTATGACAAGGGTTTGCTGATTGGTGAGACCACAGCAAACGCCAATGGCACATGGAGCTTCACACCAGCTGAAGATTTGGTTGAGGGTGAACACGTCTTTACGGTTACGTCCACGGATAAAGCCGGGAATGAAGGTGTGCCGTCGTCCAGCTGGACTATCACAGTTGACACGACTGCGCCTGAACTGCCGGTTATTTCGCAAGTCTTTGATACAACCGGTGAAGAACTCACAGCCGA
>UCCC01000017.1:0-22685 GCA_900470735.1 Hyphomicrobiales bacterium | reverse complement strand
TTTCTCACCGGTATTCACAAAATCCGCTGAGATAAATCATCAGCTAAAGCAAAAGCCTCAATCCGACGTTCAGACCAAGTGTCAGTAATCGCACCTAAATAAGCCGAGACAGCATAAGACAATACATCTGCAGAAGGTTCAGGCAATAACGCCATAGCCCACAAGGCTGCGCGGTCTTTGCTTGTAAACTGACCAGTCGTAGCTGTGTAAAGCATTCGCGCCAATGTCAGCAGTACATTACGCTCATCACCATGAAGACCCTCCACTAAAGAAGGCAGCAGAATACGCATCGCAGCTTTGACACGTTCTGATGTGATTTGCGGCAGAAGTGTCTGTGTCCCCGGACCATAGAGAGCGAATGCTTCATTATAAGCCAATCGAAGTGCCGGTGACGAACGAGAAGTATTGCGTATAGTCAGTGCACTATTTGGAAACGTATTGCTGGTTAAAGCATCATACACCTCAACGGCGCACGACACGCGGTTCTTTCATCGATGGCCGTTATCCACATTGGACTGTTGTGATTAAGGATAAGTCAGGACAGAGCTGGGCTGTTGATTCCTGGTATGAAGCTGGTGGCGGATTGCCCGATATTATGCCGCTTCAAGACTGGAAGCGCCGTGGTTATGGTGGCGAGCGCTAACACCCCAAATATTGCATTAAGGTATAATGCTTCCTCTTAATTCTCCACATGATGGCCGTGCAAAGCATCTTTGTTAAGATCAAGCTATATTGCGTTAAACGTAGACCACTAATGGGAAAGGCATATTGAACAACTTATACTGTGGCATGTTTTTAAGTTGTTTTTTGCATAATATTGAATAATCAGAGCTGTTGTATCAAGTTTTTGACTAAACAATAAACTTTACTATTTTTATTTCTTGTCCCTATATGAGCAGGCTGCTTTCCGTAAGGCAGAAGTGCAATGCCATGCACAGCGTGAAAAGTTGTGCCTATCGATACGATAATGACATAAAAATTAATTCTGCATATCGAGTATCGTGGAAATCTTCATGACAAATAGCTAAAGAAAATCAGCATTTATGAAGGGGACAAGATGGCTTATTTTCCTAACTGGCGTTTGACGGATAATATTACCGTATTACCGGATGAACGTTTACCGACTGCCGCAGCTGTGCCGATGGGGATTCAGCACTTGCTTGCGATGTCCGGTTCGACAATCGTTGCTCCGCTGATCATGGGCTTTGATCCCAATGTCGCGGTTTTCTTTTCCGGTATTGGTACATTGCTGTTCTTCCTGATTACAGGTGGGCGTGTCCCGAGTTATCTTGGTTCGTCTTTTGCATTTATCGCCGTTGTTATTGCTGCAACCGGCTATAGCGGTAGTGGCCCCAATGCGAATATTGCTTTGGCACTTGGTGGTATCATTGCCTGTGGTGCGCTTTATGCGATCATTGGTCTGATTGTTATGGGCGTTGGTACCGGCTGGGTTGAAAAACTCATGCCGCCGGCTGTGACCGGTGCTATCGGTGTTGCTATTGGTTTGAACCTTGCCCCTGTTGCTGTTGGTCAGCTTAAAGGCACGCATGCACATATTATCATCGCATTGATGACAGTCCTGTGTATGGCGGTTATTTCTGCCTATGGCCCGAGAGCGACCCGCCGCGTTGCTGTTTTGCTGGCTCTGGTATTTGGCTATGTGCTGGTGCTGGTTTTTGGTAACGGTATGGGGCTGGTTCCGGGCATCAACTTTGATGCTGTAAGCTCAGCTGCATGGTTTGGCTTGCCGCATTTTGTGAAGCCGGAATTTACCTGGCCTGCGATTACGCTGATTGCACCCGTTGCCATTGTTCTGGTTGCTGAAAATCTTGGCCATATCAAAGCGCTTGGTTCAATTACCGGTCAGAATATGGACCGCTATATTGGTCGCGGTTTTTTTGCTGATGGTGTGGCAACCATGATCTCTGGCTCCGGTGGCGGTACTGGTGTAACAACCTATGCTGAAAACATCGGCGTCATGGCGATGACGAAAGTCTATTCGACACTCGTCTTTGTTATCGCAGCCTTCATCGCGCTGGCATTGAGTATGTCACCTAAGTTCGGTGCAATTCTGCAGACGATTCCGGCACCGGTGCTGGCTGGTCTGGCCGTTTCGGTCTTCGGTCTGATTGCGTCGGCAATGGCGCGTATCTGGGTGGTCAATAAAGTTGATTTTTCTGATCCGCGTAATCTCTTCACCGTTGGTATCGCGCTGATTTTCGGTGCCGGTGACTTCACAGTTACCATTGGTGATTTTGCTCTGGGTGGTATCGGTACTTCGACACTGGCAGCTCTTGTGCTGTATCAGTTGCTTGGTATCGGACGTCGGGAAACAACAGCCAGTTAATCCTTCATGGTTTGAACCGGCCGGAGTAAACTCCGGCCGGTTTTTTTGTTGCGCATATTTATGATTGCAACGGTGTTCCGGTATAGGACATGGTTTTGTCGAACACGGACATATGCATAAATTCACCGTCATATTCAGCAAGAGCGATCAATGCCTTGCGATTTAAATAGTCTACTCTGCTGTTTTTAAACATCAGCAGTCCTTCTTCCCGCAATTCACGCACCATCCGGTTCAGGTGAATAGGCGTTAGTCCGAGAGCATCGGCAAGCTGATATTGCGTGATCGGGCAATCGAAGCCTTTGTCATCTCCCATGCCGCAGGCTTTTGCCCTGTCGCCAAGTTCGAGTAATAAATGCGCCGTTCTGACCAGAGCGCTTCTGCATCCGACATTTGTCAGATGCTCAATCAGCAATGAGCGTTGGCGGGCAAACAGTTCGATCAGGATAAAGCTTAGTTTCGGTGCCTGCTGAATGGCATTGGCCAGAGAGCAGAGCGGTACTTCAAAAACTGTCATTGGTGTGATTGCAGCAACCGTATTATAACTGCGCCCTGCAGCGGTTCTTAAGCCGACAAAATCGCTGCGCATAGGAAAATCGAGAACCTGCCTTTCCCCGTTAGACAGGTCACGATAAACACAGCCCCAGCCGCTTTGCACCAGATGAATACTGCGTATGCGCTCCCCCTGATTGATAATGGTGCCGTCGGCTTGTACGCGGCGCTCATCAACCTGCAGCGAGGCAAGGGCTCTTAGCTCGATATTTTCGAAATCAGCTAAAATTGGCGGTGCTTTGAGAAGATCAATCAGAGCACTGACGGTTATATTGATAGTGTGCAGTTCATTATGCATCTTCTGCCCCCTTAAAACAGAGCATTTCACAGTTAAGTGGGGTCACTTGACGTCGTGATAATGTGACCAAACAAAAAATGAGAGCGAGCAGCATAATCCGTTTTGGACGTAAAACGCTCTAGATCAAAAGATGTAGTAATCTGTTCCCGTTATGTAGATAAAGTCCAATTTTTATATTTCTGATGGCTGTTTTGTTAATTTAGATTAAGGACAAGCCTATCCTATATAGCAATAATTCAGTTTATCAGCATTCTTTTTGTTTAAGCAATCCTGATGCTGTTACGCAATGCGAAGCATATATTATGATATAAAATATCATATATAATATAAAATCAATATAGTAGAGTGGGGAGGAGCGGGAGATGCAGTACAGAGCAGCTTCCGAAGGCGTTGGGGAGTGTCAGATGA
Organism: Hyphomicrobiales bacterium; assembly: GCA_900470735.1. Taxonomy (GTDB): domain Bacteria; phylum Pseudomonadota; class Alphaproteobacteria; order Rhizobiales; family Rhizobiaceae; genus Pseudochrobactrum. The sequence goes on along the minus strand of UCCC01000017.1, from coordinate 19,083 downwards.
TGATCGCAGAGCATAATCTGGAACAACGACTTGTACTTATCTGCAAAAGCAATCTGGATCGTGAATGTTTACGGCATAGTTTGCTCAATACAGGCCTCAGATTACCTGTTGTCTGTTTTGACGGTACTGAGAGCGGTGACATCGAAACTGCGCGTATCAATGCAGGGGTTCTTTTATTGCATATCGGTGCGAGAAAAGTGACGGATCCGGATGTCAGCGCTGAAATTAAAGCGCTCAAGGCCGACTGGGATCCCGTGCCTGTCATTTTACTCTCGGAACGTGAGGACTGGGAGCAGGTCGTCTGTGCGGTAGAGCTCGGGGTCCGTGGATTTATCCCGACATCTGTTGGTGTGAAAATTTGCGTGGAGGCTGTGCATCTGGCCATGGCCGGCGGGATATTTATTCCTGCGACCTGTATCACCGCAAAGTCACAACCGCAAAAGACCAGCAATCATGATTTAAGCGGATTATTTACCGCGCGTGAAATTCAGGTCATTCACTTATTGCGTCAGGGCAAGGCCAATAAAACGATTGCCTATGAATTGACTATGAGTGAATCCACCGTGAAGGTTCACATGCATAATATTATGAAAAAATTTGGCGCAACGAACCGTACTGAAGTCGCCTATAAATTGAATAATATTTATCAAAATCTGTTCTGATTTTTCTTCCCGGAGGATTTGTGTAGGAGTGGATGTTCTCCACTCCTACAGAATGAGAGCGGGTATCCTATTGAATCGGACTCTCATTCTTCTCGAAACGGAAGAAATAAAAACTTCCTGTTATTTTATGTTTTAAAGGGGATGCGTATGTTTCCGGATGCCTGCGGTTGCTGTTGCTGCCGGACTCAAGAAAATACACAATCCACTGATAGTCAGGGTTTGATACTGACAAAGCCGGAAGAGGAGCCCATTGCGCCACCGGTTGCACTCGCGGCAGACGAGCCGCCGAGAAACCCGGTGTTTGAATTCGCCAGCGCTCCAGACTGACCGGAAATACCCGAACTATAGAGTGAACCGGATGCACCGATACCAAAGCCCGGAACGACGACACCGCCGCCGATACCTGTGGTTGTGGCCCATCCGTTTGTTGTGCCGAAGCCTTGGGCTGTTGAGCCGGCACCAAGGAACCCGCCGCCGCTGACGGCAGAATTACCCATAGACTGACCGACGAAACCGCCGCCCCATTCTACGGTCTGTGCGGATGCAGGCAATGCGCCTGCGAGCGCCAGTGCGGCAACGGCTGAAAAAGCAAAAACGCGTTTCATTGTTTAATCCTCCAACTGTTATGGCAAATCTCCCGTTTGCCAGATATATCCGGTGATATACCCCGCTGCCCATGAGCAGGCCAAAGCACGTCATGGGCAGAAGGCTAGATCCTCGAAAGGGGAGCTTTTTGTTATGTATTTGATTTTCATAATCAAAATATTCGATTACATCACAGGACGCGGGCAGAACCAGGCGCGGCCTTTTTGTGCATCAGTGCGCAATGTGCAGCCTTTGGCTTCCAGATCTTTTGTGCTCAGACCCAGTGCTTTGGCTGAGTAAGTGCGTTTGTTGCCGACCGGTGTGCGGGCAGGTTGTGCACGCGGTGCCGCAGCAGCCATCGCAGCCGCTGCAACTTGTGGTGTTGTGCGATAGGAAACCTGACGGGCAGCTATTCCTTGTGAGGGACAGACAATGCCGGTTGCATTGAGTGAGGCACGGACTTCCTTGTTGAGGCATACCAGATCAAGAGCGGCACTGCGGTGGCCGAGACCTGCTAAAGCGGAGGCATAGGCGCGGCGGTTACATTCCCGCATTTCATAGGTCGAGCCGATACCGAAGCCCCAGCCTGTTGCACCGATACCGGCACTTGCAGAACCTGCGCAGGAATGAACGCCTGCCGCAACCAATCCCGGTGAAATTGCGGGAACAGTCGTTCTGATCCGGTTTGGCGAGGTGTTGGAACTGCCGATCGCAATTGCGGTTGCGCCGGAGAGTGAATTGGAATTGGCATTATTGTCCATTGTAAAAGACTGTGCCAATGCACTGCCGCCGCTGATGCTGATGATACCGGCGCACAATAGGATACCCAGTTTAGCCATAGCTAACTCCTTTCCGGGGCGTAAAACGCCCGGCTTTGTGTGGCTTTGATTGTTTCTTTGATGACTTATGCTGACAAAGCATGATCTGCTTTGCTGGCATTTATTGTATTGATGTTGCGGTGTTTGAAATGCTGGAAAATTGATTAAGCTGAATAAGCAGATTGGCTGGTGTTTTTGACCAGCCTGTAAATGGAATGTCCTTATTGCCTATGTCGGCTCTAAACCTTTTGTATGTTTTGAGGCAGCTAAAGCATAAGGTTTAGACCGGTTTATGCTTGTCGGTCGTAGTGGTTTTTTTAAGCGCGTATCAACATTGGAGACAAGTCGTGGCTGTGCCGCAAACGAAAGATGAATTGCACAAGGCAATCCATACAAATTTTGAAAAATTGCTACGTATTCTCAGTAGAATTCCTGCGGATCAGGTCACGGATAAAAGCCTTGAAGGACATGCGAAGAATACGCAGATGAGCGTCAAAGATCTGGTTGCTTATCTCATTGGCTGGAATGAGCTGGTGATAAAGTGGCTGGAAAAAGACAGTGCCGGAGAGCGGGTGGACTTTCCGGAAACAGGTTTCAAATGGAATGAGCTGGGACGGTTGGCGCAGAAATTTTACGCGGATTATGATGCGCTGTCCTATGATGATCTGTTAACCCGTTTGCAGAGCGTCAAAGAGAAGATCATTCAGCAAATTGAAAGCCGTACCGGTGAAGAGCTTTATGGCACGCTCTGGTATCAAAAATGGACGATGGGGCGGATGATCCAGTTTAATACTTCATCTCCTTACAATAATGCTTGCGGGCGTTTGCGAAAATGGCTGAAGGCTGTTTAGAGTGTGGTGCGCCTTGTTTGCGGGCAAAATGACGCCATTGCAGTGGTTGTCTAATTTGCTGCAGATCACTATATACGCTCAGTGCAGGACGACCTGCCATGTATCATCCGGGGACGGCCCCTCTATCCGGTTCAGAGCTGACTGGCTTTGACCATTTAAATAATGTGCATCTATGCTGAAACTGATTGGTTTTATGATGCGCTGACTTGATGGAGAATAAGGGCCTGATGATAAAACCATCTGAAAATAAAACCCTGTCTGCGGAACACGAAGCTGCATCCTTGCGCTCGTTGTTCCCGAAACTGACACTGATCCGCTTGTTGATTGCATGGTCTGTGGTTGTTGTTTTTGCCATTTGGGGCAAGCAATGGCTGGCAGAGCCATTTGATAATACAATTGCAGTTATCTGCTTTATGGTGCTGTTTGCGACGATCGTGATGGCCTCATTTGGTGTGGTAGGCGAAGCCGATCACCTTGCGCATCAATTGGGCGAGCCTTACGGCACGCTTATTCTCACACTGTCGATTGTGTCGATTGAAGTGATCCTGATCGCTTCGGTTCTGCTCGGGCCGGGTGAATTTCCGACTATTGGTCGTGATGCTATTTTCTCGGTAATGATGATCATTCTCAATCTGGTGACAGGTCTTTGTTTGCTTGTTGGCGGGCTGCGATATCGCGAACAGGAATATAATGCACAGGGGGCAGTCAGCTATCTTTCCCTGATTACAATGCTCACTGGTCTTGCTCTGGTTTTGCCGAATTATGTGTCCGGTGCCGGTGAATTCAATTTCATACAAGCCATTGCATTCTCGGCCATTACGATTGTGGTCTATGCTGTATTTCTCTGGATGCAGATCGGTAATTACAGCCGTTTGTTTGTGCAGCCGGTTTCCGGTTGTATGGCTGTTCCGGCTGGCGGTGCATCCAAGACAGTGCAGCAGGATGAGGCTCCGTCCGTGCTGGACAAGCGCGCAATTCTCATTCGCTCTGTCTTGCTGATCGCGATGATCCTGCCGATTGTTCTGCTGGCACATGATCTGGCTATTCTGATCGATTATGGCATTGAGACGGTCAATGCTCCGGTTGCTCTTGGCGGCGTGCTGATTGCGATTATCGTCTTTACACCGGAGTCCATTACAGCCGTCAAGGCGGCGCTGAATAATGAAATGCAGCGCGCGATCAATCTGTGTCTCGGTGCTTTTGTTTCGACTGTCGGCCTGACGGTTCCGGCGGTGCTGATCATTGGTCTGGTGATGAATAAAACCGTGACGATGGGCATTTCCGGCGTTGAAACGATCCTGTTTTTGCTCACTGTTGCACTGACAGCCTTTAGCTTTATCGGACAGAGAACATCGCCAATTCAGGGTGTTTTACATCTGGCGCTGTTTGCAGTGTTTAGTGTGCTGTTGTTCAGCGCATAAGGAATTTGGCAGCTTTTTGAGAAAAGGATTTCTGATATGAACCTTAAATATGTCGCTGGTGCCGGTATTTTCGCACTGATGATGACCGGTATGGCTTCAACCGCTCTGGCTCAGCAGAGCAAGATTGTTGAGCTGTATAAATCGCCTTATTGTGGTTGCTGCGGTGCATGGGGCGATCATATGAAGGCCGCGGGCTTCCAGATCAAAGAGCATAATATTGAAGATCTTGCACCGGTCAAAGCCAAGTATGGTGTGGCTGATGACCTGCAATCCTGCCACACAGCTATTATTGACGGCCATGTTATTGAAGGTCATGTGCCTGCACAGGATATCGAAAAACTGCTGGCTGAAGGCGGTGAGAAATCAGGTCTGGCCGTGCCGGGCATGCCTGTCGGCTCTCCGGGAATGGAGCAGGGCGGAATGACCGAGCCTTATAAGGTCATCCGCTTCTCTAAAACCGAGCGCTCTGTCTTCGCGCAGCATTGATTGTTTGAAAATCTAACGGCAGCACATGTGCTGCCGTTTAGATTCTTTAGTTTATTGCATTATCACGGCGTCAGATTGAACCGGCCTGACTGTGAAATGCTTTAATCATCAGCCGTGATTTTTTCTTTGCAGAGCAAAGTCCGTTTGCGCTCCACACCCCAGCGGTAGCCGGACAGGCCGCCGTCATTCCGCACCACGCGATGGCAGGGTACAATAACGGCTACCGGATTGGCCGCACAGGCACCGGCAACCGCTCTTGCCGCTTTCGGCATACCTGCAAGGCGGGCAAGTTCCGCATAGCTCACAGTCTCGCCTGGTGGGATCTGGCGTAAAATCTGCCAGATCTTTTGCTGGAAAATCGTGCCGTGAATATCCAGCGGCAAATCGAAATGTGGTTGCGGTTGTTCGATAAATGCAACGCAGCTCTGAAGCATGCCTGTAAACTCTTCCCCGCTCGCTGTAATTTCAGCTTTCGGGAAGCGCTTTCTCAAATCATCCAATAAAGCATTGTCATCATCCCCAAGCAAAATAGAACTGATGCCTTTGGAGGTGGCGGCAACCAGCACTTTGCCTAAAGAGCAAGGCGCGATGGCGTAATGAAGCACGATATTGGTGCCGCCTTTTTTGTGTGCTGATGCTGTCATACCTGAAAGCCTGTTTCTGGAAGCATAGAAGTTGCTGCTTTCATTATAGCCTGAATTGTAAATCGCCTCTGTAACGGAGGTTTTGTTGTTCGTCAGTTCCTGTTCGAGTTTTTCAAGGCGCAGGGACTGGGCATATTTTTTCGGTGTAATGCCGGTCACTTGTTTAAACAGCTTGTGAAAATGGGACATGCTGAAACCGGCATGTTCTGCCAGCTTGCTCAGATCCGGTGCCGTTTCATTATCACGGATCAGACGGCATGCTTCTTCAACGAGGCGGGATTGCTGCTGCTGCAATGTTTCCAACCGTTGTGGAACACAGCGCAGGCAAGGTCGATAGCCAGCTTTTTCAGCCTGATGCGGCTGATCGAAAATTTGTGTGTGCTCAGGCTTTGGCCGTCGCGAAGGACAGGTCGGGCGGCAATAAATGCCCGTGGTGCTGATAGCATAGACAAACTGGCCGTCAGCATCCGGATCGCGTTCCAGCACAGCCTGCCAGCGCGGATCATCGCAGAGCGCTTGTGTGTGAAGACTGATGTGCTTGTTCACGATCATTCCTTTCCAGAGCATGTCGCTGCCATATGGACTCTTTAGCGCCTGCGAAGATGCGATATGTTCCAGATTATAGCGTGCGTTTTATCTCTGCACTGCAAATCTTATTTTCAAATCAGGCGGCTTTTCTGAAGGTCAGATTGATGCGGGCGCGGCCAAGTAGCGGGTGTTCACCATCTTTCAATGGGGTAATTCCGTGATAATAGAGACGCGACGGCCCGCCCCACACGACGACATCACCATGCTGTAAAGCATATTTGAGCACCGGATCGGTGCGTTTCAAGCCGCCAAACTGAAATGTAGCTGGCAGTCCCAGCGAGACTGAGACAATGGGATGTTCAGGACTTTTCTCATCTTTGTCCTGGTGCAGTGAGAGTTTGTTTTTCGGCTCGTAGAGATTGATGAGACAGGCATCCGGTATGAAATTCTGATAACCGGCTTTGGCTGCCGCATCTTGTGCAAGCTTAAAAAAACACTCCGGCATTGTTGGCCAGTTTTCACCGGTCAGCGGGTCAACCGGACTATAGCGATAGCCGTTGCGGTCGCTGACCCATCCAAGCGGCCCGCAATTGGTCATCGCAACAGACATCGTAAAGCCGCCCGGCGTTACCATATTCCGGAACGCAGCCCGCGCGGTTATTTGTGCAAGCGCGGCGAGCAAGTCACTTTCACGGCTCAGAGCTTCCCCGCGCAATAAGACGGCACCTTCGGCGAGCGTTTCCTGTTCAGGCAGAGCGGGGATCAGGTTCGAGAAAAGATCTTGCATTGTCATAACCGGATATTGGAGGCCGTGGCCGCTGATTATAAACTACGGCGCGTTTAATGGAAAACAGGTAATGCGGCTGTTCGTTTCACAGGAGAGACTTGTTCTGACTTCCTGACATCGGCAAATTTCTGAATGTCGAGAATGGCATTCTGGATTCTTTCATGTTGCATAACGGCCTTGTGTCCGGAGGCGACAGCCAGATCAACCTGTTGTTTCGGCAGCTTGAAACGGGTCGGAATCTTGTTGAGATTATTTTGGGTCGGTCCATCCAGATCACGAAAGCTCACCGCTTCAACAATCAGCGACAGGTCTTTGCAATTCCAGCCCTGCAAATTACCGCGATATTCTTTGACCTTTGTCAGCGGTAAAGAACAACGATAATCAATGAGTTCTTTTTGCCATTGGTTGGTGGCGAATTTCAGTGCATCAAAACCATCGCGTACCGAAGCGGAGATCGCAGTATAGGCCGTTGCCGCAGCGACTTCCGGCAAAATCGGGCCGTGAACGGTTTTAACCCATGGCTCTTCGCCTTCCGTTCCGGCATCGGCGACAATAAAAATCAGTTTGCGCAGTTTCACAGCCTCTGCCGGAGATAAAGGGCCATGCGGGTTTTTGGCTGCAGCACGCGCCAGAGCAAAAGGTGTGACGCCGATATTATCGGTCAGCGCACCGTCGAGCAGTTTGATGTAATGCTGCTGCGGATCATTGCGATAGGCATAGAGACTGCGTGCATAGGCATTGAGCCGCAGGGAAACATCCGGATTGGTCAGCGTGTCTTTCAGCCATTGCGGTGGCTGATAATTGCATTGTTTCTGATTGGCTGACACCACAACCGGTGCAAAAGCCACAGGGACAGCAGCCGAGGCACTGACCGCATCGGCAAGGCGGACTTTGTCCAGATCGCTGCACAGAGCATCGAAAGTGTCATAGGTGAAATGAAACGGTGTGCGGTTATAAATATCGGAAGCGGTGATCCAGACTGTCGGCGCATCGCTGCGTCTGAGTGCGGCGAAAGTTTTGCCGTGAAACAGATTTGCATCCAGCCATTGAGAAAGTCCGTTGCGGTCATTCAAACCGCCGCCGATTGCCCGTACAACATTTTCTGGTGGCAGCAATGAAGTGCGCAGCCCCGCTTCGGCATTGCGATAGAGGAATTTCTCGCGGAAATCACGATAATGATCAGGGCCGGTCATGCCGTAATAGGCAGCGGCAACGGCACCGCCGGATGCTCCGGACACCAGTCTTACATTTTCAATCAACCGGCGTTTATAGGGATATTCATCAATGACGATGTCATCCAGTGCCTGCAATACCCCATAGGCAAAAGCCGCAGAGCGCGTGCCGCCACCGGAAAAAGCCAGTGCCACAACGGTGGAGCCGTCATTGCCGTGATCGGCAATATAATCCGTTCTCTTGCTGTGGATCGTGGTTTCATGACTGTTGATTGGGCCGACATCCTTGGATGCACAGGCCGACAGGGTCAGAAGAGCTGCAGACATCAGGCTGATTGAAAAACGCACATTCTGCTCCGGTGACAACAAGTTTCGATGAAAAAGCCGTGTCTGCAAGTTTGCGGATTTTGCCCGTCTTTATGCAGGATTTAATCTTTATGAGAGGTCAGCAGTTGCGGCAAGAGCAAAGCGAAAGCGCTGTAATATAAAATCTGACGAAAACTTTTTATAAAAGAGCTTTGCTCCGGCATGACATCGTTTTACAACAGATGAGAGTCGTGGAAACTTGCCTGTTGTTAAAAGGGAGCGCCTTCTTTTAACACCTGTTGATCGTGCTGTGATGCGGCTCTGTGCGGGAAAATGACTGATATATAAAATGCACATACCGGAGCGGTTGTGCATTTCGGGAGTGAGAAAATGAGCAAATTTGACTTCAGCAGTTTTCTGCCGGAGCTGATTAATATCCGTCATCAGTTACATGCGATGCCGGAAATCGGATTGTCGGAATTCAAGACATCAGAATTTATCGCACAGCATTTGCAGAAATGGGGATTTGAGGTCACGCGCGGAATGGCGCAGACCGGTATTATCGGCACGTTGCGTCGCGGTAACAGCAATCGCTCTGTCGGTTTTCGCGCTGATTTTGATGCACTGCCGATTTTGGAGGAAACCGGCCTGCCTTATGCGAGCCAGCATAAAGGCGTGATGCATGCCTGCGGCCATGACGGTCATACTGCAATGCTGCTGGGTGCGGCCTATGCCTTGTCGCAGGATCCGGATTTTAACGGTGCGGTTCACCTGATTTTCCAGCCGGCAGAAGAGAATTTCGGCGGCGGAAAAATGATGGTCGAAGAAGGGCTGTTTAACCGTTTCCCTTGCGAGCAGGTTTTTGCCATTCATAATATGCCGGGTCTGGCGACGGGGATGTTCTCGGCTAAAGCGGGTGCTATGGCAGCCTCTATTGATGTGCTGACAATGACGGTCAAAGGCAGTGGCGGTCACGGCGCGATGCCGGAACTGACCGTTGATCCGGTGGTTGTGGCCTCCAGTATTGTGATGGCATTGCAGACACTGGTTTCCCGTAATATTTCGCCACATCAGCCTGCCGTGGTAACGGTTGGTTCTTTCCAGTCCGGCTCTGCCAACAATATCATTCCGGATACAGCTGTGCTTGAACTGTCGATGCGGGCAACTGATCCGTCTGTGCGGATTGCATTGCGTGAACGCGTTGAGGAAATTGCCCGTTTTCAGGCAAAGAGCTATCAGGCGGATGTGCAGTTTGACTGGTCTGTCGGTTATCCGGCAACGATCAATAACAAGCAGGCCTATGAGCTGGCGCGCGATGTGGCGATTGCCGGATTTGGCGCAGACTCATTTGAAGAGCTTGATGTGCCTATGATGGGCAGTGAGGACTTCTCCTTCCTGCTGGAAGCCGTGCCGGGTGCCTATATTTTCCTTGGTAATGGTGACAGTAGCGGGCTGCATACCAGCCGTTATGATTTCAACGATGAAATCCTTGAACGTGGCGCTGGTTTCTTCCATCTGCTGGCAAAATCCAGCCTCGTTTAAAGATAGAAAGTCACGAATCTGCTCATAATTCATATGGCAGATTCGTGATATATCTATCGAATTTCTGCATGGCTTTATGTGGTACTTGCATACAAGCGCTGATCAAAAATAAAAATCGTTAAATTGCAGCTTAATTGCGCAAAACGACGTAAAAATAACGCTTAATTTTAACAAATGCGCAGCTTGCTTTTCATTTCGTATAATGATTGGCTCTTGTAAACGATTGAAAAAGTGCCGGAGCTTTCCATTCTGTCAAAGAGTGCATGGTGAACCGGCATACGGGAAATGACGATAATACTGCATGGTATTGCACGCCGGAGAAGCGATGTAACAAGCCTGCAGCAGCATGAAAGGGGAGGGCACATCATGGCCGCGAGCGGGATGATTATTGCCGACAAAATTTTACACAACGGTACCATCTGGTGCGGTTATGAAGAGGGCACTGTTGAAGCTCTGGCCATCTGGCAGGGTAAAGTGCTGGCCGCCGGTAAAGCCGCAGATATTTTGCAGCTTAAAGGCGAGACAACAGAGCTTGTTGACCTCAAAGGCGCATTTGCCACTCCCGGCCTGAATGACGCGCATTTACATTTGATTTCCACCGGCCTGTCTTTGAAGCGGATTGATGCAACGCCTGCCGCATTGCCGACACTGGCTGATTTGCAGGAAGCGATCCGCGCCAAAGCAGCAACTTTGCCGAAAGGCGAGTGGATTCTGGCGCGTGGCTATGACCAGACCAAACTGGATATTGGCCGTCATCCGCATAAATCCGAGCTGGATCAGGCAGCGCCTGACCATCCGGTCTATCTGACCCGCGCCTGCGGCCATGTGGCCATTGCCAATTCCTATGCCTTGAAGCTCGCCGGTGTTGATGAAAACACAGCGGTGCCGGAAGGTGGCCTGATCGAGCAGCAAAACGGCAAAATCACCGGCATGCTGGCAGAGAATGCGCAGGATCTGGTACGCGCTGTTATTCCTGAGCCAAGCGAAGAACAGATTATCGAAGCCATTGAAGACGGCGGTAATATGCTGCTGTCCTACGGTATTACCTCCTGCATGGATGCGGCGGTCGGTCAGATCGCCGGTTATAAGGAAATCCGCGCCTATAATATTGCCAAGCGTGATAACCGCCTGCCGGTACGCACATGGCTGGTGCTGCTCGGCGATCCGGGTAAATCGGTAGTGCCGCAATGCTATGAGAGCGGGCTGGTTTCCGGTGTCGGTGATGATATGCTGACTGTCGGTGCGGTGAAACTGTTCCTTGACGGTTCCGCTGGCGGTAAAACCGCATGGATGTCGGTGCCGTATCACGGCGATGACGTGAATAATATCGGTGTGCAGATTCTCAGTGATGAAGATTTGCAGGCGATGGTGATGGATGCCCATGCCAAAGGCTATCAGCTTGCCTGTCATGCGATCGGTGATATGGCGATTGAACAGCTGATTACCGCCTATGAAAAAGCACTGGAAGCCTATCCTGATCCGGATCGTCGCCACCGTATTGAACATTGCGGTTTTTCCAGCGATGCCCAGCATCAGCGTATGCTCAAAGCCGGTATTTATCCGTGCCCGCAGCAGGTTTTCATCTATGATTTCGGCGATGCTTATATTTCTGTGCTGGGCGATGAACGCGCCCGCCCGAGCTATCCGCTGAAAACATGGCGTGATCTTGGTTTCAAACCGGCCACCGGCAGTGACAGCCCTGTCTGCCACCCGAACCCGTTCCCGAATATCTATACAATGCTGACCCGCAAGACATGGAAAGGCACTGTAATGGATGAAAATCAGCGTGTTTCCATTGAGGAAGCTTTGCAGGTCTATACGGAATACGGCGCCTTCTCGCAGAAAATGGAGACGGTGAAAGGTAAGCTGGTTGCAGGTCAGGTTGCGGATATTGCCGTGTTCTCGCGCAATATGCTGGAAGCAACACCGGAGGAAATTCTCAGCGAGACGCAATGCATTATGACATTGCGTGGCGGTGAGGTTGTCTACACCCGCTAAAGCGGGATGCAAAGAAAGGTTCTGATCATGGAACGGAGAACATGGTCAGAACCAGGGATAAATTCTGAGGAGGGGATATTCTCAATGATTAAACGCATAGCTTTAATCTCGACAATGGCGGCATCTTTACTGGCCGGTGTTGCCATGAACGCGTCAGCTGAAGAGCCACGCAAAGGCGGCACGATTAATTTTGTTGCGCCTTACGGTTCGAGCTTCGGTACGCTGGATAATCAGGCAACAACTGCAACGCAGGACGAATTTCCGACCAAGGCACTGCATCGTCGTCTTTATGCATGGGATGGCACAGCCAACAAGCCGCAGCTTGATCTGGCAACGGAAGTCAGCGCTTCGGAAGACGGTCTGACCTATACTTTCAAATTGCGTCAGGATGCATTTTTCCATAATGACAAGCAGATGACTGCAGATGATATCATCTACAGCTATAAGCGTGCGATGACACCGGGCAAAGCCTATACCGGTGCCCGCTATGTCAGCAATATTAAAGGCGCTGATGCTTATTCCGAAGGCAAAGCTCAGGAAATCGAAGGCCTGAAAAAGGTTGATGATTTCACGCTCGAAATCACATTGAATGAAGCACTGAATCCGGGCTTTATTTTCATGCAGCCGAGCACTGTGATTTATCCGGACGGCGAAGCGGACAAAGACAGCTTCAAGAGCAATCCGATTGGTCTTGGACCTTACAAATTCTCGGAATATGTGCCGGGCTCACGTCTGACCGTTGTGAAATGGGATAAGTTCTATCTCAAAGACAAGCCTTATGCTGACAAGATCAATATTATGCTGATGGGTGAAGCCGCAGCCCGTGACGTTGCTTTCCGTAACAAGGAAGTGGATGTTTCGGTTCTCGGACCTGCACAATATGTGACCTATAAAGCTGATCCGGAACTGTCGAAAAACATTCTGGAAGTGGCTGAAGTTTATACCCGCGCTATGGGTTTCAACGCGGATGTTAAGCCGCTGCAGGACAAACGTGTACGTCAGGCGATCAATTACGCAATTGACTCCGATCTGATCATCAAACGTTTGGCAAAAGACAAAGCCTACCGTGCTGTGAGCTGGTTGCCGCTGTCTTCACCGGCTTTTGATAAGGATGCTAAAGCATATCCTTATGATCCGGAAAAAGCGAAAGCTCTGCTTGCTGAAGCCGGTTATCCGGATGGTTTTGAATTTGAAGTCACTGCAACGCAGAATGAAAGCTATGGTCTGACCATTGCGGAAGCCATCATTCCGATGCTGGCAAAAGTCGGTATCAAGCTGAAGACCAAGCCGGTTGAAGCAGCTGTTCTGTCTGAAGTTGTGCCGGGCGGCGATTTCCAGTCCTTCCTTTGGTCGCTGGAAAGTGGTCCGGATCCTCTGACTGCGCTGCAGTGCTTCTATTCCAAAACACCGCAGTCGTCTTGTAACTATACCAAATTCAACAATGCTGAATTTGACAAGTTGTATGAGGCTGCGCAGCAGACCAAATCTGAGGAAGAGCGCAACGAATTGCTGCGCAAAGCCAATAATATCCTGCAGGATGAAGCGCCGTTCTGGTTCTTCAACTATAACAAAGCGGTCATTGCCTATCAGCCATGGCTGCATGGCCTGCAGCCAAACTCTGCCGAACTTGCAATTCAGTCTTATGAGGAACTCTGGGTTGACGACAGCGTGCCAGCCGGCCGCTAAGCGCAATCAGGTCTGATTATGAGGCGTGCCGGAGAGCGGTTATCCGTTCTCCGGCTCCGTTGCAGTCTTCAGGGCATGGGACCGGAGCGTTGTTTCAGCTTTCCGCGCATGGTCTGAAGTTTAGTTTTGTCGCATATCGGTATCATCCTGAAGCGGAGCATAATCAATCGGTGTGATTGACGGCTTGCAGAGATGGTTCCGTTTCCCCGATATACCGGAGGAAGGAGCACACAGGTTGCTTCGATTTATTATCAGACGAGTGTTGCAGATGATCCCGACCATTCTGGCGGTGTCTCTGATTATCTTCGTCATTTTCAGTGTTATTCCGGGCAGTTTTACGTCCAGTCAGATTGCCGACGGTAAAGGGCGTAATGACCCTAAAGTCGTTGAGCAGATGAACAAGGAATTCGGTCTCGACAGGCCGGTTTATGAACGGTTCGGCTCTTATATTGTTAATCTGGTGCAGTTTGATTTAGGCAAATCATTTCGCACCCGTCAGCCGGTAACGCAGGTGCTGACGGAGCGGATGTGGCCGACCATGAAACTGGCGATTGCCGCAATGACACTCGCGGTTCTGATCGGTGTGCCGCTTGGCTTTATCGCAGCTCTGCGACCCGGCAGCATATTAGATACAATTACGATGATTGGCGCGGTTTCCGGCCTGTCATTGCCGCAGTTTTGGCTCGGTCTGCTGCTGATGTATTTCTTCGCGTTGACTTTGGGCTGGTTGCCGAGCTTTGGCTATGGTGACGGTGGTATCCGCAATCTTATTCTTCCTGCAGTAACCTTAAGTGTTGCGCCGTTGGCTTTGCTGGCACGTACAACCCGTGCTGCAGTGCTGGAAGTGATGGGCGCGGATTTTATCCGTACCGCCCGTTCCAAAGGTATGAATGCCTATCGTCTTGTCACATGGCATCTGGTGCGTAATGCGCTGGTTCTGATTATCACCACTGTCGGTCTGCAATTCGGCTCGCTGATGGGCGCAGCCGTGGTGATCGAAAAACTGTTTTCATGGCCGGGGCTTGGTTCTCTGCTGGTGGACAGCGTGTCGATGCGCGATATTCCGGTGGTGCAGGGTGCTATCCTCATGATCGTATTATGGTTCCTGATCATCAATACGATTGTCGATATTCTTTATGCGGTCATTGATCCGCGCATCAGCCACGAGTAGCGCCATGAGATTACGTTTCAATCTGTTATTCGGCGGAGTGCTCTGTGTGGTTATTCTGGCCGCCGGTATTTTCGCTCCTTTACTCGCCCATTATGATCCGGTGCTGGATGCCGATCTGATCAATGCGGAACTGCCGCCGGACGGTGATTTCTGGTTCGGCACTGATGCGCAAGGTCGCGATGTGTTCAGCCGTGTGCTCTATGGTGCACGGATTTCGCTGACTGTTGGTATCGTCTCGCAGATCATCAATACGCTGATCGGCCTGACAATGGGCATTTCTGCCGGTTACTTTGGCGGACGCTGGGACGATTTTGTCTGTGGTCTGACCAATGTCATGCTGTCGATCCCGTCACTGATCTTCGCGCTGGCAATTATGGCGATCCTCGGCCCTGGTCTTGGCAGCCTGCTGATCGCACTTGGTCTGACCAACTGGTCATGGACCTGTCGTATTGCCCGCTCCTCTGCGCTGTCTCTTAAAAAACAGGGCTATGTGCAGGCAGCAAAAACACTGGGCTATAGCGATATCCGCATTATGATTACCCAGATTTTGCCAAATATGATCGGGCCTATTCTGGTGATCGGTACGCTCGGCATGGGCGATGCTATTCTGGCAGAAGCAGCGCTTTCCTATCTCGGTCTTGGTATTCGTCCGCCATTCCCGAGCTGGGGCAGTATGCTGACTGATGCACGAGAGTTGATTGCGATTGCACCATGGGCAGCTATTTTCCCGGGGCTTGCAATTTTCTTTACAGTACTGGGGCTCAATCTGTTTGGTGACGGCCTGCGCGATGTGCTGGATCCGCATATGAGGAGCCGCAAATCATGAGCGATGCACCACTCTTAGAAGTTAAAAACCTCCATATTGATATGGTTTCTGGTGAAACCCGCTTTAACGTGGTTGAGAATGTTTCATTCTCAATTGGCGCGGGTGAAACTTTCGGTCTGGTCGGGGAGTCCGGTTGCGGTAAATCCATTACTTCGCTTTCGATTATGGGTTTGCTGAACCGTCCGCTGGAGGTCAGCTCCGGTGAAATCCTGTTTAAAGGACAGGATTTGCGGAAGTTAAGCAGTCGCGACATGCGCAAATTGCGCGGCAGTCGCATTGCGATGATTTTTCAGGAGCCGATGACAGCACTCAACCCGCTGGCAACAGTGGGACGGCAGATTGCGGAAATGTTTGTGCTTCATCAGGGCGCGACATGGCATGAAGCGGAGAAGAAAGCCGTTGCAGCCTTAGGTCAGGTGCATGTGCCCGCACCGGAAAGCCGTGTGAAAAACTATCCGCATCAGATGTCCGGCGGCATGCGCCAGCGTGTGATGATTGCTATTGCACTGGCCTGTAATCCGGATTTGCTGATTGCGGATGAGCCGACAACCGCACTTGATGTGACAGTTCAGGCAGAAATCCTCAAATTGATGCAGGAATTGTGCTCATCACGCGGAACTTCCGTGCTGATGATCAGTCATGATCTTGGTGTGATTGCTAAAATGTGCAAGCGTGTCGGGGTTATGTATGCCGGTCATCTGGTGGAAGAGCAGAATGTAGCGGATTTGTTTGGGCATCCTGCGCATCCCTATACGCACGGTCTGTTGAGTTCCTTGCCGGTTCTGGGGCAACGCAAGCCGGAAGAACGTAAACGGCTTCAGGAAATTGATGGTGTCGTGCCATCTATTTCAGCTTTCCCGAAAGGCTGCCGGTTTCAGCCGCGCTGTGAGCGGGCAACCGATATCTGCCTGAGCAAAGTGCCGCCGCAGACAGCTCTCGAGCATTCGATCGTCAAGACTGCGGATGCAGAAACAAAACGCGGATTCGTGAGGTGCTATCATCATGAGTGATCAGAACACGCCGCTGTTGCGTATTGATAATCTCAATGTTCATTTTCCGGTAACGGCCGGTCTGTTTCGTGCTTCGACACAGGCCGTTCGTGCGGTCAATAATTTCAGCCTTGATCTGCATAAAGGCGAGTGTCTTTCCATTGTGGGGGAATCCGGTTGCGGTAAATCCACACTGGCGCTGACAATTCTTGGCCTGCAAAAGCCGACTTCGGGCACGATTTATTTTGAAGGTAAGCCAATTACTGGAGAAAAAGGGCCGAGCCGTCTTGAACGGGCGCAGATGGCGCAGATGGTTTTTCAGGATCCCTATGCGTCGCTCAACCCGCGCCAGACGATTTACACCTCGCTTGCCGCACCGCTGCGCTTGCAAGGTGTAACGACAAAATCGGAACTCAATGACCGTGTTGAGAATACGATGAAGCTTGTCGGGCTGAAACCAGAGCAGGCTAAACGCTTGCCGCATGAATTTTCCGGCGGTCAGCGACAGCGTATCGGTATCGCCCGCGCGCTGGTTCTCAATCCGAAAGTTGTGGTGTTGGATGAGCCGGTTTCGGCGCTGGACGTATCGATCCGCGCACAGATTATTAATCTGTTGCTGGAACTGAAGGATGAACTGCAACTCTCATATATAATGATCAGCCATGATCTGAGTGTGGTTGAGCATATGAGTGACCGCGTTGCGGTGATGTATTTCGGTCAGGTGGTGGAACAAGGTCCGTGGCAGGATGTGTTTGCCAATCCGACACATCCTTATACACGGCGATTGATGGGGGCTATTCCTGACCCGTTTGCAATCGTTCGCGGTGAAGAACGCACGGGGATGGATGATGCACCGCCTCCGCCTGCCGGATATGATTATTATCCGCGGGAATTCGGTAAGCATGATGTTTATACCGTGCCGCCGGTCACAGAACTTTTGCCGGTAGCGGATAGCCATAAAGTCCGCTTTATCGCTCAGTGATGAAATCTGGGGCAGATACATAATATAGAGAGTGAAAAGGCCATGAACCGGCATACGGCTCGTGGCCTTTTAATATAATAAGAGTGATATCGTGACTGTTATGAAAACTGAGGGCACTGAATTGTCGGCACGTCAAAGACTGGATGCAATTTTAAAACGTCTTGAAGAACGCAAAGCCACGGAAGCGGTTTATGTGAAGCTTTATCCGGATACAGCACGCGTTGAGGCTGATGCAGCCGATCAGCGTGCAGCGCGCGGCGAAAGCCTCGGGCCTTTAGATGGCAAGATTGTATCTATTAAAGACTTGTTTGATGTGGCGGGGGAGCCAAACCTTGCAGGTTCTATCATTCGTAAAACGGCTGAACCTGCGGGCAAAGATGCGGTGATTGTTGAGCGTTTGCGTAAAGCCGGTGCAATTATCATCGGTAAAACGCATATGACGGAGTTTGCCTTCACTGCAACGGGGCTCAATCCGCATTATCCGGTTCCGGGCAATGCTTATGATGCAAGTCTGGTGACCGGCGGTTCGTCGTCCGGTGCTGCTGTCAGCGCCGGTGAGGGTACATGTGATATTGCCATTGGTTCTGATACCGGCGGTTCTGTTCGTATTCCGGCAGCTTTGAATGGCGTTGTTGGTTTTAAACCGACGCATGGCCGTGTTTCGCTGGAAGGTGCGTTCCCACTATCGCCAACACTCGATTCCGTCGGGCCTCTGGCCAAGACCGTTGCTGCCTGTGCGGATGCTGATGCGATTATGGCCGGTGAAGCGCCACTACCTTTGGAGAAGATTGATCTTGCAGGTCTTAAAGTCGGTATTGCGCAGGGTTTGGTACTGCAGGATATGGAGGGTGATGTTGCTGCTGCTTATCAAGCCGTGCTGGCAAAGTTTGAAGCTGCCGGTGCTGAACTCATAGAATGCAGCTTTGATAGTTTGGTATCTGCATTGCGGACAGGACCGAATAAAGGATCACTCACGGGTATTGAAGCAGCTCATATCCATAAAGACTGGCTGAATGATCATTCTATGCCGGTTGATGAGCGTGTAAGTGTACCTTTGCGTGAGCGTTTGAAAATTGCGGATGCTGATTATCAGACTTTGCTGGCATTCCGCGGAGAGCTGGTAAAGCAAGCCGATACTATGATGGCGGCCTTCGACATTGTGCTGATGCCGACAACACCGATCAAAGCTGTTCCGATTGCGCAGGTTGATGAAGATGTGCCGGAATATGATCGCGTTGAAACTCTCTATTTGCGTAATACGCAGATTATGAACCAGTTTGCGCTGACAGCACTGTCGCTTCCGATGCCAATGCCTGATCGTCCTGCCGGTCTGATGCTGCTTGGCCGGAACGGTTCGGATCGTAAGGTTCTGGCAATTGGTTCTGCAGTGGAAGCTTTATTAAAAGTGTAAAATGTTTCACGGGAATCATTATTGACTGTCAAACCCCGTCTGTTTCGCAGGCGGGGTTTTGTTTTTGCCTCAACATTGGTGCCGATTCTTGGAAATCGGCTTTACGATTTTGGTTTTTCGAGTCGAAAGGGCGGTTTGAGCTTGTGCTTTTGATATATGAGGGATGGTTTTGGTGTGTTTTGGTTGTAATTGGGTGTTTGGATGTATTGTGATTGGTG
>UCCC01000025.1:0-34704 GCA_900470735.1 Hyphomicrobiales bacterium | reverse complement strand
AGCTCCATGCACCAAAGCCCCTGAAAATGGCGCCACTTGAAATCAGACATTTCCTGCTCCTATCACACAGAATAGGCTATTGTCTGGCAATCAATCTATTTTTTGCAACAGAGCCATCACTAATGCAAAAACTTTGCGACGAGCCCGGTAAAAGTACCTATAAACCACCAATCCAATTCAAAGGTGAAAGCCGCAACTTAAACACAGAAGTTTGCCACCAATTCGAAGAAAGTCAAAAAATCAATTTTAGTATTTTAATCCGATGCCTGAATCTCGTTGTAATATTTTTACGCCTAAACGAGGAGGCAAGAGAAAATGCCTTATACCATGAGATCAACAGACACTGGCATTGCAAGACCGTTAGAGCCACTGATCATCCAACTGGAGCAATCACCACAGCTTTGTGCCAACACAGCACGGCTCCAGAATATATCGGAATTATCGCAGAGACGCGTGGTGGAGGCACGTCCTGTAGTTGCTTCGAAACGGGCATTTTACACGATCCGGAAAGTTCAAACCTCTCCGCCGCACAGCGTGTTTGCAGATATACCATCTACGATGTCCGACCGCTCTTCCGGAGCGCCCTACTACCACACCGTCGTAAATGAGGAGCTTTCATCACAGGCCGAATTACCACCGGAAAACTTGGACTTTGCATCTATTCCCCGAGCTCTACCCGGCACAACACGCACCCAGGACATGTCGGGGTCGCCCCTGAAATGCACGGTGTCGGCATTTTCTTTGATTACTTTGAAGCCGCCACTTTACGAACTCTCAGAGTTGCAGGCTTCTCCGCCACCGCCCACCCACCGCGTATTTGTAGATGCACCACCAGCGATGTTTGACCATTTTCCCAGAGCAACCCGCCGGGACACTATCATAGAGATGGAAGAGCTCTCGTCACAGGCCGCATTACCACCGGAAAATTTGGACGTTGAATTATTGTCCCTATCGCTACCCGATATACACACGTCCCCCCCCTCCATTAAATCCGCTATCTCGGAAGTCGCCATTCCGATCGGGGATCCTGATCCTCCGGAAAAGCCTGGTTTTTTCGATTTCCAGAAGAAGTACGAGCAATCGGAGAAGACAGATGACGTGCGGCGCAAGGCCTTGTACGATACGCTCTGGCCACTCAAGGACGGCCGGATCGGCCAACAGACAAACGATCTGGTCAGGCGTATCGTTCAGGCTCTGCCAGGCAATAGCGCAGCAATAAACCTGCAGAAAGCTCATGACGATCTTCAGGCACAGCTCGGGATACTCGAGACTGCTTTCAACGATTTCATCTCCCTGCGCATTAAGCAAAAGCAGAGCAGTTTTCCCACATTTTGCGATGTGAGAACACTCTTCTTCGGTGAATCCCCAACCGCAGTGGCCTTGCGTTCAGGCCTGGAATTGGGCGCCGTCGCGGCCAGCGGGTTTGTTGTACAACTTACAGTTATGAAACTTCTGGAAAATCTCGTCGCCCAGGATCCGAAGATCATCCCGCAGGAGATCATTGATAAGGTGACCGAAAACGTCCATAAGTCCATCTCCGATCTTACGCAGGAACAGCTCGAGCAGGCTTGTGCTGGCTTTGCCAAGCCAACCAGTTCCATGCTGGACGTGGACAGCTCTTCGAACACCAAGATCTATCTGGCCGAGGCCGTCAATACGCTTATCAGAGGCGGTGTTGGGGTGATTGTCTATAAACAATGGGAAAAAGCCTTTCAGGATGAAGCCCTCAAGAAGAGTCTGAAATTTCGTAGTGAGGCTCCGACAACCAGCCAAAACGTCCTTGGCGAGTTAAAAAAATCTGGCCTTCGTAACACTTTAACCGGTACAGCGGGACTTGTGGCCGGTATAGGCATCAATTCCACCGGCAAACTCGTTACCGGAGTACCACTTGAGAATGTATTCAAAGACGCCGGTGCCATGACGCTGCATCAGTCCATAAACGCCGCCACTTCTACCATCATCGACATGACTGTAGCCGGTCTTATGCCCAGCGAGACATGCAGTACCTCTTCCCGTGAGGGAGCAATGGCTGCTCTGCGCATAGTCAACACAATAGCACTGCAATATTTGAGAACCGAGATCTATGCGCAGTTCAAGCGTCGTCCGGTGCTGGGGGTCGGTGATCATGTCCGCGCTGCCATGGGTGGCGGTCTTACAGGGCTTTTTAAGGAGAGCGCCGCTGTTGCAGCAGCCCTGTTAGCCATCAAACATGCACCGGCCGATAAGGTTTATATCAAAAAGGTATCCGATACCGTAAACGCCTTCATTACGCTGCTGCGTGCGCTGAGCGAAAAACCACTCATTGATGCCCTGCTTCACGAGCCGATACTCAATCAGGATCGGACCGCCCTCTTTTCAAACCTGAAGACGATCGTCCATCCATTGCGCGCAGCAAAGAACCTGAAACCCTATAGCTATCAAATTAAACACAGATGGGAGCATTTTGACAATTTTCTACATGACAAAATAAACCAACGAACCGAACACAGCCCGAATATTGTGTGACTGAAAGATCGGGCGTAATTCGATTTGCCATCATCTGCCTCGATACCGTTGTTCAGAGACTTGATCTGCCGGTCGACGAACTCTTATGGGTATTTACCACCGGCCCTTAGTTTCGAGATAGCGGTGTCGTAAGTCGGGGTCTTACCTAGAAACCACTTGGCAGCTTTGGCATTGTGGGTCAGCGATAAATAGAGACCGATCGTGTTGCCGAACGCGTCAGCTGCTCTATACCAATAAGTCTGTTATTTGCAGAATTTCACATAGGTTTCATCCACAGGCCAACTCGTTGAGTATGGCCAGAGCCAACGCAGCCGCTTTTCGATCTCCAGTACGTGTTTTTGAACCCAGCGATCAATTGTAGAATGAGCAACTGCCACGCCTCGTTCGCCCCTCATTTGCTCAAAATCACGGTGCTGACGCTGCTTGAAATCGTTTATGATAGGCTGCACTGAAAACTACTTACCTTCTTTCAGGTAACAGAGCCCGTCCAAGCATGGAATGGCTTTATTTCCCACCGATTGGTTCACTGAGGGCGAACGTGCTGTACTTCACATTATAGCCGCTGATACGCATCAAAATGATCCTTGCCGTTGTTGCAATAAGGGGTCAAGTTTGCCTCAGCTGGAACTGACCCCTATATATACTAGTTGCAGTATATCAGAATATTCGCCTGCGCTCCGGCGCACGCACCAGCTGAACCATCATGTATATTCGGCTCCTTACATAATTGTGTAGCAATCATTTTTGAGTTTTCGCATTCTTTTGCTTTTTCTTCTTTCGTTAGTGTTTTCCACTTGTGTTCCGAAAACGCTGATTTTACCGGTGCCACCGAGAAAGCTATAATCAGGCAAGAAGCAATCAAAAAATTTGTCATAAAAAATCTCTATAATATTGAATATCATAGCATTGGTAGCCCAGACATAACATCTCGTGCAATTAGCATAAATTGCAGGCTGATAATGACCCCTGAACATTAAAGGGCACAGATATACGGTGGCAGTTAGATGTCACACTCGAGGTAGACTATTTTAATGTCAGGCTGCGCAGCAACGGGGTCGGTTGTCGGTCAACGAACTTTTCTTAGTATGCTCAAGAGTGGCTCGCTGCCCAGCGAATGGCAGCAGGACTGCAGGCTCATTTAAAGACAACCATCGAAAATTATCAGTTGCATCTGAAAAGGCTCTCTTAAATTTGGGATCCATGCACCGAAGCCTGTCAAGACCAGCTACAAGGCCGTATCAATAGCGAGAAAACCTATCGGATAGATCACTGTTTCCGGCGTAACCTCCTGATAGGCTAAAACTGGCAGGTAGATGCCGTGATCGTGGAGAACGTTGTGCATTGCATAACGGACATCTTGCTGCATGATCAGGACAGGATCACGTCCGCGGCGAAAATCTTCCGCGCAAATCTGGCGAACCTGTTTGACTATACCGGTCGACACGGAGGGCTCGAGTACCAGGTAGTCGCCTTCCTCTGTGTTCCGGATGCCTTCACGCATGAAGGACTCGATCGTCGGCGAGACGACGATGACTGGCAGAAATCCGTTGTCAACAAAGCGCTTCGTGATGAAGTCGGCGATCTCGATACGCACCTTTTGTACAAGATAGACGGGATCGGGTCTGCGCTCTGACCATTTAAGTATAGCCTCGAGAATACGTACCCGGCATGTAACCGGTATCCGCTCGCTCAGCAGATGGCGTAATACACCTGCGATCTGGTTGTTCGAGACGGCCTCACGCAGATCGCTGACAAGTGTGGGATTGCTAGCCTGCACCTCATCAATGATCGCAGCCGTGTTCTGGAAACTCGCCAATATATCAAGCCGCTCAACCACTACCCGCTTCACATGCATGAGAAGCTGCTCTATCGCAGGCCAGTAAGTGAGGTTTTCTTCCATCAGTCGGCTTTCGTACACCGCCGATATTAATGCGCCCTGTCGGTGCCCGAAGCTTATAATATGGGGAATACCCAGCGTTTCGAGATAGTGCGCATTAACTTTGACAAACAGACTGTCCATCCGGAACTGGCCACTGTCAGCGAGCTCTTGATTGATATAGATATAGTAGTCATGCTCGCGATCCTCATCGATTTCTAGTCGCCAGTCTCTGCTAGGTAAGCCGTATTCCTGTGTCATGCTGTCCCGAACCGTATCGAAGGCCAAACAAAACGACATCACCTCGAGTTTGAAAACTTCCCTCGGCAGAACCAGCCTCAACGTCTCCTTCATGCCGGTATGCATCTCTATATCTGCATAGTGCTGCTGCAGTGCCGCCATACGGTGGTGCCAGTCCTTGTGCGTCTTAAGGACATCGCGATATTGACGATGCATAGTCCAGATAACACCCCCGATTATGGCCACCGCCACGGTAAAGAAGATCAACGTCGGAAAACCCGGCACAAAGCCAAATAGAGCAATGATCACGCTGCCGGTGATGACCGTACGATGGTTAGCGGCAAACTGTTGGATCATCTCCGTACCGAGATCCACGCCTTTGGAGCTTGAGACGCGGGTAACCATGTTGCCAGCTGCCACGGATATCAGTAAGGCAGGGATCTGAGCGACCAAGCCATCGCCGACGGTCAGAAGCGCATAGAGATTGAGCGCTTCGCCAAAGCCTAACCGCCTTTGAAACATGCCGATAGCGACACCGCCCAGAAGATTAATCGCAGTGATAACGAGACTCGCAATAGCGTCGCCTTTAACGAATTTCATCGCGCCGTCCATCGCACCGAAAAGCTTGGCTTCCCGTTCCAGTGCGTGACGGGCGGCACGGGCATCGATCTGATCCATATTGCCTGCGCGCACATCCGCATCCACGCTCATTTGCTTGCCCGGCATGCCATCGAGCGTGAAGCGGGCACCAATCTCTGCGACCCGATCTGCTCCTTTGGTGATGACAAGAAACTGTACCACGCTGATGATAAGGAAAATAACCAGTCCTACCGCCAGATTGCCGCCAACTGCGACCTGACCGAAAGTCTCCACGATACGCCCTGCATCGCCTTCGATCAGGATCAGCCGTGTTGTGGAGATAGAGATTGACAATCGAAAAAGCGTTGTCACGAGCAGGATCGATGGAAATGTAGAGAATTGGACAGGATTGTGCATTTGAAGTGATATCAGGATGATGATGATCGATGCGCTGATATTGAGCGTAATCATCACATCCATTGCCATGGGCGGTAGCGGCAGGATCACCATCAGCAGAGCAAGTCCGACGATGGCAACCAGAAAAATGTCCTTTTGTTGCGAAGCTATAACGGCCAGTCTGGTGAAATTCATTGGTTTCATCCGGAAGGTGCAGTTACTTGAGCGCCGGAGAGAACTCCGAGCTTCGTTGAGAGCCAACTGGCGTTCGGGAAAGCGAATTAAGCGTTGAATCCACCACAGAGCCACGCAACACAGTGATATTCGCCTTGTTTGCCTTCTCCAGCGCCTCCACAGTTTTCTTGATGTCAGAGACATAGGCCGGGGGGCCAGACACCATGAAGACGCGCCCCTTCATATCGTAGTGGTGTTGGAACTTGGGTTGATAAAGACCAAGCCGCGACAACACCGCCATAATGCGCATGCCATCGTTGTTCTCCAGTGCAAACACTTCCGTTTGTACACTGCTCGACGGAACCGCATGGAGCCGCGAGCCGTCGAAATACCACACGAAGCGAAACTCCGAAGCAAGATAGTTCAGGTAATTTAAGCGCGACAGGTCGCGCGGCATCTTCACGCCAGTTCGTCCTTTAATCCCAGGTGCTATATCGGCAGCGATGCCAAGATTGAACGCGAAAAAATAGATTGCGTCATTAATGTCCTGATTAAGGCTGAAATAATTATAGGTCTGCTCTCCATTCGGCAGCATGGGCGGAGAGGTGTCTGCTGCCATCACATGCGCGTCAGCGGAAATTGCAGTTATGACAACAATGAAACCGACCAAAGTTAGTCGTGCAAGAGGTATAGTCATTCGTCGATCTTTCCCCAGCTGATGCCGCCACCGGCATGGATTTTCAATAAAGAAAATTCGGCGAGCCATACAGTTTCACCGAAGCGGGGTGCCCGCGTTTTTTCCGACCTTCCATCGAAAGGAGGTATTCGAGGTTGGTCTGTTGGGTATTTACGACCTCCGCAACGCTTGGTTGCTGCGATTCCCCGAAATGGGGTGTAACGACAATGATCAGATCGCGCTGACGGCTGCGGATATTGTCATGACCGAAAAGCGACCGCACAACTTCTCCGACACCACCCCATTTATCGCGCGGTTTATTACCAGAGGCGGTTGTATCCAGTCGTGATAAACCGGCGAGAATATAACCCTGGCCACTGGACAACCTCACGCTCGTCGTCAGCTTGCTCTCGGCGACACCAGGAATACGGTTTCCGCTAATGATTTGTGCATTATCGCCCAGGCTCGATACTCCCGACACGACATTCAGGTTCACTTCGTTTCCCGCCTGCAGCTCCGGTGTAAAATCAACCGCGAGACCAACAAATTTATAGTCGACACCAAAATTTATACGTGTTGGATCATTATTGACGGCATAGCCCGCACCCGGTACGGCAACCTGTTCGCCAACCATCAAGGAGGCCTTTTTGCCATTGATAGTGGTGAGCGTCGTTTCGGACAACACCGTGCCGACACCGTTGTCTACCAAAAGCTTCACCCACGCACCGACATTAGAGGTTGTATTCCCGTGTTCTGAACTCACCAGAACAGACCAGTTGATCCCGTAATTTTCAAGTCGCTCCCGCGCCACTTCCATAAATGTCAGATCAAGCTTGATAATCGGGCTTTCGCCAACCGCAATCTCGTCGATCAGCGCACTATCAGGCATATTAGCCTTCAGGCTCTCGAGAATGGCATTATAGGTAAGTTGGTCAGGAGCGACGCCGCTCACATAGATGCTGCCGCGCGCCGACTGGAGGGAGATATGCGCGTCCTTAAAACGCTGGGACAGCATACGCTGTATTTCATTGAGATTGTGGATTACGATCACATCATAGCGGAACAGGGTTTTACCCGCTACATCTACGCCGATCACAGTAGTCTCGCCCGGCTTCTTGCCATAAACGAATTGGGCCTCGCCCGGCGATGTGCTAAGATCGACGATGGCAGGATCGGCGACAAAAAGGCTCTCGGTTTCTTTCGATCCACGGAGTTGCAGGCCTTTGCCGACCTCGATCACAAGCCGCTCGGCGCGAGCCGACTCCACCCCCGCTATGCTGCTTAGTATGAGAATGGCAAGTACGAACGTGCATGCCAGATCGCGCGCGTATCTGATGAATTTGACCGATTGCACTGTCATCTCGTTCTCGCTTTGTGCATCGTGTGCATCTGTGCCTTCATTAAATTGTCGGCGCAGGCGCTCTGGCGCAGCCAGTTTGTCGTGGACAGGATATGTATGAGCTGAGCGAAAGCTCGAAGGCTGACATGCGTGGCAACCTCCGACACACCCATCTTGCTCGAAGCCAACATGAGTTGATCATGCATGCGTCTGACGGATGGCGAGGTATCACGCGCCGGTGCAGAGGCCTGTCCAGCTGTGACCGGTCCGGCCGTCTTGCGGTTGCGTAGGCTCTCCAGAACCTGTTCCGACTTTGCGTCCGTATCAATAGACCCGATCCGGGCTACAGTCGCCTTCTCATGCGGTATTCTTATCGCGATATCGGACGCTCCATCATCCTGCATAGTGCCGGTTCGCCGGGCATTGGCAATAACGGCCATGGTTTCAGCCGTATCGCCGTCATAGGCCTCCTGCAACATGGCTTCATAAGTAGTCGAAGCCTCTTCTGGAGCAATAAGCGCGGTTCCCGCAGCCGTATCTTGTTCCGGCGTGTTCTTTTCCAGCGGATGCTGCGGTGTTTGTGCGCGTTCGTGAGGTTGTGCTACTGCTACGCGTTTAACATGCGTGCTGATCTGATTGCTCATCTCCGTTACTCCATCTGCAGATAGGCTCTCAGTGCATTCTGCCGCTCGACTACCGGAGCGTCACGCTGCATCGCAAGGCATGTCTTCAAATACGCAATATTCCGTGTCTTCCGGTGTACCTCATTGATGACGAAAGCGGCTCCGTCAGCATTACCGTCGAGTAGCAGCGCATAGCCAAGAAGCTCTATGAAACGGTGATCATCGGGATAGAGTACGCGACCCGCGCGTGCATAGACCTCCGCCTTGGCCACAAAATGCGTCTTCAGACTGAATGCAGCAAGCATCGCAAGAATATCCGCTGTTATGTCCATGACAGTTCCGTTCTTTGCAGCGCAACGCCTAACAGTCCCTCAGAAAAAAGACTATGATTGGCCAATATTGAAATCGTAAATTCTTATAACCAGTTTTACCGCTCCCCCTTCTTGTCGACGATCTGCATGATCCGGCTCATACCTTTGGCCGAGCGTGCCGGCATATACTGTCCGGGTGTCGCCATGCGGTAAAAGTCCAGCGCAACGGAGGGAAGATTGAACAACGGTATTTTCCAACTCCGGCACTTCCGGCACAGATCCGGCACACTGGCGCCTTTGGCCTTAAAGACCACATAGGGCCGCTGGCGTGCAGCCGGATAGAAGATGAGCGCTACAAGGAGCTGGTCACTGTAGATCACATGGGTTGCGTCCGACAGAAGCGGCATTGTGGCGTCGTTCATCGCTAGCGACATGCGTTCCGCCTTGATTTTAGGATCTCCTTCCTGCCCCTTATGCTCGCGCTTGACCTCATCCTTACTCATTCTGTGTCGTGCGATGAACAACCGGTGTTGTATGCGAAAGTCGAGAGCAGCTAAGAGCAGGAGAACGATCAGGATACTGGTCAGGACGATTCTGAGCCGCGACATAAAGAAGGGATAGAGGCAAATCCAGCCGCAATGGCTGGCTTTGATGGCGTTTTCGATATTGTGCGTAATTATCTGATAGAGCAGTATGGCAATGATGGAAAAATAGACCAGCAGCCTGATAAAGTTGTAGAGTGTGGCTTTAGAAAAGATACTTTTGAGCTGGTCGACAGGGTTGAGTTTCTGGAATTTAGGACTGAGCGCCTTCAAAGCAAAATTGAACCTGTTGAACAACAGTCCCAACGAGAGTGTGACCATCGAGATAAGCGTGCAAATGGTTAGCATCAGGTGGACTACATTCATGGCGGCTGCGAAACTTGAAGTACGCACCATATCGAAATCCCGGTTAACACCTGAAAAAACGGTATTCAGAAGCATCAGCAACATATTCCAGAGCCGTCCGGAGGTTCCCGCCAGAAGCAGGATGGCAAATGTTAGGAGCCCCGCCTCCACGACATTCTTACGTTGTGGGATTTGGCCTTTCTTACGCTGATCTTCTAGCCGTTTATGTGTTGGTTGCTCCGTTTTGTCTCCGCTCACGGCATGAGTACCCGCTTCATCATCTCCAGCGCGCCAGCAAGCATGCCGAGCACCTCAGGATACAGGATGTCCACATAAAAGATCAGCATTACCATGAGTACTGCCGATTTAACTGGCATGCCGAAAGTCAGCGCGTTGAGGCTTGGAGCGGAACGGGCGAGGAAGGCAATGCATATATCGCTCAGCAGCATGAAGCCTGCAATTGGCAGAACAATCGCCATGGCGGTAAAATAGATCGTACCCGCAAAGCGGATAAAGAGCAGCATCGTCTCGCGCGTCATAGCAGGGAATGCGGCCATGGGTGGCCAGATCGTCAGACTCTGGTAAAACATGGTCATCACCATGAGAAAACCACCGGCTGCAAAGAAATAACCAGAGAAAAACTGTGACAGATAAATGGCCGTCGGTGTCGTCTGAGCGGAAAAAATTACGTCAAAGTCTTCCGCCTGTGTGCTGCCGCGTTGCGTATCGAGGATCACACCGGCAAGCTCCAGCCCACGTACTGGTAACCAGGTCAGCACACCGAGAAACAGACCGAGCACCAGTTCCTTGAGTATCATCAGTGGATAAGAAGGAAAGGCTCCTCCCCGCTCTGCGACAGCCGTTCCGATATGGACAGCAAGACCGGGCACGATAGAGAAGCTCATAGCCGTGATCACGCTGAAGCGTACCATAGACGGCATAGACCGGCGCGAAAAAAACGGCGAGACACCCACAAACCCTGTCAATCGGGCAATGGACAGCAGGAATGCCAGAAGCATATCAAGGAGTTCACGGTTGTCTGATTGCAGGAGCGTAGGCAGATCTGTCATGCTCATAACCTGGTCACTTTGTCCATGACCTCTAGGAAAAATGTCAATATGCAAAAACCCATCCATCCGATGGACATCGACAGCATGAGCACAATGACCGTGAGTTTTGCCGCAAAGGCCAGCGTCTGCTCTTGCAGTTGGAGCAGCGTCTGGAGTAACGCTACGATCAGTCCGACTGCGGTTGCAGCGACGATAAGCGGCATGGAGAGATAAAACATCATGACGATAGCGTTATGCGCCATTATCGTGACTTCATTGCCGGACATGATATCTTCTCCGGTTAATCATTGGTGGCACAGGGGCACCAGAGCGACTTTTGTGTACCAAGTCTGGCACACGGCGCTCTAATGCACATAACTCAGCACCAGATTGTGCAGCAAAAGCGCCCAACCATCGGCGGTAACGAATAACAAGATCTTGATTGGCAGTGATACCAGCATTGGCGGCACCATCATCGCACCCATGGCAAGCAAGATGTTGGAAACCACCATGTCGATAATTACGAAAGGCAGGAAGATCAGGAAGCCGATCTGGAAAGCTCGTGTGAGTTCGGAGGTGACATGGGCAGGCAACAAAATGAACAGATTGTCCTGTGTGATCTGGTCGTGCAAATGGGGTGGCCACATCTTCTGCGCTGCATCTATGAAGAACTGTGTCTCGCGCTCTGAAGAAAATTTTTGCAAATAACCGGTGAACGCATTTGAGACGATGGAGTACAGTCTGGAAGTATCGTCCCAATTTGTGAATTCGAGGTTTTGTTGTTGCACCTGAGTGATAATCGTATCGACGACCGGTGCCATGATAAACGCTGTCAAAGCCAATGCAATGGCGTTGATCATCAGACCCGAGGGAGCCTGCTGGACGCCTATGGCGTTGCGCACCAGCATCAATACGATAGAAATTTTGGTGAATGCCGTCCCCATGACCACCAGAAACGGGATGAAACTCAATGCCATAATAGCGATAATGGAGGGCAATATGGCAGGAAATTTCTCAACCATCGTCGGTGTTCCTCCACTTCCTGTCTTTTCCCTCACCTCTCATACCGGGCCATTGGCTGATCTGAACACCGACATGGTCACCGATTTGCACCAGATACCCTTGCGCCGCAGGCGTACCATTGGCGAGAATAGTAACCGGGTGACTCAGATCGATCCTCAGATCAAGCGTCGCTCCGGGACCAAGCATGCGCAGCTCACCAAGGCTGATACGCCGTGTGGACAGCACAAAATCGAGTTGTACCGGCAAGTCCTCGACCGGATCGTTCAGCGGTGGCATATCCTCAGCCTCACAAGCCTTCTCAACCGACTGCATAAAACTGCCTGCATTGTCAGCCATGG
Organism: Hyphomicrobiales bacterium; assembly: GCA_900470735.1. GTDB lineage: Bacteria > Pseudomonadota > Alphaproteobacteria > Rhizobiales > Rhizobiaceae > Pseudochrobactrum. The sequence goes on along the minus strand of UCCC01000025.1, from coordinate 22,688 downwards.
TATGTGTCCATCCTGCGTTTTCGAGAATATCCAGTGCACCGCTCGCCAGGTCTAAACGCGCAACGAAACAGGCGATCCCTGGTATTTCAAGACGCGCTGGCAAGTCGCCGTTACAAAGAGTTCCTGCAAGGAGTGTATCGCCCGCTACAAGCGCCCGGTATGCGGCGAGCCGCATCGGGAGGGGCGCAAGGCAAAGCCGACAACGGAAACCTGGATCGAAGCGGTTAAGACGACCAGGACGGTAGCGTTCATCGAGCGCCTCCAGCGCTGCTGCGCCAATACCGGAGAAGTCGAGTGACATGGCGAATTGTCCGCCACAGACCCCGACTGATCCATTGAGGTGTGTGTACGACGGCCCGCCATTGCCTGCAAACGCAGGACAGGTTTTGACCCGTGCGGCGGTGATCCCGGCATGTCTCGCGCCAGCGGCAACTGCCTCAACTCCCAATACTGCACGCCATTCCAATGGCAGGTTTGTATCGATCTCATCCCGCCAGCCTGGCAAAAGGACATCGCTCAGCTGATCTATGAGATCTGTCCCAACTGTCAGCCGTGCCGTGCCGAAGGCCGTATCCACCTCGATCTCCATAGGATGACCGTGAAACGAAGGCCCCGGGACGAAGTGTGCATCCAGTGTCAGCTCTCCGTCTGCCATTGGGAACTGCCAGTGTGTGGCAGTCAGTCGGTTGAGGAGAGCAGCCGTCTCCGGCGTGAGCGTGGGCAGACGGGAAAGATCGGGCACCATCACCAATACTCCTGCATGCGTGCAGCTATCTGCTCACCAAACGCATCAAATGCCGCATCCTCAGCACGCATAGCGGCTACCTTCCTCTCGTTCAGCATGTGGCTCTTGATATGCTCACTTTTGTTGAGCTGCCGCGCACTGTGTAAACGCTCGCGCTGTGCAATACGGGTACGCTCACGCGCTTCATCAAGCCATGTTCTGCACGCCTCGCGCCTGTCGGCCAGTGCTTGCGCTTCCTGCTTGGTTTTCTCCATCGTCACCCCGACAGCGTGCAGATCGTTTACCGACACTCGCTTATTGAGCAATGCCATCAGAAGATCGATCTCCAGCGACCGAGTTTTTTCCAGATAGTCATCGATGGCCTTCTGTGCGGTCTTACAGGCAACTTCCGCCTGTTCGCGGGCGGTCTTTACCGCCACCTCCGCTTTCACCATACGGTCGTAACGGCGTTGGCGAAGTGCTACGATCGGTGAAAAATCATGCATAGCCCAACGTCTCCTTGAGCGCTGCCACGGTGTTATCAAAAGTAAAAAACTCGTCCAATCCCTGACGGAGAAACGCATCGATGGCGGGTTTGAGAGCGATGGCCTGATCACCTAAAGGATCGGAACCAGAGGCATACTCGCCTATTTTCACCAGAAGCTCGATCTCATCATATTTGGCTAAAAGTGTCCGCAATCTACAAATAGCTGCTAAATGATCCGGCGCAACAATGCGGTTCAGTACACGGCTCGTACTCGCCGTTACATCGATCGCGGGATAGTGGCCGGCACCGGCTAGCTTTTGCGACAAAACGATATGACCATCAAGCAGCGAGCGAACCTCGTCGGCTACCGGCTCGTTCATGTCATCGCCTTCTACCAGCACCGTGTAAAGCGCCGTGATGGAACCTTTCTCACTGCGACCAGCACGCTCGACAAGCCCCGGAAGCAATTCGAAAACTGAGGGCGGGAAGCCGCGCCGGGTCGGTGGTTCACCGGCAGACAGGCCGATCTGGCGCTGGGCACGGGCAAAGCGTGTCAAACTATCCATGATGAGCAGAACACGTTCACCGCGATCCCGGTGATATTCGGCTATAGCGGTCGCGGTATAAGCCGCCTTTACTTGCTCGATGGCCGGACGGTCTGAGGTCGCGACCACCAGGATCGACTTGGCTATCCCGTCCAGTCCGAGCTGATCATCGATGAATTCGCGCACCTCGCGACCACGCTCGCCAATCAATGCGATTACGCAACGGTCATAGCTGGCAAACCGCATTATAAGCGAGACGAGCGTCGATTTACCCCCGCCCGCTGCGGCAAAAATTCCGAGACGCTGGCCCTCGCCGCATGTGAGCACGCCATCGAGTGCTCTCACACCCAGACTGAAGGGACGATCAATAGGCGGGCGCAGCATGGGGTTGAGTGGCGCCCGATTGACGGAATAGGCCTGCATCCCTGTCAGTATCGCGCCCCCGTCGATCGGCTGTCCTATGGCGTCGAGCACCCTACCTGTCAATGCCTCGCCAACCGGAACTCCGAAATCACTCATCAACGGTCGGATCGTCGAGTTGTGGGAAATGCCAGTCGTGCGACCATAGGGCGTCAAAATCGCCTCCCCCTGATCAAAGCCAACTACTTCCGCCAGAATTGGTTCGTCATTGGTGCGCGAGATCAAGCAGATCTCACCAATGCTGAAATCCCCTGCCGCACGTACCAGTGGACCGGTTGTTTTGCTCACCCTCCCATAGCGCCTGAATGGATGAGCCATTGGTGGCGGGATTTGTTTCACCTCATGCCGAAGTGCTGGCGTTGTCGCTATGCTCATCGTCCCTCCCTCCGGCGCTGGCCGGAATGGCCTTCAGCGCGGCTATCGTCTCTTCAACTATTACTGAGAGGCTGACATCAATGACGTCGAATCTCGCATAGACAAAGCAGTCATCTCCGGCCATTTGCGGATTGGACTCCAACCGGATCGCCACAAGGTCTCTATTGCGGCGTTTCAATGCGGCAAGCGTTACCTCAATCGCATGTATGTTCGTCGGATGCGCCACAATCCTGATCTCTTCTTGGCCACGAAACTCGTGCAGAACGTCATTGAGAACGGCTGCCAGCCAATTTTCTTTTGGCATGCGAACAAGGATTCTGCGCAAGGCCTTCCGCAACATGACGTCAATCTCGCCTTCAAGCCGCCTGCGGACTTCTCCGACATGCGTAATGGCTTCGGAAAACCGGACGAAGCCCTCTGCGTGGCCTGATTCACGCGCTTTGCGTCTGAGGCGTTGCGCCTCTTCACGCGCCCGGCGTAGGTATCGGGCGGCATCCCGCCGGGCGGTCATCTCAAGGCTCTCTGCATTCTTCAGACATTCGAAACGAGCCGCCTTCAGGATACCATCGGCAGGAAAAACATCCGGCCGGGATGCCGCAGCAGTATTAAACCTGAGCATTGGTATACTCCTGCGCTAGCGCCACATAACGAAGAAAACAGATCTCATCCGGATCGTCGGTCAGAAAGGAGAGCGGTTCAAGCAGCTCTTCTGATAGCAGCCGAAGCTTCAATCTTTCTCGATAGGCTGGTGGCAGAATGCCAATCAGATGCCCTTTCACCTTACGGGAATAGAACTCCAAAAGCTCGCCCGAGGCCGCACTCAGAATGTGAAAAGCTCGGAAAGTCGGAGGGTGCACATTGCATAGGCTCATAATGAGCGTGCGGCTGCCGCACCAGTCCACAATCTCGGTAAGTGTGGCTCCGCATGTTGTCGCCAGAATGGCCTTATAATTGATCAGCACCGTCATAATGCGGCTTAGTGCGGAAAGTGTCTCGGAACTGACCATGGTCAGTTGAGAAAATAGTTGCGCATGAGCCGGCGGCATCGCTGCCGGTGCAGATGGTAAAGTAGACAAAATGCGCTGGCTGGCCTCTTTCGCCAGCAAGCGGCTCGTTGTGATCCGTGCTGCAATGCCCGCATCGTTCAACCCCAGCGCGCGTGCTATGTTGGCGGGGGCTACATGCTGCAGCGGTGCTTCATCGAAAGCGCACAACGGGTGCATCACAACGCCCCAATCAAAAACTGCGCCGTCAGTTTGAAGGTCGCGCTTATTGCGAGATTGTTCGCTACCATAATCATGCTCCTTCCTTGCAGTGTGGCGTCCGACAGAACCGGTACCAACAAAGGAAAAATCATGATGGGCCGATATTGAAATCGTAAATTCTTATAGGCCGAGCCCTGTATCGGAGATCTGCGTGAAGTTATATCGCGCCTTATCTGCCGTCAGATCCACGCGGGCGGTCTGCATGGCGCGCTCGTGGTCGCCTGAGAGATATTGGATGAATGCAAGGTTTTGACGCACAATCCTGTCGTCCTGATTGGAGCGCGACAGTTCCGCGATGATGGGATAGGCCTCTCCTGAGCGCCCGCTGACCGCAAGTGAGAGCGACAAATTGTTGCGCGCCTCCTTGTTAGACGGCGCTGAGGCCAGAATGGTGCGGTAATATTGTCGGGCCCGGTCATGCTGCCTCTGAAGATCGCAGGCCACGCCCATGGCGTTGAGCGCCGCAACATTTCCCGGCTCTCGGTTCAACACCTCACGCAAATAGGGTTCAGCCACTTGCGGATTGTTGCGTGCAAGGTTCACGCGGGCTAGCCCCACAAGCCCATGCATCCGTGCGCCTAGCTCTATCGTCTTGCGGTACTGTGCTTCCGCCTTCAGTAAAGCGTTTTGACGAAAATAGGCCTCTGCGAGTTGCTCGGCCGCTTCGCTGGAGCGTGGATTGTTCTTTTCCATCTTATCGAGCAGTGCATAGCCCTTACCAAAGTCGCCATTACCGAGCATTCGCTCGCCAACTGCGATCTGCGCGTCTACACTGGTGGCATTACTGTTGGGGCCGGCACAGGCTGTAAGAAACACCAGACCGAACAGAAAGGGCAATCTGGAACCCGGGAAACCGCTGCAACAGACCATGACAATAATACTCCGTAAATATTGATTATGCTTCTCCGCCTATGAGGCCTTCCGATTTCTATGGGCTTGCAGATAGGTTTTCATACCAAAATACCCACCCGCCCCCAGACCCAGCCCCAGAACCGCTACAGCAACGATCACGAATAAAGCCTGCGTTTGGCTGTTGCGCTGCATGATCACACCACCCAATATGACAAGGTCGCGCGCAGGCTTGATCGGCGGATCCACCAGGGAGACGACTACGCCAACCCGGTCATAATCAATCTTTTCCACGCTATAAGCCATGAGCTGTTTGATCTGCGGTACGAGCTGCGCGGTCATCGCGTCACGGCTGACGAGTACCAATACGGAGACACTGGGGGGCAAAACTTTGTCAAGCGGCGTTTCCTTACGCGGATTGGCTATATGCACCTGCGCAGAAATTACACCGGGAATGGATGAGACCATGCTGGACAGCTCTTGCGACAGAGCGAAGTTGAAACGGGCCCACTCGGTCACGGGGCTTGCCACCAATCCTTCGCCGGTGAATACCTTTCCCATCGTTTCATAATCGGGACGTGGCAGTCCAAAGCGATCCAGAAGTTCCACCGCTTCGCTGAACTGCGTTTCGTCCACCATGAGCGTGACTAGATTATTCTTGCTCGTCTGCTTGGTGGCGTCGATATTATATTCAAGGAGCTTGGCAAGTATCTCGTTGGCCTTCTTTTCTGGGAGTTCGGAATGTAAAGGCACCTTGCAGGCGGAGAGAAGTGCGAAGACCATGCAGGCCGCGATAAATCGGACAAACCGCTGCATAGCATTGTAACGAGACCCCTCATGCAACTCGGCGATATAGTAGCGTGGATAAACCATTATTGGCTCGACAGGAGTTGTTGCACGCCGCTGACGGTCTTGCCAATCGCCTTGATCGACAATTCCAGACGGATTTTATCCGCGTTGCTGTTGACCTTGTTGCGAATGTAGTCACGGTTGTCGCCGTACAATTCCGTGATCTTGTTTTTGGCCACCTGCAACAGTCTGGCCTGCTCGGGCGTGTGGTTTACGGAATCGTTCGCCCAGCGGCGGAACTGCTCCCGTACCGGTTCTGGCAATCGCATCAGCGGGCTCGACAGATCGACCGCGCTGGCAATATCCCCAACAATTCTTTGCTCTTGTTGGCGTAACGTATCAATCAGACGGCTCCGAAGGCCATCGAGACCGGTTACCTGATGATCCGCCTGAGAGGTAGTCAGTGTAAAGGACATGCTCATCGGATGGTTCTTTCGGATTTAAAGCCAACTCCTGTCCAGTCTTCGTCGCTGATGCCAAGTGCTCCGGCACATTCTTTGACGACAATCTGAACCGCTTCCAACGCAGACTCCACCTGAAGAAGATCCTCATCCAGATAGGTCCGGCCCAGCCTGTAAGCGCGTTCCAACTGCCCGTCCTGTTGAAGCAGGTAGACATGGAAGGCTAGCGCCTCGTCCCGATTGACCTCAGCCTTTAAGGAACCGCTATTTTCCAAAAGCTCAATACCGGCAGCCGGATCCCCGGTGGAAAAGTGATACATGGCTTCGATCACGAAACCGCCGGCATTGATGGGGCGCACTTCCTGCACAAGTTTCCACAGGGATTGCGCACCTTCGCCAAGGCCGATCCGTGTTGCAAACGAGGCAATATTGCCCAAGATGAATATGTCATCGCTGGAGAAGTCAACTTGGGGCATGCTCATTGGATTAATACCTTCTTTTTCTGCCCGTGCATCTCGATCAGAAGATAGCCGGGTGCGATATTTAAGAGTTTCGCTTCCCGACCAAGCACATCGCCGGGCCGCACAATATTGCCACTATCCACGACAACATAAGGATTAGCACCGTCCCAGATTCCAGTGACATGTTTTGCCAGTGCTGTGAAATCGATGGGGGACACTCCCTCAAATTGTACAGCGACAACGCCCGGAACATCCAAAGTGAGTGTATCTACGATTTTGCTGTGCAACACTGGATCATCTATCGCCGACAGTGTCACGACACCGTCCTTCTGGCTTAGAACACGCGATGTGACACCGAGGTTTTTCAGCTCCAGATCAACCGCTTCCCTAATCGTTTGGTCAACAAAAATATCGGCAGAGACCGGCAGGCCAAGCGCAGCGAGTCCGTTTTTCAATCTGAGACGCCCTGCTGCATTCGCTACTCTGAGTGTCGCATACCATCGATCACCCCGTTCCACGAGACTGGTCACGGTGGCCCCGAGATTGATGAGACTATCGCGAACGACTGCCGGATCGGCCTTCTCAGTGTGCAGGTTAACCGCACTCTGAATCCCGACATGAGCGGGTGCGGATGGCTCACTGTCAAAAACTATGGCACTTACGATACTGACGAACGCAACCGGACAAGCAAGCGCAAGCTGTGTGCGAGATGCTGTCAGCGATCGATATCGATGAAGAGGCTGTTTTACCTGCTCTGTTTTTACCCCCTCGATCTCTATAGTGATGTCAGCGACCACCAACCGGTCGCCGAGATACCAGTGCGTCCATTCTCCTGGTGTCAAGGTAGTAACCTGTCCGGTAGAAAACTTCAGAAGCCTAACAAGGGCATCAGGCTTTGGCATGATCAATACTGTATCTTCGCCCACCTTCAAGGTAAGGTGTTCCGGTGCAAGATCGGGGTGGATAAGCGCGATTTCACAGCTGAAATCCAACCCAAGACGATGCTCACCTGGATCAAGGCTGAAAAACCGATCCTCGACATCCACCCTTGATAGTTTTGCGACAATCATGGCAACTGCTCCAAAGAGGCAATATAACCTTGCTTCATCACTCCGATCGTGCAGTACCCGTCGTTTCAAAAACTATATCGGTGACCTCATCCGGCAACTCTTGTGACTGGTTAGAGATTTCCTCAAGCGCGCGATGGATATTGAGCTCCCTGATCTGTTCCAGCAATGTCAGCGCGTCATTCATGACTTCAACTGCACGTTCATAGTGGGCCGGTTCTTTGTTCTCCAGGCTGATCTGCGTAATGTCGCGCAGCAGAATTCGACGACGCGACCGCAGATAGCGAATAACCGCATCCACGCCGCCAGACGCACCTTCCATAACGATTTCATCAAAACTCACCCCATCTTGCGAAAAGCAACGAAAATCGTCATGCATCGGAATCATGCGTCGTCTCCTATGGGTTCAGCGCAAACGTAGATGTAATAACACCTTTGACAGAGTTATAGGGAAATCGCCTTTTCAAATAATGGCATTGCCATCCGTGTAAGCCTTCCGGAAGCCATAACAATATGGTCGGCTCTGTTACAAAAAAATCGAGTTGGTTAGAAAAGGGCTAGTGAGCAAGTAGCGCGTTCGGTCCAATGCCGAAAGCTCGTTCGACAATATGTGCCTCTTCCTGCACATGACCCGTCATATTGAAAATTGCGGTCTGGACTTGCACCGGTTGTGTTCCGGCTTGTTGCTTAATTTATGCGGTTTCTTTCTCGAAAGTACGGACCCCGTCAACTGCACCAATCTGCCACCAATATGCGGCGCGAGATCAGGCTGCGCCTGCATATAGGTTAAGGTTACAAGGTCGAGCTACTTCTATATCTCATCATGCCGTATGAACAGGTTGTGCCCCTAGCTCTTCGAACGCCACGCACCTGACCACATAAGCGATAATGTTACGATAGACGTGGTCGGTGCAAATTCCCCGTGTGTCCTGTACAAAACTCTTGTCCTTGTTACGCTCGGTTTGGATGCCCCGTAGAATCTCACCGAGCTCGCGCTCTCTCTCAAGTGCTTGTGCAGGATCAAAACTTTCGAACCGGTAAATCCTGTCAATGGCGTTGTGAGCGGCATCACGCTCATCCAAGCTCCTGCAAAACCGGTCAAACAACCCTTTTAGGAAAGCTATTTCCTCGCGATCTGATAGTGTATTGGCACCAATCGGACGGACAATGTGAGAGACTTTCGACCGTTCCATAAGCGGACGCGCCAAGGTGTTATAACCTTCCTTTTCATAAGTGGCAGCAATCTTCTGTTGCAGGAATTGTCGAGTGATCCGGCTACGGATAGCTTCGCTGCCGTCTCCTGACGTGAGGGCATCGGCAAGTGCCCCGCGCGTCTTCTCGAATTCCGCAAAAGGCTGTTCGCCCGTTGTCACTTCCATGACTGCGGGCAGAAACAGAGCTGTGAGCAGCGGAAAGACCATTGGATTACCATTCGCTTTGCTGGAGCCCGCAGCGTTCATCACATTGAGTACAAGAAAGCCCAGTTGAGCGGCAATCTCGTGCAGAAAGTCGAGGACAATATGCACACCCTTGTCGATCAACCCGTGGGTATGTGCGAAGCTGGTGAAGGGATGGGTTTCTGCTGATATATCCTCACGTATGCGGTTTATCCATTCACCGCCCTCTGGCAAAATTTCTGCCAGATTGGTTACCATCAACGCATTACCCGTGGCCGCAATAATGGCTGATACGCGGTCATAGCCCATGGCCGCCGCAATCGGATTGAACGTCATGGCTGTAATAGCGCAGATCGACAACGCCGGCAGGATGGCATCGCGATAACGCCCCTCGCTCACTGCCTTGGAAATAATTGGCAGGTTTTTGCCAATCGTTGGTACAAGCATCAAAAGAATTGTCAACGCAGCTGCCGTGATATTGGCACCTCTCAGCACCTGGTTTTTGCCAATCCGGTCAAAGAAATAGGTATTGAGCGTAGCAATGGTGTCGTCGATAGCAAGGTCACGTCCACCGAGTGTTTGACAATAGGCTCGGGCAGCACTCTTCAACTTACCTGCAAAATCGTTGTGTGTGGTATCTGTCTCTGAAATCTCCAGAAGGCATTCGCTGCCCGCCCGTGCGAGCATGCCTGCCACTGCGAGCTTCGCTGGCGTCTCCGGTGCGAGTATCAGTGCCTTACCGATCCGGGCGAGGTCTTCGGACGAAGGCGTATGATGAGCCTCTCCATTGTCCCGTATCTTGACTAATTTGCCATCGCATAGGGTTATATCCAGTCCAGCCTTCTTCAAAAAAGAATTTGCGATCTCTACGGACAAATCAGAACTTTTAAAGTCGGCCGTCGGATCGACTGCTCTGGCGAACCTATGTAGTGAGTCAAAACTTAAACTGCGGCGGGGTATGAAGCGGGGTGTGCGGCTAACCAGTTGGCCACTGGCTGATCGCGTGATTAATCGTTGCGGTACAGGCATTGCAGAGCTTGATGAAGAGGTCATCGGTTGCATTGGAATTTCTGCAATCAACTTCGGCATGGTTGTTCCTTGTCGATAGGTTCATCGGGTCAGAGCGTCAATTTGATAGAGCCGTCCCCCAAAATGGTATAATCGGAAAACGAAATGACGGAATTTTATCGCGGTATTTTGCTGCATATCTTGTCCTAAAACGGCCTCATACTTTCGAGATATGCTCTAAATGAACACCACACAGCTGTGCGATATGACGGCATAGGTCATATCTTCTTCTTTCTCGAAACAGCAATTCAGGGTAACGAACTCGCTGGACTATGAAGTAGGCTTGCAGCAGCGTGGCACGCTTACATTCTGGGTGAATGTGGAAGTGCTTGCGGCATGACACGCGCCAGTTGTAAGAGCTCAAGGGGTCAGACGCGTTACTCGGATCTGGCTAGGCTCGCCCCCTTGCAGCAAAACTAATTAAAACACTGCCAAATATGATGTAGGGGTGCTTCATACCGGATGATGGTCGACCAAGATAATATATCGATTTTATTATATAATATTTTTAATAGATCTAGTGATTTAAACACATCGTTTTTTGAGAGATGAAAATTATTCATACTAAATGGCTACCTAGATTACCTATACGGATAATCTAAAAATTAGGGGCTGACATAGATAGCTGAGAAAGGTTATTTTGGCGAACACAGGCAAGGTTCTGGTCTTCGGGCTATTGAAGCGGGGTGATAAGGTTTATGTCATCCCCAATGCCCGTACAGACACGCTATCTATGTCAGTCCCTAAAATTGTTGATTGTGTATGTATACATGTTTCGTTAATTTTTGGAGGTATATATGAAATATATATTATATTCTGCTATGTCCTTATTAATTCTGACAAATTCAGTTGTAGCGCGTGACGAAAAGGAATGTAAAATTGCAAGAGATACGGCATCTTTACTATGTAACGATGCACTTAAAACGGATGGAGCAGATGCAGCATGCGCCGGAGCTCAAATTAATATATTAATTTACTGTAGTTAGTTAGGTTCTGTCGCAAAATTTTCACCTCTGGTCAGATGTGTCACAGTACGGATGATCGGAAACACGGTGATGGGATACCAACGAAAGTCGATATCAAAGGCGCACAGTTTCCTAAAAGTGATATCCTGCATGCAGTCTTCTTTTACCTGCGCTATCCGGTCTCCTATCGAGACCTTCAGGAAATTCTGGCAGAATGCGGTATTGCCGTCGATCATGCAACTTTGAACCGGTGGGTTGTTCGTTACTCACCGCAGATCGCCGTACAGGCTCAGATACGCAAGCGCCCCACTGCCCGCTCTTGGCGCGTTGATAAAACCTATATCAAGGTTCGGGGTAAATAGACCTTTCTGTATCGCGCCGTTGACCGCGATGGCCAAACGCTTGATTTTGTGCTGTCTGAACGCCGGGATTTGTCTGCGCTATAACGTCATTATAGAACCACCCCGTCAATCAAGGTGATTGAGACGCGCAATAGTTACCATGCACCAGACAGAAACAACCAGCTTGCAAATGCCCTCAATCTCAACATGCGCCAATGGTGGCCCCCAACAGCCGACAGCTAGTTCAAGATGGTTTCACGAAACGATATTCAACGCTCTGTTGGGCACATGAAAAATTCGGATGCAGAGCGTGCAGTCACAGCAACACGTTCGGTTCGGCTGGGCCCTTAAGTAAGCCCCAAAATCATCTTTGAATGATCACAGAGCTTTAAAAGCAAAATTGCAGGCAATCTCTTGCAATCGACAAGCGCCTTATATGCAGCAAATTACGTCGTATGCATAAAGGAGAAATTGATGAAAAAAATTACGCTTGCCCTTATAATTACAGTAATTGCATTGTTTAACATTAGAAATACGAGCCAAGCACAAAGCAATCCTCAACAATTAAACGCGGATAAATCTGAACAATGCGATAAACATGCATCCGAAAGCTGCGCATGGCTTGGCGTAGGCTCCACCCATTATAAAATCTGCAAAAAGAATAAATACATTATTTGTATTGGAAAATAAAAATGTGATTACCGGCAAGAAAATGCACCACGGGACCGACCTTATTTATTTGTCCTAAGGCGATCGTTGTATGATCGTTAGCACTTTAAAGGGTTTCTCACCGAAACGTTATATTTTAATGATCAGCTCCCTATCCATAAAAAGGATGGAAGTGAGCATATAATAAACTATCCCCGCCCCAAGGGACGGGGTATTGAACGCAGTTCAGAACAACGCAAGTTGGTGATCTTCATGAAGCTTTTTATGAGGTGCTTATGCTTGCCCTTGCCGCTTCACATAATCACCAATCGTTTCTTCATTTTCATAGTGGCCAACGGTTTCAGTAAAATAGCCATCCGTACAGAACGGTTCTGTCACAAAGTTTTTGTCAGGTTCTGACCGTCCTTGCTCGTTGACGCACTTATGCTGCGAGTTCCGCAAAGATCTGAAATGGTGAGCGGTTGTTGTCGCGAATTGGTTCTTGCGGATCATATGGGCCACTTCGATAGTGGCTGAGACTGAATAAAATGCTTTGAAGCCCATCAGGCTCTATGACTGACAATGCCAATGGCGACGAAATCGTTCACTCGCTTTGATGCTGAGTGTCACGACCATACCTAGTCCCGTCTGAGGTCATCCTCAGGCGAAATAGCGCCAATGCTAATTTATTTATAAATTTTAACTCGTCTCATTACATCAACGAAAGTTTTTACGACAATGATGTTATCGAAACTGACCCCCATGTTGGCCTTGACCACCTGTCTGTCTTCGGTTGCTTTTACTGCACAGGCGCTTGAGACTTACGACATAAAGGATACCGTCGGAAATGCGTTTATGCGATTGCGCATTTTAAGCACCAACGATGGCCCTTATTGGACTTTTGACAAAGAAACTGCTGTTTCAACCTGGAATTTGCAGCAGCTGCAGACCGATCAGGTTCTGGATGCTGCGCGCTATTGGGGAGAGGTCATCAAGGTAGTGCCGGGACAGAACCCGGCGATCATCAATATCGGCACCTTTGACGATGAAAATGCGTTTGCCTTCAGTCCAACCTCGGTTAACGAGGCAGGTGCCGGAACACTGGTGCAGGCAGCGATCACCAACAAGAAGGTGGGCAATCTCAATAACGGCGCCCATGGAGTCATCGGTGTCGGCAAAATGGACTGGGCACCGGCTCCCTTCACACCATCACAATTACCCTTGACCCCACAGGTCGATATGACTTCTGTACTGATCCATGAAGTGGCGCATGCGCTTGGCGTCAGTGCTGATACATACGCGCCACTGAATGAGAACGGTAAAAAAAATCTTTTTAAATCTGCGCTTGATGCATGGTCCACCCATTTGCGTGACGACAACGGTAAAGCGGCCGCTGCCGGCCAATATATCTGGTGCAAGACTTGTCTGGCCCCGCCGGCAGGTGCTGATGTATTTGATGCGCGTAATGACCAGGCCTATTTTACCGGCGAGAATGTCAATGCCGTGCTTGCCGGTGCCATGCCCGGCATTCGGGTGCGAACCAGCTCGGATTTCGGCCCCCGGGATATACCGGTCTTTTCGCATATTGAACTCAAAAACAGCATGATGAGCCACCAGAACTACCGCAACTATACCACCCTGATGGAAGCGGAAATGGCAGCGCTGCAGGATGTTGGCTATACGATCGACCGTCGCAATTTCTTTGGCTATTCTGTCTACAATGATGGGCTGACGCTCACCAATGACCATCCTTTCTTCGCCCGCAATGCGGCTGGCACCGACTATGTCGCCAACACGTTCAATAAGGCGACTTTAGGGCTTGGCCTGCATGTCTATGGCAGCAATAACACCATTTATCAGCGTGCCGATCTGTTATCCGGCGGAGCCGGTGGCAGTGGCATACGGGTTGACGGAGCGGGTAACAATCTGACCATTCTGCCGGGCACACGCGTTTATGCCAATGGTGCCAACGGGCGCGGTGTCATGTTCGCCTACGGAAAGGATCATCAATTCGCCCAGCGCGGCGATGTGGAAGCGTCAGGCAAGAACGGTATCGCGGTCAGTTTTGATTTTGGCCATAACTCACTGGGCGATACAACCGAATATCGCGGTTCTTATTTTGTTGACGTCAATGAGGTTATAAAGCTTGTTAAGCCAGATTATTACGCAAAGGCATTGAATGAAGTTAACGGGCCATTGGTCAGTAAATTTGATTTGAGCGGGCGCGTCGCCGGGAGTTATGCCGCCATTTACATGTCCGAGAGCGGCTATGTTGGCCAGATTAATGTCATGCAGGGAGCCAGCATTGCCGGTGATATCATCTCCAATTATGCACGAAAAGATGACAATGGCGATCTGCGTCTCACGAACCTGACTTTCGGGTTGAAAGCCGATAACAATGGCCGCTCGACCGGTCTTGCGGATCCGGATTTCAGACTTGCTTATGGCGGTAATATCACCGGCAGCAATCTGTCTCTGCACATCGACGGCGGTAACACTCAGCTCACCGGTAATCATCAGCTCTATGATGTTGTTGTAGCGCCGTCTGCTACTTTATCCGGCACAGGAACCTATCAGATCAATACAGGGCAGCAATTTCGCAATGCGGGGATCGTAAACCCCTCCGTGCCCGGTACAGCCATCGTGATTGACGGCAATTATATCCAGTCGGAAAGCGGTGTATTGCAACTTGCCTTCAATGACCAGAAGGCAATCAGCAGCCTGATTGTTAACGGCAAGGCAGATCTCAATGGCACCGTCAACTTTGCTCCCGTGCGAGGCTGGTACCAGAATGGATTTAAGATTACATCAGACAAATGGTTGAAAGCCGCCTCAATCAACGGTGCACCTGCAAAGGTCGCCGTGTCGGTTGCCTCCCCAACCGTGGCCGCAACCATCGACGGTGCGCCTGAAAAGGTTGCCGCGCCGGCTGTTTCACCAATCCTCGCCGCAACCACGGCCACTAATGACAACAACGACTATACTGTGTCGCTTTCCCGTGCCGCCAATGCCTATGCGCAATATGGCGATACTATTAATAGCCGGGCTGTTGGCAGCGCATTCGACGGTATTGCCGGCAATGCCGGAACCGGACTACATGATCTGCTGGCTGCGCTGGATTTTTCCGCTGCTGACGGCTCTGTCATTCGCACCGCCCTGCCGCAGTTGTCGGCGGAGCCTTACGCTTCTGCCGTCGGGGTACTGGCCAATGACAGCTATGCTTCGCGTTCCGCCATCAACAGCCGCCTACTTCAGGCTTTTGGCGGCACACCTCCAACTCCCGTCTCCGTGATGGGTTTTGCGCCGGTAGCACAAGACACTGCGCTGCCCCATGCGGCGGGTAAGGATAATCTCACGCGCTACGCTGCGTGGGGTTCAACTTTCGGCAGCTGGTCAAACCAGTCCGGCGATGGCAATGCGGCACGCACCAAATCCACACTCGGTGGTTTCACTACCGGTATTGATGCAGCGATCTATGACAATTGGCGACTGGGTGTAATGGCTGGTTACAGCCGCTCAACTTTCAAAACAGCGGAACGCAGTTCTTCCGGTGCCAGCGACAATTACACCATCGGTGCTTATGCCGGTACAGAATGGGCGGTTTCCGGCGGTGCCATCGGATTACGTACAGGTCTCGCTTATAGCTGGCATAATATCGACATGAGCCGCTCAATTGCCTTTGATGACTTTAGAGACAAACTTTCCGCTGATTACAATGCCGGAACCTTCCAGGCTTTTGGTGAACTGGGCTATAAACTCAATATCAGTCCGCGCTCGATCCTCGAGCCTTATGCTAATCTGGCTTATGTGCATGTGCGCACGGATGAGTTTACAGAAAAGGGACTGAATGGCGCAGCCCTCTCTGTCTATTCCGGTTCAATGGATACAACATTATCAACGCTGGGCCTGCGTGCTTCAACTGACTTTAATTTGGGCAATTATGCGGCCACTGCACGCGTCGATTTTGGCTGGCGTCATGCTTATGGCGATGTGATCCCAACCTCGGGAGCAAGCTTTGCTGCGGACTTAGCTGCCTTCTCTTCAACCGGTAATAGCATTGATCGTGATATCGCACTCATTGAAACTGGTTTTGATGTTCAGCTCAACCAAAACACCACATTTGGCCTCTCTTATCAGGGCCAGTTTGGTTCGCATATTATGCAAAATGGCGTCAATGCCAATCTACGTGTAAAATTCTAACTCCCTTTAGAGGGGGGCGGTTCCGGCTTAACCCCATCTTTGCCCGAACCAGCTTTCGTGCATGATCTCTACAAGCAAGCGCTGGCCGATCTTGAAAATAAGCGAGTATCATTGGAAAAACGCTATGGGTCGCAACGCTGCTAAGTGTTCTAGAGGTCGCTGCTGTGACCCTGCCCTTTATCAGGATAAGGGGCAGAGGGATCAGTGCGATTAGGTCTGTGTGCTAATTTTATCGCAAATTTTTGCGTTTGACTGACTTTGTTCCAGTTTGGTGGGTTCAGTTGATAATGAGCGGAGACAGATCATTGTGGATTTCAAAGGCTTGCAGTTTCCCAAAACTGTCATCCTGCACGCTGTTTTCTTTTACGTACACGATCCGGTTTTTATCGCGATCTTCAGGAAATTCAGGCTTAACGCAGCATATTCGTCGATCATGCACCCTGAACCGATGAGTTGTTCGTTACGCCCGCACATTGCTGCGCAGGGGCAGATGCGGAAACGACAATCTCTCACCATTTCAAACATTCGCGCAACTCGCAGCATAAATGCGTCCAGAGACAAGAACGCATCTACTCTTCAAAAAACGTTACCCAAAGCCCTGAAAACTGCGCAACAACTACCTCGTAGACCAAACTGCGATCAATCTTATGTTAAGGTAACGATGCCGTAATGAGAGTCAGACCGCTTGACGACCAAGAAACCAGTCTTTTTCTAATCAACTGGCATTTTTGTAACAGAGCTTTAGTTTGCCTGTTTAGTCCGATGGTTTACCTGACAGAAATCCCAATTAAATGCCCCAAAATACTAGCGATAATAATCTAATACTTAAATATGATATAACTATTTTGTTTTGAATAATAAGGAAATTGGAAATGAAAAAATATTTTAGTTGTTTATTATGTTGCGCTATTTTTTCTGTGGCCGTAAGTAGTTCATCTTTCGCAGAAATCGGCAGGTCAATTACAATCAATGCAAGCGTAATATCTACCAGAGATAATACTGATTGCAAAGAAAGAGCTGAGGCGTTTTGTTCATATGAAAATTATACTGGCGATGAGTATAAGCTGTGTGTTTTCATATATGAATATAAATGCAAACATCCGTGAATGTAATCGATATGATGTAATTGGCGGTTACAGCTTATTTTGACGGATTGGTTGACAGAGAAGGGTCTTAAGCTTTGCAGGTTCTGTCTTCCGAGGGACGCTGAGGTTAACTTCGTAATGTACACCGTTAAAGGTTGCCCCCAAATTGGGTATTTCTTCTTCACTGAGGCGCTTTAATATTGGGCCTTCATCATCATAGTTACCGATGTGAAAAGTCTGGAAAATCAGCCATTCCTCATATGGCTCAAAGCGCAGGGAGGATTGGCAATCGTCGCGCTTACCAAGGATCTTGATAACTCCTCCATTAAACATGGTTTCGGTTACGAAATCTGGCGTCATGATCATTACGGGCTTTGTTGCATGGACAACTGGATATCAGCTCTACGCTTATCCATGCAACAAAGCCCGTTTTGTCACTACCGTTAACTACGCCAATCATAAACAAACTGCCAAAACCAGTTTCAGCTTAAAATGAACAGATCATTTCATCAAATATGGTTTTCATGCTGAAATCCTTTCTGAGACCATTACCCCATTCGTTTTCAATCCAGCCATCAACATTGTCCCAACTGAAAACTCCCCTCCCCTGGCTTTCTCAGTCAATGAGCGAAGATATCCGCCTTCTAGCAGTTTCTCGGCTCTTGCAGCCTGTGCAGACAGCTCGCCGATCGAAGACAGCATGGATTTACTCGCGCCACGCATTGCATAGTTAGACGAGCCTGTATCTTTCGGTCGTTCCGCTACTGGCGAAGTGAGATTCATGAGAACGTCTTTGCGTGCCATCTTTTTTGTCCAATTCTATTTAGTAATCTGATTCCATTGCCGTTTTCACATTATGTACGGCTGACAATCAGTTTCTCCCCCATGATTTATGGATAAGGCTGGTAATTTCAGAGTTTACTACTTCAGCGGATTCCCATGCTCGATCATATGTCGAACGCGTCATTGAGCTTCTCTCGACTTCATAAAGTGTCTGTTTGGTCAAACCAGCATCTGAAATCGCAGTTGTTTTGAGCATTTGCTCGGCGAGCATAGATTGCATGAACCCAACCATCTGAGCTTGCGGGATATCAGCTGGTTCAAAGCGAGTTACGAGGTATGAAAACCAGTCAAGCTCAACCTTAACCCCTGCTCCTTCAATCGTTGTTAGAATGCCACCAAGCATCAACAAAAACTGTGACATAGACATCAGATCCAGCATCTGCGGATGCACGGTAATCAAAACGGACGTAGAAGCTGTTAACGCCGTCAGGGTAAGATAACCAAGCTGTGAATGACCATAAACAGAGCCATATCTAGCGGCTCTTTCCATGGAACTTTATAGGTAAATGGGATACGAAAACAACAGATTGAGCAACGGAAGTGGGGCGATATTCTTCAGATGGTAGAAACTTGCATCATTAATATCCTTGAACAAGACCATAGGTTCATCAAACGGATCACCAAACCAATGATGGGCTTCAAAGCATTCCATTCCGCCGCAGCCACCATCGCAGGCATAGAAGTCGCGCATATGATCCGTAAAAACCAATTCGCCAACGACAACCGTTCGCATTTCAGATATTTGCCGAACTCGCAGCATAAGTGCGTCCATAAATAAGTACGCTTAGAGCCTGATAAAACTTTGCTACAGAGCCACTCAGTGAGCAGTGTCGCACCTTCGCGGCCTTATTAAGCATTTACAACTCGCAGATCCATTGTACTTTTACTGGCTGCCATCAGCATCGGGCCAACGGAAAAGTCCCCTGCCCGCGCTTTATCAGTTAATGCGCGTAAATATCCGCCGGCCGATTGGATATGTTGTGCCCGCTGCAGGATGCAGGCGATAACCGTTGCAGTGTTTTCCTGTCCCATCACATCCAGCGCCTCCTCATAAGCTGATGGACTAATCCCCAAATATCCGCGCACTTGGGCGGCCGTCATCATCAATTCGCGCCAGCTATTAATATCGGTGCTGGCATAATCTGTAATATCCGGGCAAGCCTTCAATACAAAACCTAATGGCCAACTTTTAGTAGTCTCAGGTTTTTCAGCCTTTGCTTTTTCTAAAGCAGGTTCAAATTCAAGAATGGAATCTGGGTTTGAATTAGATTGTTGCCGCTCATTTTGAACGTCATTGGCGTTCATTATTTCAATTTTAATGTTATTATTCAGCAAGTTGTCCACATCGTCATGCAGGGCAGCAAAGTGCTCAATGATAATTTCCAGCTCATGCGCCGGTGCGCGCCGAGGCAGCGCATCAACAAGCGTACGGAAACGCGTAAAGAGCTCTTTCCAATTGCCTGCCAGGCCTTCTTCCAGCGCTGTATCAATAAGTTTAGCAATATCCCGACGATGCAGGGTAATGCGCTCGCGCATGCGCTTCAGTGCACGTGCTTCTCCCCTCACCTGTTCGGCTGCTGCTTCAAATTCTTCCGCTCTGGCCAGCAGTGGTGCAAGTGATAAGCCAAAGGCTTCCTCGATCTCCCCTGCCCTGTTTTTGCGAGCATATCGTTTTCCATTCGGACTATCCTTACGAACAATCAGTCCGGCATTAACCAGAGCAGCTAAATGGCGGCGCAGAGTACCATCAGGCATGCCATGCGCTCGCAGGGCAAGTTGAGTGTTAGATGGGAAAACAATAAGGCCATTCTCTTCCGACAGCTCGCTGTCAGGATAAAAACTAAGCAAAGCATTCAAAACTGAAAGCGTACGGTCACCTACGCCGATCAACGCCCTGCCCTCGCATAGCCATCGATAGACCTGCCACTTATCGACGGACTTATCGGCTGGTATATCCTGGGCTTGCCGCTGAGTTGAAATCATGGCAAGCGACATCGATCGACCACCAAACGGGGTCGTGAGAAAATGCACACTCATTTCTCTTCACCTTTCAAAAGGCAAAAGAAATTCGATCACCAAAACGATGCTAAAACTCTTGACAGTGATTCTCGGAAATGCGATTCTCTAGTTCTCACGCTACGAGAAGGGCTTCCGCGATTAGTTTCGTATGGGGGCCTTTTTCTTTTGCTGTTAGTCTCCTGAATCTGTTTCAGTATTCATGGTTTTAAACTCATTCAAAAGCCTCTCCAGCTGCCCCTCAACATAGGAGGCAAAGCCTGGCTCCGTGCTTTTGTCAAAACCGAAAGAAACTTTTTTATCAGTCTCAATGATATTCACGGATAGGCGCCCAAGCTTAACCTGTCGCGGTTTATTAGCTGGTTTTGCCTTATTGGCCTTGAGACTATTGTAAAGCAGTGTGAACCGGTCATCGCTGTTCAGCGCTTGAAAGCCCTCTTCTTTAAATAGTTTTCGGGCTTTGTTGGCTTTTGCTGTTTCCTTCAACATATCAGCCAGTTCGTTCCAGCGTAGTCGACCTGTGCTTGGCGTGGCTCCAACAGCTTCAATCAAGCCTTCAGGCAGGCGTAACACCAAGCCGATCATTCTTGAAAGCGCAGCTTTATCAACATTTAAAGCTGCCATAATTGTCTCGCGAGAAAACTCGTTTGTTTCCAAGTTCCACGCAAAGTGACACTTCTCAATATAGCTTAGATCAGTGCGGGCATTATTCTCCTGCCCTTGGCTAATCACCAGCTGATCATTGGAAAGATCACGAATAACGGCCCGAACAGGAATGCCGAGCTCTTTAGCTGCGGCTAAGCGGCGATGTCCATATGCGACCTGATACCGATCTGCGGCATGCGGATGCGGACGAACAAGGATAGGAACCTGCTGTCCGTGTTCTTGTATTTGTTCCTTAAGCTCGGCCAGCTTTTCAGCGTCCAGCCCCATGCGGTCATTGATGAATGAGCCGTCAACCAGATCAGTCGATAATTCGACTATCACTTGTCCTGCTGAGAGCTTTTTTTCAATCGCGTCAGCTCGCTGCGCACGCGCCGACATGGCTTCCAGCGATTGTGAAATTGCACCAACAGGGCCACTGGCCTTTTGCGGTATTTTCAAGCCTGCCAAAGGGCGATCAGTTTGCGCGGCGGGTGCGGCCGGTGTTTCGGCAGATGGTGGTGTCAGTCCGAATAGATTTTTGCGGGCCATGATTATTTACGCCCCCATGTTTTGCGAATGGTTTCTTCGATCTCGCTATTCACAGCTGTCAAAGAATCCAGCGCGCGGTCATAGGTACCACGAGTAAACAGTGAACGGTCGACTTCATAAAGCGTTTGCTTTGTTAAGCCCGCATCGGAAATAGCAGTTGATTTGAGCATTGGATTAGACAAGACGCGATTGCCAAAAATAGACCGCATGAAGCCAGACATCTGATTTTGCGGACCGTCGTTTGGTTCATAGCGAGTGATCAGATAGCGCATCCAGTCATATTCTGTATTGCCCCCTGCCCCTTCGACCACAGCCAACAAATCTGATGTCATGTGCAAAAACTGCGACATAGACATAACGTCCAGCATTTGGGGGTGAACGGTAATCAATACGGATGTCGCTGCACAAAGAGCAGACAAAGTCAGGAAGCCAAGTTGTGGCGGGCAATCGATCACAACGATATCATAAGCACTTTCAACATCGGCCAAACATTCGCCAATGCGTGAGAAGAACATTGTCTCTTGTCTGCGATCAGCAAGCACCTTCGGCGTTTCGTGCTCAAACTCCATTAGCTCCAAATTGCCTGGAATAACATGCAAGCCTGGAGTGTAGGTTGAGCGTATAATATCTGTTATTGGCCGGCGATCTTCATCGTACCGGATTGCACCATAAAGTGTGTCGTTCGGAGCCACATCTAATTCCGGCTGATGGCCGAACATAGCTGACAGACTGGCTTGCGGATCAAGATCAATAGCGAGCACGCGATATCCGCGCAGCGCAAGGTACTGTGCCAAATGTGCTGTTGTCGTGGTCTTAGCGCTGCCGCCTTTAAAATTCATAACCGAAATAATTTGCAGCTTCTCGCCTTCGCGGCGGTGGCGGACGTATTTCTTTGTCCCCTTCCCTGCTCCTTCATCAAGGATGTGTCGTAACTGATCGATATCCTCGACAGAGTACATGCGCCGACCATTTGCTTGTGGTTGAGGGCCGTGCCCTTCAGCTACGATCTGACGAAGATAGCCATCTGCAATACCAATGAACTCGGCGGCTTCACTCGGCGAAAATAGTCGAATAGTCTTTTGCGCGGTAGGCGGGAATGTGCGCATTTGATGTGCCTGAAGCTGACGGGACAGTTCTGCAGCATCGGACGCAATAAGGGATTGCAATCCTTTTGCATTTGTCAGAGTGTCTGGAAGTGTATCAGGCATAGCGTTCCTCGGTTCATCAGCGCATATTTTGAGCAAATCAGCAAATATACGCTGATTATAATGCTGCGATTCTGATTAGTTATCAAATGGTTTTTAGTTAACAAATGGTTAACGGCATCCTACATCAGGTCGCGTAACAAAGTTGTACATGTACAACTCAACCAAATTCACAATTCCCGAGATCAAAAGTTGTACATGTACAACTGCTATTTTTGATGAAATCTTCTTAATCCCCAGCTGACATCATCAATACAGTCCGCCCTGTGAATACCGGTGAGAA
>UCCC01000027.1:681-1302 GCA_900470735.1 Hyphomicrobiales bacterium | reverse complement strand
CCGGTATAGGTATTCGTGCCTGATAAGATCAGTGTACCCGTGCTGCTTTTGGTTATAGGACCTGTACCTGAGATTGCTCCGGCTTGAGCCAAAATGCCGGTCGTCACATCAAATGTAGCGCCACCCGCATTGAGCACTGTCGCACGGTTCATGTTCAGCCCAACTGTTGTACGCAGAGTACCGCCATTAAAGGACAATGCACCCGTTCCAGCACCCAGATTGGCATCTGCGTCCACTGCAACAATACCGCCATTGATGACTGTGCCACCCGCATAGGTGTTTGTGCCTGATAAGGTCAGTATACCTGTGCCGGTCTTAGTTAAAGCGCCCTCACCTGAAACGACCCCGCTCATCGTCGTGTCGAAACTCATAGTATCAACTGTACCACCGCCAGCATTCAGCGTTGCGGTACGGGCAAGCATGAGACCGGCTGTTGTGCGCAGAGTGCCGCCATCGAACGAAAGTGCCCCTGCCGCTGCACCCAGATTGGCATCTGCACNNTCGGTCTTAACCACTTGCGATGTACCGGTGAGGACAGAAGAAAGAGTTGCCGTATAACCCGCACTCGCAGCCGAACCATCACCAACGCGGATCATTGACTGCGCACCTGTCAGGCCAATT
>UCCC01000027.1:0-649 GCA_900470735.1 Hyphomicrobiales bacterium | reverse complement strand
CCGAAGATAGCGAGTGCACCATCAAAGCCAGCATTGATCATGCCCGTCTGGTCAGTCCAGTTATCATTGGCAGCACTTCCAAACCAGGTGCCATTTCCCCCCTGGATCACGCCGTCATTCTTCGGCCCTGCATCACCATCCCAGAAGCTGAGTGATGTTCCCGCCGTATTGACCAGATTAACCTGATTATTGATCGAAGTCTGAACACGGAGATCAGCACTCGGTGTGCCAAGCGTCAGGCCATTATTGGTCAGACTTCCGGTATAATTCATCACCCTGTATACACCCGCACCAAATGTACCACCGGCGCTTGCCGTCACATTGAGCTGACCTGCCAGGGTCAGGTTGCCATTCACATTGACCAGATCATTCAGCGGGCCACCAACCACACCGGCAGCGCCGAACTGGTAATTGAGATTAGACGTTGCGGCCAGCACCAGATTGCCATTGATTGTCAGGGTAGAAGGCGTGGTTCCCGAGCTTGGAGCCAGTGTTGCACCTGCTGCAATGGATACATTGCCGCCGATTGTGCCACGTCCGCCCAGCGTCGCTCCGCTCTGCACTGTCGTTTGGCCTGTTGCGCCGGTCTGGTTACCATTGATCATCAAAGTGCCAGCCGTCACCGTTGTTGTGCCGGTATAGGTATTCG
>UCCC01000014.1:0-190882 GCA_900470735.1 Hyphomicrobiales bacterium | reverse complement strand
CCGTGCGCGCTCACCATCTCTCTCAAAACTTTCCAATATATAGCTTATATCTAATTGGACTATTTAAACGCAGCAGCCTGAGTATAGTGGGTACGTCAACAGATGATTTTTCACCAAGTTGATCTCCTCATGATACCTACTCAAATCAGCCCCGTTTTGTTTATCAGAACGGGGTCTTTTTTATATTGATCCTGAGCCATAAATTACCGGCACGTCATAAGTCTCTAATTGATAAACATCTCCCGCCTCTCCATATTAGCAAGCAATCAGAGCGCATTCCGAAAAGTACAAAGCAGTTTT
Source organism: Hyphomicrobiales bacterium (assembly GCA_900470735.1). Classification (GTDB taxonomy): domain Bacteria; phylum Pseudomonadota; class Alphaproteobacteria; order Rhizobiales; family Rhizobiaceae; genus Pseudochrobactrum. The sequence goes on along the minus strand of UCCC01000014.1, from coordinate 190,582 downwards.
CGGATAAAATGCGCGTGAAAACAAAAGCTAGAGCGGTTTCAGCATGTACTGAAACCGCTCTAAACGCAGCGATATTATTACGAATAACGCGAATCTCTGCTTATCCGTATTCAGAAAGGCGACCATGACCTCCGGTATTCATCATGTGACTCTGATCACGCGCAATGTGCAGGCCAATATTGATTTTTATGCCGGTTTTCTCGGGCTGCGGCTGGTGAAACAAACCGGCGGCTATGAAGACGGCGAACAATTGCACCTGTTTTACGGCGATGCTGTCGGCTCTCCCGGCTCGCTGATTACCTTTCTGGTCTGGGAAGAAGGTGCGCGTGGCCGTGTCGGCCATGGTCAGGTGGCGGAAATTGCCTTGGCTGTACCGCCGGAATCAATCGGCGACTGGCTGACCCGCGCTTTATCGCAGCATATTCAGGTTGAAGGGCCGAAACGCGAATTCGGCGAATCTGTATTGCGCCTTAAAGATCCGGATGGTGTGATCGTCAAACTGGTCGGCCATGAGATGTCCACCGGACATCCATGGAAATCCGCACCTTCGCGCCTGCATAGCGTGACACTCTTTACGGATACGCAGGAAGAAACCGCCGCTTTCGTCAAACGCTTCGGCTACAGCGAAGGCCAGCGCGAAGATTCTGTGCTGCGCATGGTGTCCGACACGGATTTTATTGATGTGCGTAATGTCACCGGATTCGTTCAGGGGATTCCAGGCACAGGCATTGCCGATCATGTGGCCTTCCGTGCCAAGGATGTTGATGCGGTTAAAGCTGCTGAAGCCGGACTGTCACGCCTCAACTCCTCTGTCACCAATTATCACGACCGCAATTATTTCACCTCACTCTATGTGCGCGAACCAGGTGGCATATTGATTGAGCTGGCAACGGACGGACCGGGCTTTACAATTGACGAGACACCGGAGCATCTGGGCGAAACCTTATTCGTGCCGCCCCATGATCAGGAACGCGCACAAGACCTGAAAGTGCTGATGCCGCAATTTGCCATGCCGGGTGAAGAGCGCATTGTGATGCGCGACCTGCCCTTTGTGCATCGCTTCTATACACCTCAAGATCCGGACGGCAGCATTATGCTGTTGCTGCACGGCACCGGCGGCAATGAAGCTGATCTGATGCCTATGGCACATCGCATTAATCCGCGTGCTACGCTGCTTGGCGTGCGTGGCCGCAGTCATGAAGAAGGCACTGCACGCTGGTTCCGCCGTTTTGGTGCAACGCAGTTCGATCAGGCGGATATCCGCTCTGAAGCAGAGGCTTTCAACGCCTTTTATGAAGGGGCAATAGCTGCCTATGGTCTGAAAGCGGAGAAGATCACCGTGCTCGGCTATTCAAACGGTGCAAATTTTGCGGCTGCAGTTATGGCGCTTTATCCGCAACTGATCCGTCGTGCGATTCTGTCCCGCCCGATGCAGGTGCTGGAAGATGCCCCGCAAGTTGATCTGAGAGGCACGGCAGTCCTCACTCTTACCGGCAGCAAAGACCCGTTCAGTGAATTTGCACCGGCACTTAACACATGGCTGGAAAATTGTGGTGCGGAGCTGACAGCGGAAAAACTTGAAACAGGACATGCCCTGTCACCGGATGATATTGCCCGTGCCAAAAACTGGTTGAGTTTATAAATCGTACTCTTCGGGCGCCGTGTGTTTCTCCGAATACACGGCGCCCAAATTATTTTTTAAGCACCATTTATTGCGAAATCCCTGTCCGGTTTTCCAAATACACATTAAAACGTTATACAATTACAATTAATTTCCGTTCCGGCATAGACATGCCCTGCAATCATAATTATCAATCGTAATGTTATTACATTTCAGATTCGAGGTTATTGATGGGTATGTGGCTGAAAAGCGCGACTGCGCTAAGCATGTTAGGATCCGTATTAATTGCAGGCCATGCCAATGCTGATGAGGAGCATAAACAGGTCTGGCGGCTCTTTGTTGCCGATCACACCAAACCGGTGGTTCGCGCGATTGATCTGGAAAGCGGTAAAGAACTCGGGAAATTCGACCTTAAAGGCTATGCGGCACTGGCGGCCAGTAATTCAGGTGAAACCATCTTTGCAGTGCAAACTGAAGATGATGTGGTGAATGTTATCAAGACCGGCATCAAGCTCGAAGATCATGGCGATCATCGTGATCTTGAGGTTTCGGATACAGCATTGCTGAAGGAGAAGTTTGAAGGCAAGCGACCGGTTCACGCCGTGATGCATGGCGACAATGTCGTGCTGTTCTTTGACCGTGAAGGCAAAGCGCATGAATTGTCCGAGCAGGATATTCTGAAAGGCAATCCGCAGGCTAAGATCATTGATGCCACAGCGCCGCATCATGGTGTGGTTGTACCATTCGGCAATCAATATTTGGCTTCCGTGCCAAATCTCGAAGCAGAAACCAAACCGGATGCCCTGCCGCCGCGCCTTGGCCTGCGTGTACTTGATGCGGATGGCAAGCAACGCGGCGATGTTGCCACCTGCACGGCTTTGCATGGTGAAGCCTTCTCCGCCAGTCTTGTGGCCTTTGGTTGCGAAGAAGGTGTGCTGATCGCCAGCCCGTCTAAAGACAAACAAGCTGAGCTGAAAATGCTGAGCTATGGTGCTGATCTGCCAAAAGGCAAAGTCAGTACCTTGCTTGGCAGCAAAGCGATGCAGTTTTTCCTCGGAAATTATGGTGAGGACAAAATTGCGCTGATTGATCCGGAAAGTGATACGCCTTATCGCCTCGTCGATCTGCCGACCCGTCGCGTGGATTTCGCACTCGACCCTGCCCGTCTGAAAAACGCCTATGTGCTGACAGAAGACGGCCAGTTGCATCTCATCAATATTCTGGACGGGATAATTGTTCGTTCAGCTAAAGCGACTGAGCCTTACAGCAAAGATGGTCACTGGCGTGATCCGCGCCCGCGTCTGGCGGTTGCAGGTGATCATATCGCGATCACTGATCCGCGCCACAGTCTGGTTCGTCTGATCAATATTGAGAGTTTCAAAGAAGACCGCACCATTGCAGTGGCTGATCAGCCATTCAGTATTGTTGCTATCGGCGGCTCCGGTGCCGTGCATTAGAGCGCCGTGTGCCAGACTTGACACACAAAGGTCGCTCTAACACTTTAAAATGAGAGCATAATTTCACCTTAAACTGATCCAAGTTTAAGGAATTATGCTCTAAGCTCCAACGCCCCAAAAATGAAAAGACCGGTTTAACGCCGGTCTTTTTTGTATTTGCCATTCGGATGTTCACTACTTATGGCAGGCATAGTCTGTTTCACGAATGGCGTATTTCATGAGAAAACTCACATTGCTTGCCGTTTTAGCTCTAGCACCGCTGTTACTGGCAGCCGCACTCTTCACCGGTATTGAGATAAAATATCGCGAGCATGACACGGATTACAGCTTTTTCGTCAAGCAACAGCCGTCTCTGCAGCTCTTTTTCAACAATCCTATTGTCTGCGGCGAATGTGATGTTGAGGCTTTTGAAAAGCTGTCAGTGGCGAATATTGATGAAATCCGCACTTATTGCCGCCAGCGTTTTGGCCTCGACAATCTGCGTATGTGCCATGCGATTTTTGCCGAGCACCAAAGGCAGGTAAATACAACCATGCAAGATCTTGATGAGATTGCCGCCGTTGCAGCACGTTTCATCAATTATCAAAATATTGAGCTGAACAGCAATTGGACATTTCCTGTTGTTAATGCCAAGGTGGCTGTCCCCGAATGTCTGCTGCCACTGGATACAGCATGGCGCGATGATGCGGATCAGGCAAAGCGCATCAGTGTCAGTTGCGCTGAGACCGGACGTCCCGCTCCGCAAGATCGCTGGAATGTAACTTTGCCGATCTTTTCGAATTAAAAAAGCCCCGCAAGTCAGACTTGCGGGGCTTTTAATATCTCAGATCAGATGATTAGTGAGCCATGCCCACAACAGCATCATCTTCACCGGCTTTGGCGATTGCCGGTGTTTCCGGTTCAACCCATTCGATCGGCTCCGGTTTGCGGGTCAGTGCATGTTCAAGCACTTCACCGACATAAGAGACCGGAATGATTTCCAATGCGTTTTTCACATTGTCCGGAATTTCAGCCAGATCCTTGGCGTTTTCTTCCGGAATCAGCACCTTCTTGATACCGCCGCGCAGAGCTGCCAGCAGTTTTTCCTTCAGGCCGCCAATCGGCAGAACACGACCACGCAATGTGACCTCACCGGTCATAGCAACGTCTTTACGTACCGGAATGCCGGTCAGCACAGAAACAATTGCCGTTACCATTGCTGTACCGGCAGACGGACCATCCTTTGGTGTCGCACCTTCCGGCACGTGCACGTGGATATCACGCTTGTCGAACAGCGGAGGCTCGATGCCGAAATCCACCGCACGGGAGCGAACATAGGATGCCGCAGCCGAAATGGATTCCTTCATCACATCACGCAAGTTACCGGTAACAGTCATACGACCTTTACCTGGCATCATCACGCCTTCAATGGTCAGCAATTCGCCTCCCACTTCCGTCCATGCCAGACCGGTTACAACACCAACCTGATCTTCACCGTCGATCTGTCCGTAACGGAACTTCATGACACCGAGATAATCAGAAATATTATCTTTAGTCACATGAACCGACTTGGTCTTCTTACGTGCGATTTCCGTGACAGCTTTACGCGCCAGTTTCATCATTTCACGCTCAAGACTACGCACACCGGCTTCGCGGGTGTAGTGCTGGATCACAGCAAGAATGGCTGCTTCATCAACCGAGAATTCATTCGGCTGCAAAGCATGTTCCTTGATTGCCTTTGGCAGCAAATGCCGCTTGGCAATTTCAAGCTTTTCATCCTCGGTGTAACCGGCAATACGGATGATCTCCATACGGTCAAGCAGAGGGCCCGGAATATTCAGCGAGTTTGCAGTCGTCACGAACATTACGTTGGACAGGTCATATTCGACCTCCAGATAATGATCCATGAAGGTTGCATTCTGTTCCGGATCCAGCACTTCCAGCATTGCCGATGACGGATCGCCACGGAAATCCTGACCCATTTTGTCGATCTCATCGAGAAGGAACAGCGGGTTAGACTTCTTGGCTTTCTTCATCGACTGAATAACCTTGCCCGGCATAGAGCCGATATAGGTTCTGCGGTGACCGCGGATTTCAGCTTCATCACGCACGCCGCCAAGCGACATGCGTACATATTCACGACCGGTTGCATTGGCGATAGAACGCGCAAGCGAAGTCTTACCAACCCCCGGAGGGCCAACGAGACAAATGATCGGACCTTTGATCTTGGCAGCGCGTGACTGTACCGCGAGATACTCGACAATGCGCTCTTTGACCTTTTCCAGACCAAAATGCTCTGTATCCAGCACGCCTTCAGCAAAAGCCAGATCGGTTTTAACCTTAGACTTCTTGCCCCATGGCAGTGACAACAGCCAGTCAAGGTAGTTGCGCACCACTGAAGCTTCCGCAGACATCGGGCTCATCGACCGCAGCTTCTTCATTTCAGCCTGCGCTTTTTCCGCAGCTTCCTTGCTCAGCTTGGTCTTGGCAATGCGTTCTTCCAGTTCGGCCAGTTCATCCTTGCCGTCTTCGCCGTCGCCCAGTTCCTTCTGGATCGCCTTCATCTGTTCGTTCAGGTAATATTCACGCTGGGTCTTTTCCATCTGGCGCTTAACACGCGAGCGGATGCGCTTCTCGACCTGAAGAACCGAGATTTCAGATTCCATATATTCCAAAGCTTTTTCAAGACGCTCACGAACCGACAGGATCGAAAGCATTTCCTGCTTTTCAGCAATCTTGATCGCAAGATGCGAGGCAACTGTATCTGCCAGTTTCGAATGATCATCGATCTGACCGGTCGCGCCGACAACTTCAGGCGAAATCTTCTTGTTGAGCTTTACGTAATTTTCAAAGTCGCTCATCACTGAGCGGGACAGCGCTTCGATCTCTACCGAATCTTCTTCCGGCAGTTCCAGAATATCAGCATAGGCTTCGTGATAATCTTCACGATCACTGAATTTGGTGATTTTAGCGCGAGCGATACCTTCGACCAGCACCTTTACAGTGCCGTCCGGCAGTTTCAGCAGCTGCAGCACATTTGCCACTGTGCCAATTTCATAAATCGCATCATTGGCCGGCTCATCGTCGGCAGCATTTTTCTGGGTCGCAAGCAGAATCTGCTTATCAACGCCCATCACTTCTTCAAGCGCACGGATTGATCTTTCGCGGCCGACAAACAGCGGCACAATCATATGCGGGAAGACAACAATATCGCGCAACGGCAACACGGCATAAAGCCCGTCCTGACCACCCGCGGATGTCTTCAACTCTGTATCCGTCATTTTAAGTCCTTTCCCGGGTAAACCACCCGATCGCCACACAATGATCCCCGTTTCATCAGCAAATCACTGCGTGCATCGACTATATAATTGGCCACCCACTGCCCGTATTTCAAGCACTTCCTATGCCTCATACTGCAGAATAAATCAGCGCATTTATGACCACCGGATCAAAATGCAAATTGCAGACCAACACTTTAAACCCTTTTACAACGAATGAAACGCCTAAAACGCCGGTTTTCGCCCATTCGGGCTATAGTCCACAACCACGCGCAGCCTAATATGATAAAATGAATCATATTAAAATCATTTCTCAGCAAAAAGTACGCAAACAAAAAACGCCCGAAATTTCTTCCGGGCGTTTTCTAAAATTCATTCGGACAAGTGCCTTATGCAGAGGCAGTGCCTTTTTCTTCCTTACGTTCGCCGTAAATATAAAGCGGCTGCGCCTTACCTTCCACGACATCGCTGGAAATAACAACTTCCTGAACACCTTCCAGTGTCGGCAGGTCAAACATTGTATCGAGCAGGATTTTTTCCATGATCGAACGCAGACCACGCGCACCGGTTTTACGCTCAACGGCTTTGGCAGCAATTGCCTGCAAAGCATCATCGTGGAAAGTCAGTTCAACTTCTTCCATCTCGAAAAGACGCTGATACTGCTTCACCAGAGCATTTTTCGGCTCGGACAGGATCTTGACCAATGACGGAATATCCAGATCTTCCAGTGTTGCAATAACCGGCAGACGACCGACAAATTCAGGAATAAGACCGAATTTTGTCAGATCTTCCGGTTCCAGCTCGTGGAAAATCGCACCTATACGGCGTTCATCCGGCGCTTTTACAGTTGCGCTGAAACCGATAGAGGTCTTTTCACCACGCGATGAAATGATCTTATCAAGACCGGCAAACGCACCACCGCAAATGAACAGGATGTTGGTTGTGTCCACCTGCAGGAATTCCTGCTGCGGATGCTTGCGTCCACCCTGCGGTGGGACAGAAGCCACAGTGCCTTCCATGATCTTCAGCAGAGCCTGCTGTACACCCTCACCGGATACGTCACGGGTAATCGACGGATTGTCGGCCTTACGGCTGATTTTATCCACTTCGTCGATATAGACGATACCGCGCTGTGCACGCTCAACATTGTAGTCGGCAGCCTGCAACAGTTTGAGAATGATATTTTCAACATCTTCACCGACATAACCGGCTTCGGTCAGTGTCGTGGCGTCAGCCATGGTGAACGGCACATCAATGATGCGCGCCAATGTCTGTGCCAGATAGGTCTTACCGCAACCGGTAGGACCAACAAGCAGAATATTTGATTTTGCCAGTTCAACATCACCGGCCTTCGGCTGATTAGCCAGACGCTTATAGTGATTGTGAACTGCTACCGAAAGCACACGCTTGGCTTGGGCTTGACCGATGACATAATCATCGAGAACAGCCATAATTTCCTGCGGGGTCGGCACACCTTCACGCGACTTCACCATCGAGGATTTATTTTCCTCGCGGATGATGTCCATGCAAAGCTCGACACACTCATCACAGATAAATACGGTCGGCCCCGCAATTAGCTTGCGCACCTCATGCTGGCTTTTTCCGCAAAAGGAGCAATAGAGCGTATTCTTGGAATCGCCACCGCCGTTGCTGACTTTGCTCATCGCAGTTTCCTTTCAGTAATGGCCACCCGCTGTCCACAACAGGCACCAAGTTCTAACCGTTATGTCTTCCCGACCGAAACCGACATTAACGGCAGTCGTCATGTATTCGTCTGTTATTGGCTTCTTGTGCCATTGACAAGATGTCAGCACAAGCGGCTTTGCAACATACTTATAAGTACAATCAGGCTGAATGAGCCTGATAGGACCCTTGCGCCTGTACACACTCAACATCTGTTTTTAGGCTCAAGACCCAAACAATCACTTAACGCAGCAACCAGCTTAAACAGGCAAAAGAATGTTTTACAACCTGTCTGCCGCACTGTTTTGCGCGACAGAGCAGTTAAAGCGCTAATGGCAGATAAAATATGGCTAAAATTATACAAAGCCATTAATTTCTTGCCGCAACTCCCGTTTCAGGAAATACCGCAATCCAAAATCTGATCCGTCTTTACAAGAAAACGGATCAGTTTCCGGTTACTCAGTCTTTCTTTTCAGCCAGTTCGCGTGATTCGATCACTTTATCGATCAGGCCGAATTCCAGCGCTTCCTGTGCGGTCATGAAATGATCGCGATCCAAGGTACGCTCAATGGTATCGTAATCACGACCGGTATGCTTAACGTAGATTTCATTGAGGCGGCGCTTCATCTTGATGATATCCTGCGCATGACGCTCGATATCGGAAGCCTGCCCCTGAAAACCGCCGGATGGCTGGTGAACCATGATACGTGCATTTGGCAGCGCCAGACGCTGACCGGTTGCACCTGCCGTCAGCAGCAGCGAGCCCATGGAAGCAGCCTGCCCCATGCAGAGCGTGGAAATCGGAGGCTTGATGAACTGCATGGTGTCATAAATTGCCATACCGGAAGTGACCACACCACCTGGCGAATTGATGTACATTTCAATCGGCTTATTCGGGTTTTCCGCTTCAAGAAACAGCAGCTGCGCGCAGATCAGCATAGCCATGCCGTCTTCAACCGGACCGTTTACGAAAATCACACGCTCTTTCAGAAGGCGCGAGAAAATATCATAAGCCCGTTCGCCGCGTGCAGTCTGCTCAACTACCATCGGGACCAGATTCATAACGGTTTCAATTGGATCTCTCATCATTAACTGCCTTTGGCTATCGGTAAACGGAGCGAAGCACTGCCGTCAGGATTCGTGGATATTCCATACATAGGGCGAGGCACTATGGTTTCGCAAGATGCTGAGCCATAAACGCCATATTCTGCTTCTGTCTAATCTTTCATACTTACTGAATTCTAAATAGGCTGCCGAAATCTCTGTAATCAGCAGATATTTGAAAAGCTTGTATATTCCGGAGCGTGTCGCATTTAGTCTTAACCGCGATACACGCCCCGGCTTTTTGATTTTCGTGTCATCACGGGTACTCAATATATCCGTTGAGCGGTGAACTGCTTACCCCCGCTTAGAAACAGACGCATATTTATCGCGAAATTTCTGCGCGGAACCAGCTGTCATATCAACATCAATAATGACCGAACCGTCTTCTTCGTCCTGACGGCGCACATTGCTGCCATGACGATAAATCCAGTCGATCAGGCTGAACTGATGCGGTTGCAGGCTCACCTGCACTTTTTCCATAGCACCGGAAATACGGCTCTCGATCAAAGCCAGCAATTCGCGCGTACCCTGCCCCGTCAACGCGGAAAGCGGGATCGGACGCACATCTTCATGGCGGCCGCTGCTCAGATTTTCCGCGCTGTCCTGCATCGGCTCGCTCAGGCGATCGATCTTGTTCCAGAGTTCAATAACGCGCTCGTCGCCTTTTTTAATGCCAAGCCCGCTGAGAATAGTTTCCACATCCTCAGCCTGTGCCGCATTATCGGGATCAGACATATCACGCACATGCAAGATAAGGTCTGCTTCGACCACTTCTTCCAAAGTCGCTTTAAAGGCAGCAACCAGATGGTGCGGCAGGTTCGAAATAAAACCAACCGTATCCGATAGAATGATCATATCACCATGCGGCAGACGCAACCGGCGCAAGGTCGGATCAAGCGTCGCAAACAGCATATCCTCGGCCAGCACATCAGCGCCGGTCAAGCGGTTGAACAATGTTGATTTGCCCGCATTGGTATAGCCAACCAGTGCAATCACCGGATGCGGCACCTTGCGCCGCTTCTGGCGGTGCAACTGACGCGTGCGAACAACCGTATCCAGTTCGCGTTTAATACGCAGGATTTTTTCCTGCAGCATACGACGGTCGGCCTCGATCTGGGTTTCACCCGGACCGCCCATAAAACCGCCACCGCCACGCTGACGCTCCAAGTGCGTCCAGCTGCGAACCAGCCGGCCCTTCTGGTAGTTCAGATGTGCCAGTTCTACCTGCAAGCTACCCTCACGGGTTTGCGCACGGCGGCCGAAAATCTCCAGAATCAAGCCGGTACGGTCAATCACCTTGACCTTCCATTCCCGCTCGAGATTGCGCTGCTGTACCGGTGTCAGCGGGTGATCGACAATCACCAGCTCGATTTCTTCACGCTCGATACGATCAGCAATATCTTCGACTTTACCGGTGCCCAGCAATGTCGCCGGACGCGGTTGCGAAGTCTGCACCAGAAAACTGTCAATGATATTCAGGTCAATCGCGCGTGCCAGACCCGCAGCTTCTTCAAGCCGCGCCTCATCACTGCGGCGGTATTTCGGGCGTTCGCTTTCATCCTGATCAACGACCAGCGCATAGCGTTCCGGCAAAATCGGCACCACAACAAAAGCACGTGTCTCTTCTACCTTTGTTGTGAAGGGCTTTCTGCTGCTTTTCAGTCTGGCGCCATCATCGTCATTATCATCTTCTGATAATTCATATGTGTCTGCCATATCTGTTTCTGGCACCAGATCATCTGCCGGATCATTTCGTTTTTTCAAATGTGTATCCTGATTTCTTAATTCATTATGAGGGTAAAACAGCGCCAAAGCGTCTGATATTTACCCTCATGTCCGTTCCCATCAGATAATCATCCGGCCTGTCTGCATCAATGTACAGACGTGAGATAATTATTCTCAAACTTACAAACAAATATATCCGCAGGCCACGGGGCACTGCGGATATAAAAACATCTTTAAATTTCAGCTACAGTCAGAATGAACTGTAAAACTTACTCTTCTTCACCTTCAAACATCTGCACAGGCTGGCTTGGCATAATGGTTGAGATGGCATGTTTATATACCAGCTGTGAATGTCCGTCACGGCGCAGCAACACGCAGAAATTGTCGAAAGATGTGACAATACCGGTCAGTTTAACGCCATTAATCAAAAAGATCGTCAGAGAGATTTTCTGCTTACGTACAGAATTCAGAAAGAGATCCTGCAGATTTTGCGATCGTTCAGCCATTTTTTTATTCCTTTATTTCGATCCGCAACCAATACTGACTTGGATGAGACGAGCACCCGAAAAATATTTCCTGCGCTCCGGTTTTATCATCCGCCTCAGATATTGCACCTGTATATTGATACAGAATCAATAGTTGCGGGAATAATCCCACATTCTGCAAAGGGTTAACAGGCCGCTATTTTTTCCGCAACGTCAAAATGTTGTATAGTGAATGATGTCTAGAGCATTTCGCAGTCAGTGGTCTCACTTGACGTCTGTGAGAATGCGACCCACGAAGGAATCTAGAGCGAGCGCTGCAATCCAACAGGAGCATAAACCGCTCTAGTCACAGTCTGTATGAATGAGCAGAAAATTCCCAGAAGCAGCTATAAACCTTGAGACGATCAGCGCAATTCGCCCGTCTGCTTCAGCATCCACTCATAGAAACTGCCCTCACGCACCACCAGTTCCTCAGGGCTTTTGCGATGGACATGAAAGCCAATAAACTCCGGATGATCCAGCGGCTCTAACCCGTATTGCGGGTTGAACATGTTCAGGCATTCACGCCCTGTCCAGTAATAGAAACTCTCTTTCGGCGCCGCATTATCAAAACAGCCATATTTTTTGGCGAGCCTTGAAATACCGTCATTACCGAAGATAGTAATTCCGATTGCCGCAGGGGTGACTTCCTTCCCCGTCAGGCGATACCACAGCGGACGCAAAACACGCCGGCGCAGACCAAGCCATTTCGGCAATGGATAATCACCAGCCATATAGGCATCAAATTCGGCAATCACCGGATGATCCGGCGGGAAATACAGCGCAGAAACACCAACGCGCTCTGTGTTTTCACGCGCCAGATAAGGTTTGGACGCATCCGGATGGAACTGTTTATGCAGATAAACATCCGTATCCAGCCAGACGCCCTGCCCCTGTTTCATCAGATTAATACGGAAAATATCGCTGAACTGAACAATCGTCACATATTCTTTCAGATCCGGAAAAGCCGGATCAAGACGACGGAAAGATTCAATCGGCAGAATAGTTGCGGCATCATGCTGTTCCACACCTTCCGGTAGGTTCTCAACCGGCTGATAACTGAACAGCTTCACCTTTTGGCCGGTCTTAACCATAGAGGTCAGGCACATATGGTCTACCGAACGCAACTTGGTGCCGTACCAGAAAGTGCAAATATCCATAAAATACTATTCTCAAATATCAGAAGAAATCGAGGCTCACACGGAACATCTGTTCCACATGCTTCACTGCATCACTGGTTGCAAACATTACTACACGATCATTACGGCGGATATGCAAATCACCATGCGGCTTGATAACTTTTCCGTCACGATAGACCGCACCTACACGCAAACCGGCAGGCAATGAAATATCACGCAATGGTGCCCCGACCAGCGGCGACGTTTCCAACGCTTCTGCCTCAATCAGTTCCGCCCGCCCGTCATAGACACTATGGACAGAACGGATACGTCCACGACGTACATGCTGCAAAATCTTGGAAATGGTCACGCTTTTCGGACTGACATAGGAATCAATGCCAACCGTATGAATAAATTCCTGATAGGCTGAGTTATTAATCAGCACCATATTCGACTTACAGCCAAGACGTTTGGCCATGATACCAGACAGAATATTCGCCTGATCCTGGTTGGTCAGAGCCACCATCAGATCGGCGTCCTGTACTTCTGCTTCACGCAGCAGTTCCTGATCCAGCGCACTGCCGTTCAGCACAATCGTCTTGTTGAGTTCATCCGCAACAAAGGCCGCACGCTCACGATTATGCTCGATGATTTTCAGACGGGTATGCGGCTGACGCTCTTCCATCTTCTGCGCTACATAGAGCCCGATATTACCACCACCGGCGATAATGATGCGGCGTGCTTCCGGCTTATCATGACCGAACAGCCCGAGTGTACGGCGCACCTGCTCGCTTGTTGTTACCACATAGGCGATATCACCGGCCAGCAGATGATCTTCTGAACGGGGAACGAACAAACGGTCATTGCGCACCACGCCAACCACGGTTGATGGCAGATCAGGAAACAGATCGGTGAGCTGTTTCAGCGGTGTATTGATAATCGGGCAATCTTCCAGACATTCAATAGCGAAAGCCACCACCTTGTCATCGGCAAAGCGCAGCACGTCCGATGCGCCGGGCAGAGCAATACGGCGCAGCACCATATCGCCTACCTCAAGCTCCGGTGAAATCACCACATCAATCGGCATATTATCGCGCGAGAACATCTCCTGATACTGCTTTTGCAGATAGGTCTGTGCGCGGATACGGGCGATTTTGGTCGGCACGTTAAACAGCGAATGGGCAACCTGACAGGCTACCATATTGATCTCATCATAGAGCGTAACAGCGATAATCATATCCGCTTCCTCGGCTCCGGCCGCTTCCAGAACATCCGGATGCGAGCCGTGACCGACAAAACCGCGTACATCAAGCAAATCACGCACCGCGTGAATCAGCTTTTCCGATGTATCGATCACCGAAACATCATTCTGCTCGGCAGAAAGCCGCTCAGCGATACCAAAGCCGACCTGACCGGCACCGCAGATGATGATGCGCATAATTACACTCCGAGCGATTTCAGTTTGCGGTGCAGCGCGGAACGCTCCATACCCACAAACTCAGCCGTACGGGAAATATTACCGCTAAAACGGTTGATCTGGGCGACCAGATATTCCTTTTCAAACATTTCACGGGCTTCACGCAGCGGCAGCGCCATAATGTGCTGATCGGAATCCGTTGGTGTACGCGGCAGCGTATCGCCGATTTCCGCAGGCAACAGGTCGGCTGTCACCGGCTCATCGACATCATCGCCGCGTGCCAAAATCATCAGGCGTTCCACATTGTTACGCAACTGGCGCACATTGCCGGGCCAGCTATGAGACTGCAGAACGGCCATAGCATCATCGCTGATACGGCGTGGCTTGATACCCGCCTGCTCGGCGACCTGATTGATAAAGAAGGACACCAGCGACGGAATATCATCACGACGCTGTGCCAGAGGCGGCACCTGCACCGGCACAACGGCCAGACGGTGGAACAGATCTTCGCGGAACAGGCCTTCGGCAATCATGCCTTCAAGATTTTGTGCTGTGGAAGAGATGATGCGCACATCAACCTTCACGCGCTTGGTGCCGCCGACACGTTCGAATTGCTGATCAACCAGCACGCGCAGAATCTTATTCTGCGTTTCGCGCGGCATATCGGCAATCTCATCGAGATAAAGAATACCGCCGTGGGCTTCTTCCAGCGCACCGACTTTGCGTTCGCCACCGTCCATTTCGGTACCGAACAGCTCAATTTCCATACGTTCAGGCGTAATTGTTGCGGCATTCACCGTCACAAAAGGACCATTGGCTCGGCTCGACAGCGCATGGATTGCACGTGCAGCCATTTCCTTACCGGAGCCAGAAGGTCCGGTGATCATGATACGGCTATTGGTCGGGGCAACACGCTCGATAGTCTGGCGCAGCTGATTCATCGCCAGCGAATTGCCGAGCAATTCAAAACTATCACCGGAGCGCTTACGCAGGTTGGAAACCTCACGCTTGAGATTAGATGTTTCCAGTGCACGCTCGGCCACAAGGATCAGACGATCCGCCTTGAACGGCTTTTCGATGAAGTCATAGGCACCGCGACGGATCGCCGAAACCGCAGTTTCAATATTGCCATGACCGGAAATCATCACCACCGGCAAATCCGGATGCAGTTTTTTGATTTCATCCAGCAATGCCAATCCGTCCAGACGGCTGCCCTGCAGCCAGATATCCAGAAAGATCAGGCGCGGCACACGATCATTGATCGCAGCCAGAGCGCTGTCTGAATCAAATGCGGTACGGGTTTCATGACCTTCGTCGCTTAAAATACCAGCAACCAGATCACGGATATCCGTTTCATCATCAACGACGAGAATATCAGAAGCCATTTAATCCACCTGCCTTGTTCCCATTGCCCTGCTGATGCACCATATCTCGGTATATTAGCAAGTATTTATAATTAAACTGCCCGCATCTTAGCGTCATGCCTGCAGCTCCTCAGTTGTATTACTGTCTGCTTCAACCACCGCATCCGGTGATGTTGCAGGAAAAACCATACGGATCATAGCGCCGCGGCCATTATAAAAATCGACTGGTGCATCATGCAATTCCATATGACCGCCATGATCTTCAACAATTTTACGGACAATCGCGAGGCCGAGGCCGGTGCCCTTTTCACGCGTTGTCATATAAGGCTCGAGCAAACGCTGACGGTTATCGCCGGGCAAGCCCTTACCATTATCAATCACTTCAACAATCAGCTGATCTTTGTCCTGATAGGCCTTCAGCAAAATATGTCCGTGATAATCATCCTCGCCGGTCACAGCTTCAATCGCCTCACTGGCATTCTTGATAATGTTACCAAAAGCCTGTCCCAGCAGACGACTGTCGAAATGACCATAAAGCGGCGTTTCGCTCAAACGTTGTTCAAAGCTGATTTCACTGCGGCTAACTTCCACCAGAAATGCGGCTTCTTTCAGAGAGTTGCGCAAATCAATAGTTTCCATTTTTGGCTTCGGCATTCGCGCAAAAGACGAGAACTCATCCACCATACGGCCAATATCACCAACCTGACGGACAATGGTTTCGACACATTGGTCAAACACTTCTCTGTCTTCGGTAATCACCTTGCCGTAACGGCGGCGGATACGCTCAGCAGAAAGCTGGATCGGGGTTAGCGGGTTCTTGATCTCATGGGCGATACGACGCGCCACATCCGCCCAAGCGGTTGAACGCTGCGCCTGTACCAGATCAGTAATATCGTCGATCGTCACCACATAAGAGCGTTCGTCACTGGTGCCGTCTTCAATCGTGATCTGCACGTTGAAGGTGCTGGTCAGCCCGCCACGCATCATCGAGACCTGCTCGCGATAAACCGCACGACCGGAATCATGTGCAACTTCAAACACCTGTCCGATTTCCGGAATATGTGTACTGAGGCTGGTACCGATAACCGCATCCGGCTCCAGGCAGAACATCTGCTCTGCCGAACGGTTGACGATATTGATCAGACCCAGCGCATCAACACCGATCACCGCAGCGGTAACACCGGACAACACAGCTTCAGAGAAGCGGCGGCGTTCATCAATCTGATCCTTGGCAGCAATCAGGTCGGTACGCTGGCTTTTCAGCTCGGCAACCATGTTATTGAAGGTACCGGCAAGTGCGCCCAAATCACCATCGCTGGAGCGCACCGGCACAGAAACATCCAGATTACCGGCCGTCACCTCATCCGCAGCGCCAATCAGCGAGCGGATCGGACGCACCAGACGGTCGGCCACAGCAATCCCTGTCCAGATCGCAGGCAGCAACACGATCAGCATCAGCCCGAAATAAAGCAGCGCAAAAATGACCTGCGTCGGAATACGGTTCGCTTCCATATCCTGATAGCGCGCCGTATTTGCTTCCATCAGACGCATAGAATCCAGAATTTGCGCATCAACGGCACGTACAGTGTAGAGATACGCATCCGGTATTTCACGCATTTTGATAATGGCACCAACAAAATTGCTGGTCGGACCCGGCGGAATAATCACCGGATTGCCGTCCTTCGCTGTTTCCAGCGCTTCTGACGGCGGTTGCGGCAGATTAGCTCCGCCCTGCTCACTGCGCACGGCAATGGAGCCATCTTCGCGCAAGAGCTGAGCACCAAGCAACCCACGCCCCAGTGCCTGCAAAGTGAGCAACTGCACAAAACCATTACGATCGAGACTGTAAAGCGTGCGCTGCCCATCCATATCCTGCAACATAGAATAGGTTGCGCTCTGCAAATTACGGGCTGTATCCGTGAGATAAGCCTGTGTCAGACTGATCGATGAATTGACGATATTACGCGTATTGGTCTCAAACCAGCGATCCAGCCCGAGATTGAGCGTGACACTGGCAACAATCGCAACCACAATCGCCGGAACCGCAGCAATCAGCGAGAACAGTGCCACAATACGCACATGCAAGCGTGCGGCTGCGCGGCCATGACGGCGCGCCTGCGTAATACGATAAATTTCGCGGATAATCAGCGCCAGCAGACTGACGACCAGCACCACATTGATAATGATCAGTGCCAAAGTCACATGCAGATCAGGAATAATCGGCGTAACACCGATCATGATCAGAAAGGATGCAAGTGACGCAACAATCGACAGAACAACAATGATCACGCCCGGCAGAGCGAGCAAACGTCGATGTTCACTCCCTCCGGCAGGTTTCAATTCACGCAACCATTCAACCAGACTCGTCTTATCCATTTGGTTAATCTATTATAAACCGTTGCCTTCATGCAACAGAATGTTGCACATATGCAACGATAGCGCATAGCGCCCTTCAATATACTCGCTACACTCATAGCAGCCAGCGATTACAGGGCGGTGTATTCAAGCTTTAACGAGCTATCTATCTTAATTTGGCTTGAAAATATTGAGGTCATGATCGCGGATTTTCTTACGCAGCGTATTACGGTTCAGACCCAGCAATTCCGCAGCTTTGATCTGATTGCCGGATGTAGCCGTGAGGCTTGCCGCCAGAAGCGGATATTCAATCTCCTGCAAAATCCGGTCATAAAGCCCCTGCGGCGGCAATTCGCCATTAAAGGACGCAAAATACTGACGCAGATAAATCTCTGTCGCATCCCGCAAATTGGTGATCTGATCCGCTTTCAGCCCCGCCTCACCGGCAGGAACGGATGCAGGCAGATGCTGCAACTCATGACGGATAATCTCGGCATTGATTTCATCCTGCGGATAAAGTGCAGCCAAGCGGCGCACCAGATTTTCCAGCTCACGCACATTGCCGGGCCATGCGTAATGGCGCAGCACAGCAAATCCCTCGGCAGTAATCTGTTTCGGTGACAGGCCTTCCTTTTCCACCAGACGGAAGAAATGCTGCACCAGATCCGGCACGTCCTCAACACGCTCGCGCAAAGGCGGCATACGCAGCGGCACAACATTGAGCCGGTAGTATAAATCCTCGCGGAACTGGCCTTTTTGAATTTGCTTGAGCAAATCTTTATTGGTTGCAGCCACAATACGCACATCAGTTTTAATCGGTGTGCGCCCGCCAACGGTCATATATTCGCCCTGCTGAAGCACGCGCAGCAAACGCGTTTGCGCCTCCATCGGCATATCTCCGATTTCATCTAGGAACAGTGTACCGCCATTGGCTTGCTCAAAGCGCCCTGAAAAACGCTGCTGTGCGCCGGTAAAGGCTCCTTTTTCATGGCCAAACAATTCAGACTCAATCAGATCGCGCGGGATTGCCGCCATATTGATCGCCACAAAGGGCCCGTTACGGCGGCGGCCATATTCATGCAAAGCGCGGGCAACCAGCTCCTTGCCCGTACCGGATTCCCCCGTGATCATCAGGGTCAGATCAGTCTGCATCATCCGCGCCAGCACACGGTAAACATCCTGCATCGCGACAGAGCGACCAACGAGCGGCATATTTTCTGCCTGTTCGTCCCCCTCCTGCTTTGCCTGTACCGGCTTTGGCTCAGACAGCGCACGCCGCAGCAGGCTCACCATCTCACTCAGGTCAAAAGGTTTCGGCAGATAATCATAGGCTCCGGCCTCCGAGGCACGGATAGCCGTCATGAAAGTATTTTGCGCACTCATCACTACAACTGGCAGATCGGGGCGCGCTTTGCGGATACGTGGTAAAATTTCAAAGACAGAACCGTCCGGCATATTCACATCGCTGATAACCAGATCGCCTTCGCCACCCGTGACAAGCGCCCAGAGAGCTGCACGATTACTGGCAAGACGCACAGTATAACCAGCCCTTGTCAGCGCCTGATTGAGCACTGTACGCATGGCTGCATCATCTTCAGCAACGATGATTACCGGTTCATTCAATGTCTTACTCCCAACACATAAAACATTATATTACAGATAATTATATCAATTTTCTGATAGTTAAATTTAAATATCAGAATGTTCATTCTTCCAGACCGGCAGCAAAATGCGGAAGATGGTTTTTCCTGAAAAACTTTCGCATTCAATCATACCGCCATGATCTGCAATGATCTTGGCAACCAATGGCAAGCCCAGCCCTGAGCCATTGGTTTTGGTGGTGATAAACGGATCAAACAGGATCGGCAAAATATCTGATGCAACACCGCCGCCATTATCAATAACGCAAAATTCCAACGGCAAAGACATGCGCTCGCCGGTTGCCGGAACAGTCATATGCATACCGGCTTTATAGGCCGAGGTCAGAAGGATCTCACCTTTTCGCCCCGAACGCTCTTCCGGCTCTATCGCCTCAGCCGCATTTTTGATCAGGTTGAGAAAGACCTGTATCAGCTGATCCCGATTGCCCCAGACACGCGGTAAGGACGGATCATATTCCTCACGAATAGCGACATGAGAAGCGAAACCATGACTGGCCAGTGTTTTAACATGCCCCAGCACGGTGTGCAGATTGACCGCGGAGCGCTCAATCGGACGTTCATCGGAAAACACATTCATCCGGTCGACCAAAGCGACAATACGGTCAGCCTCATCACGGATCAGCTGGGTCAGCTCGCAATCTGCTTCGTTGGCAGCATCGCGTGCCGACATTTCCAGCAATTGCGCTGCACCACGAATGCCCGAAAGCGGATTCTTGATTTCATGCGCCAGCATTGCTGCCAGACCGGTAACGGAGCGCGCCGCGCCACGATGACTCATCTGGCGATTGAGCTTCTCCGCCATGGCTGTTTCTTTAAACAGGATAACCACGTGATCCGGCTTTTCGCTGACCGGCGTAACCTGCACATCCACCATCCGATCTGCGCCCATGCGCGGCGAAGACATATCAATATGATATTCATTAACCGCTGTACCGCTTTGAATAACCTGCGTAATCAGTCCGATCAGCGGACTTGCAGGCGGCAGAAAATATTCAAGCCCGTGCCGCCGGATGATTGCAGCACTGGAGCGGAAAAACACCTCGGCCTGCGCATTGGCATAGCTGATTTGTCCGTTTGCTCCGGCCATAATCACGGCCTGCGGCAGCGTATTCAGAACATAATCAGACAAAGGCAGCGTGACATTATCCATCAGGCTGCATCCTTGAGCGATTTATTGCCGGATACCGGTGCCACTCCTGAGAATATCTCTGTCAGTATGGTGGAAACTTCCTGCGCATTGCCGGAAGTCATCAGTGCTTTTTTGACCGTATCAGGCACATTCTCTGTATGGCGCTCCATATACCAGCCCAGATGTTTACGGGCATGACGCACACCGGTTTTCTCGCCGTAATGCTCCAGCATGGCATGGTAATGGGCGAGCACATAATCGCTTAAGTTAGCCGGAGCGGCCTTATTTGCATCCCCGCGCAACGCCTCAGCGACTTGACCGGCCAGCCAAGGCTGGCCATAGGCGGCACGGCCAATCATCACCGCATCCGCACCGGAACGCTGCATAATTTCCTGCACCTCGGCAGCACTGCCAACATCACCATTCGCGACAAGCGGTACAGAGATCACATCCCGTACGGCGTGGATAGCATCCCAATCGGCATGACCGGTATAGAACTGGCAGCGCGTACGGCCATGTACGGTAATCATCTGCACACCTGCATTAACAGCGCGTCGCGCCAGTTCCGGCGCATTGATAGAGTTATGATCCCAGCCAAGCCGCATCTTCAGCGTTACCGGCACTTTCACCGCTTGCACGGTCGCTTCAATCAGTGTCAGCGCATGATCCAGATCGCGCATCAGTGCGGAACCGGAATAACCGCCGGTTACCTTTTTGGCAGGACAGCCCATATTGATATCAACAATATCCGCACCTTCTGCTTCGGCAATCTTGGCGGCCTCGCCCATCCAATGGGATTCACGACCTGCGATCTGCACCACATGGGTCTGCAGATCGCCGCGCTCCATCCGCTTACGGCTCTCGGAATGATGATTGCACAATTCTGCACTGGCTACCATTTCGGAGACCACCAGACCTGCACCGGCCTCCCATGCCCGACGGCGAAACGGCAGATCGGATACGCCGGACATCGGAGCAAGAAACACGCGATTGCGAATTTCTACGGGACCGATCATTAATGGCAGGGTTGCAGTTATCATCATCAGCCTAAAAATTGTGCAATATTAAAAACGCTTAAACTTTGAGCAGATTTATAGGTTTTATCACTTTCATGCAAGAAAAAGCGGATATTTTCCAAAGAGCTTTAAAGATCATACGATTATCAAAAAAACATCACTGGTATTTAACACCATGAGGCGGTATTCGCTATAAACACAGGTGTGGCAGCTCGGAAAGGCTTATCTCATTCGCACAGCAGCAGTTATAGTCGCCGCAGGACGCGGAGAACGCGCCGGTCAGAGCACCGAAGGCCCTAAACAATATCGTCGCATCGGCGGTCAGGCCGTGCTGACGCATACTTTACGTACCTTTCTGGCTTGCGAGCAGATTTCGCCCGTTGTTGTGGTCATCCATGCCGACGATCACGACCTTTATCACGCCGTGCTGAAACACGCTGAGATTGATGCCGCCCGTATCCGCCTAGTTACCGGTGGCCCGACACGGCAGGAATCCACTCGCCTTGGCCTTCTCGCTTTGTGCGATGATGCGCCGGATTATGTGATGATCCATGATGGCGTGCGCCCTTTCATCACCCAAGACCTGCTCAAGCGCATTATGATAGCCCTGCACCCGCAAACCGGTGTACTCCCTGCGCTCGCGGTATCAGACACGCTGAAACAAGCCGGCGGCGATGCATTGGTCACCAAAACTGTACCGCGTGCGGGACTATTTGCAGCACAAACACCACAGAGCTTTCCCTTTGCACCCATATTGGATGCGCATAATGCAGCATTTGCACTGGGTCGCACAGATTTTACCGATGATGCCGCCATTGCTGAATGGCAGAGCATCCCTGTTCGTGTTGTCGAAGGCTCAGCCGACAACACTAAAATTACATGGGCAAAGGATATTGAAATGGCTGATCAGCGCTTGCGTCAGGATATGGTTGTTTTTCCTGACATCCGCACGGGTAATGGTTACGACGTCCATAGTTTCGAACCGGGCGACCATGTGTGGCTCTGCGGCGTGAAAATCCCGCATGACTTTAAGCTCAATGGTCACTCTGATGCCGATGTGGCGCTGCACGCGCTGACCGATGCTTTGCTTGCCACTCGTGGCGCAGGCGATATCGGCACACATTTTCCTCCGTCTGACCCGCAATGGAAAGGCGCTGCCTCACGACAATTTGTCGAGTTTGCCGTCAAAATCGTGCGTGAAGCCGGTGGACGCATTGCCAATGCCGATATTACACTGATTGCCGAAGAGCCGAAAATCGGCCCGCATCGTGAAGCCATGACCGCAGAACTCAGCGATATGCTCGGCGTCAGCGCTGACCGCGTTTCGGTCAAAGCCACAACCAATGAGAAAATGGGCTTTGTCGGCCGCAAGGAAGGCATTGCTTCTATCGTAACCGTCAGCGTCATCTATCCGGGTGAAGTGCCCGCATAAAAGGAAACTAATCATGAGTATTGTTGCACATCATGTTCCCCAAAAGTGTGCAGCGGTTTTGGGACAAGAACATGAGCAATAATAAAACAACCACACAAGCCCTCGCCGTTCTTGATGCATGCCGCAAGGCGCAACTCATGATTACCACTGCCGAATCCTGCACCGGCGGCATGATTGCCGCCGCACTGACCGACATTGCCGGTTCTTCCGATGTCGTTGATTGCGGCTTTGTCACCTACAGCAATGAAGCCAAAGCATCACTGATCGGCGTTTCTCAAAGCCTGCTCCGAGATTTTGGCGCTGTTTCCAAACCAGTCGCCATAGCCATGGCCGAAGGGGCGCTAAAACATGCCCCGCAAGCTGGTATCTCTGTTGCCGTGACCGGCGTTGCAGGCCCTTCCGGCGGCACAGCAGAAAAGCCGGTCGGGCTGGTACATATTGCCTGTGCAAGACATGGTTTTGAAACACTGCATCAGGAATGCCGTTTCGTCGATCAATCGCGCGACGCTATCCGGTTAGCCACAGTGCATGCTGCTTTTGCTCTTATTCTACAAGCATTGAGCGATTGATCCGTATCAATGTAATCCGCAGCAGCAGGCTTTAAAACTTAATCTTCAATCCTCCCTCAGCTCAAGGAATTGTATGATGCGTTTCAAAGATAAAGTCGTGATCGTCACCGGTGGTGCAAGCGGTATCGGTGAGGCCAGTGTCCGTGCCTTTGCCCGTGAAGGCGCTAAAGTAGTGATTGCCGACTTCGCTGATCACGGACAGGCACTTGCCGATGAACTGGGCGCGGATAAAGCGCTGTTCATCAAAATTGATGTGACAGATTCTGAAGCTGTTCAGGCGATGATTGCCCAAACCGTGGCTCAGTTCGGTCGTCTCGATGTGATGTTTGCCAATGCCGGTATTGCTGCTGATGGCCCGATTGATGAACTGGAAGAGAGCGCATGGCAACGCACCATCGATATCAACCTCGGCGGTGTTTATCTCTGTGATAAATATGCCATTCAGCAGTTTCTCAAACAGGGCGGCGGTGTCATTGTCAATTGCGGCTCCATTCACAGCCATGTCGGCAAACGCGGTGTAACAGCCTATGCTGCTGCCAAAGGCGGCGTGAAACTACTCACCCAGACTTTAGGGATTGAGTATGGCGCGAAAGGTATTCGCGTGAATGCTGTTTGCCCCGGTTATATCGACACACCACTGCTCAGTCATATTCCGGATGACGCCAAAGAGAAGTTAGTTGCCCTGCACCCGATGGGCAGGCTTGGCCGCGCGGAAGAAGTCGCGAATGCAGTACTGTTTCTCGCCAGTGATGAGGCCTCCTTTGTCACCGGCTCATCACTGATGGTCGATGGCGGCTATACCGCACAATAAAAAGACAAATAAAAAAGCCGGACTGCAAAACAGTCCGGCTTTTTGATCACTTATATAGATCAGGCTTGAATGCCATAAATTTGATCGGCGCGCTTTTCAAAAGCTTCTGCAAATTTTCGGAATGCCAAATCGAACATTGAGCCCATCACCAGACCGAGCGTGCGGCTTTTAAATTCATAATCAATGAAGAAATCCACATCGCTCTGCGTGCCATCACCCACCGGCACAAATGTCCAGCGGTTGTCGAGATAGCGAAACGGGCCGTCAATATATTTGACCTCGATCACCCGCTCATCCGGTTTCAGCAGCACCTGTGTGGTGAACGTCTCACGGATCAGCTTGTAACCGACAGTCATATCGGCAACCAGCAGTGTTTTCCCGTCGCGCTCTTTTCGGGAGCGGATGGTCAACGCCTCACACATCGGGACAAATTGCGGATAGGTCTCAACATCCGCGACAAGAGCAAACATTTGCTCCGCGCGGTGCTGAACCTGACGTGTGGCAGTAAATTGCGGCATAATCTATCAGTACGTTGTTTTAGTTACGGCTGTCGATCAGCGCTTCACGAGCCGCACGCAGCTTGGCAAAATCATCACCCGCATGGTGCGAAGAGCGTGTCAGCGGGCTAGAAGCAACCAGCAGGAAGCCTTTGGTTTTACCAATCGTTGCAAAAGATTTAAACTCATCTGGTGTCACATAACGGATAACCGCATGGTGCTTACGGGTTGGCTGCAGATACTGACCAATGGTCATGAAATCCACATCCGCCGAGCGCAGATCATCCATCAGTTGCAGCACTTCGTTACGTTCTTCGCCCAGACCAACCATGATGCCGGATTTGGTGAAAATGGTAGGGTCGAGTTCTTTCACACGCTGCAACAGACGCAGGGAGTGGAAATAACGTGCACCCGGACGCACTTTCAGATAGTTGGACGGCACTGTTTCCAGATTATGGTTGAACACATCCGGACGTGCTTTAACAACTATCTCCAGAGCACCTTCCTTACGCAGGAAATCCGGTGTCAGAATTTCAATTGTGGTCTGCGGGCTGGCTGCACGGATTGCATGAATCACTTCAGCGAAATGCTGTGCGCCGCCATCAGCCAGATCATCACGGTCAACAGAGGTGATAACCACATGGGTCAGCCCCATCTGTTTCACGGCTTTGGCCACATTTGCCGGTTCATTCGGATCAAGAGCGGTCGGGATACCGGTCGATACGTTACAGAACGCACAGGCACGGGTGCAGATTTCACCCATGATCATGAATGTCGCGTGTTTTTTGTCCCAGCACTCGCCGATATTCGGGCAGCCTGCTTCCTCACAAACTGTCACCAGTTTGTTGGAGCGCACGATATCGCGGGTTTCGCCATAGCCGCGTGAGGTCGGTGCCTTCACACGAATCCAGTCAGGCTTTTTCAAAAGTGCTGTGTCGGGCCGGTTGGCCTTCTCAGGATGACGAAGGCGTTTTCTGTCGTCGTTTACCGTGTCCAGAAGCGTAACCATATGTCTTTCCCAAAACGGCCGAAAAGGCCTTCAGATTTCGTATCACCGGAAAAACCGGCCAGAATATTGCGCCTGCATAGCAGGGAGGACTGCCAAGGTAAACAAGTATGCTTTAAACCCTGCCCGCCTCAAATGTCGTAACAGCTCATATAGGCTGTTCGGCTTTTTATACAACCGGACTCAGCGTCGCGCCGCCTCACCCAGTGCTTTGAACACCAATGCCCAGATCAGGCCGAAACAAAATCCGGCTGCGCCCAGCGCCAGTGTCACTGTCCATACGCCATACCAGCCGGAAAGCGCATAGCCATTGATTGAAATCACATTACCGGCCAAAAAGCTAAGCGCAGATACACCAAAACCAAGCCCGAGGCCAATCAGCGTTGAATATTTCAACACTGTCAGAGCGGCTTTGCGAAAGGGATATCCGTCCTTAATCAGCGGCACATAATTTCCTTTAAAGGCAGTATCCGGCCTGACAAATAATCATCAGGCCGGAAATCATTATCAGGCGTTCAGAACTTTACCATAAGCATCCAACACGCTTTCCTTCATCATTTCTGACAAGGTCGGATGCGGGAATACGGAATGCATCAGTTCTTCTTCCGTGGTTTCGAGATTCATTGCAATCACGAAGCCCTGAATAAGTTCGGTCACTTCAGCACCGACCATGTGTGCGCCGAGAAGCTGGCCGGTCTTCTTGTCGAAAATGGTCTTAACCAGACCCTGATCTTCGCCAAGAGCAATTGCCTTACCGTTTGCAGCAAACTGGTAGCGGCCAACGCGGATATCAAAGCCCTGTTCTTTGGCCTTGGCTTCGGTCAGACCAACGGAAGCAACCTGCGGGTTACAATAGGTGCAACCCGGAATTTTGCCCTTATCCAGAGCATGAACATTCGGCACACCGGCAATCTTCTCAACGCAGATAACGCCTTCGTGCTCGGCTTTATGGGCCAGCATTGGAGGACCAGCAACGTCGCCGATTGCATAAATACCTTCGACATTGGTTTTACCGTAGCCGTCAATTACCACGCAACCGCGATCAGTTTTAACGCCGAGAGCTTCAAGGCCAAGATTTTCGATATTGCCGACAACACCGACAGCAGAGATCATACGATCAGCAGTGATTTCCTGCACCTTACCATCATTGGTTTCAACGCTGGCAGTAACCGAGTTTGCACCTTTGACCACTTTGGTCACTTTGGCTTCAGTGATGATCTTCATGCCCTGCTTTTCAAGCAGCTTACGGGCAAAAGTCGAGATTTCCGCATCTTCAACTGGCATGATGTTTTTCATGACTTCAACAACAGTCACATCAACGCCCATGGTGCGGTAGAAGGAAGCAAATTCGATACCAATCGCGCCGGAGCCCATAACCAGCAGGCTCTTTGGCAGTTCTTGCGGAACCATTGCTTCGAAATAGGTCCAGATCAGCTTGCCATCCGGCTCAATGCCAGGCAGCGCACGAGGGCGCGCACCGGTGGCAAGAATAACATGTTTAGCGGAGTATGTACCCTCACCCAAAACGCCTTTAGGTACCGGATTTTGTGGCAGCATAGGCTGTTTGGTGGTTTTGGAAACCACGATTTCAGCAGGCTTACCGGCGGATGCGCCTTTGGTAACTTTGGCTTCACCCCAGATCACATCGATCTTGTTCTTCTTCATCAGGAAGGCAACGCCGCCATTGAGGCGCGCTGACACACCGCGCGAACGGGCAACAACTGCCTTCACATCCGCGCTGATTTTACCTTCGAGCATCAGACCGTAATCCTTGGCATTTTCACCAAAATGCAGGATTTCAGCCGAGCGCAACAGAGCTTTGGTCGGGATACAGCCCCAGTTGAGGCAGATACCGCCAAGGTGCTCACGTTCAACAATAGCGGTTTTAAGTCCGAGCTGAGCGGCACGGATAGCAGTTACATAACCGCCGGGACCGGAACCGACCACGATAACGTCGTAATTGTTGGACACGCTCATTCTCCTTGAATGGTTTCTATGCCGGTTACCGGCGCATCATTCATTGATCTATTTATAAACCTAGTATCAGACGCACGACAGGCTCCAGTGCCTGCCCGATTGCCCGTGTATTCTCTGCATCCAGATGCACACCGTCCAGCGGCGTAGTTTTCGCAACGCCGGATGCATCAAAGAAATTGCATTCCGTCTCATCCGCCAGATCCGACAGCAGCAGCCCCAGCTTGCGCGTTTCCGCAATACCACCGGCAAAGAGCGAGGCAAAAAACGGATCAGCACTCTCGGTGATGTGCGGTGGCGCAACGATCAGAATATCCGGCACCGCATAGCCTTCACGATACGGATGGCTGCGAATTTGCTGGATCAGCCTGCGCATACCGCAATGACTGGAAAAAGCATCGCCAACAACCTGCGGCTTCATATCATTGCTGCCGAGCAGAATAATCACCAGATCAAGCGGCGCATGGGTACCCAGCAATGTCGGCAGAATACGTGAACCGTTACGATCTTCAGGTGCAGTATAATCGTCAAAAGCAGTGGTGCGTCCGTTCAGTCCTTCAGCAATCACATGTGCCTGAGAACCGAGCGCCTTCTGCAAAACAGACGGCCAGCGGTCTTCGAGAGGCAAACGCACACCATCCGGGGCCTGATAGCCCCAGGTCAGTGAATCACCAAAACACAAAACTGACTTCATGTTTCCGCCTTTTGCGAGAAAGGAACGGCGCCTCAGAAAGCTGAGGCGCCACTATTTTTCTTAGACCAGCAGGCTCAGCGGGTTTTCAATATAGTTCTTGAAAACTTTCGCCAGTTCCGCAGCCAGAGCACCGTCAACGGCACGGTGGTCGGTGGAAAGCGTAACAGACATTACGTTTGCCACAGCCAGTTCGCCGTTTTTAACGACTGCGCGCTGTTCACCGGCACCAACTGCAAAGATTGTTGCATGTGGCGGGTTGATGATCGCAGCGAAGTCTTTCACACCGAACATACCCAGGTTGGATACCGATGTGGTACCACCCTGATATTCGGAAGGCTTCAGCTTACGGTCACGGGCGCGCTTGGCCAGATCTTTCATCTCATTCGAGATGGCGGAAAGAGCCTTGGTTTCTGCACCGCGAACGATTGGCGTGATCAGACCACCCGGAATGGAAACGGCAACGCCGACATCCGAATGTTTGTGTTTGACCATGCCTGCATCTGTCCAGGACACGTTGGCTTCAGGAATGTCACGCAATGCCAGAGCTGTTGCCTTGATCACCAGATCGTTGACCGACAGCTTGTACGCAGGTACTTCGCCTTTTTCAGTCTTGATAACCGGTGCAGCAGCATTGAGCTGTGCGCGCAGAGCCAGCAGAGCATCGAGTTCGCAATCAATCGTCAGATAGAAATGCGGAACAGTCAGCTTGGATTCCATCAGGCGGCGCGCAATTGTCTTACGCATACCGTCATGCGGTACCAGCTCATATGAACCTTCCTCAAACATTTTGAGGGTCGCTTCATCCGATGCGCTGGAAGCAACAGCAGCCTGAGGTGCTGCAGCACTTGGCGTTGCAGCAGCAGGTGCTTTAACGCCGGAAGCAATCGCAGCTTCAACGTCTTTGCGAACGATGCGGCCGTGCGGTCCGGTGCCGGAAACAGCAGACAGCTCAACGCCGGCTTCTTTAGCGATGCGGCGTGCCAGCGGCGAAGCGAACAGACGCTGGCCTTTTGCCGCAGGTGCAGCAACCGGAGCCGGAGCAGCAGCAGGCGCTGCTGTTGCAGCTGGTGCCGCAGCAACTGGTGCCGGTGCGGCTGCAGGTGCTGTTTCAGCCTTTGGAGCAGCGGCAGGTGCATCACCGGAAGTTGCTTTCGCAGCTTCAGCAACATCTTCACCATCTTCCGCCAGAACGGCGATCAGGGCATTGACCTTCACGCCTTCAGTGCCGCCGGCAACAACCAACTTGGCCACGATACCTTCATCAACAGCTTCCACTTCCATGGTCGCTTTGTCGGTTTCGATTTCAGCAATAACGTCACCTGCGGAGACTTTATCGCCTTCTTTGACCAGCCATTTTGCCAGATTACCTTCTTCCATTGTCGGAGAAAGAGCCGGCATCGTAATTTTGATAGCCATGGTTTTGTCCTTCCCCTTAACGAGTGTAGGTTACAGCTTTAACGGCCTCAACAACTTCCGCAACCGATGGCAGAGCCAGCTTTTCGAGGTTAGCGGCATATGGCATTGGCACGTCTTTACCGGCAATGGTCATGATCGGCGCATCGAGATAATCGAAAGCCTGCTGCATGACGCGGGTTGCAATTTCTGTACCCACGGAAGACTGCGGGTAGCCTTCTTCAACAGTGACCAGACGACCGGTCTTTTTGACCGATTCAATCACAGTCGGCATATCCATCGGACGGATGGTACGCAGATCGATGATTTCAACGTCGATGCCGATTTCAGCCAGCTCTTCAGCAGCCTTGATCGCATAGGTCATGCCGATACCGAAGGACACGATGGTCGCATCTTTACCGACTTTGTGAATGCGGGCTTTACCGATTGGCAATACGAAATCTTCAATGTCCGGCACATCAAATGTGTGGCCGTACATAACTTCGTTTTCAAGGAAGATCACCGGATTTGGATCGCGGATCGCAGCCTTGAGCAGACCTTTAGCATCAGCAGCCGAATAAGGCATGATGACCTTCAGACCCGGAATATGGCTGTACCATGCAGCATAGCACTGGGAGTGCTGTGCGCCAACGCGGGCAGCGGCACCCGAAGGACCGCGGAACACCATAGGTGCACCCATCTGACCACCGGACATGTACAATGTCTTGGCAGCAGAGTTGATGATCTGGTCAATTGCCTGCATGGCGAAGTTGAAGGTCATGAACTCAACAATCGGACGCAAGCCGGTGTAAGCTGCACCGACACCGATACCGGCAAATCCATGTTCGGTAATTGGTGTATCAACAACGCGCTTGTCACCGAATTCGGCCAGAAGGCCTTTGGTTACCTTATAGGCACCTTCATATTCAGCAACTTCTTCACCCATAACGAAAACGTCAGGGTCACGGCGCATTTCTTCAGCCATCGCGTCACGCAGAGCGTCACGAACAGTGGTCGGCACCATCTTTGTACCAGCCGGAATATCCGGATCATTGGCAACTTCGAGTTTAGGCGCAGCAGGAACCGGAGCAGCAGGTGTTGAAGCACCCGGCTTCTCACCGCCAACAACAGGCGCTTCCGAAGTGACCATTGTCTGCTGAGGAGCAGCAGGCGCAGCTGCGCCAATGCTGTCAGCGCTTTCGCCGTCAGCAAGCAATACAGCAATTGCTGTATTCACTTTTACGCCTTCGGTGCCTTCAGCAACGAGCAGCTTACCGATAGTGCCTTCGTCAACAGCTTCCACTTCCATGGTTGCTTTATCGGTTTCAATCTCAGCAATGACATCACCGGAAGTGACTTTGTCGCCTTCCTTTTTCAGCCATTTGGAGAGTTTGCCCTCTTCCATTGTCGGGGAGAGCGCTGGCATAAGAATTTCAACAGGCATAGCGCTCGCTCCTTACAGCAGAATATCAGTGTAGAGTTCAGATGCATCCGGCTCCGGATCATGCTGTGCAAAGTCTGCTGAGTCAGCAACAATGTCACGCACCTCCTTATCAATAGCCTTCAGGTCATCTTCCGAGAACCAGCCATTATCCATCATGCGGTATTTAACCTGCTCGATCGGATCATGCTCGGAGCGCATCTTCTGCACTTCATCTTTACTGCGGTATTTCGCAGGATCGGACATCGAGTGACCACGGTAACGATAGGTCTGCATTTCGAGAATGATCGGACCCTTGCCGGAACGTGCCCATTCCAGTGCTTCTTCACTGGCGGCGTTCACAGCGCGCACATCCATACCGTCAACCTGAATACCAGGAATATTGAAGGACAGACCGCGACGGGAGAAATCGGTTTCAGCCGAAGCGCGGGTTACAGCTGTACCCATTGCATAACGGTTGTTTTCGATCACATAAACAACAGGCAGCTTCCAGAGCGACGCCATGTTGAAGCTTTCGTAAACCTGACCCTGGTTGGCAGCACCGTCACCGAAATAGGTGATGGAAACGCTGTCATTACCGCGGTAACGGTTTGCAAAAGCCAGACCGGTGCCGAGCGGCACCTGCGCACCAACGATACCGTGACCGCCGTAGAAATGTTTCTCTTTCGAGAACATGTGCATCGAGCCGCCCTTGCCTTTCGACAAACCGCCCTGACGACCGGTCAGCTCAGCCATCACGCCGCGCGCGCTCATACCGGCTGCAAGCATATGACCATGGTCACGATAGGCAGTGATAACCTGATCGCCTTCACGCATTGCTTTCTGCATACCGACAACAACAGCTTCCTGACCGATATAGAGGTGACAGAAACCGCCGATGAAGCCCATACCATAGAGCTGACCGGCCTTCTCTTCGAAG
Source organism: Hyphomicrobiales bacterium (assembly GCA_900470735.1). Lineage (GTDB taxonomy): Bacteria > Pseudomonadota > Alphaproteobacteria > Rhizobiales > Rhizobiaceae > Pseudochrobactrum. Next base: position 158,416 of record UCCC01000014.1, on the reverse strand, counting down.
CGACGGATCAGCAGCATCTCACGATAAGCGTGAAGATCTTCTTCCTTGGTAAACTGGTTAGGCTGTGGTGCCTTGAGAGTATTAGACAGAGCTGCCTGCGATTTACCCGCAGCAGTTTTTTGTGCCCTAGGTGCCATATTTTGCTCCCTGTTATGGTGGGCGCAGAATAAACCTCATCGGCAAAAGTTACAATACACATAAATGTGTAATTTTACACTAGTTAACTAATTGAAAATACAGAGAAAACATCCAATTAACTGCAATTCGGTTAATTGGTCTTTTTGCCGCGATCAACGATAATCGTGACCTCATCTGCATGAGACAGATTCAATGCGCGGCGCGCCTGTTCATCCAGAATATCTTTATCAATTGAGCCGTCGCGCAACTGCAAAACCTGGCGTTCCAGAGACTCCCTCTGCTCCGTCAGATCTGCAAGCTGCTTATTCAATACAACGGTCTGCGCCTGCAATTGTTCCTTGGAATAAATCCCGTAGGCACCATTATAAGCATGAAAACCGAAATAGGACAAAAACGCAGTGGCCAGAACCGGCACAACCAGTCGACCCTTGATGCTTTTACGCTTTTGTTTTGTCCACATACTCACACCTCTGAGGCAATACGCATCCGATACGCGGATATCTGCCCGAAAATAAGGACTAAATTATCAAAACACGATAAATCCCGTCCGATATTTATTTAAAGCATATTAGCCTTAACAGAGACTTTACAGAGCAGGATCAAAACCACCATTCAACATAAAAAAGGCCCGCACTTTCGTGCAGACCTCTTATTAATTCATCTCAGAGCTGAAATTTCAGCGCTTACAGACCTTTAAAAGCCGAGCGCCCGGCATAACGTGCCTGTGTGCCCAGTTCTTCTTCGATGCGGATCAGCTGGTTGTATTTTGCCAACCGGTCTGAACGTGCCAGCGAGCCGGTTTTGATCTGGCCGCAATTGGTGGCAACAGCGAGATCCGCAATCGTGGAATCTTCTGTCTCACCCGAACGATGCGACATAACTGCGGTATAGCCGTTTTTATGCGCTGTTTCCACGGCATCCAGTGTTTCGGACAATGTGCCGATCTGGTTCACTTTAACCAGAATGGAATTGGCAACGCCCATCTTGATACCGTCGCGCAGACGAGCCGAGTTGGTCACGAACAGATCATCGCCGACGAGCTGGGTTTTCTTACCAGTCAGATCGGTGAGGGTCTTCCAGCCTTCCCAATCATCTTCCGACATACCGTCTTCAATGCTGATGATCGGATAGTCAGCGGCCAGCTTGGCCAGATACTCAGCCTGCTGCTGTGGTGTACGGGTTACGCCCTCACCTTCATAGACGTAGTTACCGCCTTTGAAGAATTCAGTCGCAGCGCAATCCAGACCGATTGCAATTTCTTCACCTGGCTTGAAACCGGCTTTCGCAATCGATTCCATCACGAAATCCAACGCTGCTTCCGCGCTCAGAAGATTTGGTGCAAAACCGCCTTCGTCACCGACATTGGTGTTGTGACCGGCAGCTTTCAGACGGGATTTCAGTGTGTGGAACACTTCCGCACCGTAACGCACAGCTTCACGCAGGCTTGATGCACCAACAGGCAGGATCATGAATTCCTGAAAATCAATCGGATTATCCGCATGTGCGCCACCGTTGATGATGTTCATCATCGGTACCGGCAGGATATGGGCATTGGCGCCGCCAACATAGCGGTAAAGCGGCTGGCCGGAAGCCTGCGCAGCAGCCTTGGCAACAGCCATGGATACACCGAGGATTGCATTGGCGCCGAGGCGGCTTTTGTTTGGCGTACCGTCGAGATCGATCATGGTCTGGTCGATTTCGATCTGATATTCAGCTTCCTGACCAGCCAGCGCATCAAAGATCGCGCCATTGACCGCTTCAACAGCCTGTTCAACGCCCTTGCCCAGATAACGGCTTCCACCATCGCGCAGCTCTACAGCTTCATGCGCACCGGTTGACGCACCGCTTGGTACAGCCGCACGGCCAAAAGAACCGTCTTCGAGCGTGACATCAACTTCAACAGTCGGATTACCGCGGCTGTCGAGAATTTCACGACCGACAATATCGATGATCGCAGTCATTGGGAGTATCCTTCCATAAAGCATTTACGAGCCCGAAATGACCAAGCAGTTCTGAACAAGGCAAATGCGTGAAACAAACCGGTAGAGCCAATACCGCGCCGCCCTCATCAGCCGATACGGTATTACAAAATTTCGCGCTATTGATAACCAATCAGATTGCCGGACGCAAAGGACTTCGGCCAATCAGATGTTAATTTTCAGATTTTCAAACGATATTAAAGTGAAGAGTTTGCGACAGCGCGCGCAATCACTCTGTTTCAAACAAAAAAAGAGCGGTTTGACCGCTCTTTTCTCTTATTTACATTGCTGCAACCCGACTCTGTTCCGTTTTCTGGAAAGCCTTTGCCAGACCTTCGTCACGTGCGTAAACATCGTCAAAATAACGGATTTTACCGCTCGCTTCATCCGGCCATGCAGTGAAATAGGTCAGGTAAATCGGCACACCGGACGGCACTTTAATACCGCGCTCATTCTTGCCAAAATATTTAGTCAGATTTTCTTTGCCGGTACTCATCACCGCAGAGGCCATGGCACGCGGATCGGCAAGACGGATGCAGCCGTGACTGACAGCGCGCATATCACGCTTGAACGCAGCTTTTGACGGCGTGTCATGCAGATAAATATCGTGACTGTTGGGGAACAGGATTTTCAATTCACCCAGCGCATTATTCGGGCCCGGCTTCTGGCGTACACCAACATGCGCCTTGCCCTGTGCGACAGCTGACCAGTTGACCGCAGTTGATGACACAACCTTGCCGCCAACAACCACCTCGTAATTATTGCGATCAAGATAACCGGAATCAGCCAGAATACGCGGCATCATTTCATTCATCACAATCGAGCGCGGCACACCCCATGACGGGTTAAACACCACGGTGCTGATAGTATCATAGAAGAAATGGGTCTGATTACGCGCAGAGCCGATCACCACATCCATTGCCAGCTGCTCTTTGCCCTGATCAAAATACTGAGCGCGATAGGCAGGCTGATTGACGAAAACATAGCGCTGACCGAAATCACGCGGCAACCAGCGCAGACGTTCCATGGAATAGAGAATACGCTCACGCTTGACCGAGGATGTCTCGCCCTGCAAAGCAGTAATCGTAGCGCGACCAATAATACCATCCGGCGTCTTGCCCATCAGTTTCTGATAGTCTTTGACCGCAGTCACCAGCTCCGGATCATAGAGTGTTCCGTCTTTATGACGATCAAAAACATCCTGATAGGAATTAAGATAACCAGCTGGTGCCTTATGCGCGATCAGCGCCAGAATTTTAGGCAGCTCCGCATTATTCTGCCCCGGCTTAATCAACGTGTCCGGTGCAACACGGGCAATCTTCTTGCCTTCCGGCTTCATCGCAGCAAGCTGCTCTTTCAGCTTCTGATAATAGCTATTCTGCGGATTAAAATCAGCCAAAACCTGAGCCGGATCAGTGGCATCCTCAAGAGCTTTCAACACCAGATCAGGCTGAATGCGTTTGCGCGGCAAATCATGGAAGCCACTCAGACGATTGGCGATCACCCGCCCCTCACCGGCATCCAACGCATAGCGCAATGCCCGTGCGGTCAGTGCCACTTCAAAAGCGGCCATCTCACGGATGCGCAGATCTTTTTGTGCGGCGTCAAATTCCAGATCAGGCACTTTGACGCTATATTCTGTTGATACCAGACCATCTTCTTCAGCGCGCTCAAACAAGGCCAAAACCTCTTCAGCACGCGATGAGACGGCCAAACCATCCGTCCAGAGCAATGTCTGCTCCGTTGCATAAAAGGCAACAATTGCCTCGGCTAAAGACTGTTCAGCCTTTACATCCGTAGTCTTCATGGCATCAAGCACAGCAGTTACCAGTGCAGGATCAAGCTGTTTTTCTGCAGTCTTTGCAGGCGGATTGATCAAGCCGTCGGCACGCTGCGGCACAGTGCTGATAAAATCAACCGCTTCCGCATACAGTGCCGAAGGCGACAAGCTGCCCTCTTTTTCAGAAATCGCAGCAGTTACCTGCATATCAACAGTGGTAAAATCGACCTTCACCAGTTTTTCCGGCCGGTAGTCATAAATCTGCGGGCCTTTAACAGCGACGGCCTTAGCAACAGGTGCTGCCGGTTTGGCGACATTGGCTGGTGCGGCAGGTTTTGCAGTGCGTGCGACCGGCTGCTTCACCTGTGGTGTTTGTTGCACAGGTTGTTGTTGTTGCTGTGCGGCTTCACGCGCTTCGCGCTTCTGACGGAACAGATCAAACAGATTGCTCGCTGCATCGGCTTGCTGCACAGGCGCCAGAACTGCAATGCCAGTTATGGCAACAAGCGCGGTCGTCAGAAATGCATGACGCATGGAAGAACTTAGGATCAGGCAGCGGGATTTCAGCGGAGTAGTCATATCTGTCCGTCAGTTCTGGAGAAAAACAAGCAATATATGCAGTTCTCAGGCAGCAATCCTGCACTGCAATGATTCACTCCCAATAATCTGCGCCATTCTGATTTAGAAACTTTTAACAATAAATATAATTTTCGCACTCAAAGCGGCGCTACCGGCGAATTCCGGCAAAAAGATCAATCTGCCGCAGTGGCAACAGCGGCTACAAACGCTAAAAGCCCGTCATCTGATAATTTTATGTCTATCCGCTGCACCTCAAATCATGTGCGGTGAAAGCGGACAAGAAGGTGATATATGGCTGAGCAATTGAATACCGGAATGTTTCCGCTTGGTGAGGATACAACCCCCTATCGTAAACTGACATCAGAGCATGTTTCGGTTGATACATTCAAAGGTCAGGAAGTTCTGACCGTTGAACCGGAAGGTCTGCGCTTGCTGGCCGAGGCTGCTTTTGCCGATATCAACCATTTGCTGCGTCCTGGACACTTGCAGCAGCTCAGCAATATTATGGAAGATCCGGAAGCGACCGATAATGACCGCTTCGTTGCCTATGATCTTCTGAAAAATGCCAATATTGCTGCCGGTGGCGTTCTGCCTATGTGTCAGGATACCGGCACCGCGATCATTATGGGTAAAAAAGGCCGCCGCGTCTGGACTGAAGGTGGCGACGAAAGCGCACTGGGTTCCGGCGTGATGGATGCCTATTTCAAAAAGAACCTGCGCTATTCCCAGCTGGCACCGCTGGAAATGTTCAAAGAGCAGAACACCAAGAACAACCTGCCTGCCCAGATCGACATTTATCAGGAAGGCGAAGACGCCTATAAATTCCTGTTTGTCGCCAAAGGCGGTGGTTCAGCCAACAAGACATTCCTGTTTCAGGGCACACCTTCCCTGCTGACTCATGACCGCATGATCGAGTTTCTCAAAGAGAAAATCCTGACACTCGGTACATCAGCCTGCCCGCCATACCATCTGGCTATTGTGATCGGCGGCACCTCGGCAGAACAGAATCTCAAGACTGTTAAACTGGCCTCCACCCGTTATCTCGATAGCCTGCCGACAAAAGGCTCCGAAGACGGCCATGCGTTCCGCGATCTGGAAATGGAAAAGGAAATCCACAAACTCACCCAGTCTCTGGGCGTGGGTGCACAGTTCGGCGGCAAATATTTCTGCCATGATGTCCGCGTTATCCGTCTGCCGCGCCACGGCGCATCGCTGCCGATTGGTCTGGGTGTTTCCTGCTCGGCTGACCGTCAGGCTAAAGGCAAGATCACCAAAGATGGTATTTTCCTTGAGCAGCTGGAAACCAATCCGGCGAAATATATGCCTGACATTGATGAAGCCAAGCTCTCTGACAGCGTGGTAAAGATTGATCTCAACCAGCCAATGGCAGAGATTCTCAAGACCCTGTCGCAGCATCCGGTGAAAACCCGCCTGTCGCTGACCGGCTCCATCATCGTGGCACGTGATCTTGCACATGCGAAAATCCGTGAACGTCTGGAAAACGGCGAAAGCATGCCGGATTATTTCAAAAATCATCCGATTTATTATGCAGGCCCTGCCAAGACCCCGACCGGTTACGCATCAGGTTCCTTCGGCCCGACAACAGCAGGCCGTATGGATTCCTATGTGGATCAGTTCCAGTCTTTCGGCGGCTCCATGGTGATGCTGGCTAAAGGCAACCGCTCCCGTCAGGTACGTGATGCCTGCGCCAAGCACGGCGGTTTCTATCTCGGCTCCATCGGCGGCCCGGCTGCACGTTTGGCTCAGGACTGCATCAAGAAAGTCGAAGTGGTTGAATATGCTGAACTCGGCATGGAAGCCATCTGGCGCATTGAAGTTGAAGACTTCCCTGCCTTCATCGTTATTGACGATAAAGGAAATGACTTCTTCAAGGAATTAAACCTGTCATAACGTCAAACAAAAAAGCCGGAGGAAACTCCGGCTTTCTTTTTAGTGTAATTAGTGAAACTTCGGTTCGCGGCTGAGATTTTTCTCTTTCAGCTCATCAAGATAGCCTTGCCAGCGGGTTTCATATTCTTCACCCAGCTGATGCAGATAAATCCATGTGAACAGACCGGTATCGTGCATATCGTCAAAGCTGATACGCACGGCATAATTGCCAACCGGATCAATCTTCATAATACCAACATTGATCTTACCCGGCACCGTCACGCGCTGTTCCGGTGAATGTCCCTGCACTTCAGCTGACGGCGACAATACGCGCAGCATTTCCGCAGGGAATGAATAATTATGCCCGTTATTGAATGTCACAGACAGGGTTTTCCTGTCTTGGGAAACCCGAAGTTCTTCCGGCCAGATATCGCTCATTGAATGATCCACCATATTCATATCTGTCTCTGTGGTAATCTCAGAATGACAACAGGACAAGGCTTTGTTTACAGACTGCTCCGCCCATGCGTGACATAATGCAACTGGACAGTGCCATATGTTGAACTTATCTCTCTTATATAGAAGTGATATTTGAGCGAACCGGCATACGGAAATATGGATTTAACAGCACAAAACATCAGCAAAACTGCGCCTGAAGCCCCAATGATCGATCCTTTCGGACGGGCGATCACCTATTTGCGCGTTTCTGTGACTGATCGTTGTGACTTCCGCTGCACCTATTGCATGGCGGAACATATGACCTTTTTGCCCAAAAAAGATCTGTTATCGCTGGAAGAACTCGACCGTCTCTGTTCAACTTTTATTGATAAAGGTGTACGCAAAATCCGTCTCACCGGCGGTGAACCGCTGGTGCGTAAAAACATCATGCATCTCATTAGCAGCCTGTCGCGTCATATTGAGGCTGACCGGCTTGATGAACTGACACTGACCACCAACGGTTCGCAGCTTTCACGTTATGCGGAAGAGCTTGCCGCCTGCGGTATCAAACGTATCAATGTTTCTCTCGACACACTGGATGCGGAAAAGTTCAAAACGATTACCCGCTGGGGTGATCTGGCACAGGTTCTGCGCGGAATTGATGCAGCGCAAAAAGCCGGTCTGCATATCAAGTTTAATGCCGTCGCTCTCAAAGGTTTCAATGACCATGAAGTTCCGGACATGCTGCGCTGGGCGCATGGTCGCGATATGGATATGACGCTGATTGAAACCATGCCGATGGGCGAGATTGATCTCGACCGCACTGATCAATATTTGCCGCTCTCCATGCTGCGCGCTTCACTTGCCCGTCAGTTCACCATGACCGACATTCCTTATCAGACCGGCGGCCCTGCCCGCTATGTACAGATTGCGGAAACCGGCGGTCGCCTCGGCTTCATCACACCAATGACCCATAATTTCTGCGAAAGCTGCAACCGTGTGCGTATTACCTGCACCGGCACGCTCTATATGTGCCTTGGTCAGGAAGATGCGGCTGATCTGCGTGAACCGCTGCGGGCAAGCACTAATAATGCGCTGTTGTCTGAGGCAATCGACAACGCAATTCTACGCAAACCAAAAGGTCATGACTTCATCATCGACCGCCGTAATAACCGCCCCGCAGTTTCGCGCCATATGAGCGTTACAGGCGGCTAAAAAACATCCCTGCACTACTTTGATTTTACTAGAGCGCCGTGTGCCAGAATTGGCACACAAAGGTCGCTCTAACACTTTAAAATTAGAGCATAATTCCTTNNTTCAAGGAATTATGCTCTAAGATTATTTTGCTGTGCATGACGCAAACAAGTGACCATGTCGCATAAATACTTGTTATAAGTCCGTATTAGAATGAAAAGCTCTCCAGCTTTTCTGCAGGATCATGACCGTGGCACTTTCAGCAAATATTCGTTCCAGTATTTTTATGATGCTCGGCATGGGCGTCTTTGCCATCGGCGATGCCCTGACGAAATATTCCACACAAACGCTCAATCTCGGGCAGTTTATGTTTCTGCGCGGAATATTATGCATCCTTTTGCTGGTTCTGATTGCGTCAAGACAAGGTGTTCTGCATCGCTGGCGCGATACGCTGGATAAGGTTACGATTTTGCGCGGCCTTGGTGAAATCGGCGCAACCACCTGTTATCTCGTCGCCCTCACCCATTTATCGCTGGCCTTTGTCTCATCGGTCTATCAGGCAGTGCCGCTGGCGGTAACGCTCGGGGCTGTGTTGTTTCTCGGTGAAAAAGTGGGCTGGCGGCGCTGGTTATCGATCAGTATCGGCTTTATCGGCGTGCTGATTATCATTCGCCCCGGCGGAGATGGCGACGGCACAGGTATGAATGCCTATGCCCTGTTGCTGCTGGTCGGTGTCTGCTTCACTGCATTGCGAGATCTTTCAACCCGCCGCATTAATATGCAAATCCCGACCGTTCTGATTTCAGCCATGACCTCGGTTCTGGTGACCATGACCGGCTTTGTGATGATGCAGCTGAATACCGGCTGGCAACAGCCAACAAGCACCGATCTGCTGCATGTCGGTATTGCTGCTGTGCTGCTGATCATCGGCTATCACTGCATTATTCTTGCCACCCGTGCGGGCGATATGTCCTTCGCCTCACCGTTTCGCTATACCAGCCTGCTCTGGGCAATTGCACTCAGCTATATCGTCTTCAATCAGGCACCGGATCAGAATACGCTGATCGGCGCCGCAATCGTGGTCGCCAGCGGCTGCTACATGCTTTATCGTGAAGCAATAACGGGTTATCGTCAGCGTAAGGAATTGCGTAAGCAAAAGAATGTTTCCGCCTGATCGCAAGGCTTTCACCCGCACAGCAAAGGCAGAATTGACATGGCGGATGAGAAACAAATTCTGACCGGTAAGAATGTGCTGGGGCTTATCCTCGCCGGAGGCAGCAGCCAGCGGCTTGGCGGCGGTGATAAATCCCTGCGCCCGTTTGGCGACCACACAATCCTGCATCAGGTCTGCGCACGGCTGAAACCACAAACAGAACAAATTGTTATCAGCGCCAATAGTGATCCGGCCTTTTTCGCCAGTTTCGGCTACCCGATTATCAATGATGGTGAATGGCTTCATAGCGGTCCGCTGGCGGGTGTTCTAGCTGGTTGCCGTTACGCTTCTCAGCTGGGCTACAGCCATGTGATGAGCGTTGCCGCTGATACGCCGTTCTTCCCGCCGGATCTTTTGCAACGCTTTGCGGAAACGCTCGTCTCTGCACCCTCGGAAATAAAAGACACCATCGTCTTTGCCCGTTCGGATTTCGGTTCTCATCCGACATTTGCACTGTGGCCTGCCTCTCTTGCCGGTTCATTGCAGAACTGGCTGAGCGAAACTAAAAGGCGCAGCATCCGCGTATTCGCCGCCAATCATACGATTGCCTATACAGATTTTACCGAGGCTGATAAAATCAGCGGGCTGGATCCCTTCTTCAACATCAACACTCAGGCTGAGCTGGCACAAGCCAGAACCGCATGGCAATTGCAGGAAGCAGGCGACCAGCAGGAGCAAGCGAAATGACACAGAAAATCTTTGGCATTACCGGCTGGAAAAACTCCGGAAAAACCACTCTGACAGAATGTGTTGTGCGGGAGCTGAGCCGGCGCGGTTACAAAATTTCGACCGTCAAACATGCCCATCATAGCTTTGATATTGATACAGAAGGCACCGACTCCTACCGCCACCGTGAAGCTGGTGCGCAGGAGGTTGCCATTGTCTCTTTCAGCCGCTGGGCGCTGATGCATGAACTGCGCGATGCAACAGAGCCGTCACTGAATGATATTGTTAGTCGTATGGCACCGTGCGACCTGATAATCGTCGAGGGCTATAAAAATGATAAGCACGCTAAGATTGAAGTGCGCCGCAAAGACAGTCCGACTCAAATCCCGCTGAATGCAGAGCAATATTCCATCGTCGCCATTGCCACGGATGAAGCTCTGCACGGCCAAACCGTACCCGTTCTGGATCTCAACAATATCGCTGCCATTAGCGATTTTATCGAACACTATTGCGAATTGGAAAATTAATTCAATACGCGAATAAATCACACCATCATATTGATTTTATTTAAAATTAAAGAAATTCAAGATTACAATTTCATACAACCAGCCAATACTTTGGCACCATAATTTCAAACATTGTTTTAAAACAATTTTTTGCTCTTGCCTTTCCCTAAAAAATGGTGGGAATATCCAGCGAACAATAATTACGTTTGAAACCGCTAAAATATAAACCGATTAAATCAATCAGATAGCGGCGTAATCATTGCAACTTTGGATGGGTTCAACGGGTGAAAAGTACAATGAAGAGTTATAAAAACATTATCGGAGCAACACTGTCTGCCGTTCTGATGACAGGTGCAATTTCCCTGTCTGCAACAGCAGCGCAGGCGCAGGAACCACTTAAGCTGACAATCGCGACAGAAGGCGCCTATCCTCCTTTCAACTTCATCAACGCTGCCGGTGAACTTTCTGGCTTTGACGTGGATATCGGCCGCGCACTTTGTGAAGAAATGAAAGCTGAGTGTAAGTTCATCACCATTGAATGGGATGGCGCAATTCCGAGCCTACAGGCCGGTAAATTTGATGCCTTCATTGCCTCCATGTCGATCACACCGGATCGTCAGAAGCAGGTTGATTTCAGCAACAAATATTACAACACCCCTCCGGGTCTGGCTGCACCAAAAAACAGCGACATCAAAGGCACGACCAAAGAAGATCTCGCTGGTAAAACCATCGGCGTGCAAATTTCCACCACTCACGCCAATTATGCTGAAAAGACATTCACCGACAGCACCATCAAATCCTATCCGACCGCTGAAGAATATCGCCTTGATCTCGCCAATGGCCGCCTAGACGCTGCCAGCGATGATAGCGTGACACTCTCCCAGTGGCTGAAAACTGAAGATGGCGCATGTTGTGAAATGGTCGGCACATGGCCGGCCGTGCCGGAAATTCATGGTCCGGGTGCAGGCGTTGCCTTCAAGAAAGGCAATCCTGAACTAATTGCTAAATTCAATGCGGCGATCAAGGCAATCCGTACCAATGGCAAATATAAAGAAGTGAACGACAAATATTTCGATTTCGATGCCTATGGTGCGGAAATCAAAGAATAATCATCGCTTTCTTTAACGCATGTCCTAACATGCTTGCGACATGCATCAGAATAAAAAGAAAAGCTGCATATTTATATGCAGCTTTTTTTGATATCCGACACTCATGACCAATACGCATAATCTTATGCCGTTTTATCTGAAAGCCGCCAATAAAGTGTCGCAAACACAACAGGATTACAGCCTACATTTTTAAGCAGAAGCTTAATATCCCTGTGAGAAACCGGATTATATATACCAGATAACATTTTGTTTTTAATGAAGAATAGTCATTCTTGAATTTTAAAAAGCGCATATAGCTACATTATTATATTTGTCCAGCGCTTTATTTTTCCACGACAGTGCAAAATACGTTTTTGATACTTGCCTTTGCAGCCAAAATGATGGGAATATCGCTGTTAACAAATTTTTCTTCGCATTGAGAACAAAACTAAAAACAAGCGTAGAATTAAGAAACAAGACTGCTTTTATACTGCATCTCATGGGGGTATCTGGAGAATGAGAACGACGACAGGAGCAAACCGCTTTTTCAGCAAAGCTCTGCGCAATCTGGCAATTGCAGGTCTGGTGACAGCCGGTGCTGTTGCAAGTCTGAATATCGCAGCACAGGCACAAGAGCAGCTGACACTTAAAATCGGCTCGGAAGGCGCCTATCCTCCTTATAATTTCGTCAAGGCTGACGGCAGCGTTGCCGGTTTCGAGATTGATATCGCGAATGCTCTTTGTGAAGAGCTGAAAGCCAAATGCGAGATCATCGTGCAGGATTGGGATGGCATGATCCCTGCACTGCAATCCGGCAAGCTGGATGCAGTTATTTCATCCATGTCGATTACACCGGCTCGTAAAGAACAGGTCGATTTCAGCAACAAATATTACAATCCTGCGGCGGCAATTGCCGTGCCAAAGGATTCTGATGTTAAAGGCACGACCAAAGAAGATCTGGCCGGCAAAACAATCGGCGTACAATCTTCTACCATTCATGCCGTTTTCTCGGAACACGAATATACCGACAGCACCATCACACCTTACGGTAGTGTTGATGAAGCCCGTATGGACATGGTTTCCGGCCGCGTTGATGCTGTGAATGACAATATTGTCTCGCTGATCGACTGGCTGAAAACACCGGAAGGCGAATGCTGTAGGCTGGTCGGTCCGGTCAAACCTAACCTTGAAATTCATGGTCCGGGTGTTGGCGTTGCGATCAAAAAAGGCCGTGAAGAGCTGGTTGAGAAATTCAACACTGCCATTCTCGCCATCCGCGACAACGGAAAATACAAAGAAATCAACGATAAATATTTCGATTTCGATATTTACGGCGAATAAGCATGCAACAACCGGTCAGATGCGTCTGGCCGGTATTTTTTAAAGCACTGATTTGCAGCGTGGCACAGATTAATCTTCTGCCCGCTCGGATTTTTGATTGGTCGCATCGTCGCGGTTATCAGACTGCGACATGCTCTAGACGGGTGGCATATCACTTTCACCACCCGTTCTTACAGGGATAGACTAAATGGAAAAATATGCTGTGTTGATTGGCTTTGGTCCGGACGGATGGGGGCTGAGCATAGCATGGGGACTGTTAACAACCGTTCTGCTGGCTCTGGCCACTTTGCCTATCGGTTTGTTACTCGGTTTCCTTGTTGCTTTGGGCAAGCAATCCGCGGAGCCATCGCTGCGCCTTGCTTCCAATATTTATACAACAATCTTCCGCGGCCTGCCGGAACTGCTCACGCTGTTTCTGGTGTATTTTGGCGGCTCACTTGCAGTTCAGAAATTCTTCTCGCTCATCGGATTTGAAGGTTCGGTTGAGGTCAACGCCTTTGCAGCCGGTATGATCGCGCTGGGCTTCGTCTTCTCGTCCTATTCCAGTGAGGTCTTCTTATCGGCATTCCGTGCCATCCCTAAAGGCCAGTACGAAGGTGCCTTTGCAATCGGTCTCACCAATTTCCAGACCATGCGCAAAATTATCTTTCCGCAGCTGATTAAAATTGCACTGCCGGGTCTCGCCAATCTGTGGATGGTTCTGCTGAAAGATACATCGCTGGTTTCTGTGATCAGCCTCACAGACATTCTGCGACAGACTTCGGTTGCTGCACGCGTTACCAAAGAACCATTCCTGTTCTATGGTGTTGCCTGCCTGATCTATCTCGCACTCGCAATTATCTCTTCTTACTTCATCGCCCGCATTGAAAAATGGGCTGAAGGCAGCCGCAAACAGACGGCGTCCAGCGTGGTAAGCCAATGACGACTATAACAGAAACATCAAGCGAACGCGTTTTTCGTCCTGCTGAGCCGCCTCGTCCGTGGACAGGTGCCCGCATTACCGGCCACGTACTGGTTGGCATCTGGCTTGCACTTTTCGCCGGTCTGGCCGTCTATCTGTATAATGTATGGCAGATCGATCTGATTGAGACCTATGGCCCGCGCTATTGGAGCGGCCTCAAAACAACACTGATACTGGTATCGATCTCAATTGTGCTCGGCGCATTGCTGTCGCTGCCGGTTGCTCTTGCGCGTATGTCGGATAACCGCATTCTGGGAGCGATTGCTTATGGCTATGTCTATTTCTTCCGCGGCACCCCGCTGCTGGCACAGATCTTCCTGATTTATTACGGTCTGGGAACATTCCGACCGTTTCTGGAAACAATCGGCCTGTGGAGCTTCTTCCGTGAGGCATGGTATTGTGCCGTACTGGCTTTCACGCTGAATACTGCAGCCTATCAGGCTGAAATTCTGCGTGGCGCGATTGCCAGCGTGCCTAAAGGTCAGTGGGAAGGCGCTCATGCACTTGGCCTGTCCAAGTTCCAGACCTTCCGCAAGATTATCCTGCCACAGGCTCTGGTCGTTGCATTGCGCCCTTACGGTAACGAAATCATTCTGATGATTAAAGGCTCTGCGATTGTTGCGATCATCACGGTCTATGACCTGATGGGTGAAACCCGCCGCGCCTATTCCCGCACTTTTGATTTCCAGACATACCTCTGGGCAGCAATCATCTATCTGGCGATTGTGGAAGTGCTGCGTAATATCATTGAGTGGATTGAACGTCGCATTACTATTCACCTTATCCGCTAGAGCGGTTTCAGTTAATGTTGAATCGTTGAAACCGCTCTAACTTTTGTTTTTACGCGCATTTTATCCGAAAACCGCTTCACACTTTTCGGAATGCGCTCTAATAGATAAGGTTAGACAAACAAAAAGCCTGCCGCTGATATTCAGCGGCAGGCTTTTTTTCATTCTGAGTATTTTAGATTTAGCTACTTTTACCGGAAGCGAGCAATTGAAGCAGCACATCAGCGCCCATCTCACCGGCAGGCTTATCAGTATGCATTTTATGCGCAATACGCTCAAAACCTTCAATCTGTGCCTGCCGTGGAAGCCCGTCTTCCAGCAAACGCTCAATCTGACGGCACAGCATACCGGCACGGACAAAATCATTGAAGAATTCCGGAATAATCGGACTGTCATCAATGATATTCGGCAGTGAAGCACTCCAGATTGTAATCAGGCGTGCAAGAAACAGCCGGCTGAAAAGATCGGCCTTGTAAGTAACAACAGTCGGAATTTTAGCCAGCGCCAATTCCAGAGAAACCGTGCCTGAAGCCGCCAGTGCAGCATCAGCCTTGGAGAAGGCTTCCCACTTCGCCGCCTCGCCGGTTACAATAACAGGCTTTACAGGCCAGTCTTTCGTTAGTTCCTGCACATACACAGCGTGGCGTTCCGGCGTTGGTAAAATAGCATGCACAGCGCCATTGCGCTCATTGAGCAACTGGAGTGTAGTGCCAAACTCTTTGAGCAGCCCCTGAATTTCAAAGCGACGCGAGCCTGGCAGCAGCAAGATCGTCTTATCACCATCCGCAGATGGTGCTTTGCGCTTTTCTCGGGATGCAGCCACATCCAGCAAGGGCTGATAACTGCTCAGACGATGACCGACATAAGTTGATTTCGGGCCCGAGAGCTTCTGCATCACTTCGACTTCAAATGGCAGTACGGCAAGCACGTGATCAATATATTTGCGCATTTCCTTCGCGCGCTCCGGACGCCATGCCCAAACCGTCGGCGCAATATATTTGATAATCGGAATAGAAGGATCGGCCTGACGCACTTTTTTCGCCACGCGATGGGTAAAGTCCGGACTATCAATAATCAGCAGGCAATCAGGCTTAGCGGCGACAATCGCTTTTGCAGTCTGGCGAATGCGCATGATCAGCTTCGGCAAGCGCGCCAACACAGCACCAAGCCCCATCAAGGCAATTTCATCCGGATCAAACAGGCTATCCAAACCGCGCTGCTGCAAATGCGTACCGCCAACACCAACAAGGCTCACGAGGCGATCCGTTTTCGTGCGCAGAGCATCGACAAGATCTGCTCCCAGCAGATCACCGGACTCTTCACCAGCCACAACAGCAATTTTCAAAGGCAGTTTTTCGCTCATGTCTGTCCGGCACCCTTAAGAGTAGAAAATGACGAGCATAGTTGCTGAACAACGGCAAGGCTATATTCGTTTTGAAGTTTTACAGAGCGTATCGCTTTTAAAAGAATTTATAGCGCTTGCTCTTAGTTTCTTTAGTGGTCACATGAGCATAGTTCCAAGCTGATCTAGCTTGACTGTAAATTGCTTTAGCCCACTGTTATTGCTGACTTATTAAAAAGTAACAATAAACAGGTTCTGTTCATTCGCAGCCTGTACGGTGTCATGATAGGACAACATAACAGTGCGTCCGGCCTCAATTGCAATACCGGCCAAGCCTGCCGCAGCAATATTGCTGACAGTATCAATACCGATTGTTGGCAGATCGGCGCGTTCATCCTGAATAGGCTTGGCGCATTTAACCAATACACCACCCTGACGCGGAATACGACCTTCCTGACGCATCTGCCGAATGCGTTCAATCATATTATCCGTGCCTTCAACGCCTTCAAGCGCCACGACACGTCCGCCAACTGCAATTGCACCCTGCCCGACATCCAGCTTACCGAGCATCACCGCTGCTTCACGTGCAAGATCAATATTACGCTGTTCTTTTTTATCCGGTATCCGTGAGGTCAGCACAGACGCTGCCGGTGCCAGAATATCAGGCACAATCTGGTGCGCGCCGACCATATGAAAACCATAAGATTCCAGCAGACCAATAAATGCACGCAATAAGGCATCATCGCCCTTGCCCAAAGCACGGAAGATGCGCGGCAGAGCGCGGATTGTTGTCCAATCCAGACGGATATCACTTAAATGGGGGCGTTGCCGGACACCGCCGGCCAGAATGACATTTTTAGCTCCCGACTGCTTCAACACTTTGATCAGACGGGTAAATTCCACCACTGAAATGGTTTCATTATCAAAGCGGCGCAGGCTGTCATCCGCCTCGCCCTTCAAACAAACCACAAAGGGCGGATTGCCTTTTTTCTCAAGAGCCTCCGCCACAACCTGTGGCAGAAGCCCGTTACCGGCAATAATAGCGGTTCTGGCTGCAGCATCAACATTCTGCACAGGAACATCGCTTTTTGACATATCAGGAATGATCTTCGAGCTGGCCGTGTTTGCCATGCAAAAGCGGTGTCGTGAAAGAACTGCGTTTTGCATCAGCCGTAATAAAAGCAACCAGATCGGCAACAGCTGCAGAATCCGCGAATTCTACACGCACATCTTCAACACGTTCTTTCACTGGTTTAGTACGGTCAAAGAGCATGCGAGTTGCACGGCGAACAGCATGAATTTCTTTACGTTCCAAACCGGAGCGTTTCATACCAATGATGTTCAGACCACCGAGATGTGCATGAACACCGATAGCCATACCGAACGGAATAACGTCCTGAACAACAGCTGCCATACCACCGACAAAAGCGTGGTGGCCAACACGAACGAACTGATGCACCGCTGCGCCACCGCCAAGAATAGCGTGATCGCCGATTTCGCAATGGCCACCGATCATCACATTATTCGCGAATGTTACGTGATTACCCACGTCACAATCATGCGCCACATGCGCATAAGCAAGGAATGTAGAGTTATCGCCGACATTCGTATAACCACGACTGGTATCCGAACCGCGATGCATGGTCACGCCTTCGCGGATCATCGCATTTTTACCAACCAGAAGCTTTGTATGTCCGCCTTTGTGCTTACCGTTCTGCGGCTCGCAACCAAGAATAGCATGCGGGAAAACTTTAGCGTTTTCGCCCAAAGTCGTAAAACCGGTGACAACAACATGGCTCATCAGCTCGCTGTTATCGCCAATCTCCGCACCTGCCTCGATATGGCAAAAAGCACCAACGGAGACACCCTGACCAAGTTTGGCGCCGGCTTCAACACAGGCTGTCGGGTGGATAAAGGTTTCACGCATTTAAATCACGCTTTTTCTTAAGTTATATCGGTGCCCGAAAGCGGCCACCGAAAGTTCATTTATATATTTGAACCTGAAAGTTCTCTGTGCTTATGCGCCGGTCATCGCAGAAACATCTGCTTCAGCAACTTTCACACCGTCAACTTCAGCAATGCAGGCAAATTTAGAAATATTGCCACGCTGTTTCATTTTCTTAACACGAAGCAACATCTGATCGCCCGGGACAACAGGACGGCGGAATTTTGCATTATCAATTGTCAAAAGGAACACAGAGCCTGCATTTTCCAGGCCCATTTTGAACATAGAAATTGCACCGGCAGTCTGTGCCATTGCTTCGAGAATTAACACACCTGGCATAATAGGCTGCGCAGGAAAATGTCCAGTAAAATGCGGCTCATTAATAGTCACATTTTTGATACCGGTCGCAGAATCATCACCATCAATATCGACAATCCGGTCAATCAGCAGAAACGGATAACGGTGCGGCAGAACTGCAAGCAACTTCTGAATATCAGCGGAACCGAGACTCTTCTGCTCAACATTCTCATTCATATCAGGATTTCTCCTTTTTACTCTGTCCGATACTGCGCAACGTCGCGATATCACGGAACCATTGTTTCAGCGGTCTGGCTGGCAGACCACCCCATCTCTCACCATCCGGAATATCATTCATAACACCGCTCGCAGCAGCAATTTGTACGCGCGAACCGATATTAATGTGATCAGCCAGACCAACACGGCCACCAATCATCGCCATATCACCGATAGTTACGCTACCGGAAATACCTGTATGAGCTGCAATAACGCAATGACGGCCGATTTTAACATTATGGGCGACCTGTACCAGATTATCTATCTTAGTACCCTCACCGATCACTGTGTCGCTCAAAGAGCCACGGTCGATCGTTGTATTCGCTCCAATTTCCACATTATCCTGAATGATCACGCGGCCAAGCTGAGGTACTTTCTCAAGCCCTGCAGGACCCGGGACAAAGCCGAATCCATCCTGACCGACACGTACACCCGGATGCAAATAAACTCTATTACCAATCAGTGCATAAGTGACTGAAACATTAGGTGCAATGATACAATCGCGGCCGATTTTACAGCCCGCACCAATCACACTGTTAGCACTGATGGTTGAACCAGAACCGATCGACACATTGGCACCGATCACAGCACCCGGCTCAATCGTAACCGTACCTTCAATTTCAGCAGTCGGATGAATCGTGGCGTTCTCCGAAATACCCGGAATGCCTAGCAATGAGCGCGGATGAACCGCCTGCTCAAATAATTTACGACCTACAGCTGCAAAATCGCGCTGTGGTGAACGGCTGACAAGAACCGCAATGCCATCAGGAATTAAACCCGCCTGCGCCTCAGCACAAAGCACAGCAGCTGCCTTGAGATTTCTCAAAGCAGTTTCGTTCTTCTTACCTTCAAGGAAGACCAATGAATCCGACGTGGCATTATCCAAAGACGCTAAATGCTCAATTTTACGGTCGGAAAACTGCTTTGTTAGCAATTCGGAACCGGTCAATTGAGCAATATCAGCGACGTTGACTGCACAGGACAGAGTATAAAATACAGGATCTGCCATCAACAAACTTTCTCTCCTGAGGCAAAGCTTCCTTACAGAATTATCGCCTCAGGAAAAAGCAAACTTATCAGAATTTGCTCGACATACCGAAGTTGAAGTTCTGAACCTTGTCGGAATCTTCTTTCTTAAGCGGAATAGCGTAGTCAAAGCGCAGCGGACCAAACGGCGAAGCCCACATCAAGCTCACACCTGCAGAGGCACGCAGTGAACTTCCGGTACCATAGATAGGGTTCGAAGCACTACTTTCGGTTTTATTGCCGTAAAGTGTTGCAGCATCCGCAAAGAATGCACCGCGGATACCAAGGCTTTCAGGAATAACCGGCATCGGGAACTGAACTTCAGCACTTGCATGGAAGTAAGTCGTACCGCCAAGCCAATAACGGTCACCGTTAGTAGCATCCTGATAAGGTCCAATACCGTTATATTTAAAGCCGCGGATCATATCTGTATTACCTTTGAACATATCAAAGATACGCAGACCATCATCTGTCAGCTTATGCACATAACCACCGCCGGCAGTCAGCACACCAACAACATCAGCTTCTTGCAGCAGTGTCTTATAGTAAGTCGCTTTTGCAGTTGTCTTGATGAATTTAGCATCACCACCGAGACCGGCAAATTCCTGACCGAAGCGCGCATAAATACCATCATGCGGATTATTCTGATCATCAATGGAATTATAGGTCAGCGCATAGGAAATCGAAGAACGCAACCACGGGCTCTGCCTCGAGGCTTCAATCAGAGCTGGAGCCCAATATTTCTCAAGCGTAGCCTGATCATTACGGTCTTCACCAGCACTCAAACGCCCCATGTCCAGCTTATATTTTTCCTGAACAAGGTTATAGCCAACGCTGGCGCCGAAATTATCTGTAATTGGCAAGCCGAAGCGGATTGTACCACCGGTCTGCTCTACATCATAATCGTTACGTACGCTGTATGTTTTACGGAATACGTCGAAACCGGCAGACATACGCTGACCAAGGAAATAAGGTTCGGTGAACGAGAAGGAGTAGTTACGGGCGTTATCCTGACCGGCACCAGCACCAATTTTGATGTACTGGCCACGACCGAGGAAGTTACGCTCAGCGACGGAACCTTCAACCGAAGCACCTGGTGTCTCACCACCCGAGGTATAACCTGCACCGATGGAGAACTCACCTGTAGGCTTCTCAACAACATCAACGATCAGCACAACCTGATCCGGCTCAGAACCCTGAGCGGTCGAGATGTTTACGGTCTGGAAGAACTGCAGAGCTTCAAGACGACGCTTGGCGCGTGTGATCATAACTTGATTGAAAGCATCGCCTTCACTCATGTCGAATTCACGACGAATTACATAATCACGGGTCTTATCGTTACCGCGGATTTCGATACGCTGTACGTAAGCACGCGGGCCTTCTTCCACATTATAAACAACCGAGATTGTGTTGTTTTCAAAGTTACGGTCACCGCGAGGCTCAACCTTAGCAAAAGCATAACCGTTACCGGCAACACGCTCGGTTACAGCTTCAACCGACTTTTCAACATCGCTAGCACTATAAACCTTGCCTGCACGGGTCTTAAGCATACCGCCGAGAGCCTGCGAATCAACGCCCGGAATTGTACTTTCAACTTGAACATCACCGAATGTATAACGCTGACCTTCTTCAACAGTGAAGGTAATTGTATACTCATTGGTTGCAGGATCGAGATTTGCGTTCGACGAAATAACGCGGAAGTCAGCATAACCACGGTTATAGTAGAAACGACGCAGCGCTTCTTCATCAGCCTGCAGACGATCTTCACTATAGATATCGCCGCGTGTCAGCCAAGACAACGGATTGGTACGCTTAGTCGAGATCACATCACGCAGACGACGTCCGCCAAAGGCTTCATTACCAACGAAATCAATATTAGCGATCTTTGTACGACCACCTTCTGTGATCTCATAAACAACGTTTACACGTCCCTGACCGAGATCAACTGTACGGGCATTAACGATAGCATCGCTACGACCAACATGCTTATAAGCTTGCATAATGGACTGGCGATCAGTCTCCATCTGAGCAGGATCAAAGGGGCTACGGGCCTTCAGCTCAACTGCACGGGCGAGATCTGCATCTTTAACCTTCTTGTTTCCCTGAAACAGAACGTTATTTACAACCGAGAATTCAGAGACGCTGACTACGAGTGCGCCACCTGACTGGCTGATGCGAACATCAGAGAACAAGCCCATATTGAAAAGACTTTTAACAGCCGCATCAATATCTGCATTTGTGAATGACTTACCCGGTTTAATTGCAATCGCACCGCGAATAGTCTCAGCATCGACCCGCTTATTACCGCGAACGTCAATCCGACTTACGACTGCTGCCTGTGCAACACTCACAGTAGCAAATGAGATTGCTGATGTTCCGGCAGCAACCATAGCTACCGACATAGCAACCGCAGAAGCAGCACCAAAGAACTTTGAATTTGCCGTCATAGGTCTATTTAACCTTCGTTTCGTTGCCCCAGGCCGTAAGCCGAGAGAATAGCGTATATTGCAAACTGTAATAACCGGTTTTCATATACAAGCAAGCATCTCATTGAAAATCTGTTTACTTCACCGCCGAGCGTGGCATAGGTGCCACGCAATTCCAATAGCATGGTAAACAAATTACTGCTTTTTCGTATAATCCCCCTCCGGTTTTTACACAAATCGTTAATGTTTTATAATTCAACGGCCTAGACTATGTCCAGATCGAATTAGCAGCCGAAGAGATCATTATAGAAAACGAATCCCATAAAGCCGATAACCACGAAGAAACCAAGCCGGAAGAACAATTCCTGCACTGCTACCGGAACTGGTCGCCCCAAAACAGCCTCACCGGCATAAATCACCAGATGCCCTCCATCAAGAGGGGGAAGCGGAAATAAATTGAACAATCCAATACCAACCGACAACATTGCAATCAGCTGTACCAGCCATTCAAAGCCGTGTTGCGCTGCCTGCCCTGCCATATTAGCAATTTTTACCGGCCCGCCTAACTGACATTTATCCTCACGTCCCATTACCAGTCTCTTCATAAAAGTACCGGTACGGCTGATAATATGGCCAGTTTCTACAACTGCTGCACCAACCGATTCGAGCGGAGAATATTCAATACGGCGAAAATTTCCCGTATCATTGGTAATAGACACACCAATAACACCAAGTTTGATTTTATTGCCCAGTGCATCAGTCTGCTCCATCAATTCCGGAACAGCTTTGAGCTCAATTTGGCGCCCTTCACGTTCAACAGTGAAAGATAATTCATCGCCGCTGCGGCCATTCACGATGCGCTGGACATCGGAGAAGGTTGTAACCTCACTGCCTTCAACATTGATAAAACGATCCCCCGGTTTGAAACCGGCAACAGCAGCAGGGCTGCCTGCATTCACCTCAGCGATGGTCGGATCAGCAACCATCCGGCCGTAGCTGGCAAAGAAAAAGCTTAGAATCGCAATCGTCAGCAGGAAGTTAAAAGCTGGACCAGCAAAAACAGTCGCAGCACGCTTCCAGACAGGCTGAGCAGGGAATGATATTTTGCGTTCTGCTTCGCTCATTGCAGCAACGCCCTGCCCGTCAGGCGCACTGGCTGCATTGAGATCGCCGACAAATTTTACATAGCCGCCCAATGGAATCGCGCAGAGTTTCCAGCGCGTACCATTGCGGGCTGTATAGCCGATCAACTCAGGTCCGAAACCGATAGAGAATGCCTGCACGCCGATGCCACACAGGCGACCGACGATAAAATGCCCCATTTCGTGAACAAAAACGACAACAGCCAGAACAAGAATGAACGGAAGCAATGTACCAACCAGCAAGCTTTCGCCGCCGAATAAATATCCTATGGGATCACTCAAAACCCTGTCTCCCGACTTTCAAATTCAAAAACTGTCTTCGCTGTCAATTTTACAGAGGCTGCAAAACAATACCGATAAACATAGATGATGGCGTATCCGATCCGGTCACCAAAGCACCAATCACATAAAGCATAACGGCAGCTACGATCAAACCGTCAACGCGATCCATCACGCCACCGTGACCCGGCAATAACTTACCGGAATCCTTAGCACCAAAGCGACGCTTAACCCAGGATTCGCCAAGATCACCGATCTGCGAAGCAACAGAAAGCATGATCGCCAGTATGACCATCGGATATTTCACGCGATCAAAACTGAAATAGCTTACCGCTGCAGCAGCAATCATTGCCGCAACCACACCGCCAATTGCGCCGGACCAGGTTTTATTCGGCGAAAATCGCGGTGCCAGTTTAGGCCCGCCCAAAGTACGGCCTGTAAAATAAGCAAAAATATCTGTCGCCCAGACAAGGGCAAAAAGATAGATAATTGCAATCAACCCCGATGTTGTGTCGCCGCGCAGAACCGCCAGACAAACCATGGGCACACCGGCATAGAGCAGACCTGCAGCAGCCCAGTTCGAGCGCTGAACGAGAAAAATCGCACCGGCAGCAAGAATGGCCAGAATTTGCAGTGATGGCACTTCAATCAACAGCAAACCGGCAGCGATGGACAATACTGCCCATGCTGCAGTCAGACCGGAGCGTGTCTGCTTTGTGGCGCTGAGCGTTGTCCATTCAAAGAAAATCGCGAAGCCGATAACGACAGCCAGCACACGGAAGCTCATACCTCCAAGCCAGATCAACAAAATTGTAACAGGTGCAAGCACTGCCGCTGTCATGATACGCAATTGCAAATTGGACACGAAACCCCTCGCCCCCTGAATAATATGAATCGTGTTCAGGCAGCCTGAATCACCCGCTAATTTATCCTGCCGTATGCCGTAAAGGCACGACATCAGAATCACCGGAAAAGTCCTGCAATTCTTCTGTGGTCAGCCCGCCGAAACGACGGACGCGCTTATGATATTCGTCGATTGCTGCATAAAAGTGCGCAGGTTTGAAATCCGGCCAGTATTCCGGCGCAAATAAAAACTCTGAATAAGCCGCCTGCCAGAGCAGAAAATTAGAAAGACGCATCTCACCACTGGTACGGATAATCAGGTCAGGATCAGGAATCCCGTCTGTATCCAGCTTAGATGAAATTATTTCTGCGGTGATTGCCTCTGGCTTCAGCAGTCCGGCAGCCACATCCTCCGCAATTTTGCACATAGCGCGCGCCAGCTCGTCGCGTGAACCGTAATTAAAAGCTATGACAAGGGTCAGTCCGGTATTCGCCGCAGTTCGTGTTTCCGCCTCATCCAGAAGACCGCAAATGTCAGCAGCCAAATCCTCGCGCGAGCCGATAATACGAATACGGACATTTTGACTGTGAAGTTTGCTCAGATCACGACGGATGAACAGCTTCAGCAAGCCCATCAGCTCTGTGACTTCAGAGGTCGGCCTTGTCCAGTTTTCAGATGAAAATGCAAAGAGTGTGAGGAATTCCAGACCTTTATCCCCCGCTGCACGAACAATCGCACGCAAGGCGTCCACACCCGCTTTATGACCGGCGACACGCGGCAAGCCCCGTGCTTTAGCCCAACGACCATTGCCATCCATAATAATGGCGATGTGACGCGGATCGGACATTCGGGCATATTCCTCTTTAGTGACAAAACGGCTGCCGTCAGGCGCCATACTTATCCGGTTTTGGGAAACAATTCAGCAGAACCATGCTGATCATCAAGAGCCTGTAAACATGTCATTTACACGGCCAATCCGGTACAAAAACCGGAACTTACAAAATGTCAAATTCTAACGGCCAAGCCGGTCAAATCACGTGTCAGAGCGAGATTGCAACAGCAAAATCACTCTGACACAATATCGTAGCAGATTAAACCTGCATGATTTCTGCTTCTTTGGTAACAAGCAGTTTATCAAGTTCAGCAATGGTTTCGTCTGTCATTTTCTGAACTTTTTCAGACAGAACACGGCTGTCATCCTGGCTGATAGTGCCGTCTTTTTCCAGCTTCTTCAACTGGTCCATACCATCACGACGAACGTGACGGGCAGCAACTTTCGCGCCTTCCGCGTATTGGTTGGCGATCTTCACCAGCTCTTTACGGCGCTGTTCGTTCAGCTCCGGCAGTGGTACACGCAGTGTCATACCATCTGTGATCGGGTTCAGACCCAAACCGCTGTCACGGATCGCACGTTCTACAGCACCAACCATGCTTTTATCCCATACGGAAACAGACAGCATACGGGCTTCAGGAACAGTAATCTGTGCCACCTGATTGATCGGCATGGTCGAGCCATAGGCTTCGATTGTCAGAGGCTCCAGCAGACTTGCCGAAGCGCGACCTGTGCGCAAACCACCCAGATCGTGTTTGAAGGACTGAATCGCGCCTTCCATACGGCGTTTCAGATCGTTTACATCCAGAGCATCGCTCATCTTATCTCTCCTTGGGCGTACACCAAACGTCTCGCGCAGTGATGCGCATAATCCTGCAAGAGCACATATGCTCCCAATTTTAGTCTGCGTATTGCCGCTCTTATTCAAATGCAAAATCCGAACAAGAAATACGCATGTGAGCTGAAACAGAGTTCAGCTCACATAATTCGCTTTTTACTTAGAACAGGTTGGCGCAAATGATAAGCACAAAATCATAGCTTTACTGAATTGAACTGTGTGCGACCACAGTTTCAGCACCTATCAGACATCCTGCACCACTGTGCAACGGCCTTTACCTTGCAAAATCTCAGCAAAACCGCCCGCCTCATGGATCGAATAAACCACGATCGGAATATGATTTTCCTGTGCCAGCGCCACTGCTGTCACATCCATCACTGCAAGTCCCTTATCGAGAACCTGCTTATGAGTCAGATTATCAAAACGGGTTGCTGTAGGGTCTTTTTTCGGATCAGCACTGTAAATGCCGTCAACCTGTGTGCCTTTGAACAGAGCATCGGCACCAATTTCAGCCGCACGAAGTGCAGCAGCAGAATCGGTTGTAAAGAACGGATTACCGGTACCACCGGCGAAAATCACAACCTTGCCCTGATCCATATAGGCTGTCGCCTGACGCTGTGAGAAGCTCTCACATAGTTCCGGCATGGCGATTGCCGAAAGCACAACCGCATCAACCCCCTGTTTAACCAGAGAAGTACGCAGCGCCAGTGAGTTAATCACAGTCGCCAACATCCCCATATGATCGCCGGTCACACGGTCACCGCCCTTGGAGGCTACAGCCAAGCCACGGAAAATATTACCGCCGCCAATAACTACGCCGACTTCAACGCCAAGTGCACGTGCTTCAGCAATATCGCTTGCAATGCGATCAGCAACAGACACATCAATGCCAAATCCCTGTCCGCCCATCAGCGCCTCACCTGAGGCTTTGAGGAGAACCCGCTTATAAAGTGTTTTGCCTGTCATGGGATCCCTTTTATGGTTCGCTCAGTCTTTACCGGATGGTAAGAAGAGCTATGCTCGAATTTGTCCGACCTGCATCACATGCGCGTCATAAAACCAGCCCGCAGACTGACTTCTCCGCCAAAGCGGTTACACCCTATGAGTGACATGACTGCAAGGCAACATGCCCGAATTAAGCCGGAAATGAAATGGCTGCCTCCTGTCGTGACAAACCCGCCGGTAGCACCAGAAACTGGCCGGCATGATGACAGGAAAAAGCTGAATTGAT
Source organism: Hyphomicrobiales bacterium (assembly GCA_900470735.1). Taxonomy (GTDB): domain Bacteria; phylum Pseudomonadota; class Alphaproteobacteria; order Rhizobiales; family Rhizobiaceae; genus Pseudochrobactrum. The sequence continues at coordinate 131,377 of UCCC01000014.1, read as the reverse complement.
TTCGCATACATGAAGCACGCGGCATTGTCACGTCATGCACAGCAATAACTGACAATTTTTATGATAGGCACACAAAAAAATAGAGCGGCCTCCGGAGAAACCGCTCTATTCTATAGATTACAGTTCAATGCAAAGCATAATCGCCTTACATCAACCCGTATTAGCCTTTAGTAACAGCAGCTACTTCAGCAGCGAAATCTGTTTCTTCTTTTTCAATGCCATCGCCCAGAGCGAAGCGAACAAAGCCGGTTACCTTAGCAGGTGCACCGATTTCTTTTTCAGCTTCTTTAAGCGCTGCTTCAACGCTCAGGTCTGGATTGATAACGAAAGCCTGCGACAGAAGAACAACTTCTTCGAAGAACTTGCGCATACGGCCATCAACCATCTTAGCGATGATTTCTTCCGACTTGCCGGACTGGCGAGCCTGATCAGCAAAGATTGCTTTTTCGCGCTCAACAGCAGCAGCATCAACTTCAGCAGGCGTCAGAGCCAGCGGGTTGGTTGCAGCAACATGCATCGCAATCTGACGGCCGATAGCAGCAGCAGCATCTGCATTACCGGTTGTTTCGATTGCAACCAGAACGCCGAGCTTGCCGAGACCATCAGCAACACCATTGTGGATGTAAGAAGCAACAACACCGTTTTCCACGCTCAGAGCAGCGGAACGACGGAATGCCATGTTTTCACCGATGGTGCCAACAGCATCTTTAATTGTGTCAGTTACAGTCTTTTCCGAACCCGGATAGATTGCGTTTGCAACTGCATCTGTTGAACCATCAGTTGCGAGTGCAACTTTAGTTACATTAACGACGATTTCCTGGAAAGCAGCATTACGGGCAACGAAGTCTGTTTCGGAGTTAACCTCAACAACAACAGCTTTTTTGCCTTCGCTGGCAACGCTTACCAGACCTTCAGCAGCTGTACGGCCGGCTTTCTTGTCAGCTTTAGCGATACCTTTAGCGCGCAGCCAGTCCATGGCAGCTTCCATATCGCCATTATTTTCGTTCAAAGCGGTCTTGCAGTCCATCATGCCTGCGCCGCTGAGTTCACGAAGTTCTTTAACCATTGCTGCGGTAATGCTCATTGTCGCCTCTTTGAGATAAGCAGCAGACATCCGGCAAGCGGCATGCCCGCTAAGGATCATTGCACAGACAGCTAAGCCGTCTTTAACTCAATGACCGATTAATCATTACAGCCCGCATTGCAATCATTGCAAAGCGTCAACTGTATACATACGGGATAGCAGGAGCCTTAAAAGGCTCGAATGAATGACACAGAACACACCGTTCGTGAACGGAATCAGAAACGGCTCACCCGCTTCAGTCTTTACCGGTTTAAAGCTGCAGATTTTTGAAGCTTCGCAAATTCGGTAGATTGTGTCTTTTAAGCAATCGATCTGCCGGATCTGAAAACAGATCCGGCAGACAGGAAAACATATTAAGCGTTTTCAGCAGCTTCCAGAGCTGGCTCAACAGGAGCTTCAACCTGCGCACCAACGTCGATGCCCAGAGCGCCCTGCTGACGCATAATACCGTCCAGAGCAGCCTTAGCAATCAGGTCGCAATAGAGCGAAATCGCACGGGCAGCATCATCGTTACCTGGGATCGGGAAATCGATCTGGTCAGGATTACAGTTGCTGTCGATGATAGCAACAACAGGGATACCAAGACGCTTGGCTTCCTGAATTGCAATCGATTCCTTGTTGGTATCAACGATGAACATCAGGTCAGGCACGCCACCCATATCCTTGATACCACCGAGAGCGCGGTCCAGCTTTTCGCGTTCGCGTTCCAGTGTCAGGCGTTCCTTTTTGGAATAACCCTGAGCTTCGCTCGACAGCAGTTCGTCAAGCTTGCGCAGACGCTGAATCGAGTTGGAAATGGTTTTCCAGTTGGTCATCATACCACCGAGCCAGCGGGAGTTGACGTAATACTGAGCCGAACGGCCAGCTGCGTCAGCAATGATTTCCGAAGCCTGACGCTTGGTACCAACGAACAGAACGCGGCCGCCACGAGCAACAGTGTCGGACACAACCTTCAGCGCATTATGCAGCAGAGGAACGGTCTGAGCCAGGTCAAGAATGTGGATGTTGTTGCGTGCACCATAGATGAAAGGTGCCATTTTCGGGTTCCAGCGATGTGTCTGGTGACCGAAGTGAACACCAGCTTCCAGAAGCTGGCGCATGCTGAAATCAGGCAATGCCATTGTATTTTCCTTTTCCGGTTGAACCTCCACGGGCTGAGGCACAAATGTGCCACCGGAGGCGTTGTACGGATTTCTCCCGTACAAAACCCAAATCCCGTGTGTGGAATAATGCGGCGATTAACTTATCTCGCCGCAAAATGCAAGTCTCAATCAGCCTGTCTGACCTCTTTTGGCAGAACCGACGAGTGATGTGAGGTAATCAGCCAGCGGGCACCATCCCACGCATAAGTAAACGTATAACGGGCAATTGCCTCGCTTCCGTCTTTAAAACGAAATGTGTAAATCCCGTTATCGATTGCCTTATTACAGCCTAAGCGAATAGTACGGCTATCTATTTTAACAACAGGTTCTTTTTTAAGAAAGTCCTTAAAATAATCAATACGCTCTTCATCGGTGTAACGCACCTTTATTGAAAGCGCAGGCAGCAAGACTGCATCAGAACTGTAATTCTCAGCAACCTTAACCGGATCATGTGTTCGCAATGAAGCATTCCAGCGATCAAAAAACTTTATCACATCATAATGGTTTACTGGCGCGCACTTCATGCCAGTTCTTACAGGTGTTTTCTCCTCTGCCTGCACTACAGTTACCGCAGATGATACGCCAAGGAGAACCGTCGAAATAATAAGTATATTTTTAAACATAATGACTCACATAAAGAATTTATAAAAAAGAAAACAAGTCGTAAAAACAAATGAAACCAACACAAAAATCTTGTCATATTTGCGATATTTATAAGTAAAAATTAGTTAAACAAAAAAGGCGATCTCAACAAGATCGCCTTACATTATTAAATATACGATTTATATTTACTCGCAATTAGCACTATCTGCTGTTGGCTTAAACATCTCAAGGTTGACCAATGTGCCCTTCATAGCAAAATCACCATAATCCATATTGAGATCACGGGTAACGCCATTGCGATAAAGCTTGAAATTCACGCGATAAACCGGCAGCCCCTCGTCATTTTCTTCATCATCAAAATAAGCAACCGTCACAGGCCAGCTTTCTTGCTTGGCCACCTCGCCCATGACTTTGGTTTCATTATCCGCAGGCAGTACCTGCCCCTTACCGATCACAGCCGTTGTCGCCATGATTTTATTCGCCTCATCGGAACCATCGAAAATCGTAGACTGAAAGAACGTATCTCCTTTATCGATTTTCTGCAGCATCTCTTCCATATGACGGGTCGGAAATTGTGACATAGCCAATTTGAGATCTTGTTTTTCAGGCTTCGTCAGAGCCACATCCATCTGCTTTTTATTCAGCGTCGCATTACCGCGCACTTCTTTAATCAGCTCCTTATCGACAAAGGTCTTATTGACGAAGCGGAAGCGGCTGCCGTCACCGGCCTCAAATGTGGTGGTCTGCTGATCAGTCACCCGCTGATCCTGACCTTCCATATCAATGCGGGTTACAAACCGGAAGTTTGTCGTAAAACCTTCGCAAGCTGAGCCGTTAAACTCGTAAACCATGCGTCCAGTAACATTATCAATGCCGGATTTTTCATCTGCACGCTCCAGTGTCAGATCATAGACTGCACGATGCGGCAGAAGCGTGTTTCCTGCAAAAGCGGCCGTACTCAATATTGCGGGCAAAACGAAACCGGTTCCGAACACAAAAGCCTGCAAAATGGGGGCCTGCAAAAAACGCATAGAGATTCTCCGATAAATTTATCGCCATGTTAAAATAACTCATGGCGGAAGCGAGGCAAAAATCACAGCTTTTGCTATGCTCCACTGATTCTATCAGTTTCGTATTCATTTTCTTGAGATGCGCGCCATCTATTTTACATAAGTGACCGCAACAATGGATATGCAGAATGAAGTGCAAACTGTTAAAGAATTCCTGCAGTCTGAAGACCGCATCGAAATGACCGAAGGACTCATCACCTTTTCAACAGGTGATGATGAATTAAAACCGGAAAGAGCGCCATGACATCGACAATCGAAACCCGCCTCAAAGATCTCGGCATCACCATTCCAGAATCTGCAGCCCCTGCGGCTGCTTATCTGCCATTTTCCCAGAGCGGTAATCTGCTGTTCACTTCCGGCCAGCTGCCTCTGAAAGACGGCAAGCTCGTTTCCACCGGACTGGTTGGCCGTGATCTGACCATTGAACAGGCACAGGAAGCTGCAAAATATTGCGCTATCAATGTGCTCTCGCAGGCTCAGGCAGCTCTGGGCGATCTGAAACGCATCAAGCGCGTGATCAAAATTACTGTCTTTGTTGCTTCCGTTGTCGATTTCACTGATCAGCACGTTGTTGCAAACGGCGGCTCCCAGCTGTTCATCGACGTTCTCGGTGATGCCGGTAAACATGCCCGCTCCGCTGTCGGCATGGCCGGCCTGCCGCTGAACGCACCGGTAGAAATCGAAGCCATTCTTGAGGTTGAATAATCATGAGCGCAACGCTTCGCGATGAACTGAAGTGGCTTACCCGCCGGCCGATTGCCCATCGCGGGTTGCACGATATGAACAAAAAGGTCTGGGAGAACACTCTTCCGGCCTTTAGTGCAGCGATTGCAGGCAATTATGCCATTGAATGTGACGTGCATCTGACCAAAGACGGTGAAGTCATCGTATTTCATGATGATGTGCTGAACCGTCTTGCCGGACGTGAAGGCCGTATCTGCGATCTGACGCTGGCTGAGGCTCAGGCACTGACCATCGGCACCACACAGGATCATCCGCCATCGCTTAGTCAGATGCTTGATCTTGTTGCCGGAAAAGTACCTCTGGTCATCGAACTCAAAGGCATTGAAGGTCAGGACGAAGGTCTGGTTGCCGCCGTTGCCAAAGAGCTGAAGACCTATCAGGGTGAGGCCGCGATTATGTCGTTCGACCATCATCTGATCCGCCTTTTCCGCAGCGATGCACCGGGCGTACCTGCCGGTTTGACAGCAGAAGGTACAAATGTAGCCGATATGGAAAAGCACTTTTCCATGCTCGCCTATGATGTGGATTTTGTGTCCTACAGCTTCCACCATCTGCCAAACCCGTTCATCAGCTTTTACCAACAAGTGCTCGGCCGTCCTGTGATTACATGGACCGTGCGTAATATGGAAGAAAAAGCCATGAGCGATTTGCATGCACAGCAGATTACATTCGAAGGCTTTGTACCGGACAGTGTTATCGCCTGATATAACAATATCTTACCGGCGCATATTAATATGCGCCGGTAAAAATCAGATGTGACCGGAACATTGGAAATGGTTGATTGCTATGCATAAAGACGCAGAGGAAGAAACCGGCATTATTTTGCGTAACATCAGCTCAATGCAGAGCTTCAGCCCTGATGAATGGGCACTGTTTTCTGAAACAGGAAAACACACCGCAGCCCTGTCCGATGACGGTAATCTGCAAAACAATAAATCTTACAATCCGTTTTTGTCCTATGCCTACCTTTCCGCGCTGGAAGATTCCGGCTGCGTGGGCGAAACAACCGGCTGGGTGCCGTGTCATTTGCGTCTGGAAACGCAACAAGGACGATTGCTCGCCGCAGCCCCTGCCTATCTGAAATCCCATAGTCAGGGCGAATATGTTTTTGACCACGGCTGGGCTGAAGCCTTTGAACGTGCGGGCGGACAATATTACCCCAAGCTGCAACTGGGTATTCCGTTCACTCCGGCAACCGGTGCGCGCCTGCTGACAACGGACGCACCTGCCACACAGCGCGCATTGCTGAGCAGCGCAATTGCGCAATTCACCGATCATAATCAGCTGTCATCCGCGCATGTAACTTTTGCGGAAATGGCTGATATTCAGGCGCTGACTGAAGCCGGCTTCCTGCATCGCAAAGACCAGCAGTTTCACTTCAAAAACAATGGCTTTCAGGATTATAATGATTTTCTGGAAGAACTTATTTCCCGCAAACGCAAAGCATTAAAGCGCGAGCGTCGCGAAGCTTTGAGCAATGGCATTTCCATTGACTGGCTGACTGGCAAAGACCTGACGGAAGATATCTGGGATAAGTTCTACGCTTTTTATATGGATACCGGCAGCCGCAAATGGGGACGCCCTTATCTCAACCGTGAATTCTACTCGCTGATCGGCGAGCGTCTGGGCGATGATATTGTGCTGATTATGGCCAAGCGTGATGGCCGCTATATTGCCGGTGCAATCAATTTCATCGGCGGCGACCGTTTGTTTGGCCGTCACTGGGGCTGCATCGAAGATCACCCGTTTTTGCATTTTGAAGTTTGCTATCATCAGGCCATTGATTATGCGATTGCGCATAAATTATCAGTGGTGGAGGCTGGCGCACAGGGTGAACACAAGCTGGCGCGCGGTTATGAACCTGTCACCACCCACTCCGCCCATTATATCAGCCACACCGGCTTTCGTGATGCCGTGGCGCAATATTTGCGCCGTGAGATCCGCGAAGTCGATATGAACAACAGCTATTATGCGGAACACAGTCCGTTCCGCAAATTCCATCAACCGGATTAGGGAGCACTCCATGACCACGCCTTATGCCAGCGACAATATTTTCGCGAAGATCCTGCGCGGCGAAATTCCAAGCCATAAGATTTATGAAGATGATGATGTCTATGCATTCATGGATGTGATGCCACAGGGCAAAGGCCACAGCCTTGTGATCCCGAAGCAGGGTTCGCGCAATCTTCTCGATGCAGACAGCGCTGTGCTGGCCAAGCTGATTGCCGCTACCCAGAAAGTTGCTATTGCCGTGAAAAAGGCTTTCGCGGCTGATGGTGTTACCATTATGCAGTTCAATGAACCGGCTGCCGGACAGACTGTATTCCACCTGCATTTCCACGTTATTCCGCGCTTTGAAGGCGTGGAGCTGACGGGACATACCGGCAAAATGGAAGATCAGGCTGTTCTTGCTGAGAATTGTCAGAAAATTATCGCAAGCCTTTAATTAATAGTGTTTATCTCTCTGCGCATATTGCATGTGCGCAGAGATTTACAGGAAAAGCAGCCCTGCCAGAAGCAGTGCTTCACCGGTAAGAACGCCCACCAGAATACGCTGCCCCGCCAGCAAAAATGCAACAAAGCCAAGCACCGCAGAACCTGCCCGCAGCCACATCGGCGAATTCGCAAGCTCACCTGTCGGATAGAGAATAAGCTGCGCAATCACCCCTGCCACCAAGGCCGTCGCTACACATCGCACCAGCACCAGAGCTTGCGAATCCTCGCGCATCTTGCCGCCGACGAGCACTCCCAGAAAGCGCCAGATATCCGTTGCCACAGCACCGGCAATCAGGATGAATAAATACGGCCACCACCATGTATCAAAGCTCGTAAAATTCATGACAGCACTTCCTTCTGAGCTTCTTTGCGGCGCAGGCTCTCGACATAGAGATGGAAACCGAAGGCAACTGCACCGCCAACCAGACCAGTAAGCAGCAGATCATAACCCGGTGCAATTGCATGCATCATCGGAAAGATAAGCAAACCGCTCAGCAAAGCCGCTTTACCCGCCTGCTCACGGGATGAGCGCCATAGCGAGGTGAGAAAATACATCGGCGTCAGCATGAAAAGTGCAGCAAACAGCAAAGGCGGGAAACTGGCAGACAGCATATAAATCAGTGCTACCACACAGGCATTGGTCAACACCAAAGTCACGCCGATACCGGCGAAATAGCTGGTGCGCAGATCGCGCGGAATATGACGCAGCTGCTCCATCGCCATGACCCAAGCGGTCACCGCCACAAAATGCGAGAGAAACAACAAGGTAATTTTGCGGGAACGCGGGCCTTTCAGTTCAGGTAACAGCGCCACGACCATCGGCATCAGACGCACAGATGACAGTGCCACAGCCAATGCCGCAGCGGCCATTGAACTACCGGCAGAAATCGCACCGATCAGCACCACTTTGGCAGGCAAAGCCCAGATGGTCAGTGTCATAAACACCGCCTGCCCCATGCTGATACCACTCTCAATCGCCAGACCGGAAAAGCCGATAAACGAACTGATCAGCAACATTGCCGGTATGCTGAAAATATTCTTTGAGCCGCGGCCAAACCACTGCACACGCTCTGCAAATGTTGAAGCGGCATCCCGATTATATTCATCAGCATTTTTATCCACGCTTTCAATGCATGATGCTGGGCATGATGCTGGGCGGTTTGCTGACTGGCCTGCCGGCAACTGATGATCTGGCATAAGACTAACTTACATATGGTGGCACTTGTGGTGGCGTCATTGTTAATCACGGGATTTTGCATTGGCAATGCTGCTCAGGCCGGTCATTCGTAACCGGCATAAACTTGAGGCAAACTTCACCTCTACGAGCTGTTTTACTCAGGACAATTCCGCTATAAATCGCGACAGAATGACCACATCAAAGTCAGGGCTGGCAAAACACTCAGCTACAGGATAAATCCTTTATTCAGAGCAGTTTACGTTTAGGTCAACCTTAAATTCTGCCCTTACGCCGATACTGCGTATTAACAGCATATGTATATGCGATCAGAGAGGCTTTTATTTCTATAATATAGAACGCCACGAATTCTTTGTTTAGCGCAGTTTCGAACGGAAAACCGGCTTCCACTTTTCCTGAAACTGCTTACCTCTGAACCCTCCCATTCAGAGATCCTTCGAATATAGGTTTCCCATGCTAGAAGATCGTATCCGCAATTCCTCCCTTCAAGATAAAGTTGTAACGCCTGCTGAGGCAGCAGCCCTGATCAAAGACGGGATGACCATCGGCATGAGCGGTTTCACCCGCGCCGGTGATGCCAAGGCTGTACCGGTTGCAATGGCTGAACAGGCCAAGACTGCCCCGTTTAAAATTACCCTGCTGACTGGTGCCTCTCTCGGCCATGATGTCGATAAGATTCTCACCGAAGCCGGTGTACTTGCCCGCCGTATGCCGTTTCAGGTTGACCGCACTTTGCGCGCGGCCATCAACCGTGGCGAAGTGATGTTTATCGACCAGCATCTTTCTGAAACTGTTGAGCAGTTACGCTCCAATCAGATCGGGCCGGTTGACTATGCGATTGTTGAAGCCATTGCCATTAATGAAGACGGCGGTGTTATCCCGACAACGTCTATCGGCAACTCAGCAAGCTTTGCTATTCTGGCGAAGAAAGTCATTGTAGAGATCAATCTCAGCCATCCGCTCTCGCTGGAAGGTCTGCATGATGTCTATATTCCGACTAAGCGCCCGTCCCGCGATCCGATTCCAGTCGTCTCCTGTGAAAGCCGCATCGGCACGCCATATATTCCGATTCCGCCGGAAAAAATTGCAGCTATCGTTATCACGGAGCAGTCTGACAGCGCTTCACTGATTGAACCTGCTGACAATGAAACCTCTGCCATCGCCTCGCACCTCACCCATTTCCTCGAGAGTGAAGTGGAAAAAGGTCGCCTTGATCTGTCGCTCAACCCGTTGCAGGCCGGCATCGGCACCATTGCCAATGCGGTTCTGACCGGTCTTGTGGACAGTCCTTTCCATCATTTGCGCATGTATAGTGAAGTCTTGCAGGACAGCACATTCGATCTGATGGATGCAGGCAAACTGAGCTTTGCTTCAGCCTCCTCAATCACACTCAGTCAGGCATGCGGCGAGCGCGTTTTCGGTAATTTTGACCGCTACAAAGACAAACTTGTGCTGCGTCCGCAGGAAATCAGCAATCATCCGGAAGTTATCCGCCGCCTCGGTATTATCGGTATCAACACCGCGCTGGAATTCGATATTTACGGCAATGTGAACTCAACTCATGTGGCCGGTACACATATGATGAACGGCATCGGTGGTTCCGGTGATTTTGCCCGCAACGCCTTCCTGTCGGTTTTCGTCACCAAATCGGTAGCTAAGAATGGTGCAATTTCCTCAGTCGTGCCGATGGTGCCACATGTTGACCATACGGAACATGATGTGGATATTCTTGTGACCGAACACGGCCTTGCCGATCTGCGTGGCCTTGCTCCGCGTGAACGCGCATCCGTGATTATCGAAAATTGTGCACATCCGGATTACCGCCCGCAATTGCGCGATTATTTTGCCCGCGCCTGTGAGCGTGGCGGCCAGACCCCGCATATTCTTGAAGAAGCGATCTCGTGGTATGCGCTCAAAGAAAAAACCGGAACGATGCTGAAAAGTTAGAGCATAATTCCTTAAACCTGGATTAGTTAAGGTGAAATTATGCTCTAAATTTAAAGTGTTAGAGCGACCTTTGTGTGCCAACTATGGCACTCGGCGCTCTAATCAGGCTTTTCATTTATCTGCCGCCACTAAAAAAGCGCCCGTTGATCGGGCGCTTTTCTTTTGTCTTATGTTAAAGCTTTACTCTTTAGAGCGTGGCACTTTCGGCACCGATGCCGATTTTCGCTTTGGCTCCGCTGCGCCTGTTTCGGCAACAGCCTCAGCCTTGGCAGGCTTTTTCTCCGGCTTTACAACCAGTTCTTCTTCCGGCTGTTCTTTCTGCGGCTTAACCGGTTTGGCTTTCACCACATCCAGCACCAGACCAATTTTGCCGTCGGCTTTTTCACCGGTCGTCACTCTGACAGTGCCGCCGTTTTTCAGCTTACCGAACAGCAATTCATCCGCCAGCGGCTTCTTGATATATTCCTGAATGACACGACCCAGCGGGCGTGCACCCATGCGCTCATCATAGCCTTTATCAGCTAGCCAATTAACGGCCTTCTTATCCAGTTCAAAAGTGACGCCACGATCAGCAAGCTGGGCTTCCAGCTGCATGATAAATTTCTGCACCACTTTATGAATAACCGGCACTGGCAGCGGACCGAACGGAATAATCGCATCTAAGCGGTTGCGGAATTCCGGTGTAAACAGACGGTTGATCGCCTCCATATCGTCGCCTTCGCGACGGGATGAACCGAAACCAATCGCCGCTTTTGCCAGATCTGCCGCACCGGCATTGGTGGTCATGATCAGAATGACGTTGCGGAAGTCAATCTGCTTGCCATTATGATCGGTCAGACGACCGTGATCCATAACCTGCAACAGAATGTTGAACAGATCCGGATGTGCTTTCTCGATCTCGTCAAGCAGCAACACGCAATGCGGATGCTGGTCAACACCGTCAGTCAGCAGACCACCCTGTTCAAAACCGACATAGCCCGGAGGGGCACCGATCAGGCGCGAAACCGTATGGCGCTCCATATATTCGGACATATCAAAACGCAGCAGCTGTACGCCCAATGTGCTGGCAAGCTGCTTGGCAACTTCCGTCTTACCCACACCGGTCGGACCGGAGAACAGATAAGAGCCGATCGGTTTATCCGGCTCACGCAGGCCCGCACGTGCCAGCTTGATCGCAGAGCTGAGCGATTCAATCGCCAGTTCCTGCCCATAAACCACACGTTTAAGATCTTTTTCCAGACTGGCGAGCACTTGCTCGTCATCTTTGGAAACAGTCTTCGGCGGAATACGTGCCATCGTCGCAACGGTCGCTTCGATCTCTTTGATACCGATGACCTTTTTGCGCTTGGCTTCTGGCACCAGCATCTGTGCGGCACCACTTTCATCAATCACGTCAATCGCCTTATCCGGCAATTTACGGTCAGTGATATAGCGGGCAGAGAGTTCCACAGCCGCAGTCAATGCATCATTTGAGAACTTCACTTTGTGGAAGTCTTCAAAATAAGGCTTCAGGCCACGCATAATCTCAATGGCATCCGGCACAGTCGGCTCTGGCACATCGATTTTCTGGAAACGACGCACAAGCGCCCTGTCCTTCTCGAAGAATTGGCGAAACTCTTTATAAGTTGTCGAGCCAATGCAGCGAATCTGACCGGAAGACAAAGCAGGTTTTAGCAGATTGGACGCATCCATAGAGCCGCCGGAGGTCGCACCCGCACCGATCACAGTGTGGATTTCATCGATGAACAGCACCGCTCCCGGATAATCTTCCAGCTCTTTGACAACCTGTTTCAGGCGTTCTTCAAAATCACCGCGATAACGGGTACCAGCCAGCAGGCTGCCCATATCCAGCGAGAAGATTGTGTCATTCAGCAAAACTTCCGGTACATCGCCGTCAACAATACGCTTGGCGAGACCTTCAGCAATTGCGGTTTTACCCACGCCCGGATCACCCACATAAAGCGGGTTATTCTTGGAACGGCGGCACAAAACCTGAATAGTGCGGTTAACTTCGCTCTCACGACCAACCAGACGATCAATCTTACCGGCTTTGGCTTTTTCATTGAGGTTGACGCAATAGGCTGTCAGCGCGTCAATTTTCTTCTTGCTGCTTTCTTCATTTTCAGGCTGAGCCGCCTCTTCCTGATCATGCAGCTTATCTTGCGTCAGGTCATCGCTGACACCGGAGCGCTTGGAAATACCGTGCGAAATGTAATTGACCGCATCATAGCGGGTCATCTGCTGTTCCTGCAGGAAATAGGCTGCATGGCTTTCCCGCTCGGCAAAGATTGCCACCAGAACATTTGCACCGGTCACTTCATCGCGATTTGAGGACTGCACATGGATTACCGAGCGCTGAATCACCCGCTGGAAAGCGGCTGTCGGCTTGGAATCCTCATCATAACCGGTCACCAGATTATCCAGTTCGCGGTCAATATAATCTGTCACTGTCTTTTTAAGCTGCACAATATCGACATTGCAGGCACGCATAACCGCACCGGCGTCACGGTCGTCAATCAGCGCCAGCAGAAGATGCTCAAGCGTGGCATATTCATGATGACGTTCATTGGCGATTGTCAGCGCCTGATGAAGTGCTTTTTCAAGGCTTTGGGAGAATGTTGGCATGGTACCTCACTTTTTCTCCATCACGCATTGCAGCGGATGCTGATGTTGACGGGCGAAATCCATCACCTGCGTCACTTTGGTTTCGGCGACTTCATAGGTAAAGATACCGCACTCACCGACCCCGTGATTATGAACATGCAACATAATGCGTGTCGCTTCATCACGGTTCTTCTGGAAAAAACGTTCCAGCACATGAATCACGAAATCCATAGGCGTATAATCATCATTCAGCAGCAAAACCCTGTAGAGGCTGGGTCGTTTTAAGCGGGTCCTTGTCCGCGTAATAACAGCCGTACCATTACCAGGGCCTTTCTGACCGTCTTCATCATTTCCCTGCATAACAGGCTTATCCTGCATAACTGGCGAAGCCTGTTTTAAACGGTGTGCCGCATTCATTACTGACTATATCCGTCCTGATCGTATCTGTATTTCCGAAGTCACCCTGCATAACCGTTAAGCCATGCATCGTAGACCTATTATGTAGGTTGAAACGCGGCGATGTTAAGCCCCGAACTTTATAAAGCCTGACATGACGTCATTTCTTTCCAGAGTACCCCGACTGCAGGAAAAAACCAGTATGAAACACATCTGTTAAGCAAAGTTTTCCGCAAACGAATCTGACTGTTTTCCATAAAGCAGAAAATTCATTCCCGCCCGCATATTGAATCATAAAGCAGCATCGAAACCGTACGCATCCTTTCAGTCAGCTTGTTCTACCCTGTTGAAGCCAGCCACATAACTTCTCTTCTTAACAGTTTCAGGACAAATTAGCTGTTTTAAACAAAGAAAATCAGTTTTTGAGCCAAAAACACCCGCAACATATTATTTTTTTAATTTTCGACAGAAAATCTCAATCAATAAATTTTTCATTTATTAGCAAGCACTTAACGCAACCCTGACAATTCTTACAGTGCAGTCAAACGGCGCTCAGGCGTAAAAAAGTGTCATATAAGTCAAAAAATCAGCACGTTTTTCCAGTCTATAAACGGATTGGTAAGGCTGTTGGCAATATGATCGCGGAAATGTTCGTGGCGTGTCCTTTGCGCCACACCTGAAAATTGGCAGTCCAGGTAGGTAAGTCACCGTGTATCATGCGTTCCGTCACGCCGCATCCGGCATCAAGATTGCGGCCCGCTCATTGTTAGCAGTAACAATGGTCGGCGCCGTATCTCTTACCATTGTAACAGATTCAGCGCAGGCAGCGAAAAATCCATCGCGCCACGCAGCAATCGTGATCGACGCTAACACAGGTAAAACTTTGTTTGCTGAAAGCGCAGATGCCAAGCGCTTTCCTGCATCGCTTACCAAGATGATGACGCTTTACATGGTTTTTGAAGCTATGCAGGCCGGTCGCATCAACAAAAATACCAAAATCCCGTTTTCCAAATATGCAGCCTCCCGTCCGCCGACAAAGATCGGTGTGGCAGCAGGCCAGACCATCACTGTTGAAGATGCCATTATGGCGCTGATCACCCGCTCCGCAAACGACGCTGCTGCAGCTCTTGGTGAATATCTCGGTGGTTCTGAACCTCGTTTCGCTCAGATGATGACCGCAAAAGCGCGCCGCCTCGGCATGCGCTCGACCACATTCCGCAATGCTTCGGGTCTGCCTAACCCGAACCAGCAGACCACTGCGCGGGATATGGCGATTCTCGGTATCGCTCTGCGTCAGCATTATCCGCAGTACTACGGCTATTTCGGCCGCTCCAGCTTCCAGTTCCGCGGCAAGACCATCAATGGTCACAACCGCCTGCTTGGTCGTATTGAAGGCGTAGACGGCATTAAAACCGGCTATGTTAACGCCTCCGGCTACAATCTCGTCACCTCCGTCAATCGCGATGGTCGTCGTATTGTTGCTGTTGTTATGGGCGGCAATACCGGCGCATCCCGTGATGCGACTATGACCCGTCTGATTCAGGCGCATCTGGAAAAAGCAACACCATCGCGTCGTGGCAATGATGCCCTGCTGATGGCACGTAATGATGCACCTGCCGCACCGGCAGTCGCAGCGACCCCATCGCCATTGCCGCGCGCAGTACCAATTCCAGCTGAGCGCGCAGATCAGCAGCCGGTTCTTGTGGCCGATGCTTCCGGTTCAACCGGCAGTGCACAGGATGCTATCAGTGCGGTGATTTCCCGCCAGCCTCCAATTCCTGCCCAGCAGCCGGAAATGCTGGCACTGGCCTCACCAACACCGCGCCCTGCTGCCTCCACCTCTTCTCAGCTCGTGGCAATTCCGACACCTAAAGCGTCGATCCCGAATGTTGATCCGGTTACCACGGCCTCTGCTAATACAGCAGCTGCCCGCATGGGTCTGGCACCTAAGCCTGTTGCAGCTGTTCGCAATGAACCAATTGTAGTTCCGCAGGAAAATATCCGTCAACCTCAGCCTGCGCAGACAACTGTTGCTATGGCTGCTGCAAATGATGTTGCCGGCGCATGGGCTATTCAGATCGGTTCCCTGCCAAGTGAAAATCAGGCGCAGGAAATGCTGAACAAAGCCGCTCAGCAGGCTGGCAGCACCTTGCGCGCCACCTCGCCAATGACTGAAACTTTCAACAAGGGTAACAACACTTTCTACCGCGCCCGCTTCGTTGGTTTTGAAACCAAAACAGCTGCATGGGATGCTTGTGATGCCCTCAAAAAGAAAAAATTCAGCTGCTATGCAATTGCCCGATAAGGCATCTGTTTAAAGCGTAACCGTAAAGTGTACCGCGGTTACCCTTTCGAAAAAGCGGCAGAGCATTTTGTATTATTCCGGTAACATCCGGTCATGCTCTGACGCAGCGTAATATCCGAGATGACAAGCTTTGTGTTCAGCCTGTCATCAGTCTGGCAGACCATCTGCAAACCCAATGAGTATTGTGTAAAGGGTTTACAATGTCGAATATGCTCAACCTGTTCGGTTTCACCAATGTTGATCCGGTTGAATCCGACCACCAAAAATCGGGCAAAACCACTTTGCTCAGCGTGCACGCTTTACGCAGTGCCGCAGCACGTCTTGCCGATCTGCGCGCTGACGGCGCCTCACTTAATACCCGCGAGTTTGTGGGCCTGCTGGTTTGCAATGCTCAGCGCAGCCGCCGCATCAGTCTGCCGGAAGCATCCGTGCGTGTTGCAACAGGCAATATCAACGGACGCACAGCAATCCGCCTTAAACTGCGTTAAAGCATGTCGCAGCTAAATGTATTCATTTAGTGTTCGCGAACATGTGACAATTAAAAGAATCTAGAGCGAGCGCAATGGGTACGATTAAAAATAACACGCTCTAACAATAAGCTGTAATTTTAAATAAGACCCAGCGCCGCCAGTTCGCGGCGCAGCTCCACTGGCAAAGCCTGCATGCCGCCACCGGCACCCGCCCTGTCATCCTGCGGCACTTCTTCATCTGCAATATAACGCCATCCCTGAAACGCCCTGCGAGGCTGCCAGATGGTCGGAATGACTTTCGGCTCCAGCACCAGATGACAACGGCCAATCCCGTCCTCACCGGTAAATGTACGCACTTCCAGCAAGCGCTGGCGCGCCTGAATATTACCCTTGATCACCCAATAGAGTGAACCGCCGTCAAGCAACTCAGCCTGACGCTTCGGGACCATTCGCGTTGTATGAAACTGTTCCGGCACCATGCCGTTTGCACGGCATTCCTCAAGGCGGAAATCAATCCACGCTGCCAGATCTTCAAGGGAATCACATCCCACACAGAGTTTTACAAGATGCAGAGCCATAACCGGCAATTACTCCCTTGCTCCGGTGATGTCCAGTATACAAGCCGTTACAACAGCTACAAACAAAAACGGGCAGGAGTTACCCTGCCCGTTTTTTTAAATAGTATTGTAAATTAAGCAGCTGCTTCTTCAGCGAGCTTCTTTTCACAACGCAGCAGCATACCAAACAGGTCGCGCGGCTCATCCGGATCTGCCAGCAGATCAAGATTTTCGAACAGGCCGGTTGATTTCAGCTTGTCATGCACATAGCGCAGCGCCGAGAAATCTTCAGTTGCGAAACCAACTGAGTCAAACAATGTGATTTGGTTCTGATCGCGGCGACCCGGTACAGTACCATTCATCACCTGCCACATTTCAATAACCGGATGATCAGCATCGAGCTGCTGGATTTCACCTTCAATGCGGGTCTGCGGCGGATATTCAACAAAAATATCGGAGCGCAGCAGAATGTCTTTGTGCATTTCTGTTTTGCCCGGGCAGTCACCGCCAACGCCGTTGATGTGAATGCCGCTGCCGATCATATTATCAGTCAGGATTGTTGCATTCTGCTTGTCGGCAGTCACAGTGGTGATGATCTGTGCGCCCTGCGCCGCATCTTCTGCACTGGTGCAGGTGACGATATCGAAGCCAAATCGTGCGAGGTTCTGTTTACACTTCTCAGTTGCTGTCGGGTCGATATCATAGAGACGCAGTGACTTCACACCGAGCAGTGCTTTGAATGCCAGTGCCTGAAACTCGGACTGCGCGCCATTGCCGATAATGGCCATGGTTGCTGCATTTTCCGGAGCCAGATATTTGGCGACAACAGCCGAAGTCGCAGCAGTACGCAGAGCGGTCAGAATGGTCATTTCTGTGAGCAGAACCGGATAGCCGGTATCAACGTCAGAAAGCATACCAAATGCAGCAACAGTCTGCAGACCGTCTTTCATGTTCTTCGGATGGCCGTTTACATATTTAAAGCCATAGAGATTACCGTCGCTTGTCGGCATCAGTTCGATCACACCGTCATGGGAGTGCGAAGCAACGCGCGGGGTTTTATCGAATTTTTCCCAGCGCAGAAAATCCTCTTCCACATAGGTGCAAAGCTCTTTGAGAAAATCTTCAATACCGATTTTCAAAACCAGTTTCATCATGTGGTCAACACTGACAAATGGTACGAGATTCAAAGTTGTTCTGTCACGCATCAGGCTATCTCCCTCCGGTCACTGCCGGAACCTGTATCAGAGCAGTCTCTTCTTTCCTGTCAGGGAAAATTGCTCTGCTTGTTGAATGGCGCAATCTCAGTAGCAAACTGGCTCAGTAGTAAACCGGTTACCACACATTTTGAAACTGCTTTTTAAACCAAGAAAGAGCGCCTGCTTACCTTCTGGCTTGCGGGCGCTCTGTTTTTGAAACTTTCAGCTCTATGCGAAGCTGCGTGTCGGACGATCCATCACGCTGCGCCCCATCAGGCTGGCGATCAGATCGACCATCAGGAAGGCCGTACGACCGCGCTCATCAAGGAACGGATTAAGCTCGACAGCCTCAAAGCTGGTGACCAGCTCACTGTCATGCAGCATTTCCATAATCAGATGTGCTTCGCGGAAAGTCGCACCGCCCGGTACGGTTGTACCAACAGCCGGTGCGATATTCGGATCAAGGAAATCCACATCGAGGCTGACATGCAGCAGACCATTGGCGTCTTTAACACGCTGCAGGAAGCGGTTGAGCAAGGCCACAACGCCGTGCTCATCGATCATACGCATGTCATTGACAGTGACTTCAGTCTTGCTGATTGCAACACGTTCTGCCGGATCAACCGAGCGGATACCAATCATACAGACATTGGCCGGATCAACCGGTGCCAAAACTTGCGGGAAAGTGCCTTCAAAGCCCTTCTGACCGGTGTAATAGGCCACAGGTGTGCCGTGCAGATTGCCGCTGGCTGTGGTTTCCAATGTGTGGAAATCCGTATGGGCATCAAGCCACAACACAAAAAGCGGGCGTCCCAGCTCTTTGGCACGACGGCTCAGACCACATACAGTGCCGGCTGCAAGCGCATGATCGCCGCCGAGGAAGATCGGGAAACCGTCAGCGCTATGGTCATAGGCAGCTTTATCCAGCGCCTCAATCCATGCAACGATTTCAGAAAGATTTTTCAGAGCCGGATTGGAATGGGTCAGTGCCCGCTTCGGTGCCGGTTCTACATTGCCAAGATCGGTCACATTATGACCCAGCTCTTCCAGAGCCTGTGTCAGTCCGGCAGCGCGAAAAGCGCTCGGCCCCATTTCACAGCCCATGCGTCCGGTTCCGTCCTGCACGGGTGCACCAATCAGCTTACAATGCATATATGTTCCTCACGACTATCATTTTTCCACAAGCCGACCGCTCAAGTGCAATCTATGCTGTGATTTTCCCGTATAAAATCATGAATCATTGGCAGAGTGGACAGAGAAGATTGGCAAATCTCCACAGATGCTTTATCAGAATGATCAGTTAAATAAACAAAATGGTAAGACCATGGACGAACTCGACCAGAAACTCATCACCCTGCTCCGTCATAATGCTCGCCGCAGCATCTCCGATCTGGCGCTTGATGCCGGTGTTTCCCGCGCAACCGCCCGCGCCCGCCTCGAGCGTCTGGAAAAAGACGGCCACATTCTCGGCTATACGGTTATCCTGCGTGCGGACACTGTTGAGCAGGCTGTTCGTGGTATTATGATGATCGCTATTGAAGGCCATGTGACAGAACGCGTGGTAAAAGCACTGGGTGGTTTCTCGGAGATTTCGGAAATTCATACCACCAATGGCCGCTGGGATTTGATTGCTGAAATCAATGCCGATACACTCACTGATTTCGACAGTGTTCTACGGCGTGTGCGACTGGTTGCGGGCATTACCAACAGCGAAACCAATTTGCTTCTGGCGACCCCGCGCAGCACCAAAGCGCGCCTGTAAACAGATTACTGAGCCTAAATACGACAAAATTTGTCTTGTTTAGGCAAAACATATATGCAAAGCGCAACAAATACACTATGGCAGGCTTATTCGTTAATAAAGCCTGAACAACACATCCTCCCAAGGAGTTGCGCTTATGTCCGCTTATGCTGCCGGTGGTTCAGCCTCCGGTGCACGCACGTTTTCATGCCTGCAAAAATATACAGTTTTATTTCTTACAAGCACCGTTTTAAGCACGACCGCCCTGCTGAATTTCAGCACAGAAGCAGTTGCCCAAACTGCGCAGAATCAAAAAACAACCAATAAGCAGCAGCCAAAAGACGCTGCTTCCGGCACTGTCCAACTTAATACGATTACTGTCAGCAGCGGCACGGTCGGTACCGGCAGTTATGGCACCGATGCCCCCAATATTGTGACGATCGATCGTGAAACAATTGATCGCGTGCAAGCCTCCAGCCTGCCGGAACTGGTGAAGAATACACCGGGCGTTACAATGCTCGGCGGCGTACGTATTCAGGGGCAGAGTATCGCTATTCGCGGTTTCGCCCGTCAAACAGATGTGCGCATCATTATGGACGGCGCTCAAAAGAATTTCGAACGCTATGATCAGGGCACAGTTTTCATTGAGCCGGAACTGCTCAAAAGCGTTGAGATTGAAAAAGGCGCAACCTCCGTTAAGTATGGCAATGGCGGCTTTGGCGGTACCATTAAAATGGAAACCAAAGACGCTGCAGATATGTTGCGCGATGGTGAGAACTGGGGATTCTGGTCTAAAACAGCTTATCAGACAGCCAATAAAGGCTGGGTGCAAAGCGGTGCAATTTATGGCCGCACTGATTATAGCGGTATTACCTTTGACGGTCTTGCCGCAGTAACATGGCGCAAGTCTGATGATATGCGTGTCGGCGGCGGCGAACGCTATAACTTCTCCGATAGTAAGCTTACCTCATTTTCCACCAAAGGCACCGCCAGTGCTGACGGGCATGAACTGAAGGTAACCGCCAGTTACGGCAAGAGCCAAAACTGGGGTCCGCCTGCTGCAAATAAGGGACAAGTTGATGCCCTTCCAGAGCAAATAGAAAAATACGGCTATAATGAAGCTATGCGCCGCCGCCTTGCCTGGCGCGACCTGAAAGATTTCAGCTCATCCGTTGAGCATAAATTCAGCGGTGACAGCGATCTGGTAAATACGCGCCTGATGGTTAGTTATGCCTATACATCGCTATTTGCAGAGCGCCCTGATGGTGTGAGTACAGCTGCGTCAACAGGCGGAAAATGGACGGATTCTCAATATTCTGATCTGCGGATTGAAGCGGAAAATACGTCTAACTTCACGCTTGGCGGTTTCAATCACAGCCTGAATTACGGCATTCAGTTGCAGCGGCACAATCGCGATACATGGATGTTCGCAAATTCTTACGAGAAAAACCCCAGCTATAATTATGGTTATTTTGCTCCGTATAATATGCCCGAAGGCAAACAGGAAACCTTCAGCGCTTTCATAATTGATAAAATAGCTCTGACTGATCAGCTGACAATTATTCCGGGTCTGCGTTATGACTATGTGCGCTCTGAGGGGAAACAAAATGCAGCTAAGACCTATAATGATATCAATGCAGGTCATGATTACAGTGCGGTAACTCATGATGGCCTGACACCAGGCTTAAGTGTAACTTACGATGCAACATCAAATGTGCGTCTGTTTTCTGACTGGGCTTATGCCATACGCATGCCCAATATTGATGAGCTTTATTCTGTACAAAGCAAAAGCAATTACATGACTGGAACCAGCCGTGATCTCGAAGTTGAGCGTAACAACAATTTTCAGATCGGCATTGAGACTATTCACGATCAACTTTTCACAAGTGATGATCAACTGAAAGTACGGGTGACGGCTTATTACAACCATGTCACCAATCCGATTAATCGGCGCTATGGTCGTGCAAATAACCCACCTAAACGTGGTGACACACCGAATTATTGGAATATGCCATCCTATTATTCAACTGGTGTTGAAGTATCAGCCCATTACGACACAACCAATATGTTTGCAGATGTGGCTTTTTCAACCATGTATGGTCGCCGCAATGGTGCATTGAATAATATCTATGCTTTCGACACATATTTGCGCGATCTGGCACCAGCCACACTGGTAACTACTCTGGGGTGGAAGTTACCGGATCATGATCTGACTCTGGGTTGGACAGGGACTTTTGTTGACAGGCAAGATAAGACTCCGCGCAATCAAGGCGGTACTGATTACGGGCGTAAAGAAAGCGCAGGCTACGGCCTACATGATGTTTTTCTGTCATGGGCACCGCAGAGCGGCATGATGAAAGATACCAAGCTGGATATTGGTCTCGACAATATTTTTGACAAGAAATATGAGCCGTATTTGAGTGATGGCATCTCGGCCATGCCCGGCCGTAATTTCAAAGTCAGCCTCAGCCGGCAGTTCTGAGATACAAAAAAGCCCCGCAAAATGCGGGGCTTTTTATTGGATAAAATATCTCAGAGAGATTTTGCAAGTCTATCAAAAGCCATCAGCGTTTCGAGCAGACGTGGCATATCCTTAAACGGCACCATATTCGGACCATCCGATGACGTTGAATTATCCGGATCTTCATGTGTCTCAATAAATACACCGGCAACACCAACAGAAACCGCAGCACGCGCTAGTGTCTCGACAAAACGTCGCTCACCGCCTGATGTTGTGCCTAAGCCACCTGGCTGCTGAACCGAATGGGTAGCATCGAAAATGACCGGTGCGCCCATATCAGCCATAACCGGCAAGGCACGCATATCTGACACCAGTGTATTATAGCCAAATGATGCGCCACGTTCAGTCAGCATCACATTCGGATTACCGCTATCGACAACTTTCGTCAGAACGTTCTTCATATCCCAAGGTGCAAGGAACTGGCCTTTTTTGACGTTTACAATACGACCGGTATTGGCCGCTGCTATCAACAAATCAGTCTGGCGGCACAGAAATGCCGGAATCTGCAGCACATCAACAACTTCACCAACTACGGCGCATTGTTCTTCTGTATGCACATCTGTGATGACTGGGATGCCAAGCTCTTTACGCAGATCAGCAAAAATAGGCAGAGCTTTCTCAAGGCCAATACCACGTGAACTTCCCAATGATGAACGATTGGCTTTATCAAAGCTTGATTTATAAACCAAGCCGATACCAAGCTTCTGGGTAAGTTCTTTTAAGGCTCCTGCCATGTCAAACGCATGATCACGGCTTTCCATCTGGCACGGGCCAGCAATGATCGACAATGCGCCCTTGTTGGAAAATACGACATTGCCTGACGGCGCCTTGATCTCAATAACAGAATTGGCAGTCATCTCTGTTCCTCAAATTTGAAAAGTAGCCTGACTTTTCAGAATAAATAATCACGCAGACTCATTGCGCTGATAAGCGCAGAGCAGCCTCGTTCTCAGCATATGGATATTAGCTTACGCAATATCCAGTCTCTTTTGATAAAAGCAAAACGGGCACTGTTAAAGTGCCCGTTGCATTGGTCAGACCAGACGGCTCTGGTTCATTGCCGCCTCAATAAAGGAAGCGAACAACGGATGCGGTTCAAACGGACGCGATTTCAGCTCCGGATGATACTGCACACCAATAAACCAAGGATGGTCAGCATATTCGATTGTTTCCGGCAGAACACCGTCAGGTGACAGACCGGAGAATGTCAGACCGGCTTTTTCAAGCTGATCCATATAATCGATATTGACCTCATAGCGGTGACGATGACGCTCATGAATATCCGTCGTGCCGTAAATATCAGCAATACGGGTGCCGCTCTTGAGAACGGATTCATAAGAACCAAGACGCATTGTACCGCCGAGATCGCCCGATGCGGAACGTTTCTCCAGCATATTGCCTTTGAGCCATTCAGTCATCAAACCGACAACCGGTTCCTTCGCAGGACCAAATTCGCTTGATGTTGCATCTTTGATACCGGCAAGATTGCGCGCAGCTTCAATACAAGCCATCTGCATACCAAAGCAGATACCAAAGTAAGGAACCTTACGCTCACGGGCAAATTTAGCCGCGAGAATTTTGCCCTCAGCGCCACGCTCACCAAAGCCGCCCGGCACCAGAATGCCGTGAACTTTTTCGAGATACGGAGCTGCATCTTCATTCTCGAAGACTTCCGCTTCAATCCAGTCGAGGTTGACCTTCACACGGTTGGCAATGCCACCATGGGTCAGTGCTTCGATCAGCGATTTATAAGCTTCCTTGAGGCCGGTATACTTACCGACAACTGCAATGGTCACTTCGCCTTCAGGATTATGGATACGGTTGGCAATCTCTTCCCAACGCTCCATCTGCGGCAGAGGTGCCGGCTCAATACCGAAAGCAGTCAGAACTTCAGAATCCAGACCTTCTTTATGATAGGCCATCGGCACATCATAAATGCTCTGTACGTCCAGTGCCTGAATAACCGCGCTCGGGCGAACATTACAGAACAAGGAGAGCTTCTTACGCTCGGATTCCGGAATTTCACGATCCGCGCGGATCAGGAGTACATCCGGTGCAATACCGATAGAACGCAGTTCTTTTACGGAATGCTGTGTCGGTTTGGTTTTCAGCTCACCCGCTGCCGGAATATACGGCATCAGTGTCAGGTGAATATAAACGGCTGTTCCGCGCGGCAATTCATTGCCGAGCTGACGGATGGCTTCCAGAAACGGCATTGCTTCGATATCGCCGACTGTGCCGCCGATTTCACAAAGCACGAAATCATAATCCTCATTACCATCGGTAATGAAGTTTTTGATCTCATCCGTTACATGTGGAATAACCTGAACCGTCGCACCGAGATAATCGCCGCGGCGTTCTTTCTCGATGATGTTCTGGTAGATGCGGCCGGTGGTAATATTGTCCTGCTTTGTCGCAGAACGACCGGTGAAACGCTCATAATGACCGAGGTCAAGATCGGTTTCCGCACCGTCATCGGTCACAAACACCTCACCATGCTGGTAAGGGGACATCGTGCCCGGATCAATGTTGAGATAAGGGTCGAGCTTTCTGATCCGCACGCGGTAACCACGTGCCTGAAGAAGAGCCGCCAGTGCTGCTGCAGCTATGCCTTTTCCGAGGGAAGAGACTACGCCGCCTGTGATGAATACATATCGCGCCATGGGCTTATGTCGTTAGACTCTCCTGATTGATTCCGCCACAAAAAAATGCATTTGTAACGGATTTTTCATTATTCTTAACATTTAACCGCCAAATCCATGAGGGATTTTTTGGTAAAACCCAATTTCACGCAATAACATCACCGTAAGGATTTTTCCCGACAGTGCTGAAATTACAAACTTTGCGTTGATAACGCGCTACAGAAATATGACCCGTAGCTCTGACCAAACAGATAGTGCTTCGGCAAACAAATTGCCACTGCTTATTCGTTTATCCCGAATAACTTTTTGTATTAAACGAAATTCAAACAACCAAAATGCAAAAAGCCGGCATCAGCCGGCTTCTGCGAAAAGCGATAAAATCAAAGAACGACGACTGTCGCACCCAGATTAACGCGCTCGTAAAGTTCCATCACATCTTCATTGGTCATACGGAAGCAGCCGTTTGAAGCCGCACTGCCGATTGTCCAAGGCTGAACTGTGCCGTGAATACGGATATAGGTGTCTTTATTGCCCTGAAACAGGTACAGCGCACGGGAACCCAGCGGGTTGCCCATACCACCATCCATACCGTTTTTAATGCGGCCGTAATGCTGCGGATTACGCTTCACCATATCGGCAGTCGGAATCCAACGCGGCCATTCGCGCTTGGCATTGATTGTACCGCTGCCTTTGAATTCCAGACCAACTTTACCAACTGCAATACCGTAGCGACGTGCAGTGGTTGGTGTTTCTACCAGATACAGGAAATATTTGGACGGATCGACAACGATTGTTCCGACCGGATAACCCGAGAAAGCAACAGTCTGTGCCTGAAATTTCGGATCAATATTATATTTGGTTTTAGCAACCTTCTGCGCAGGTGCTTTCTTCTTTTCAGATTTAGCAGCCTTAGGCGCTTCTTCTGCAGCTGGTGCAGTCTGCGCCGAGGCCAGACCGGTCAAAGCTGAGAAACTTAAGCACAAACCGGCAAAACCGGCGATGAGAACACGCGATGAAATCATGGGGCTTTCTCGAATACTCTTTTATGCGCATCTGATGAAGATATGCGGAAGATGATGTGTAAACAGGTTAATTGCTGATAGGCTAAAGCCCCCCACCTCTCAACGGGCAATTTGTTACTCACACGCTTATCCCGTCACCTATGGCAAGGCTGCAACACTTTTCTTAAGAACCCTTAAGAATAGAAAAGCCTCCGCAAGGGAGGCTTTTAAAAAGTTCAATCTGACCAGCCCTTACTGAGAGCTTGGAACCTGACTTGCAGGCGCTGCAGGCTGTTCCGGCGCAGCTTCAGGTGTTGTTGTACCGCCACCGAGCTGATCAAGAATACCATTACCGCCAGCCGGAGCTGTCTGGGAGTTGCCCGCAGGAATACGATTGAGAATATCTGTCGGACGCTCGCCATTCATGGCCAGAATACCGAGAAGCAGCGAAGTCGCAAAGAAACCAGCACCCAGAATAGCTGTTGTGCGGGTCAGAGCATTGGCAGCACCACGCGCTGACATGAAACCCGAACCACCACCGATACCAAGACCACCACCTTCAGAGCGCTGAATCAAAACAACGCCGACAAGTGCGAGAACGATCAGGAGGTGAATAACAATAAGAACGTTTTGCATGAGTTTCCGGACTGCTTTCTCATAAGAATAGAAAGGGCTTACTACACGGATTTATCCGACAATCCAACCCCCTGCAAACGAATGCTTGCAAGGGATTGGCATTTATTCAGGCTCAGAGTACGCGATAAGCGTCACAAATAGCAAGAAAATCAGTTGCTTTCAGGCTGGCACCGCCGACAAGCGCGCCATCCACATCAGCAACACCGAGCAATTCAACAGCATTATTCGGCTTCACTGAACCACCATAGAGCAGACGCAGATGCGCGCCTTTTGCGCCAAAACGTTCAATCAGCTTGGAGCGGATGAAGGCATGAACTGTGCGCACATCTGATACAGTTGGTGTCAGACCGGTGCCGATTGCCCAGACAGGCTCATAGGCAACAACTGTATTTTCCGGTGTTACACCTTCCGGCAGAGAATCCGCGATCTGCTGACCAACGATTTCAAGGGTCTGATCGGCCTGTTTCTGCTCAGCAGTTTCACCAACGCAAACAATCGTGGTCAGTCCGGCTTTCCATGCGGCCTGTACTTTAGCGCATACGGCTTCACTGGTTTCATGATGATCTGTACGGCGCTCGGAGTGGCCGAGGATAACATGGCTCGCGCCTGCTTCTTTCAGCATCTGCGCAGAAATATCGCCAGTATGGGCGCCTGATACTGCTGCATGGCAATCCTGACCGCCAACACTGATCGCATCAGTCTCCGGCGTTGCAGCTGCACGCGAAATCAGAGTGGAAGGAACGCAGATCACCACGTCGAATTTACGACCAATATCGGTACTGAGATTGGCAGCAATTGCACGCAGCTCTCCCAGCTGTTCGCCGGTACCGTTCATTTTCCAGTTTCCCGCAACGAGCGGACGAATTTCCGGGGTCATTACACCCTCCTCACCAATGATCTCAACCGCATTTTATAGCGGATTCTGGCAATATCCGTGCATCTTAGAGCGTCCGGACAGAGCCGATTTGCACCCTCGACTGATCCTGCCGCAATGTGCGTGACAGTTCAGAAGGCGATGAATTGCGACACGCTCTAGCAAATTCGTCTGTGAAAGCAAATCCCCAAAACGACGCTCGCCATGCGTATAAACGGTAATAATGCCACAATTCTTTTGGTCATTCGCCCTTCATAAGCAGGTTTCCGTTTGACTGCTTACCCATCGGCGGCTATCCCCTTATTTAACAAAGTGAGTTTACTCCACAAAGGTACTTCTATGCTTGACAGCTTGCGCACTGCATCCAAATCCTGGGTTTCAAAATTCTTTCTCGGCCTTCTCGTCCTCTCCTTCGCAGCTTGGGGTATTGCAGATGTGTTCCGTGAAGGTTTTAGCGGCAATGCTGTTCTGGAAGCCGGAGGCTCATCAGTAACGCCGACTGAATACCGTCTGGCCTATGATCGTCAGGTGATTGCCGTTTCCAACCAGTTGCGCCAGCAGCTGACCCGCGATCAGGCAAAAGCGCTTGGTATTCCTGCACAGGTTACCGGCCAGCTGGTTGCAGGTGTTCTGCTTGATGAGCAGGCACGTCAGATGGGTCTGGGTATGTCGAAAGATCACCTTGCCCGCCTCACCGGTGAAGATCAGGCGTTTCTGGACTCAAGCGGTCGTTTCTCGAACAATCAGTTTAACGCTGTGCTGCGTCAGGCTGGTATGAGCCCGCAGAACTATTTCGACAGCCGCACCAAATTCGCACTGCGTCAGCAGATTGTTGAAGCGGTGTCTGATGGCATGGCCGCACCGGATACGCTGTTCAAAGCACTGGCGCTTTATGACGGTGAAAGCCGCACTGTTGATTACATCACGCTTACTCAGGAAAAAGCCGATACAATCGCAACGCCTGACGAAGCTGAACTGAAAAAATGGTATGAAAGCCATCTCGGCAATTACCGCGCACCGGAATATCGCAAAGTCAGCTATGTTCCGCTGGAAGCGCAGGATATTGTGAATGAAGCCGACGTAACACCGGAAGAAATTCAGGATTATTACAAAAAGAATGTTGCGCGCTTCTCCACCGAAGAAAAACGTACCATTGAGCAGCTGACATTCGCGAATGAAGATGAAGCTAAAGCTGCCGCTGAAAAAATCAAAGCCGGCACCAGCTTTGCTGATCTTGTAGCGGAAAAAGGCAAAAAGCCTGAAGATGTTAAGCTCGGCACTTTTGTAAAAGGCGAACTGCCGGATGCAGTCATTGCTGATGCAGCTTTTGCATTAGCTGCCAATGGCACAAGCGATGTGGTGAAAGGCGCTTTCGGACCTGTCATTCTGCACATCAGCGCTGTTGATGCGGCAACTGTTAAAACAGAAGCAGAAGTTGAACCGGAAATCCGTAAAACACTGGCTCTGACACAGGCACTGGCCTCTCTGAATGCTGTTCATGACTCTTATGAAGAAGAACGCGGCAATGGCGCAACATTGGCGCAGGCTGCTGAAAAGCTGAAGCTTAAAGTCAAAACCATTGAAGCCGTTGATGCAAACGGTAATGGCCTGGACGGCAAGCCTGTCGCAGACCTGCCGCAGCTGCCTTCTTTCCTGACCTCTGTCTTTGAATCGGATCAGGGCATCGACAATGATGCTTTGCCAACTCAGACCCGTGGTTACATCTGGTATCAGCTGGATGGTGTAACCCCTGCCCGCGACAAAACATTTGATGAAGTCAAAGATCAGGTTACAGCAGAATGGAAACAGGATGCCGCTGTCAAAGGTCTCACCGCTAAAGCTGAAGAACTGCGCAAGCGTCTCGAAGCCGGTGCAACCATGGATACACTGGCTCAGGAAGTTGGCGTGGAAAAACAGACCAAGCGTGGCCTGACCCGTACAGCAACCGATTCTGAACTGGCACCTGCTGCCATTGCCCAGATCTTCGGCGGTCCGGACAAACTGAGCGGCGTAGCCAATGGTATCAATAAAGATACACAGATCCTGTTCCAGGTAACTGAAACCACAGAGCCTGCCGGTGTCAGCGCTGAAAGCCTGCCACAGGGCACCCGCGATGCCATTTCCTCGCGCATTGGCGATGACCTACTGGAACAGCTGGTCGGCCGCCTGCAGAGCGAATATCCGGTTAAGATCAATCAGACTCTCATGGATCAGGCTTTATCTTTCTGACCTGAACTTACAGGCAGAATTTCTAAAAGATTCGAGTACACTATGTCAGATTTCAAAAGCTATATTGCCAAAGCTGTAACAGGCACTCCGCTCACACAAGCGGAGGCCAAAGCAGCGTTTGACATCATGATGTCCGGTTCTGCCACTCCTGCCCAGATCGGTGGTTTTCTGTTGGCTCTGCGCGTGCGCGGTGAAGCTGTTGCGGAAATCGCAGGCGCTGTGGAATCAATGCGTTCGAAAATGATCCCCGTCGATGCACCTGCCGGTGCAATTGACATCGTTGGTACCGGCGGCGATCAGTCCGGCTCTTATAACGTATCCAGCTGTGCAGCCATCGTGACTGCGGGCGCAGGCGTTACGGTTGCCAAACACGGCAACCGCGCTTTGTCCTCCCGCTCCGGTGCTGCGGATACGCTGGCAGAACTCGGCATTAATATTGAGGCTGATCCGGAAACCATCAGCCAGTGCATTCATGAAGCAGGTTTAGGCTTTATGTTTGCGCCGATGCATCACTCTTCGATGCGTCATGTCGGCCCTGCCCGTGTGGAACTTGGTACCCGTACAATTTTCAACCTGCTCGGTCCTCTCGCCAATCCGGCTGGCGTCAAGCACCAGCTCGTCGGCGTTTTCTCCCGCGACTGGGTTCTGCCGATTGCCAAAGTGCTGAAAGAACTGGGTTCAGATCACGTCTGGGTTGTTTATGGCGATGGTCTGGATGAAATGACCACCGCAGGCACGACCAATATTGCAGCACTTCATAATGGTGAAATCACCGAATTTGAAATCACACCGGAAGAAGTCGGCCTGAAACGCGTGGCTTTTGCCGATCTCAAAGGCGGCGATGCCCAGCATAATGCAGCTGCACTGCTACGTGTGCTTGACGGCGAAGCCGGTGCTTATCGCGATATAGTGCTGCTCAATGCCGGTGCTGCACTGGTGATTGCAGGTAAGGCCAAAGACATTAAAGAAGGCATTGCTCTTGCTGCACAGTCCATTGACAGCGGCGCGGCCAAAGCCAAACTCGATCAGCTGATTGCCGTATCGAACAGTAAGACAAGTGAATAAAATGACTGATATTCTCAAAAAGATCGAAGCCTATAAGGTTGTTGAAATTGCTGAAGCCAAAGCGCGTTTGCCACTGGCAGATGTTAAAAAGGCTGCTGCCGATCAGCCGCCTGCCCGCGGCTTCCTTAAAGCACTGGAAGCAAAGCAGGCTGCTGGTTCTTTCGGTCTGATTGCAGAAATCAAAAAAGCCAGTCCGTCCAAAGGTCTGATCCGTCCGGATTTTGATCCGCCTGCATTGGCAAAAGCCTATGAAGATGGCGGCGCAGCCTGCCTTTCTGTTCTGACAGATACACCAAGCTTTCAGGGTGCACCGGAGTTTCTGAAACAGGCACGTGCTGCCTGCGCCTTGCCAGCGCTACGCAAAGACTTTCTGTTTGATCCATATCAGGTCTATGAAGCGCGTCATTGGGGTGCGGATTGCATTCTGATCATCATGGCAAGCGTTGATGATGCGATGGCAAAAGAACTGGAAGACACAGCCTTTTCGCTCGGTATGGATGCACTGATCGAAGTGCATGATGAAGCGGAAATGGAGCGGGCACTGAAATTGTCTTCGCGCCTGCTCGGCATCAACAACCGCAACCTGCGTACTTTCGAAGTTGATCTCGCAGTTTCTGAGCGTCTGGCAACCATGGTGCCAGATGATCGTCTGCTGGTTGGCGAAAGCGGTATCTTCACCCATGATGACTGCCTGCGTTTGCAGAAATCCGGCATCTCCACTTTCCTGATTGGCGAAAGCCTGATGCGCCAGCAGGATGTGGCAGGCGCAACCCGCAAACTCCTGACCGGCAAAGAATAAGCTATGAGCAAGCTGACACATCTCGATGAAAGCGGCGCCGCCAATATGGTGGATGTTGGTGACAAGACCGACACCGTGCGCATTGCGACTGCATCGGGTTGTATCATCATGCAGAAGCAGACACTTGAGTTGATCCTTTCCGGCAATGCAGCCAAGGGCGATGTTATCGGCACCGCCCGCCTTGCCGGTATTATGGCCGCCAAGAAAACATCT
Source organism: Hyphomicrobiales bacterium (assembly GCA_900470735.1). Classification (GTDB taxonomy): domain Bacteria; phylum Pseudomonadota; class Alphaproteobacteria; order Rhizobiales; family Rhizobiaceae; genus Pseudochrobactrum. The sequence goes on along the minus strand of UCCC01000014.1, from coordinate 99,847 downwards.
GATCTGATACCGCTTTGCCATCCGCTGATGCTCAGCAAAGTCACAGTTGAGATTGAGCCGGATGAAGCTTTGCCCGGCTTGCGTGTTAGTGCAACAGTTAAGCTCACCGGCAAAACCGGTGTGGAAATGGAAGCGCTGACTGCCGTTTCCGTTACCTGCCTCACCATTTACGATATGGCAAAAGCCGTTGATAAAGGTATGGTCATCAGTAACATTGCCGTCGACAGCAAAACCGGCGGCAAATCCGGTGACTGGCAGCGCTCTTAACATCCTTTCCGATCATTTTACGGGAGAGAATTCATGGCCTTATTACCCGTTGATGAAGCTTTGCGTCTGTTGCTGGTAGGTAAAATGCCTTCCAATCATGAGAATGTTGCATTGCATCAGGCAGGCAACCGCGTTCTAGCCACTTCGATCTTTGCCTCTTTCAATCAGCCGCCATTTGATGCCTCGGCCATGGATGGTTATGCCATTCGTTTTGCTGATGCAGAACAATTGCCGGTTACGCTCAAAGTGATTGGCGAATCCGCTGCCGGTAAAGGCTTTGACGGCACACTGAAATCCGGTGAAGCTGTGCGCATTTTCACCGGCGCGCCTTTGCCTGCTGGTGCTGATACGGTGGTTATTCAGGAGAATACCAAACAGGAAAATGATCAGGTCACCCTGCTGGAGGATGTGGAAAAAGGTCGCCATATCCGCCTGAGTGGTTTAGATTTCCGCGACGGCGAATGCCTGTTGCAGACCGGTCATGTTCTTGATCCTGCATCGCTTTCACTGGCCGCCGCTTCTGGCCATGCGAAGTTACAGGTCTATACACAACCACGAGCAGCTATTCTTGCGACCGGTAACGAGCTTGTCCCTGCCGGTACGGTTCCGGCGGCAGATCAGATTGTCAGCTCCAACAGTTACGGCGTTGCTGAAATCGTGCGCCGTAATGGCGGCGTAGCAGAAGATTTAGGCATTGTGCCTGACGATCTGACCAAGATCGAACAATCCATCCGCAATGTTGCGGCTTCCGATGCTGATATTCTGATAACGCTTGGCGGCGCTTCGGTCGGCGATCATGATCTTGTGCATAAAGCGCTCATCAATTGCGGTGTGGATTTAGGCTTTTACAAAATCGCTATGCGTCCGGGTAAGCCACTGATGTTTGGCACCCTCGCCCGTGACACCAAAAAACCATTGCTGGTTCTGGGGCTTCCAGGCAATCCGGTTTCCAGCCTTGTCTGCTCTTATGTGTTTCTGGCACCTCTGGTTGCCCGTCTGGCAGGCAAAACACCAATGACACGCATTGCCAGTGCAATTTTGGCTCAGGACATGGCCGAAAACGGCAATCGTCGCGATTATGCCCGCGCTACGCTGGCTTATGACAGCAATGGTGAATTGCTGGCAACACCTCTGCCGGTGCAGGATTCCTCCATGCTGACCGTTATCACCCGTGCTGACGGTTTGCTGATCAGACAGCCTTTTGCGAAGGCGGCAAAGCGCGGTGACCGCTGCCCGATCCTGCTGATCCGTTAAAACTGTACAGCTTCAGCATTAATCCTTTTTAAAGCCTTGCAGAACAATACTGGAACATATAGTGTTCGTTCTGGGTTTGTTTTTATTAAATGATTCTCGCAACCGCGCCCCGTGCATGCGGTTATGCGTTTTATCCGCACGACTTCTGTATCTGCCGCAGCTTTTGTCTGCCCGCAGATATATTTTAGGCTTTGGGAGCGTATAATGCTGACGCGTAAACAACATGAATTATTGCTGTTTATCCATGAACGTCTGAAGGAAAGCGGCATTCCCCCTTCGTTTGATGAGATGAAGGAAGCACTTAACCTTGCCTCGAAATCCGGTATTCATCGTCTGATTACAGCACTGGAAGAGCGCGGTTTTATCCGCCGCCTGCCAAACAGAGCCCGTGCATTGGAAGTTGTGCGCCTGCCGGATTCCATTGCTCCGGGTCTCAACAGCCAGAAGAAATTCTCACCAAGCGTCATTGAAGGCGATCTGGGCAAGAAGAATGTCACCGAACTGCCTAAAAAGGCGGCTCCAGCAGCAGAAACTGATGCTCCTGCCGGTATCAGCGTTCCGGTGATGGGTCGTATTGCAGCCGGTGTGCCGATTTCCGCCATTCAGTCCCAAACCCATATGATTACCCTCCCGCCGGAAATGCTTGGCAGCGGTGAACATTATGCACTGGAAGTCAAAGGCGACTCGATGATCGAAGCCGGTATTCTCGACGGGGACACTGTGATTATCCGTCGTGGTGATACAGCCAATGCCGGTGAAATTGTTGTGGCTCTGGTCGATGATGAAGAAGCGACACTGAAACGTTTCCGCCGCAAAGGTGCCTCTGTTGCACTGGAAGCTGCTAACCCTGCTTATGAAACCCGTATTTTCGGGCCTGACCGCGTGCGCGTACAGGGCAAGCTGGTTGGTCTGGTACGCCGTTACTAACAGGCAATTATTACAGTGAAACCGGTGATTTATATCGGTTTCACTTACCTGCTTAAAACGATATTTGTGTTTTTAAGAATGGCTGACATTCATCATCAGCGTATCTCTTTGATATAAAATTTAATCTTCCAGATTACGCGCTGCGCGAGACCAGAGGCGATATAAATGCCACGGTCGCTGCGGTTCTCCTACCGCGAAAACAATCTTTGTCTCACCTGCCCTATTCGCACTGTTTTTTGACTTATCATCAGCCACAGACTCCTCAATTTGAGTAGCTGCTTTTGCAGCCTGAATAACAGTCCGCTCTTGATTGATTTCTCGGCTCGAAGGCAGATAGATTTCAGCAACACCTTTTAAAGCCAGTTGCTGACGAGTGATGATAAGCGATGACGCATCATCCCTATCTTCGCGTTTTGAACAGTGCATATTGCCTGCAAAGGCGAAGATAATAATATCGCCAATATTACAGGCGATCTGCGCAGCATCACGATTTTCGGCATAGGCCAGCACCTGACCATTCGCTAAATCGAAGCTGCATAACCCGTCCATACAGATAAAACCTTCCGAGCTTTCTGCCCCCTTTTTGTCAGGTACTCTTACTTCTGTAATTTTATAGGCTTTGCGCCAGTTATCTGTTGTAAAAGCTGCAGGTCTCGGGCGGTTGACATAGAGAATATTGTTTTGGCGAACAGCAACCAGCCTGGCATCTTCTGAAACGATAATATCCGGCAAATCCGTTGCTACGAGAGACACAAAGCCTGCACCTACAAACACCAGAGAGATCAGTCGTAAATGGCTGGTCAGGATCATGGCAGACAGCATAGCCGCAGTCCAAAGCAGCATTACCGGCGCGGGCAGCAATCCGGGTATCAAATCAGGCGACAAGCCAGCCACAAAATGGGCAATCCACTTCACCAGCTCGATGCCTTTACCCATCACCTGTAAGGGCAACCATTCAAGGCCAAGTGGCATCAGTAAAAGTGCAATCACGGCAAAAGGCATAATCAGCACCGAGATCACCGGCAGAGCCAACGCATTTCCCAGCATACCGAGCGGCGCCATATTGTTGAAATGAAAGGCCGCATAAAGACCGCTGGCCGTACCCGCCAACAGCGACGTTGCGATAATGCCTATGAGCCAGCGCCGGACTGTATGAAACAATCCGGTTTTGCGCTCCGTTTTCTCCGGATTTTGCCTTTTATGCAGTTTCACCCACGCAAATCCGGCGATGAGTGCTCCGGTGGCAGAATAGGACATCTGAAAACTGGGCCCCAGAATTTCATGCGGCGTTACAAGAATACTGAACAAAGCAGCAATCGCCAGATTGCGCAATGTCAGTGCTTTACGATCCATGATAACCGCACAAAGCATTACCGCCAGCATGATAAAACTACGCTGTGCCGCCACATCCGCGCCCGATAGAGCCAGATAAAATCCGGAAGAAAACAACGAGATCAGCACAGCAATTTTCTTGACCGGATAATAGAGCGACAAGGACGGAAACAGCCCCGCCAGCCCCCGCACACTCACCATGACAATTCCTGCCGCTAAAGCCAGATGCAGACCGGAAATTGAGAGAATATGCGCCAGCCCTGCGATACGCAGCGCTTCATTGGTGGCATCACTGATGCCTGCCCGCTGGCCGGAGATCAACGCGGCAGCCACTGCCCCTTCCTCACCGTTTAATGCCTGCATAATGCGCCCGCCTATCAGGGCCCGCAGCTGACCGATGTTGGTTTCCGCTCTGGACTGCCAGCTTTTGTCCTGAGGCTCGCTGGCAATATCACTGTCTATAATTTCAGGTGTGCCAAGATAAAACCCGTTACCACCATGCCAGCGAAAAAAACCATGAAACGCAAAGTCATACTGCCCTGAGCGCACCGGCCCGCCATGGGCGCGCAGCCGCACAGCACCTTTCAGCACAGTTCCTGTTTCGCTCAATGCCGGTAAATCGCGGGCGGACAGACGCAACCGCTGTGGCGCATAGCGCAAATGCGGCTTTTCCGTTGCTAAAACATCGGCAACAATGCGCCAGCGACCAGCCTTGCCATCCTCCTCAGCTTCCTGCTCCAATGATACAATCCGTGCTGTCAGCACCGTGGAAACCGCACTGCCCAGCATCGTGGTTGCATAGCGCTGTGTTTCCCACTTAGCCGCGGCCATGCCAGTAATAAAGCTAATGATCAGCACCAAACCGACACGGCATATCAGCGTGTCACGCAGTAAAACCAATAACCAGCCAAACAGAAAGGCCGGAATAGTCAGCTCGATCCAATAGGGCTCCCGAACCAAGCCGAAATAATAGACAGCACCTATACCTGCCATAATTGCTATCAGCAGAAACACCGCTTCGCGCTCATATTCATGGAGCAAAGCATCAATAAAACTGCCTTTGAAAGACTGCCAGTATTCCTGCCAAACGTGAGCATTGCCGCTCAAATATTTCGCATATTTTTTACAATGCTTCGCTCTCGTAGCCCGCTCAATTTCAGCTGAACTATGCGTTACAGTATCCGCATCAGCATCCGGTTCTGCAAAACCGAGCATGGTTTGCTCAACTGTCAGCCTGCGAGAATAAGTGTTGCGGGCAGCACTTGTTTGCGCCCCGTCATGTGCATAACGGGACTCACTTTTATATTGCTGACTTCCATTCGCCCTGCCATTGCTGCCGGTCATGCTGTCTGAATTGCCCCCGCACCTGACAGCTGCACAATTAAACGTCCAAAACAGCACTTTTCACGCAGGAATCTTGCACTATACGGCGTTAAACACCGCTTCTGCGCCCTGATCCGCGCATCAAGTCTTGCACGCTGTGCTGCCTATGCTACATGAACAGCATAAGAAATCGAGAGGCGGCAAATTACATTCTTATCTCCATAAATTCGGATATAAGAGCATGAAATTGTAATTTTCCCGCAGATACGGAGCGACCGATGTCATCACCCGTTATTACCCGCTTTGCGCCTTCACCGACCGGATATCTCCATATCGGCGGCGCACGTACAGCGTTGTTTAACTGGCTTTATTCCAAACATACCGGCGGCAAAATGCTGCTGCGCATTGAGGATACCGACCGCGAGCGTTCAACTGAGGCTGCAACCGCCGCTATTCTTGAAGGCCTGACATGGCTCGGCCTGACATGGGACGGCGATGCGATCTCCCAGTGGGAACGCGCACCGCGCCACCGCGAAGTGGCTGAAGAACTGGTGAAAGCCGGTAAAGCCTATTATTGCTATGCCTCACCGGAAGAACTGGATGCGATGCGTGAGCTGGCGCGCGCTGAAGGCCGCCCGCCGCGTTATGACGGCCGCTGGCGTGACCGTGATCCGTCGGAAGCACCGGAAGGTGTGAAGCCGGTTATCCGCATTAAAGCACCTCAGACAGGTGAAACCGTTGTGCTGGATGATGTTCAGGGCGAAGTCCGCTTCCCGAATAAAGATCTGGATGATTTCATCATTCTTCGTTCGGACGGCGCACCAACCTATATGCATGCGGTTGTGGTCGACGATCATGATATGGGTGTTACCCATATCATCCGTGGCGACGACCACCTTACCAATGCTGCCCGCCAGACCATCATCTATCAGGCAATGGGCTGGGACGTGCCTAAGATGTCCCATATCCCGCTGATCCATGGGGCGGATGGTGCCAAGCTCTCCAAGCGCCACGGTGCGCTCGGCGTTGAGGCCTATCGTGCAATGGGCTATCTGCCGGAAGCCCTGTGCAACTATCTGGTTCGTCTCGGCTGGAGCCATGGTGATGATGAAATCATGACCATCGAGCAGATGATTGAATGGTTTGATACCAAAGATATCAATAAAGGCGCATCACGTTTTGACTTCCAGAAGCTGGAAGCCATTAATGGCCACCATATCCGTGCCAGCGATTCAGTAACGCTCACTCAGGCGCTGATTGACGTTCTGCCATATATCGAAGGCGGTGCGGAATTGCAGGCTCTGCTGACCGATGAACGTCGTGCGCAGCTTGTTGCAGCAATGCCAGGCCTGAAAGACCGTGCAAAAACACTTGTAGAGCTGGCTGATGGTGCGAAATTCCTGTTCGTATCCCGCCCGCTGCCGCTGGATGAAAAAGCTGCCAGCCTGCTCAATGAAGAAGGCCGTGCTATTCTCAAGGCCGTATTGCCTCAGCTTGAAGCTGCGGAATGGACTGCCGAAGCTCTCGACGCTGTTGTTCGCGCCCATGCAGAATCAACCGGCCTGAAGCTCGGCAAGATTGCCCAGCCGCTGCGTGCAGCCCTCACTGGTCGTGCCACCTCGCCTGGCGTTTTTGATGTTCTGGTGGTTCTGGGTCGCGAAGAAGCGCTCGGACGTATTCAGGATCAGGCTGTTTAAATCTAATTTGGCCGCGCTTTCTCAAGTAAGCGCGGCCAAAACACGGTGTTGTGAATTTCACAGACCGGCTTCTGTCGTAAGAATGGCCAATTGACAGAAATTTGTTCATAAAAACCCGAATTTCTGCATTGCAACACGCGGCTTTTACGATAATTTGAGCCAAGAATTTTTCAGGTTGTCATTCATAAATATCATGAATTTTACGTGACAACCGGCTTAGGATATTTTTCAAACTGGCAGCGCCGGTAAAAATACCCTAACTGTATGTTTCTATGCATAAGTTAAAACCGAAACTTCTGTTTTCAGCTTTATGCTCAAAATTTACTGCTATCCACGAGCAGTGAGCGCGATGATGAAAGGAACCAGTATGTCTAATACGACAGCGACAATCACGCTACATGGTAATTCTACCGAATTGCCGGTCCGCAAAGGTACAATCGGACCAGACGTCGTCGAAATCGGCCCGCTTTACAAGAATACAAATTCCTTCACATACGATCCTGGTTTCACATCAACAGCTTCCTGCGAATCCAAAATCACATATATCGACGGTGATGAAGGCGTTCTCCTGCACCGCGGCTACCCGATCGAACAACTCGCCGAACAGGGCGATTTCCTTGATACCTGCTACCTGCTTCTCTACGGCGAACTGCCAACCAAGACCCAAAAAGCAGATTTTGACTACCGTGTGACCCGTCACACAATGGTCCATGAACAGATGGCCAAATTCTTCACCGGCTTCCGCCGTGATGCGCATCCGATGGCCATTATGGTTGGCTGCGTTGGCGCAATGTCCGCCTTCTACCACGACTCAACCGATATTACTGATCCGCATCAGCGTATGGTTGCTTCGATCCGCCTGCTGGCGAAAATGCCGACACTGGCTGCAATGGCCTATAAATATCATGTCGGTCAGCCTTTCGTATATCCAAAGAACGATCTTGATCTGGCTTCCAACTTCCTGCGCATGTGCTTTGCCGTGCCTTGTGAAGAATATAAGGTCAATCCGGTTCTGGCACGTGCCATGGATCGTATCTTCATTCTTCATGCTGACCACGAACAGAACGCTTCGACATCAACCGTTCGTCTCGCCGGTTCCTCGGGTGCTAATCCGTTTGCATGTATCGCGGCCGGTATTGCCTGCCTCTGGGGCCCAGCGCATGGCGGTGCTAACGAAGCTGCATTGAATATGCTGGCTGAAATCGGCTCGGTTGATCGCATTCCTGAATATGTTGCCAAGGCAAAAGACAAGAACGATCCGTTCCGTCTGATGGGCTTCGGTCACCGTGTTTACAAAAACTACGATCCGCGCGCCCGCATCATGCAGAAAACCACGCATGAAGTTCTCGGCGAACTCGGCATCAAAGATGATCCGTTGCTCGACGTTGCGATGGAACTGGAAAATATTGCACTGACCGATGAATATTTCATCGAGAAGAAGCTGTATCCGAATATCGACTTCTATTCCGGTATCACTCTGAAGGCTCTCGGCTTCCCGACAGAAATGTTCACAGTTCTGTTCGCCGTTGCCCGTACCATCGGCTGGGTTGCTCAGTGGAAAGAAATGGTTGAAGATCCGGCTCAGAAAATCGGTCGTCCACGTCAGCTTTACACCGGCCACGCACAGCGCGATTTCGTACCGCTGGCAAAGCGCAAATAATCAGTGACACACTGATGAAAAGGCTCCTTCGGGAGCCTTTTTTATTTATCGTATAGGATTTTGCGTTTTTCTCACGCAATATGAACGTAAATAAACCACAGACATCAGCATAAAATTGCCCGTAACATATCCGTTTTAAGTCCGATATGCGTAACTGCCGTTTAGAGCGCCGTGTGCCATACCTGGCACACAAAGGTCTCTCTAACACTTTGAAATTAGAGCATAATTTCACCTTAACTGACCAAAATTTAAGGAATTATGCTCTAGCAGGGAGCCAGTCTTATGTCGAAGTCATTTTTCAAATCCGGCATTGCAGCGTCAGAAATCACCAGCCAGTCATTTTATTTGCGCAGGCGGGAATTTATTAAAACCGGCATAGCTGCAGGTATTGGCATATCTTTGGGCGGGTTGATTCCGCAACTCGCATTAGCAAAAGACAGCACTGACGGCTTCAAGACCGATGAAAAACTGACACCCAAAGACTCAGTGCTGACCTATAATAATTTCTACGAATTCGGCACCGGCAAGTCTGATCCCTCAAGCTATTCCGGTGATTTCAAACCCCGTCCGTGGACGATTGAAGTCGGCGGCATGGTGGCAAAGCCTGCAACTTTCGACATTGATGATCTGATGAAAGCCATGAGCATTGAAGAGCGCATCTATCGTATGCGCTGTGTTGAAGCATGGTCGATGGTTATTCCATGGCAGGGCTTTCAACTGTCAGAACTGCTGAAACGCGTTGAGCCGCTGGGATCTGCCAAATATGTTGCTTTTGAAACCGCCCTGCGTCCCAAAGAAATGCCGGGCGTCGGCGGTGCTTTTCCGGTTATCGACTGGCCATATCGCGAAGGCCTGCGCCTTGATGAGGCTATGAACCCGCTGACATTGCTGGCCACCGGCCTTTACGGGGAAAATCTCGCCAATCAGAACGGCGCACCGATACGCCTTGTTGTGCCGTGGAAATATGGTTTCAAAGGCATCAAGTCGATTGTCAAAATCACACTGACTGACAAAGAGCCTGTGACTGCGTGGAAGATGCAGAACGCCTCGGAATATGGCTTCTATGCCAATGTTAACCCGGTAGTGGACCATCCGCGCTGGAGCCAGAAGACCGAAACACGCATTGGCAGCGGTAGTTTCTTCTCACCGGACAGACGCGATACGCTGCCGTTTAACGGTTATGGCGAGCATGTTGCTCAACTCTATAGCGGTATGGATCTGACCAAGAACTACTAAATAGAGACAATCCGGATGACATCAAACAGCACAGTTTTGCCTCGTACTGCCCGTAAAGCACCAATCAAAATACCCAATAACGTCTGGTTGCGTTGGGGTATTTACGTTGCTGGTCTCGCGCCGGCCATCTGGGCATTCTGGCTCGCGGCCAATAGTCAACTTGGCGCAAATCCGGTCAAAGAATTCGAACATATTCTCGGTCTTTGGGCGCTGCGTTTTCTGATTTTAACTTTGCTTATAACGCCGCTTCGTGATTTGTTTCGGCTCAATTTCCTGCCCTATCGTCGTGCCCTCGGCCTGCTGGCATTCTATTATGTCGCCATGCATTTCGCGACTTATATCATTCTCGACCGTGGCCTGAACTGGCCGGAGATTGTAAAAGACGTCACACAACGCTGGTTTATCATTATTGGTTTTACAGCTTTTATTCTGATGATCCCGCTGGCTCTGACCTCGAACCAGTGGTCAATCCGCAAGCTGAAAAACAAGTGGCAAAGCCTGCACCGGCTGATTTATCTGATAGCCCTTGCCGGAAGCCTGCATTTTCTGATGTCAGTGAAAAGCTGGCCGACAGAACCTCTGGTCTACGGGCTGATCATCATTGCTCTGGTTCTGTGGCGTCTCATCCGCAAGCCCTATCTGGCTCATAAAAAAGGCTGACCGGCGAATAACCGGTCAGCTTTATCTTTTTATCGTAAGTAGCTGATTTTACCAGCGTTTAACAATACGCGAAGCACAGAGGAAACCAAGCAAAGGCCCGATACCAAAACTGAGGAATAACCAGAATGCAGCGCTGGATGTACCAGCCATACCACCTGGCACTGTCAGACCACCAAGGCTGGTGACCATACCGGCCATAGCTGCGCCAAGTCCGGCAGAGAACAACTGCACAGTCGTGATCGCCGTTGATGCCAGATCTTTTTCATCATCCGGTGCCACTTTCAACACACGTGTCAGCAAATGCGGCCATGTCATACCAACGCCGCAGCCGACAGCCACAAAACCGGCACAGAGCGGCAGCAGTTCGAGATAGGTACCGCCGCTGGCGATCGGCAGCAGCAAAAACAACAATACCATACCCGCAAAAGATGTCAGCGGGCCGATGATGATCACATCACGCACACGGCGGGAGCTGATACCAGAGCTCATGATAGAACCGATTGTCCAGCCCGCCCCCATCAATGCAGCCAGATAACCGGCAACCAATGGCGACTGGTGATGCAGCACCTGCAAGAACAGTGGAATAAACACCTCCACCGATGTGACTGTCAGAGCCAGCAAAGACATAGTGACAATAACAGGGCCCAGCGGCTGGCTGAAGCTGAAAGAACCGCGCGGCAACAAGCGCTTGCTACTGGTTGCATCCAAACGGATCATAAGAGCAATCAAAGCAATCGCGATACTGATACCGATCACGTTCCAGATCACTTCATGGCTGATACTGCCGAGCGAAACTGCAAAAACAGCCAGTGTTAAAAGTGTAAGCTGCGCAAATGGCAGACGTGCCGTGTCTTCTTTTTCATGACGTACATCCGGCAGTACAAACAGTGCCATAAGCGCAAACAGCAATGCTGCCGGAACAACCGTCCAGAAAGCCGCACGCCACTCTCCAAGCTCAGCAAAAATACCGCCAACTGCAGGGCCAACCAGCGTCGCCACACCCCACATACCGGAGATCAGTGCCATGGCTCGCGGCCACAATGCTTCAGGAAATACAATGCGGATCATCGCATAGGACAAAGCCAGCATGAAACCGCCGCCAAAGCCCTGAATGAAACGGCCGACCAGCAAAATTTGCATGCTCGGCGACATAGCGCAAATCAGCGTACCCAATGCGAATACACATGCCGAGATTGCATAGGCTTTACGTGGCCCTGCGGCACGCAGCAATTTAACGGCTAATGTAGAGCCGATAATGGATGCAACAACAAATAGTGTTGTGTTCCATGCATAATAATCCAGCCCGCCAATATCCGCGACCACAGATGGCAGAATGGTTGTTGCAATATAAACATTAATAGCATGGAGTGCGACGCCGCCTGCGAGCGCCAGCGAACGAATGGCATTTTTGCCAGTCAACAAATCTCCCCAACCAACTTTGTGGTGACTGGTGAGTGATGCCGGGTCAGACATTTTATTCTCCGGAACAGCTATCAAAAACCATGAGTTCCGGCGGGAATGCGCCTGTGTTTCTCAACAATTTTAACCGAATTATGCCGGTCGGGTTGCAAAGCCCTGATAAAGCCGATAATTAAGCAAGTAAATACTTGGAATATTCAGCAGGAGATCAAATGTCAAGTTCTGACATTATCACTTCAGATGAATTAACTGGCGCTGTACAACAAAGCACAGCCGGACGTCTGCTGTTTATTCTCAAAACGCGCGGCCCGCAAACAATATCTGCTCTGGCCAAGCTCATCGGCACCGGCGCGGAGAACATACGCCAGCAATTGCAAAAATCTGTGACAGAAGGGCTGATTGAACCCTATGCCACAGAAAAAAAAGCCAAAGCAGGCAGACCCGTTCAACTCTGGCACCTGACCGAAAAAGGCAACAATCATTTCCCGGATACACATGCTGAATTAACCGTGGCTCTGTTGCGTCATATGAACAGCATTGATCCTGCCCTTACTGACCGGATTATCTCTTTGCGCGAGCAAGAAATGCTGGCGGGTTATCAAGCAAAAATGCAGCATATGTCTGCGCTTGAACAACGCATTGACTGCCTGTCCCGATTGCGTAGTCAGGAAGGCTATATGGCAGAATGGTCAAAACAGCCGGATGGCTCATGGCTGCTGATTGAAAACCACTGCCCTATCTGCGCCGCCGCTACGGCCTGCCAGAATTTTTGCCGCTCCGAGCTCAACATTTTTCAGACCATTCTTGGCGATGGCTGTAAGATTGAACGCTGTGAACATATTTTGCTTGGCGCACGACGCTGCGCCTATCGTATTACCGAGACCCAATAAAAGAACAAAGGCGACCCGGAAAATACCGAACCGCCTTTGTTATATTCAGACGAGCATATTATTGCGGAGCTGATAGCTCAGGAAATTTCACACCCAGCTGATCCAGATAAGTCGGGTATTTCTCTGCATCGTAATAGAGCTTCTGCATTTCAGGACGGAACTGCTGCATAATCTCCGTATTCAGCTGAATTTGCGGCTTGTCATCTGCACCAAGCATCGGCAGATATTTCTGATCCTTCTGCTGCACATTGGTAAAATAATCCTGTGCCGCAGATACCAGTTCCGGCTTAGTCAGAAGATCAACGCCGGTCATAGCAATGACCTTAGATCCGGCGACAACGCCTTTATGAGCAATTGGTGTTGCCATCGACATGGCATTTGACCAGTGATGCCCCGGAAGGTTCGGAATATTCGACGGATAATTCAGCGTAATTGTCGGCACAATCCATGACACATCACCGATATCATCCGAGCCACCGCTTTCCAGTTTTTCCGGTGGTGGTGCCAGTTTCTTCAGCTCTGTCGCCAGCCCGTCTTCCTTGCCTTTCACCGCCTTCTGCACAGCTTTGGCAAAGCTGTTTTCGTCGTCAGTCCATTTCGGCAGACCAACCTCGAGAATATTGGCATAGGCTGCCTCCGCCATAGGCTTGTTGAAATGGCGCGGTGCGGCTGTGCCGATAATCTGCCGTTCTACTGTCGTGTCAGACATTTTTGCCGCTGCTTCAGACATTGTATTCGCCACAGCGAAATTCTTGGCGATGTTCTCAAAATCCGTCTCACGGATAAAATACCAGACACTGGCAACAGACGGCACCACATTCGGCTGATCGCCGCCGTCAGGGATCACATAATGCGAGCGCTGTTCAGGCCGCAAATGCTCCCGCTTCATATTCCAGCCGATATTCATCAGCTCCACACCATCCAGCGCACTGCGACCATGCCATGGCGCACCGGCAGAATGGGCAGACTCGCCACCAAAAGTATATTTGACCGAGACCATGCCCGTACCGTTGGCTGCGCCCCACGAGGTTTGCAGATTATTGCCGACATGGGTGAACATCACCACATCCGCATCTTTGAACACGCCGTCACGCACCATATAGGCTTTGCCGCCCAGCAACTCCTCTGCCACACCCGGCCAGAGAACCAGCGTGCCAGAGAGTTTTTCCTTCTCCATCAGGTCTTTCATCGCCAAGGCCGCAACCACATTCACAGCCTGCCCCGAATTATGCCCTTCCCCGTGACCGGGTGCGCCCTCAATCATCGGCTTGCGATAGGCAACACCGGGCATCTGAGACGTTTTTGGCAGACCATCAATATCACTGCCCAGTGCAATCACAGGCTTACCGGAACCCCAGCGTGCTACCCAGCCGGTCGGCAGACCGGCAACACCGCGCTCAATAGTAAAGCCGTTTTTCTCAAGAATATCCGTTATGTATTTTGAGGTTTCAACTTCCTGAAAGGCCAGCTCACCAAAGCTGAAAATTGAATCCGTCATCTCCTGCGCAAGCTTGGCGCGGCTCTCCACACCCGCTGTTACTTGCTGCTTATAGGCTTTGACATCCTGTTCTGATTTTTGTGCTGCGGCCTGACTGAGCAAAGAGGCCGACATCATAAGGCTGAGTGCAATTTTAGACGAGAGAGTACAAGACATGTATAACTCCGTTACTGAATTTGCCTGAGATTCTATGATAGTTACCTGCGGACAATTCATCATAAAAACGCCATACACAACCCTTAAAATAACAATTACAAGCTTTTGATTTTACTGTATTTATTGTCATTTTAACAATTACTGAATATCGAGTTTCATTTCCCAAAACCAGCCTTTCAGTTAGACGCAGTCCTTTTCATTGCCCCGCAAAATGAAAGCCGCTATGCGTAAGGCAACAATCGAACTGTCCGGAAAACTATTCTCCGTTACAGACCGGATTTAGCTTTTTGTTATTGCCGGTTTCGCAACTTTCGCCGTTTCAGCCTTTCAAGCAATTTCTATACTGACCCATAATTTGCCGCATCCATAAGCACCCTCATCCAGAGGGAAAAGGCAAACGGGAACCCAGTATGAAAAAGCTCAATCACCTGTCCAAACTCAGCATTCTGACACTTGCCCTCCTGTCGACTTCTGCCGCCTATGCTGAAAGTTTGCAGCTTAACGGCACTCAGCTCACCACTGCGCAGGTGGCAGAGTTCGCAGCGAACAAAAATGAAAAAGTCGAAATCGCTCCGGAAGCGGCACAAAAAGTCAGCCATAGTTTTGATCTGGTGATGGAAGCAGCGCTACAGGGCACTGCCGTTTACGGGCTGAATGTCGGTGTGGGCTGGAACAAGGACAAACCGGTTTTCAAAGAGGTTAAAGGCCGCCGTACACTGGATGAAGAATTGCTAGCGCTTTCCCGCCGTTTCAACACCAGTTCGCTTCATGCCCATGGCGGCGGTATTGGCGAGGCTATGTCTGCGCAGGCTGTTCGCGCCGGCATGCTGATCCGCCTCAATGAAATGCTCGGCGGTGAAACCGGAACACAGCTGAGCGTGGTGGAAGCCTATCGCGATTTTCTCAATCACGACATTATTCCGGTAGTGCCAGAAAAAGGCTCCGTCGGTGAGGCTGATATTACACTCGCCTCCCATATCGGTCTGGCGATGATCGGTGAATGGTTCGTCGATTATCAGGGCAAGCGTATGCCTGCGGCAGAAGCTCTGAAACTGGCCGGTATGAAGCCAATTGAACCGGTCGGCAAAGACTTCCTCTCCATTCTCAGCACCAATGCACTGACAGCCGGTCAGGCAGCGCTGCTGGCAGAAGAAACACGCCATTATCTGGAAGCTGCCACAGCCGTTTTTGCCCTGTCGCTTGAAGGTTATAACGGCAATGTCGCGCCTTTCTTGGCTGAGACAACCGAACTGCGCCCGTTTCCGGGTATGGTGAAGGCAGCAACAGATATTCGTACAGCACTGGACGGCTCCTATCTCTGGCAGCAGTCTGATGGCCGCGCTTTGCAGGATCCGCTCTCCTACCGCACGATGGCCTATGCGCTCGGCAATGCATGGGAAGCACAGGCCGCACTCGAAGAGGCTTTGCATATCCATATCAATGCCAGCGATGACAATCCGGCTGCAGTGGCTTCCGACAAGCCTGCGGAAAAAGCGGCTGACAGTCATAACCAGCTGCATAAATATCAGGTCGCAGGCGATGTGCATGGCGCGATTTATCCGACCGCCAATTTCGATATGCTGCCGGTTGCCACCCGTGTGGAAAATCTGAATGTCGCCCTCACCCGTCTAGCGCAGAATATTGTGATGCAGACCATCCGCACGGAAAATCCGGATTTCACCAAACTTCCGCGCTTCCTTGCCGGTCCTGAGAATGAAGGCCATGCTTTCGGTGCCATGCAGAAGCCGCTTGTTGCGCTCTATGCGGAAAACCGTCAGCTGGCCATGCCAGTCTCGCTCGACACTTTCGCCATGGCAGGCAATATTGAAGATACCGGCAATAATGCCCCGCTGGCTGTGAACAATCTTCAGCGCATTCTCGGCAATATGTACAGCCTGTCATCCATTCAGCTGCTGCATTCGGCGCAGGCGGTTGATCTGCGTGGTAAAGTTGCGCTCGGAAAAACCTCCGCAAAACTGCTGGAAACCTATCGCGCACAGGTCAAATTCGTCGATCAGGATCGCATTTACACGCCTGATTTTGCCGCCGGTGTGCAGGTGCTGCACGCTTTCACACAGCCAGCCACCAAGTAATTTTAAAATCGCATAACTACCTGCATTCCAAAACGATGCAGGCAGCCAGAATGAGGAAATGCCGCAATGCAGGATAAAGTCTTCAAAGGTAAAGTGGTTCTGCCCGATCAGGTCATTGACAATGGCTGGGTGCTGGTCAGCGACGGCCGCGTTGTCCAGACCGGTCAGGGCACTGCCCCTGCAGGTGAAAGCCACGGTGGAGCGGATTATCTGGTATTGCCGGGTGCTATTGACGGTCAGGTACACAGTCGCAGCCAGAAAAATCAGGAAGAGTTTATCTGGTCGACCCGCTCGGCTGCTGCAGGCGGTGTGACGACGATTGTCGATATGCCTTATGACGACGGCGACCTGATCGCCACGCCGGAGCGCTTCACCCGCAAGGTGGAAACCGCGGGTCAAGAAGCGCGCGTGGATTTCGCGCTTTATGCCACGGCGCATCCGGCAGACGGCACCAAGCATATTGACGGTCTGGTGGAAGCCGGTGCGGCAGGGTTCAAATTCTCGACCTTCGGCACCCATCCTGAGCGCTTTCCGCGTATCACTCCTCAGATGCTTTATGAATGTTTCTCGGCCATTGCCCGTCATGGTCTGATTGCCGGTATTCATAATGAAAATGATGAAATGGTGCGCTATTACATCGATCAGGTCGAGAAAAGCGGCCGCACCGATTATCTGACCCATAGCATGAGCCGTCCGCCGGTAACCGAAACGCTGGCTATGGCAGAAGTCTATGAAATCGGCGCCATGAGCGGTTGCGCCACCCATGTGGTGCATTGTTCCGTTGGCCGTGGCTATGAACTGGCCGCCGGTTATCGCGCACAGGGCTATGCGGCGACCGTTGAAGCCTGCATCCACTATCTGACCCTCTGTGAAGAAGACGATGTCAGCCGCCTGATCGGCCGCGCCAAGATCAACCCGCCGGTACGCAACCGCGCCGAGCGTGAAGCCATCTGGCAGCAACTGGCCGCCGGTAATGTGACCATTGTTTCCACCGATCATGTGAGCTGGTCGCTTGATCGCAAAAACGATGAAAACATGCTGAAAAACGCATCCGGTGTTCCGGGGCTGGAAGCGCTCTATGCGCTGCTGCTCAAAGGTCTGGATGAACGCGGGCTTTCTCTCTCTTATGCCGCACGCCTGCTGGCGCATAATCCGGCGAACCTGTTCCGTCTCGGTCAGACCAAGGGCGCTCTCGGTGCCGGTCTTGATGCCGATATCGTGCTGGCACGCCGTGATCCATACACTTACAAAGCGGCAGAAAGCGGCAATAATATTGTTGGCTGGAGCCCTTATGACGGCATCAAACTGCCGTTCCGCATCACCCATACATTTGTGCGTGGTGAATGTGCCATGGCTGAAGGTGTGGTCACAGCTGAACCGGGCTCCGGTCGTTTTGTACGCCCTGCTTTGCGTAAAGGAGCCGCATAATGGCGGCCTCCAACACGCTCGTCGATGGTGACCGGCTCTGGCAGGATATTATGGCGCTGGCCGATATTACTGAGCCGGGCAAGCCTTACACACGCCGTTCCTTTACGCCGCGTTTTCTGGCTGGCCGCGCCTATCTGATTGAGCAGTTCAAAGCCGCCGGTCTTGAGGTGCGCATTGATACGGCAGGCAATCTGATCGGTCGCCGTACCGGTGCCAAGCCGCATGCCCAAACCATTATGATGGGTTCGCATAGCGATACTGTGCCTTCCGGCGGACGCTTTGACGGTATTGCCGGTGTGGTGGCTGCGCTTGAAGTTGCCCGCGCCCTGCGCGATGCCGGTATTGAATTGCAGCATAATCTGGAAGTGGTGGATTTTCTCGCTGAAGAACCGAGTGAATACGGCCTCTCCTGTATCGGCAGCCGTGGCATGAGCGGTCAGCTCGCCAATGCTATGCTCGACTTTACCGGCCCGCAGGATGAGCGCTTAGGCGATGCATTGATCCGTGTTGGCGGTAATCCTGCCAAGCTCATAGAGGCTGTGCGCAAGGATATTGCCGCCTATCTGGAACTGCATATTGAGCAAGGCCCTGTACTGGAACAGAGCAAAACGGATTTGGGTCTGGTGACCGGTATTGTCGGCATCACCCGTCTGGAAATCGCTTTTCAGGGTGCCGCTGACCATGCGGGCACCACGCCGATGCATATGCGTCGCGATGCGCTTTATGCGACAGCGCAAGCCGTGACTGCAATTCGTGAACAGGCCGAAGCTTTAGCATCCAAGCCGGACGGCTACTTCGTTGCCACTGTCGGCATTCTCACCCTTGAACCGGGCGGTGCCAATGTGGTGCCGGAACAGGCCAAGGTGATTGTCGATATCCGCACCGGCAAACGCGAGAAAACGCTGCGCTTTCTGGAAGGTATTGATGCGGCAACGCAAGATGCTGCCGAAAAGGCCAGAGTGGAGCGCAGCAGTTTCAAGACCCTTTCCGACACCATGCCGATGGATTGTGACTTAGGCCTGCTGGATGATCTGGCAAAAAGCGCTGATGCGCTCGGCCACAGTCATCTGCAACTCGCCAGCGGTGCGGGGCATGATGCGGCCTTTATCGGTCAGCTGGCACCGGCGGCGATGGTCTTTGTGCCATGCCTTGGTGGACGCAGTCACACACCGGAAGAATGGGCAGAAAAACACGACATTGCGGCAGGTGCTGCAGCAATGTTTGCGGCAGTGCGCCGTTTTGACGAGCGCACACCGGTTACCAATCAAACGCATAACAGCATTTAAGAGGAGGCCATTATGGGGCGTATTTTAACATTGGATGACGTGGAATCCGCAATTGCAGGCGGTTCGGTCTTTGCAGCCGGTGGCGGCGGCTGGGTCGAGCATGGCCGTATGCTGGGCACCACTGCGGTCACCATTGGCCGGCCTGAACTGGTGGATATGGAAGAAGTATCCGATGACGCATGGATTGCCACAGCCGCTGCTATCGGCGCACCGGCCAGCACCACCCAGTGGGAAATGCTCGGCATCGACTATGTGAAAGCTGTTGAACTGCTGCAATATGAGCTGGGCGACGAAGTCTATGGCCTGATGATCGGCCAGAACGGCATGTCCAGCACCATGAATGCATGGCTGCCTTCCGCTGTTCTCGGCACCAAGGTGATTGATGCTGTAGGCGATATCCGCGCGCATCCTACCGGCGATATGGGCTCCATCGGCATGGCCAACAGCCCTGAGCAGATGATTCAGACAGCCGTTGGCGGTCACCGTGATTCCAATTCCTATATCGAGCTGGTCACACGCGGCGCGACAGCCAAAATCTCGCCGATCCTGCGCAAAGCCTCTGATATGTCCGGTGGTTTCATCGCCAGCTGCCGCAATCCGCTGCGTGCGTCTTATGTACGCAAGAATGCAGCGCTCGGTGGTATTTCCCGCGCTCTGACCCTTGGTGAAGCCATTCGCGCAGCCCAAAACAAAGGCGCGACTGCGGTGATTGATGCAATCTGCAAAACCACCAATGGCAGCATTCTCGCTCAGGGCAAAGTCACCGCCAAAAATGTCCATTACACGCAGGAAGCTTTCGATATCGGCACCATCACCGTGCGTGACGGCAACCGCGATGTGATCCTGCATGTGATGAACGAATATATGGCCGTGGATGATGGTGATGGTCAGCGTCTTGCCACCTTCCCTGATGTGATCACCACGCTCGATACCAATGGCAGCCCTGTCAGTGTCGGCAATGTCCATGAGGGCATGGAAATTCTGGTATTCCACATCAACAAGACAGAAATCCCGCTCAGCGCCTCGGTCAAAGACCCGAGCGTATATCCGATTGTCGAAAAGGCACTCGGCATTTCCCTTGCCGATTACGCACTGGCCTGATTTAGCGGTTTAGAAAGTATTATTATGTCCAAGAAACAATTTAACGTCACATCCGGCACCGAGCTGCGTTGTAAGAACTGGCGCGCTGAAGGCCTGCTGCGTTTGATGGAAAACGTGCTGGCTGTGGGTGAAGATCCTGACAATCTGGTGGTCTATGCCGCACTCGGTAAAGCCGCACGCGACTGGCCGTCCCATGACAAGATCGTTGAAAGCCTGCATAAGATTGAAGAAGACGAAACGCTCGTCGTACAATCCGGCAAGCCGATCGGTATTCTGAAAACCCATAAACAGGCACCGGTCGTGATTATGGCCAACTGTAATATGGTTGGTCAGTGGGCAAAGGCTGAAAATTTCTACGAATGGGAAAAGCAGAACCTGATCTGCTGGGGTGGCCTTACTGCCGGTGACTGGCAGTATATCGGCTCGCAGGGTGTTATTCAGGGCACCTATGAAATCTTCATGCGTATTGCCGAACAGAGCTTCAATAATAATCTGGCCGGTCGCCTGATCCTCACTGCCGGTCTTGGCGGTATGGGCGGCGCACAGCCACTGGCAGGCCGTATGGCTGGTGCGGTTACGCTCTGCGTTGAAATCGATCAGGAACGCATTCAGAAGCGCAAGGATATCGGCTTCCTTGATGTGATTGCCAAAGATCTGGACGATGCGCTGGCGCAGGTCAAAACAGCGATGGCCGAGAAACGCGCTGTTTCCATCGGCGTTCACGGCAATGCCGCTGATCTTTATGAGCAGATTCTGGAACGCAATATCATTCCGGATATCGTAACTGACCAAACCTCCGCCCATGATCTGGTTTACGGCTATGTACCGGCAACCCGTTCGCTGGATGAGGCCCGTGCCATGCGTAAGAGCGATCCGCAGACCCTGATGAATGAAAGCCGCGCTTCCATCGTTCGTCATGTCACAGCCATGCTTGGCTTCCAGAAAGCCGGTTCGGTCGTTTTTGACAATGGTAACCTGATCCGCACCCATGCCAAAGACGGCGGCGTGGCAGATGCGTTCAACATTCCGGTCTTCACTGAAGCCTTCCTGCGCCCGCTGTTCTGCCGCGCGATTGGCCCGTTCCGCTGGATTGCTCTGTCGAATAATCAGGAAGATATCCGCATTATCGACAATTACATTCTCAAAGCCTTTGCCGATAACCGCATTGTTACCAACTGGATCAATCTGGCCGGTGAGCATGTGCCGTTTGAAGGCCTGCCTGCGCGTATCGCATGGCTTGGTCATGGCGAACGCACCCAGCTGGCACTCGCAGTCAACAGTATGGTGCGTGACGGTACGCTATCCGGCCCTGTTGCCTTTACCCGCGATCATCTTGATGCCGGTGCCATGGCGCATCCGAATATCATGACTGAGAATATGCGTGACGGTTCTGATGCGATTGCCGACTGGCCGCTGATCAATGGTCTGGCTATGTGCTCGTCGCAGGCCGATCTGGTAGCGATCCATTCCGGCGGCGGCGGCTATTCCGGATATATGACCAGCGCGGGTGTCACTGTGGTGGCCGATGGTACAGATGATGCGGATATCCGTGTTGAACTGTCGCTGACCAATGACACATCGCTTGGTGTGATGCGTTATGCCGATGCCGGTTATGAAGAAGCGCTTGATGAAGCGGAAAAGAAAAACATCCGACACTTCAATCTGGCATAAAATCTAGAGCATGGCGTAGCTAAATGTATTCATTTAGCGTTCGCGAACACGCGACAATTAAAAGAATCTAGAGCGAGCACAGTGGATACGATTAAACGCAACACGCTCTAGATAATCCTCCCCCGTAAAGAGAACAGGCGAAACTCCGGTTTCGCCTGTTCTCATTTCTAATCGCACTATAGTGTGAGCGCCTCACGCAATTCGCGCACCAGCTCTCTTTCAGCTGTCGTCAGGGTGCGGGCATTGGAATAAATCACAAACAACCTGCGCAGAATCTGCGGTTTCAGTTCAAGGCTCACCAATGTGCCCTGTTCCAGATCACGGTGTACGGCTGAAACTGGCAGCAGAGTGGCAAGCTTTTCACGCCGGATCATCGCGATCATCATCGGCAGAGAATTGATCTCGATGACCGGTTCAACGGACAGGTTTTGCTCGTTCAACTGTGCTTCCAGCAATTGCCGGATGCCAAAGGTCATGGTCGGCAGCACCAGCGGCACCTGACGCAGTGTTTCCAGATCAACGCCCGTATCTTGAGAGAGCTCTGCTGCCAGATCAGGATGACAGATCAGCGAAAGTGGTTCTTCAACATTGAGACTGAAACGCGCCATGTGCGGCATATCAGTTTCCAGCACGGCAAGGCTGATCACTCCCGCCTGTACCCAATCCTGCAAAACACTGGTCGGCGCTTCGAGAATTTGCAGATCAATCTGCGTATGGCTTTTGCGCCAGCGCAGCACCGCATCCGTCATGCCTGCCAGCAAAGTGCTCTCCTGACTGACCGAAGGCAGAACACCAATCCGCAAACGCGACCGGTTGCGCCCCAGTGATCCGGCACTATGCACGGCCATGGATTGCAAGCGGGCTTCGATCAGTTCACTACCAATACGGAAGATGCGCCCTGCCTCAGTCGGCACCAGACCATCGCGGCGGCGTTCAAATAATTGTTTGCCGATCACCTGCTCCATCTTACGCAGCTGGCCGGTAATTGCCGGTTGAGCAACTTTAGCCACACGGGCAGCGGCAGTCAGATTGCGGTTATTGTCAATCAGCCGGAAATAGCTGAATTGCCGTCTGGTCAGTTGCGGCTGATAAAGTGCTGAAGGCTCTCCGGATGCCAGCGCCGCACGGATACGACGTACAGTCTCTTCCGCCACCGGATGTGGATCGGCAATATGCACCCGCACCTGACTAATGAGCGGCGGATCAAGCGGCACCAGTTTCAGGCGATGCAGCCCCATGCGGTTGGCAAGTGTGCTTTGCGGCACCAAAAAAGCGGTATCTGGGTTCTCGCCACTCAGGCGTGCCAGAGTACCCGGATGATCCTGCGTAAAACGGATATTCTTAACCGGATGCTGCTGCAAATAGCCCGACAAATCCTGCAAGAGCGGCTCCGGCAGTGCCGGAACAATCACCGGACCAGCAAGCATATCCTGCAAGGCAGGAGCCTCACCGGATTGAACAGGCAGACTGCGCGCCAGCACCCACGGATCATCATGGATGGCGACACCTTTTTTCTCATAGCTGAAGATAATCCGGCTGCTTTCCGCGCTCTCGGTCAGCGGCAAAGGCGGCTCCCCGTCCGAACTGCCCCAATGCGGCTCGATAAACACTTCCGGATAGTCTTTTTGCAGGCCGACCAAAGCCGAACTAATGGCTTTGGAGACATTACCAAGTGAAAACATCAGCTGAACTTCCACCACCAAATGGCTGAATTCGCATTGCCCGTTACACTCCCGCATTGTGGCCTGTCGGGTAAAAGCTTCGGCTTGCAAAAGTGGTATTGCAGCGCGATAGAGCCAGCGACCAGCCACAGTCGGCGTCAGCCCGGCCGGTACGCGGCGGAACAATTGCGCGCCGACTTCCTCTTCCAGATTCTGCAGCGCAACACTCAAAGTTGACAGCGCAATATCCAGAACTTCAGCCGCCTTGCTGAAGCTGGTTTGATGGCAGGCCGCCACAAAGTAAGAAAGCTGCCGCAGCTCGATCATAGGCACAGACCTTCATCAGTGATTTTTATCAGGAATATCAATCCAATATGCCATAAATACAAAAATATTGTTCCGTCGAAATACTATTTCGTTTTTCGCTATGGAGACATTCATTTTTTGTCAACTGCCGACACAAAGTTAAATTGTTACTGTCTCGTATTGCTGGTGGGAGATGAGACATAAAAGACCACAGCCGGAATATTTGGGGGATTCTGTCATATGACGGACGTTACACATAATCAAACTATCAAATCGGACGCAAAGCCGAATTCCAATGCCAAAAAGGCTGTCGCTGCCGCTTCTATCGGTAATGCGCTGGAATGGTATGATTTTACAATCTACGCTTTGTTTGCCGTTTACATCGCCAAGAATTTTTTTCCAGGCGGAAATGACACTGTCGAGCTGATCAAGTCCTTTTTGGCCTTCGGCCTCGGCTTTCTGATCCGTCCGCTCGGCGCGGTTGTCCTCGGCGTGTATGCCGACAAAGCCGGTCGTAAAGCCGCATTGTTTCTGACAATCATGATCATGGCAGCCGGTACGCTGCTGATTGCTATTGCACCAACCTATGCCGCGATCGGTATCGGCGCTCCGATGATTATTCTTGCCGGCCGTGTGCTGCAGGGCTTCTCAGCCGGTGGTGAAGTCGGCAGTGCAGCAGCTTTTCTGGTGGAACATGCGCCGGAAGGTCAAAAGGGTAAATATGCTGCATGGCTGCAGGCCAGTATGGCATTTTCCAATATTATCGGTGCCTTTGTTGCTCTCGCAGTCACCTCGCTTCTGACTGAAGATCAGATCGGTGACTGGGGCTGGCGTATTCCGTTCATTCTCGGCCTGCTGATTGCACCGGTTGGCCTTTGGATGCGCCGTTCGCTTGATGAAACACCACATTTCAAAGCGAAGTTCGACGAAAAACCAGAAGCCGCGCAAAAAGAACATGCACCACTGAAAGAGATTTTCACCACTTATCGCGGTGCATTGCTCAAAGGCACAGCCTTCTCCGTTCTCTGGGCAGCCAGCGTCTATGTGATGGTTATCTATATGCCTGTCTATGTGCAGCGCGCATTCGGCTTCACCGGATCACAGGCTTTCATCTCGGCATTAATCAGTAATATTCTGATGGCAATTGCCTGTATCGCTGCCGGTGCTGTTTCCGACAAAATCGGCCGTCGTCTGACACTGGCAATCACCACAACCGTGCTGCTGATTGCTATTCATCCGCTGCTGTGGTGGTTGCATCACTCACCAACACTCGGCACCCTGATCACTGTTCAGAGCTGCTTCTGTGTTATGGTTGCCGGTGTGGTTGGCGTTGCACCTTCCGCTTTGTCCGAAGTCTTCCCGACCCATATCCGTTCAACCGGTATGTCACTTGCCTATAACATCTCCACCACGATTTTCGGTGGCTTTGCTCCGGCAGCACTGACATGGCTCGGCACTACCTCGCTCGGCTACAGTGCCCCTGCATGGTATGTCAGTATCGCAGCTGTCATCGCATTGTTCGCGATTTTCAAAATGAGCGATAATAAAAAGACAGCCTGACAGTTCTGTCAGTCACACATTCATTGCACCCGTCGTGAGAGCAGTCTTACGGCGGGTGTTTTTCATTTTATTTATGAAACTTTAGGCCTATAGGCCAGCAGCTCAGACTCATTTTATTACCCGTATAAGACCTTTTTTATTTCATTAATAACTTGCTATGCCGCCTCATAAAATCTAGAGCGGTTCCAGTTAAAATAAAATCGTTGGAACCGCTCTATCTATTTTTACGCGCATCTTATCCGAAAACCGCTTCGCACTTTTCGGGATGCGCTCAAGAGCGGGGTCTGTTATTGAATAAGGACTATCTGTAATGAAAGCACTTGCAAGCTTTTCGGCCTTCGTAGGCAAGACTTTTGCAGTCTGGGTTTTGCTGTTCGCCGTTCTCGGTTTTGTATTCCCTGAGACCTTTAAATTCTTCGGCCCTTATATTGTTACCCTGCTCGGTATCATTATGTTCGGGATGGGACTTACGCTTTCCGTCGATGATTTCCGTGAAGTGGTACGTCGTCCGGTTGATGTGGGTATCGGTGTTGCATCCCAGTTCCTGATCATGCCGCTGCTTGCCGTGTTGCTGACCAAGATTATTCCAATGTCTCCTGAAGTTGCAGCCGGTGTCATTCTCGTTGGTTGCTGCCCGGGCGGTACATCGAGCAATGTGATGACCTATCTCGGCAAAGGTGATGTGGCATTGTCGGTTGCTTGTACCAGTGTAACCACACTGGCGGCACCACTGGTAACGCCATTCCTCGTCTGGTTCTTCGCCAGTCAGTTCCTGCCGGTGGATGCATGGGCAATGTTTATGAGCATTGTTAAAGTCATTCTCGTACCGCTGGCGCTCGGTGTTCTCGCGCAGAAACTCATTCCGGGTGTCGTTAAAGCTGCTGTACCTGCCCTGCCATTGGTGAGCGTAACCGGTATTGTGCTGATCGTCGCCGCCGTTGTGGCTGGCAGCAAAGGCGCGATTGCAACATCCGGCCTGCTGATCTTTGTTGTTGTGGTACTGCACAATGGTATCGGCTATCTGCTTGGCTTTACCGCAGCCAAACTCACCGGCATGTCGCTGGCCAAGCGTAAAGCCATTGCTGTTGAAGTCGGCATGCAGAACAGTGGTCTGGGTGCAGCCCTTGCCAATGCACATTTCTCACCGCTAGCAGCGGTGCCAAGCGCGATCTTCAGCGTATGGCACAATATCTCCGGTGCGCTGCTGGCGAATTATTTCGCCCGTATGAAAGATGATAAATAGTCATCTGCCGTAATTTTACGCCTTACCCAACGAAGAACCGGCTCATTCTGCCTGAATGAGCCGGTTGTTTTTTATGCTTTTTTCAAAGCTGCCTCACAAGATTTGCGGTTCATCCGGAAAATCAGCAAAGCCGTTGAAAAGAGCAGCAAGACTGCTGTGCCAATCACCCAGATAAGGGCCTGATCAAAGGCAATAAAGCCGATTTCACGCAAATGCTGTGCCTGATCGGCAGGCAGCGTTTCTGCCAAGAGCAATGCTTCATCCAGACTGTCACGAATGGTATCAGGAAAGCCTGAACCTGCCGGTATCACCATGAAAGCCGTGTAGATCGCAGTCATCAGGCTACCGAAAATCGTGACACCGGTTGCGCCGCCTAGTTCAAAGGATACTTCTTCAACAGAGGCAGCCATACCGGCCTTTTCCTGCGGTGCATTGCCCATAATAGCTGTGGAAGCACCGGTCATTGCCGTACCGACACCAAAACCCATAATCATCAGTCCGATCAACCAGATATGTGGATGAAGCTGGAAGCTCAGCAAATACAGCGTACAGCCGAGACCTGTAATCATCATCCCGCCCCACAGTACCCGCGCAGCACCGATTTTAGGCAAGCCCCAGCCAACCAAAGGCCCTGCGACAAAGGCAGCCAGCGGAATTGGCAGAATGAGCAAACCGGCCTCGAGCGGCGAATAACCGGCGACCAGCTGCAAGCGCTGGCTGAAAACCAGTTCCACACCAATCAATGCCGCATAGGAAATGGAAGCCGCCATAACACCGGATGAGAATTTGCGGTTACCGAACAGCGAAAAATCGATCAGCATGCCATTGGTTGCCCGCTGCCTGCGATAGAACACAACCAGCGCGATAAGTCCGACAACCATCGCGGCGGCAAACAGCACCAGAGAACCGTCACGCTTTGCCAGTTCTTTCAACGCAAAAGTCACGCCAACCAGACCGATCATCACCTGAATGGAACCGATCAGATCCCATTTGCGGTTTTTATTACCGGGGCGGCTTTCCAGTACAAACAGGGCAAAGAGCAGTGCGATCACGACAACCGGTACATTGATGAGGAAAACAGAACCCCACCAGAAATATTCGAGCAGCACACCGCCAACCACAGGACCGAATGCAGCACCGCCGGAGGCAACCGCTGCCCAGATACCAATTGCGAAAGAGCGTTCATGCTCATCTTCAAACGTCAGTCGAATGATCGACAGGGTTGCAGGCATCATCATCGCCGCGCCAACAGCGAGCAATACACGTGCTGCAATCAGCATTTCAGCTGTCGGTGCATAGGCGGCAATCAGCGATGCAAGTCCGAAAACGACGAGACCTGATGTGAACATACGTTTATGGCCAAGGCGGTCCCCAAGACTGCCAACCCCCGGCAGCAACCCCGCAACGACCAGCGGATAGGCATTGATGATCCAGAGCTTTTCAGAAGCACTTGCCGCAAGATCATGGGTAAGGCGCGGCAGAGCTGTGTAAAGCACTGTCATATCAATAACGATTAAAAATAATGCACTCGAAACGATGGCCAGAACCAGCCAGCGGTTTTGTAATGCCATTGTAGAATCCACTTCTTTTGTGCTGTTTTTCAGCACGTTTAAATCAAAGTCTGCAACATATCCGGGAGCTGATCGTTGCAATAAACACTTGAAACCCGAAGGTCGTTAATTTAAATCCATACGTATGGAAAGTAAAAAACACACAAAAATTGGCCGTCCCCGCACAATCGACCGCAATTATTTGCTGGATCTGGCTGAAAAAATCGTTCTGGAGCATGGCGCACCGGCTTTGACTATTGATGCACTGGCTAAAGCAGCCGGCATCACCAAAGGCGGTGTGCAATATTGTTTCGGAACCAAAGATGGCCTGATTGATGCCATACTCACCCGTTGGGGTAATAAATTTGATAAGCAGGTTACAGCTGAGAAGAATGGCAAAACAGATATGCTGTCCCATATTGCCGCCCATATCCGGGTAACCCGCGACAGCGATCCTTTAAGCGACTCTCGTTTCGCCGCTATGCTTGCCAGTCTTTCACCGAATGCAGAGCAACTGGCTGATACACAACAATGGTATCGTAAACAGTTAGAAGGTCTGGATGTTTCCACTCAACAAGGCCGTAATGCCCGCCTAGCTTTTATCGCCAATGAAGGTGCCTTTCTGCTGCGCAGTTTTCAGCTTTTTGATCTGACTGAAGATGAATGGCAGCAGATTTTCCGCGATATTGAAAAACTGCTGCCGAAGAAAATTGATGATTGAATGTAATTACTGCCCGTAAAGCGCATCAGCCAGAATGCGTACAGCTTCCGCAGTGCGAGGGCCGAAGCCAAGCATATAAGGCCCATCCAGTACAATCAGTGATTTGCTTTTGGCCGCAGACGTAGTTTGCAGCGCTTTAACAGAGAATACATCCTCAGGTTTTGGGCCACCGGCACCGTCAGAGAGCATCAGCACCACATCCGGTTCAGCCTCCAGCAACCATTCCTCGGAGACGGCTTTATAACCTTTATAGACGGACAGCGGATTAACCCCGCCCGCATGGCGGATAAAAGCATCTGCCGCCGTGTCACTGCCTGCACCGCTCAGTTTGGTCAGACCATGGAAAAATACCACCTTTTTGCCGCGCCCTTCCGAGACTTTACGCACATGCACCATGGCTGCATCAAAATCCGCAATGATCTGCTTTGTCAGTACCTCTCCCTGCGCTTGCAGGTTCAGACGCTCAGCAATCATGCTCACCTTGGTAATCAGCCCCTCACGACTGTTGATCGCCGGAATATACAGAACGGGCACACCGGACTGGTTGAGCACATCCACCACTTCCGGCGGGCCGATATCCTCTGAAGCTATGATAAGATCAGGATGAAGTGCCAGCACGCCTTCGGCTGATAAACTGCGCCGGTAGCCGACATTGGTTTTATTCGCTGTATCGGCCGGATATTTGCTGCTGCGGTCGAGGGCTACAATTTTGTCGCTACTGCCAAGCGCATAAACAATCTCGGTCACATCCGGCCCCAGCGTGATAATACGCTGTGCTGTTCCCCGCTCCTGTGCCTGCGCATTATAGCAAAAGCCAAGCAGCAGAATAAGCAGCGCATTTTTAAGCAAGATTTTTACGCCAAACGGCCGTTTACAGGGATGATTTTCCACCTTTGTGCACAAATGTCTGTTCCGCATAATTAAAGTTGACTCTATTTATCATGATTTATATAGCCCTATTAAAGATGAGTTAACGAGTCAACTTAATGCAAGCCTGCAGCATGAAATTTTCTCCCGCTGCGTATCGGCCGCATAATCGGGGGTCATATGAATATCTCGCAAAAATCTGCTTTCCGCTTGATGAGTACGACAGTGCTCAGCACCTTAGGGCTGCTGGCCTTGGCCGCCTCTCCGGTTCAGGCACAAAGCAAGCCTGCCAAGACAGAGCAACAAGCTGCAGCACAAACCAGCGCCGAGAAAACCAAACAACAGGTGCTGGAACTCGACACCATCACCATCTCCCCGCTCAGCAATGATCAGGCCGTGATTGACGCTATCGCCTCAACCAGTCTGATCTCCCGCCAGCAGATCGACCGTATTCAACCGGTGACCTCTGCGGATATTTTTCGCTTCACGCCGGGTGTTCATGCCTCACTGAACGGTGATGATCCGGCAACTTCCATTAATATTCGCGGTCTTCAGCAATATGGCCGTGTGGCAGTGACGCTGGACGGCGCAAGGCAGGATTACTGGCGTGTCGGTCACGGATCCGGCTCGTTCTATATCGAACCGGAACTGCTCAAGCAGGTGACTGTCATCCGTGGCCCCGTTTCCAACATCTATGGTTCCGGTGCGATTGGCGGCGTGGTTGCCTTTGAAACCAAAGATGCCGGCGATTTCCTGAGTGACGGTGAAACATGGGCTTTGAGCGAAAAGCTGCGCTATGAGAGCAATGGCAAAGGCTTTCTCACCAGCACCACCGGTGCTTACCGCTTCAATGAGAATATCGACATTATCGGTAATCTGAACTACCGCGACAGTGACGAATATAAAAACGGTGACGGCGATTATGTGCGCTGGACAGGTGAAAAAGCCATCAGCGGTATGGGTAAAGTCACCATGCGCCCGGCAGAAGGCCATGAGCTGAAATTCGGCATCTCCCGTCAGAAATATGAAGACATTATCACCGGCAGCAGCGGTTCCTCTTCCGCAACCCTGTCGCGTTATGATGCTGATACCATCGTCAGCACCTATACCGGCAGCTATACCTACCGGCCGGATGATAATCCGTTCTGGAATCTCTCGGTCAATGCCTATCATGCCGCCACAGAGAATGATCAGTATCAGGTCTGGCCGCTGAAAAGCCTCGGCACGACCCGTTATTATGATGTTTCAACATCCGGTTTCCGTGCGCATAACAGCTCGCGCTTTGAAACAGAAGCGCTAAAACATACAGTCACTTACGGCTTGGATTATTATAAGCTGCGCGGTCGCTCCGATACCGATAATTTCGGCAATGGTGAGCAGCAGGCTTATGGCGGCTTTGTGCAATGGCAGGGCGAATATCAGAAATGGCTCGAGGTCATCGGTGCCGTGCGCTATGACGGCTACAAGCTCGACGGCACCAGCAAAGCCACGCCAACCAATCCGTCTCAGGATGTCAGCCTTGACGACAATCGTGTATCACCGCGTCTGAGTGTCGGTATCACACCTATTGAAGGCATCCAGTTCTACGGTCTTTATGCACAGGGCTACCGCGTACCACATATGCAGGATGTGTTCCGTCAAAACGGCTCACATGGTTCCGGTTATGAGCCGAACCTGTTCCTGAAACCGGAAGTCGCCACCACCTATGAAATTGGCATCAATCTGCGACAGGAAAATCTGATCGAGGCCGGTGATCAGCTGCGCACCAAGCTGAATATCTTCCATACCGATGTAAAGGACTACATCAACACCGTTAAAATCGACAAGTACACAACATCCGAGAATGTCGGCACAGCCCGTCTGCGTGGTGTGGAGCTGGAAGGCACCTATGACACATGGTGGGGCTATGTGAACCTCGCCGCATCCTACACCGATGCGGAAATGAAAGACGGTATCTATAAAGGCGAATCCCTGAGCAATACGCCGTTGCATAATTTCAGCGCTGCACTCGGCCTTAAAGCACTCGATGACCGTCTGGTTTATGGTGTTGAATATCAAAGTGTCGGCAAGGTTACCCGTGCGATCAGCAATGGCGTGACCGTTTATCCGCGCACCGATCTGGTTAATCTCTTTGCCAATTGGCAGGTCACAGACAATCTGAAACTCGACTTCGGCGTCGATAACATTTTCAACAAAGCCTATACAGATGCACAGACCGGCTGGGCAACCACCTCAGATATTGAGCAAGGTAAGGGACGTACTTTCAAGGTAGCAATTACCGGACGTTTCGGCGGCTAATACGCCAACTATCTCCAGTCTGGCAGGCAGCAGAGTGCTGCCTGTCTTTTTTCTGTTTTAGCTCCGTTTCTGAAATCGAGAACACCGTGTCACAACATTCAACCACTTTGCACAGCTATGCCTATATCCGGCTCAATAATGGTTCCGCTTATCTGCCACCGATCATTGACCGTTTGAATTCCTATGAAGCACATTATGATCTGCACGAAGAGCAACATGCGTTTCATTATAGTTTCGGACATATCGAACTGAAATCGAACACAGACGGCTATCTGATTTCCCTGCGCGCTTCCGAAAATGTCGGTTTAAGCCGTCTGAAAGATCTCGCCGCCGTCGCCATTAAACTCTACACCAAAGAAGAAGCGCCGGAAATTCTCTGGGAAGGTGATCAGGCTGGTGAGCAGCCGCTGCCGCAATTCCGGCAGATGACGGTAGTCTCAGCGCATTATTACACCCCGCATATGCTGCGCATCCGTTTCAGCGGTGAAGATCTCACACGCTTCTCCCTGTTTGGTGCCATGCATGTCCGCCTGCTCTTGCCGACAGAGGATGTGCCACAACCCGTCTGGCCGATTATGGGGCCAAACGGCCTGCCATTCTGGCCGGATGAAAAAAACCGCCCTGCCGCCCGCGCCTATACCATCCGCAATCTCAATATTATCGAAGATTGGATGGAGATTGATTTCTATATTCATGAAACCGAAGGGCTGGCCTGCCAATGGGCAAAGCAGACCAAGTCCGGTGATAAAATCGGCCTGATGGGACCTGTGGGTCGTCCATTGCGACAGGCAAAGCAATATCTGATCGGTGCTGATATGACCGGTCTGCCCGCTGTGGGGCGGATGCTGGAAGAATTTGCACCGGATGTTACCGGCCATGTGCTGATTGCCGTTGATACACAAGCCGATATTCAGCCACTGGGACATCCGGAAGGTGTGACGATTGACTGGATCATAAATTCTGATCAGCAGGCAGCAGCAACAGAACTGACGGACAGATTGTGCGCCCTGCCCTGGCCGGAAGGTAATGACAGTTTCGGCTGGTTTGCCGCTGAAGCCGACCATGCAAAAATCATGCGTGACTATTGGCGCAAACAGCTCGGTAAATCGCGCGATCAGACTCTCGTTGCCGGATACTGGCAGAAGGATTCAACCGGCTTTATGGCCGGTTGATCATCAATTATACCAAGGCGGCTCAAGATGCTAACGCATCACGCCTTGAAATGTTCAATCGCCACTCGGGCTTAACCAAAGACCAATGAGTCATGCTCATTAGTCTTTGGTATTACTGCAACGGCCACCAGAACATCAGCACCGGCACTGCCACCAGAATGATGATAAAGGACAGTGGCAGGCCTAGGCGCGGAAAATCGCCGAAGCGATAGCCGCCGGGACCCATAACCAGCGTGTTACACTGGTGACCGATCGGTGAGAGGAAATCGCAACCGGCACCAATCGCCACAGCCATCAGAAAAGCTTCCGGTCTGAAACCAAGACCGGCAGCAAAACTGGTGGCAATCGGTGCCATAACCAGCACCGTCGCGGCATTATTGAGAAATGGTGTTACTGCCATCGCCGTAATCAATATCAGCGCCAATGCCCCTGCCGGTGGCATTTGCTGGGCAAAGATTGTCAGCCATTGAGCAATCACATCGGTCGCCCCAGTTGTACGCAGCGCATCACTCACCGGAATAAGCGCAGCCAGCATTACAAGAATTGGCCCGTCCACCGCGGAATAGACCTCACTGACAGGAATAGCGCGAAACACCACCATCGCGACAGCTGCCGCAAAAAACGCAATAGAAACCGGAACCAGCCCGAAAGCGGTTGCAATAATAGCGACCAGCAGGATCGACAGCGGTATCAGACCACGGCGTACACTACCCAGCAGAATGGTGCGGCGTGCCAGCGGCAGACAACCCAACTCGCGCAGCAATGGTGGCAAAATACCTTGCCGCCCCTGCAACACCACCACATCGCCCTGATGCAGCACGACTTCACGCAGACGCTCGCTGATACGCTCACCCTGACGGCTCACAGCCAGCAGGTTCACATCGTAATTTTCATAGAGATTAAGACTACGAGCAGAGGTGCCGATCAGCGCCGAATTTTTGCCGATCACCGCTTCAACAGCTTCGATTTCAGCCGAACCGGCGTTTTCCGAAGGCACACGGTCTTCTGTCAGCTTGAGCTTGGCATTGCTGACGATTGCATCCAGCGCCTTCGGGTCGCCCTCCAGCAGAATGATGTCGCCCTCGGCGATCACCGTATCCGGCAGTGGCGCGACACGTTTCACATCGCGCAGGATTGACGTGACCATCGCGCTGCCTTCGGCAGGCTTCATCAGATCGGTGACTTTTTTGCCAATGATCGGCGCACCTTTCGGCACCCGTGCTTCTGAGACATAATTACGGATTTCAATCGCCTCATCGACACTGACATTCTCGCGTTTGCGCTGCGGCACCAGCTTATAGAACAGGGTCAGATAAATAATACCAACCACAGCAAGCGTGGCACCAACCGGCGTAAAATCAAACATGGTGAAGCTCTCGCCCACCATCTCCGCACGCACACGCGACACCACAATATTCGGAGAGGTGCCGACCTGTGTCATCAGCCCACCCAGAAGCGCGCCAAAGGCCATTGGCATCAGAAAGACTGACGGAGAAACATTGGAACGGCGGGCAAACTGCATTGCCACCGGAATCATAATCGCCAGCGCGCCGACATTTTTCACAAAGGCAGACAGCACGGTCACCACAGTCACCAGCAACAGCATTTGTATCCGTATCGCATTGAGGTGCGGTACAAAGCGCTGCACGGCTGCTTCCATCAGGCCGGAGCGCGCAACGCCTGCACTCACGACCAGCGCACTCCCGACAATGATCACAATATCATCGGCGAAACCTGTAAAGGCATGATCATAGGGCACCAGCCCCAACGCGACAGCAATCAGCAGAAAACACAGGGCGACAACATCGTAGCGGAAACGCCCCCAGATAAAGACCGCCATCATCACAGCGATAACCGCCAGCGCCAGTATCTGTTGCAAGGTCATACGGCCTGTTCCCCCTGTTAATCCCTGTCAGCCTAAGCTGTATCCAGAGAATCGCATCTGCTTACTGCTGCATTTTATACAGCAGACAGAATATTTTTCTTTCATCGAATTAAGAAGAAAAAAGGCGGCATCAAAGCCGCCTTTCTTAAAACAATGATGAGAATAAAATTCCGATAGCCAACGCTTCAATATCGCTTCAGATTCCGCTTTTATTAAATAACAGAAACAACCCATGCCACGATCTGACGGGTCACATCATTGAAACCGGCATCCAGCGCACGGATATAGGCTTTGTTGCCTGCGCCACTCACCGGTGCCGTTGAAGTAAAGACGCGTGTTGCGCGAACTTCACCGGTTTTGTCATTCAGCACGCGCACGGCCAGCTCAATACGGGCAGTTTGCGGCGAGGACGATGCCGTAATACCAAAATCACGCAAATCTGCCTGAACCTGATAATTAATCGCCAGACCATCTCCCGGACGGCCAACACCACCTACCGCATTGCTGTTTTCAAAAGCTTGTACCAGACGCGCCTGTACCAGATTGGTCAGACGGTCACCCCATTGGGCGCCTTTGAGATAGGTAATTGAGCCCGGTGCGTCGTGAATAACAATATTTTCGCTATCCAGCGCTTTAAGCGCTGCCGGTGTCGGTACCAAAATCTGCACATTCTTACGCTTCTGCGCCACCTGCACCTGTGTGGTACTGAGGCTGAATGTATCCAATGGTGTGCTTGAAGCACAACCGGCCAGCAATGCTGTAGCGCCAAGAACAGCCAGTCTGTAATTCAGAATAGATTTCAGCATTAGTGGCGCTTCCTTCCGTCATATTGCGGTACGGTACCTGAACCGCCAAAGATTATGCGCTGCGGATCACGTTCAAGATCTGTAATGGCCTGTTCAATGCGCTGCAATGAGCGACGGCTATCAACAACAACCGACTGTACATCGCTCAAACCCTTGCCTGAGAAACGCGACAGGTTTTCGGCAATCGGTGCCAGACGTTTGTCCAGATTATCGGATGTCTTCTGAATAGATGCGAGCGTCGCCCTTGCTTGCGCAACAACACCGTCGCGATCTTCAGGCGACAGCATCTTGTCGACCTTAGCCATAATGCCATCCACACGCTTGGAAGCTTCGTTCAAGCGTTGCATCATTTCACGTGCTTCCTGAATGGTTTTCTGTACGTCAGCCGCATTGTCACCGATGGCGCTGATCACGTCCGCGTTCTTAGCCAATGCATCCGTAAAGGTCTTGGCATTATTGACTGTATCTGTCAGCGGACCACGGGCATCATTGACGAAACCTTCCAAACCGCCAAGCACACGCTCTGTGCGGCCGAAAATATCTTTCGCAGTCGCCATCAGATCAGTGAAAATTGACGGGTCAGCATTGATACGCGCAACATAGCCGCCTTTATCCGCTTCTTCCATCAGGTTCGGCTCCATCAGGCTACCGCCCTTAAGCTCAATAAAACTGATACCGGTCAGACCCTGCGACGACAATTCAGCTTTGGTCGAACGGGTGATCGGTGTGGTGCGGTTTACCTCGGATTGCACAATCACCATATTCGGATTGAGCGGATCAAGGAACATCTGACGCACGTCACCAACCTTAATACCATTGAACAGCACCTGACTGCCCTTGGACAGACCGGTTACCGAGCCCGGAATACGGATTTCGAGAGGCAGCGTATCGCTATTATCACCGAAACGGGCAGCCCAATACACAAAACCAAAGGCGGCGATCGTCACAACCAGTGTGAAAATACCGACCAGAACATAATTGGCTTTTGTTTCCATTACTGTTTCGTTTCCGTATCTTGTTTTGTGCCTTGGTCCGCAGAGGAACCTTTCGTTTCAGTCATGCCGGTATCTGCTGCCTTATCCGGTGGGGGTGAGCCCGTTTTCCGGCGATTAGCCGCATTCTTATCAATCTGCCGCGCACGCTTGCCATTGAAATAGGTCTGTACCCAAGGGTCGTCGCATTTCAGTAATTCTTCAACTGTACCGTCTACCAGTACTTTTTTTTGTCCTAATACAGCAATTCGGTCACAAATTGCAAAAAGGCTATCAAGATCATGGGTTACCATATAGACGGTCAGCCCCATCGTATCGCGTAAGTTAGCGATCAGATCATCAAAATCCGCCGCGCCGATAGGATCAAGCCCCGATGTCGGCTCATCCAGAAACACAACTTCAGGATCAAGCGCCAGTGCGCGTGCAAGTGCTGCACGTTTGATCATCCCGCCGGAGAGTTCCGACGGGTATTTCTCTGCTGTATCCGGTTTCAAACCGACCAGATCGATTTTCAGGCGTGCCAGCTCATTCATCAGTTTTGGCGGCAGATCGAGATATTCCCGCATCGGCACCTGAATATTTTCCAGCACCGTCAGCGAAGAAAACAAAGCCCCCTGCTGAAACAGCACGCCCATACGCATATCAATGGCCATGCGCTGGCGTTCATTGACCTTATCGACATCCTGCCCGAAAATATCAATCAGGCCGGATTTCTTCTGGGTAAGCCCCAGAATGGTACGCATCAAAACAGATTTACCGGAGCCGGACGGACCAATAAAACCCAGCACTTCACCGCGCCGGATATCCAGATCCAGCTTGTCCAAAATCACATTGCGGCCGAACGCAACCGTGACATCGCGCACGGAAATCACGGCATCTGATGCCGCGTCCGTATTCTCCTGCTGTAATGTCTTACGGTTATCCTGAGAATTCATATTCATCCGTTATCGTTCTGATTTTAAAAATCAATTGCCGCGTAGAAAATCGCAAACATACCATCCACGACAATTACCACGAAAATAGATTTCACCACTGATGACGTCACCCGTCGCCCCAGCGATTCCGCACTGCCTTTCACCTTCATGCCTTCAACCGAAGCCATAATACCGATAATCATCGCCATAAACGGCGCTTTAATCAGACCTGCAAGATAGGTTGAGGTCACAATCGCGTCACGCAGACGACTCATAAACGCTTCCGGCGGAATGCCCGAATAGGTCCATGCAATGAAACCGGCACCGGCCAGTGCTGCCAAATCAGCAATAATGGTCAGCATCGGCAGGATAATCACCAGCGCCACCAAACGCGGAAACACCAGAACACCAACAGGATTAAGCCCGATAACGGTCAGCGCATCGGTTTCCTCGCGCATTTTCATCGAACCAATTTCAGCAGTAATCGCACTGCCGGAACGCCCCGCAATCATAATCGCAGTGAGCAGCACCCCGATTTCGCGCAGCACCAGAATACCGACCAGATCGACCACGAAGATTTCCGCGCCGAAATAGCGCAACTGAAATGCGCCCTGCTGGGCAATAATCGCACCGATAATCGTGGACATCAGCAGCACGACCGGAATCGCACCAACACCCATCCGGTCAATCTGATTGACAATCGCCGCATAACCAATGCCGTTGCCGCGACCGGACTTCATCTGCGAACCACGGATAGTTGCGCCAAGAATATGCATCGACATCAGAAAATCGTCGCGCGCCGCATACATTAAACGGCCAAGCTTATCGAGCAGCGAAATCACGAAAAACGGACGCTTTGACTTTTCCGGCACCTGATAGCGCTCAACGGCAGCGCCAACCTCTTGGAGCAACGGCGACCAGCTCGGGCGGATATTCTCAATATGCACGCTGACCTGCTGCTTACTCAGCGCCACACGCAGGCGCTCAATCAGCCATGCACCGGCTGTATCAAGGCCGGATATGCTGCCCATATCCAGTTTTACAATCTTTGACGGCAGTTTTTCAGCCAGACCGCTTTCCAGCTTGCGCATCTGATTATCAACGCGCGCAACTGTCAGCGATGTCCAATGACCGGATAAAGTGACAATAGTTCCCGCATCATCCGGCACCACATTTATTTCCGGTGCGGAGGCTGGGTTACTACTTGTTTTACCCTTTTTATCGGTCAACATGCATTATCCAAAACTTGAGTCTGTATGGTGATAACCGGCTCAATACTATACCGGACTATTTCCATCTCTTAGGGCAACATATTCACATCTATCAGGTCTCTGATAAACCCAAACGTCTGTATCATTTAGTCTAACCGCATCATTACAGACGTAAAATTCTATAATTACGGACAGTACCAATGCAATATAATCTTAATCTGCTTATTGAGCGCTACCCGATTGCAGGCAAATTTACAATCTCGCGCGGCTCCAAAACCGAAGCTGTTATCGTAGTGTGTGAATTGAGTGACGGTATTTACAGCGGTCATGGTGAATGTGTGCCCTATGCACGCTATGGCGAAAGCATAGAATCAGTCAGCGATCAGATCCGCGCCGTGGAGCCTTTGCTGAAAGCAGGCGGCTCGGCAGAATCCCTGCGTCTCAAATTGCAGACTGCAATGCCCGCAGGTGCCGCACGCAATGCGGTTGACTGTGCTTTGTGGGATTTGCAGGCCAAGCAATCCGGCACCACAGCTGCGGCACTGCTCAATCTGACCCCGCGCCCACTGATTACCGCCATCACCGTTTCTATTGACACGCCGGAAGCAATGGCCGCAGCCACCGCGAAGCTCGCGCACCACCCCCTGATCAAAGTCAAAATCGGCGGCGAGAATGATGCAGACCGCATTCGTGCCGTGCGTAGTGCCGCACCAAACGCGCAGATCATTCTGGATGCCAATGAAGGCTGGAATCCGGACAACTTTGCGGAAAATATCGGCGTTGCGGCAGAATGTAAAATCGGCCTGATTGAACAGCCATTGCCATCATCTGATGACAGCTATCTGCTGCAGGCCGACCGCCCTGTTCCGGTTTGTGCCGATGAAAGCGCCCATACATCCGAAGGTCTGGAAAAGCTGAAAGACCGCTATGATGCAGTCAATATCAAGCTGGATAAGACCGGTGGTCTGACTGAAGCCCTGATCATGCGTGACAAAGCCCGTTCGCTTGGCCTTCAGGTGATGGTGGGCTGCATGGTCGGCTCGTCACTCGCCATGGCACCTGCCCTGATGGTGGCGCAGGATGCTGATTTTGTTGACCTCGACGGACCACTGTTATTGGCAAAAGACCGTGAACCGGCATTGCATTATGATGGCACAACTGTCTCCCCGCCACTCCCTGAATTGTGGGGTTAACTGACATTCGGTTAAGCGCGATTTTGTCAAAGTGAGACATAATCGCGCGACCTTTTCCTGCCATAACCCGCAAAACCGTATTTTTTTGATTTTTACCCCGATGAATGAGCAGTCTGTGATTTGTAACTTGCTCAATTATCCCATATACGACCTTATTCCATCTAAATGGTACAGCTTGTCCGAAGCACCTCCCTTTGTGACAAATGTGCCAAAGTGTTTTGGTAAAATGCGGTTTCGAACGGATCGCAGCGGACTACAAAATCAGCCTATGCAACTGGTTTCGCCGCTCCAACGATTTAGCGTTCTTGAAATTGCTTAGCTGTCACGGGGATGGCTGCCCCAATCGTCTGACTGGACAATTATTACATGACAAAAAATTCATCCAACGACACAAACAAAACCGGTACCGCACAGGTAGCCGGTACAGAGAGAAAATTTTCTGACTTCGAAGAAGCGGCGCTGTTTTATCACCGCTCACCAAAGCCGGGTAAGCTGGAAATTCAGCCGACAAAAACGCTTGGCAACCAGCGCGATCTGGCTCTTGCCTATTCCCCGGGCGTTGCCGCGCCTTGCCTTGCCATTCAGGATGATCCGGCACTGGCTGCCGATTACACTGCACGAGCCAATCTGGTCGCAGTGATCTCCAACGGTACAGCCGTTCTCGGCCTTGGCAATATCGGCCCGCTGGCTTCCAAGCCGGTGATGGAAGGCAAAGCCGTTCTGTTCAAGAAGTTTGCTGATATTGATGTTTTCGATATTGAAATCGACTCACTTAAAGTCGAGCGTATGGTTGATGTCATTTCCGCGCTGGAACCAACCTTCGGCGGCATCAATCTGGAAGACATCAAGGCCCCTGAGTGCTTTGAAGTTGAAGAACAGCTTCGCGCCAAGATGAATATTCCGGTTTTCCACGACGACCAGCACGGTACAGCCATTATTGTGGCAGCAGCTGTGGTGAACGGTCTGGAACTGGCCAATAAAGATATTTCCAAAGCTAAAATCGTAGTTTCCGGCGCCGGTGCAGCAGCACTTGCCTGCCTTAACCTGCTCGTCAGCCTTGGTGCACAGCAGAAAAATATCTGGGTCAGCGATCTGGAAGGCGTTGTCTATAAAGGCCGTAACGAGCTGATGGATCGCTGGAAAGAGATCTATGCTCAGGAAACAGATGCCCGTACACTGAATGACATCATTCCGGATGCGGACGTATTCCTCGGCGTATCGGCTGCCGGTGTTCTGAAGCCGGAAATGGTTGCCAAAATGGCACCTGCCCCGCTGATCATGGCTCTGGCCAATCCTAAGCCGGAAATCATGCCGGAAGAAGCCCGCGCAGTTCGTGAAGATGCAATCATCTGCACCGGCCGCTCGGACTATCCGAACCAGGTGAACAACGTTCTCTGCTTCCCGTATATCTTCCGCGGCGCTTTGGATGTTGGCGCAACAGCGATCAACGAAGAAATGAAAATGGCTGCGGTGAAGGCAATTGCCGCTCTCGCCAGGGAAGAAGTTTCTGATGTGGCTGCGCGCGCCTATCCGGGCGAAACACCGGTCTTCGGTGCCAATTATGTGATCCCGTCGCCGTTTGATCCGCGTCTGATCCTGCGTATTGCTCCGGCTGTGGCTCAGGCCGCTATGGAAACCGGAGTGGCAACCCGTCCGATTGAGGACATGGAAGCCTATGTCGAACGTCTCAACCGCTTCGTCTTCCGCTCCGGCATGATCATGAAGCCGGTCTTTGCGGCTGCCCGTCGCTCAAGCGACAAGAAGCGCGTTATTTATGCCAATGGTGAAGAAGAGCGTGTATTGCGTGCTGCGCAGGTAGTACTTGAAGAAGGTATCGCTATTCCGACCCTGATCGGTCGCCCGAGCGTTATCGAAGCCCGCCTGCAGCGCTATGCGCTGAAAATCAAACCGGGTGTTGATTTCGATATCATCAACCCTGAAGATGATCCGCGCTACCGCGATTATGTTGAGCTGATGCATAAGCTGACCGGCCGTCAGGGTATGACACCGGAAGCCGCCCGCTCGATCGTTCGCACCAACCCGACCGTTATTGCGGCTCTGGCCATGATGCGTGACGAAGCGGATGCGATGATCTGTGGCCTGGAAGGTCGTTTTGAACGTCACCTGACACTGGTTAAACAGATTCTCGGCATTCAGACCGGCCTGCATGATCTCTCCACGCTCAGCCTGTTGATTTCTTCGCGCGGTACTCTGTTCTTCACAGATACCTATGTGAATATCGATCCGAGCGCCGAAGAGATTGCAGAAATGACCATTCTGGCGGCAAAAGAAATCCGTCGCTTCGGCATCGAGCCAAAGGCTGCCCTACTGTCGCATTCAAATTTCGGTTCACGCGATTCAAAGAGCGCTGCCAAGATGCGTCAGGCTTGCGCTATTCTGCAGGAACGTGCTCCTGATCTGGAAGTTGATGGTGAAATGCATGGTGATGCGGCTCTGTCGCAGTTCCAGCGTGATCGCGTATTCCCGAATTCCCGCCTGAAGGGTGAAGCCAATCTGCTGGTCTTCCCTAATCTGGATGCCGCAAATATCACCATGAACGTACTGAAAACCGTGACCGATGCTCTGCATGTCGGCCCGATCCTGCTTGGTGCAGCCCGTCCTGCGCATATCCTCACACCGTCGGTTACATCGCGCGGTATTGTGAATATGACAGCACTGGCCGTTGTTGAGGCTTCACAGCGCACACCAGCGTAATTCAGCGCTACAAATAAAAAGAAAACGCCGCGTAGTTTAGGAAACTATGCGGCGTTTTTGTTTATGCCTGTTTGTATCTCATCGGTTACAAATACAAAAACGGCGGAGAAAGCTCCGCCGTTTATTTTGAAATAAAAATTGTCAGGCGCACGTCAATCAGGCGCGTCGGGCCAGCGTATGTTCCCGCCCAATAAGCGGCAGCAGATCAGCAAGCTCGGGGCCGGAACCAACGCCGGTCAGTGCCAAACGCAAAGGCATGAACAGTGTTTTGCCTTTGCGGCCGGTTGCAGCCTTCACGGCCTCTGTCCAGACTTTCCAGATATCATTGCCCCAAGGCGCTTCAGGCAAAAGATCAAACGCCTGTGCGATGAAATCCTTGTCTTCCGCTGCTACGGCATCGCTGTAAGGCTCAGTGCGGTTGACGACTTCCCACCACTGCGCAGCATCTTTAACATGATCAATATTCCCACGGACAGCCGCCCAGAAGGCTTCAGCCTTATCGCCGGAAATACCAATCTCTGCCAGACGTGACGCCACA
This sequence comes from Hyphomicrobiales bacterium, assembly GCA_900470735.1. GTDB lineage: Bacteria > Pseudomonadota > Alphaproteobacteria > Rhizobiales > Rhizobiaceae > Pseudochrobactrum. Next base: position 56,317 of record UCCC01000014.1, on the reverse strand, counting down.
TCGGCAAATTCCAGATGATGGATCAAAGCGCGGTTGAGACCGGTCAGATCAGCCGGATCAAATTTGGCATTGGATTTCGACGCATGAGACGGCTCATAGCGTGCCGCCAGCTCTTCCATTGTCGCGACAGGCTCAACATTGTCTGATGTACCGGTCAGCACCGCCAGAGAGGCCACAGCCATAGGCTCCACACCGGCTTCACGCAAGGAACCTACGGACAAGGCACCGGAGCGCTTGGACAAGCCCTCACCGCTTGTTGTCGTCAGCAGATTGTGGTGGCCGAATGTTGGCACCACATCGCTCAGCGCACGGAAAATTGCGATCTGCGCACCGGTATTGGTCACATGGTCGTCGCCACGGATAATATGGGTGATACCCATATCAATATCATCCACCACCGATGGCAGTGTATAAAGATAGGTGCCGTCTTCACGCACCAGCACCGGATCAGACATGGAAGCCAGATCAACCGTCTGCGGGCCGCGCACCAGATCATCCCAATGCACTTCGGTACGTTCGGTTTCAAATGGTGAGTTCTTGAAATTCGGCAGCAGGAAACGCCAATGCGGTTTACGGCCTTCAGCTTCATAAACAGCCTTCTGCTCGTCTGTCAGCTTCAATGCATCACGTGCATAGACCGGCGGTAGTTTGCGTGCCAGTCGCAGTTTGCGACGCAGTTCCAGTTCTTCTGCTGTTTCATAGCAGGCATAGAGCAAACCGGCTGCTTTCAGCTTTTCAACCGCTGCATCATAGACCGCAAAACGCTTGGACTGATATTCCACGCGGGATGGCTTGATACCCAGCCAGTCGATGTCACGGGCAATCGCTTCCGCATATTCTGATCGAGAGCGCTCCACATCCGTATCGTCGTAACGCAGGATGAATTGCCCCTTATTCTTCAGCGCAAACAACCAGTTATAAAGCGCCGGACGAGCATTACCGATATGGATATAGCCGGTCGGAGATGGAGCAAAACGAACGATTACAGTCATAATTTTCTTCTTCTGAGTTATTTTAGTGCCGGTCGCGGAAGCGGTTGGTAATCGGATAACGGCGGTCGCGGCCAAAATTCTTAGTGGTAATTTTCACACCCGGAGCCGATTGCCGGCGCTTATATTCAGCGATGTAGAGAAGATGTTCCACACGCTCAACTACAGCTCGGTCATAGCCTTCGGCTACGATCTCATCCACACTGCGTTCATGCTCAACCAGCGCCTCAAGAACGGCATCCAGCACCGGATATGGCGGCAGTGAATCTTGATCGGTTTGGTTATCACGCAATTCCGCACTTGGTGCTTTGTCGATAATGTTTTGCGGTACAACCTCGCCTTCAGGTCCCATACCACCTTCCGGCAGATGATGGTTGCGCCAGTCAGCCAGCGCATAGACCTGCATCTTGTAGAGATCTTTGATCGGGTTGAAGCCGCCATTCATATCGCCATAGAGTGTTGCATAACCAACAGCCATTTCCGATTTATTGCCGGTGGTTACAACCATCGAGCCGAACTTGTTGGAAATTGCCATCAGAATAACGCCACGGGCACGGCTTTGCAGATTTTCTTCCGTGACGCCGCTCTCTGTCCCCTCGAACATCGGCTCAAGCACATTGAGGAACCCCTCAACAGGCTCTGCAATCGGCACGATATCATAGCGACAGCCCAGCGCTTCGGCGCAATCTTTCGCATCTTTCAGCGAGATATCAGAGGTATAGCGATAAGGCAGCATCACCGTATGCACACGGTCTTTGCCAAGCGCGTCAACTGCCAGAGCGGCACAAATCGCTGAGTCCAAACCACCGGACAAGCCAAGCACTACACTTTTGAAGCCGTTTTTATTCACATAATCGCGCAGGCCATGCATGCAAGCGAGATAATCGGCCTCCTCACCTTCCGGCAGCCAGTTACGGTCACCGTCGGCACAAGACCAGCCATCCTCACCGCGCGTCCATTCGGTCATGGACACCAGCTCTTCAAATTGCGGCAATTGCACCGCAAGATGATGATTGGCATTGATGACAAAAGAACCGCCATCGAACAGCAATTCATCCTGCCCGCCGGTCTGGTTGGCATAGACCAGCGGCAAACCGGTCTCAACAACCTGACGCACAGCCACCTGATGGCGCACTTCCATCTTGGAGCGATGATAAGGGGAACCATTCGGCACGAGCAGAATTTCTGCACCGCTTTCGGCCAGCGTTTCGCACACGCCAAGCTCGCCCCAGATATCCTCACAAACCGGAATCCCCAAGCGCACACCACGGAAATTGACAGGCCCCGGCATAGCGCCAGCCTGAAAATTGCGCTGCTCGTCAAATTCACCGTAATTCGGCAGATCAACCTTATAGCGCTCGGCAATCACCTTGCCGCCATCCAGCACCATCACCGCATTATGCAGACCGCTTTCACGCTGCAGCGGTGAACCGATAATAATACCGGGTCCGCCATCTGCGGTTTCCAGCGCCAGAGCCTGCACGGTCTTTTCACATGCCTTCACAAAAGCCGGTTTGGAAACCAGATCTTCCGGCGGATAGCCACAGATAAACAGTTCCGTAAACAGGATCAGGTCAGCTTGCGCAGCAGCAGCCGTTTTGCGGGCTTCGCGCGCCTTAGCAAGGTTACCTTGCAGATCGCCCATAACCGGATTCAGCTGGGCGATTGCAATACGTAATTTATCGGGAGATGTGGTCAATGTGCTCATGTCACCAGCATTACCGCGACTGCCATTTTCTTGCAATGAGAAACGGGCACAGACCGTTGAATAGAAATGCAGTTATTCAATGATACTAAGGATAGAGCACACTAGAGCGCCGTGTGCCCTCTCGGGCGCACAAAGGTCGCTCTGATATTTTATGCTGTAATAATTTTAGCCTGTTACCTGCTCATAGGCTTTGAACAGATCGCTCACTAGAACGCCGTTTATCCTCATACCTGTCAGATCAGCATTACGAATTTCTGCATTTGCCAGTGTGGCGTCAGTTATAACGAGGTTAGACAGATTGGCATCCGATATGGAGGTTCCGGACAAATTGACATTGTTCAAACGTGTGCCGGAGAGATTAACGTCGTCAAAAACTGCATCACTTAAATTCGTATCGGTAAATTTGGCCTTGGTCAAAACGGCATAAAACTGAGCATTTGCAAAGTTTACACCATGAAACTCCGCATTGGCCATATCCGCATTTTCATAACGGATATTCTGCAGCTGTGCACCGTCGAATATATGCTCACTCATTGCGCGCCCCTCCCGAAGCCCTTGTTTTTCCCGTCAAGTCATGCCTTTTTCAAAACGCTGACATGCTCATATTTATCTTTATTCAGGCAGGAAAAACCAGCGTCGGCACATAAGGCCAGAGATGATAAATCCAGACCGCAGCACACATGATCGAAGCGATCAACACGGCAAGCGATCCGCAATCTTTAGCAATTTGAATGTCTTTTTTGAAATCACGACTAATTGCGTTGCAGGTTGCTTCCACGGACGTGTTGATGATTTCCACCAGCAGCAGAAACACCACTGCGCCAACCAGCAGCAGATAAGAAGCCATGTCTGTCGCTACGAACCACGCCACCGGCAAGGACACCAGCAACAAAACCAGCTCCTGCTGCACCGGTTTTTCAAAGCGTGCCAGATGGTTCAGCGCCCGCATGGAGTTGATAAATGCTTTGAAGATGCGTTCCATTATGCCCCGCAGTAAACCCGTCAAAAAATACAATACGGGCGGGAACCAAGCCCCGCCCGAAATTCATTTTATGCGTTAAAAATTATGCACTTGCCGCAACTTTTTGAGGCTGTGAATCACGTTCTTTTTTGAGAAGCTCTGCCACGAGGAAAGCCAGTTCCAGAGCCTGATCCGCATTGAGGCGCGGGTCGCAATGGGTGTGGTAACGATCGGACAATTCTTCCGCAGAAATAGCACGTGCACCACCGGTGCATTCAGTCACATTCTTACCGGTCATTTCGATATGAATACCACCGGCATGGGTGCCTTCGGCCTGATGCACTGCAAAGAAGCTCTGTACTTCTTTCAGAACACGATCAAACGGACGGGTTTTGTAGCCCGCAGCAGTGATAGTGTTGCCATGCATCGGATCGCAAGACCAGACAACCTTACGGCCTTCCTTCTCAACCGCACGGATCAGACGTGGCAGATGATCTTCTACCTTGTCATAACCAAAACGGGCGATCAGGGTCAGACGACCGGCTTCATTTTCCGGATTCAGACGGTCAATGAGGCGCAGCAGATCATCGGCTTCCAGTGACGGACCGCATTTCATACCAATCGGGTTCTTGATACCACGGCAATATTCAATATGCGCATGGTCAAGCTGACGGGTACGGTCACCGATCCACATCATGTGGCCGGATGTGCCATACCAGTCGCCCGAGGTCGAATCCACACGGGTCAATGCTTCTTCATAGCCAAGCAGCAATGCTTCATGGCTAGTGTAGAAATCGGTTTCGCGCAGCGCATGGTTGCTGTCTGCGGTAATACCGATAGAGCGCATGAAATTGATGGTTTCAGAAATACGGTTGGCCAGCGCAATGTAACGCTCATTTTGCGGGCTGTCAGAGACAAAGCCGAGCGTCCACTTATGCACGTTTTCCAGATTGGCATAGCCACCCTGTGCGAAAGCACGCAGCAGGTTGAGCGTTGCCGCAGACTGGCGGTAAACCATTTCCTGACGGTTCGGATCAGGAATGCGCGAGGCTTCATTGAACTCAATACCATTGATGACATCACCGCGGTAAGACGGCAATTCCACACCATTGATTGATTCAATATCGCTGGAGCGCGGCTTGGCAAACTGACCGGCAATACGGCCAATTTTAACCACGGGCTGTGATCCGCCAAAAGTCAGTACGACAGCCATCTGCAGAAATACGCGGAAAAAGTCGCGGATATTGTCCGCGCCATGTTCCGCAAAGCTTTCTGCACAATCACCACCCTGTAAAAGGAAGGCGCGACCTTCAGCCACTTCGGCCAGTTGCCTGGTAAGCTTGCGCGCTTCCCCTGCAAAAACCAAAGGCGGATATGTACGCAGACGAGCCTCGACATCGGCCAAAGCCTGCGCGTCCGGATAAGAAGGCACTTGCTTAATCGGCATGCCTCTCCAGGATTGCGGTGTCCAGTTCTTCGTCATTATAGCACCTGTGTTATTTTCAAACTTTTAGTTAAAGTTTTTTTCAATATCCCCTGCTGTACCGCACCATTGCGATAACAACCCTGCGTATATAATCCACCACAAGACAATAAACCAGCCGCAATTGAAAGGATGAGCATCGGCCTGTCATTTTTGCGAAGATTCAGAGAGCTTATTGTAATTTTCTAATGAAAAACCGGCGATTTGCACCGCCGATCTGTCACTCTGTCTTATTTTTAAAGCGAATAACTCAGCCTTCGCGCACACCGTTCACCAAGCGGTAGCTCGGCGTATACATGGTTACAAACTCTTCCGCGGCGGAAGGATGCAGTGCCATGGTGCGGTCGAAATCATCCTTTGTTGCCGCAGCTTTCAAGGCCACACCGAGCAGCTGCGCCATTTCACCGGCATCAGGGCCGACTACATGGGCGCCCAGTACTTTACGGCTGTCCCCATCAACCACCAGCTTGGTCAGCATCTTGTCGAAACGACCGGCCAGCGTGTTACGCATCGGGCGGAACAATGCGCGATAGATTTCAACATTCGCATATTGTTTGGCAGCTTCTTCTTCCGACATACCGACAGTGCCGATTTCCGGCTGGGAGAAAACTGCGGTTGGAATCAATTCATGATCAGGGCGAACCGGATTGCCCTTAAATGCGGTTTCAAGGAAGCACATAGCCTCGTGAATAGCGACCGGCGTCAGCTGAACACGGTTGGTCACATCGCCCACCGCCCAGATATTCTCAATATTGGTATGAGAATATTCATCCACGATGATCGAGCCGTCAGCAGCCTGCTTCACACCGGCATTTTCGAGGCCGAGACCTTTGGTGTTCGGCACACGGCCGATTGCCTGCAACACCTGATCCGCAGCCAGAACTTCGCCGTTGCTCAGGGTGACATTCAGACGGTAGTCGCCTTCAGCTTCCGTAACTGCATCCACTTTGGTTTCCGTAACAATACGGATACCTTTTTCAATCATAGAATCTGTAACGAGGCGGAATGCATCGCTATCAAAGTTTTTCAAAATTTGCTTGCCGCGATAGACCAGCGTGGTCTCAACGCCCAGACCGTTGAAAATACCGGCGAATTCTACCGCAATATAACCGCCGCCCTGAATGACGATGGATTTCGGCAATTCCGGCAGATCAAAAATCTGATCGGAATTCACGCAAAGCTCGTGCCCCGGCATGGCGTCATCCATAAACGGATGACCACCGGTGGCAATCAGAATGGTTTCGGCGGTAACAGTCTTGCCTGAATTGACCAGTTTAATCGTATGAGCATCCTGCAACTCGGCACGATCTCGGATTATCTCTGTTTTAGCGTTATCCAGTCCTTTGACATAGAAACCTTCAAGACGCGCAATTTCAGTCACTTTATTGGAGACGAGCTTTGACCAGTCAAAGCTGCTTTCGCCGACCGTCCAGCCATAACCGGCAGCATCACTGAAATGCTCTGGAAACTGGGATGCGTAGACATAAAGTTTTTTCGGCACACAACCACGAATGACACAGGTACCGCCCAGACGATATTCTTCAGCCAGCCCGACTTTCTTTCCCATTGCTCCGGCAAGACGCCCTGCCCGCACACCGCCGGAACCGCCGCCGATCACAAACAGGTCATAGTCATAACTGGTCATTTTATTCTCCGAAGTTTTTGATCTGTTTCAGAATATGTTGCTTGGCACATGGTTTAACAAGAGGCGGCACTGAAAGCCAGAAAACTATCTAAAACAAAAAAAGCCCGGCTCAGAGGCCGGGCTTTTTGCATAAGCTTATAAAACTTATTCGGCGCTAGCCTTGAGCTGCGCTACTTGCCTTTATTCAGCAGCAGCAGGAGCTGCGCTGCCGGCAGCCTTCGACAGAACTTCACCAACCTGCATCGCCAAATCACGGGCAACGCCGTTCTGCCAGACTTCAGCAGCCTTCAGCACTTCACGGGTTACAATCGGACCTTCCGAGATCAGTTTCTTACCAGCTTCAGAAGTATAGAATGTGCTGATAGATTTCAGCTCTTCTTCTGTGAAAGATGTTGCATAAACGCGGGCAGCTTCAGTTTCCAGATCGGAACGACGGGCAGCCAGTGCGATTGCCTTATCATCAACGGTTTTGGTGATGATTGCTTCCAGATTCGGGTCTTTCTGAATCAGTTCAGCCTTCAGTGCCTGCGCAGCGCGTGGCAGAATGCCGTCGAACTGTTCAGTAGCGCCGATAGCCGCGATTGCAGCACGCGCAGCTGCCAGATGAGACTGTGAAGCCTCCTGAGCCTGCGCGAGATTGACACCAGCCAACACTGTAAGCGCCGCCAGTGGCGCAATAAGACGGCGATAGCCAATTGCCTTGGTCATATGGTCAATACTCCGTTTTTTATTGAGTGCATTTCCGGTTCATCAGGAACAACGGTATGCGATTTTTTTATTTCTGACCGTTGCCGGACAGATATGAATTACAGAATTAAGAGAGCAGTTTCAGTTCATATTGAACCGTCGAAACCACTCTGCTTTTTTGTCTTTACGCGCATTTTATCCGAAAACCGCTCACACTTTTCGGAATGCGCTACAGTGTCCGGATACCTGAGGTGCCCGCGATAACCGCAGCACGCGCAAGCCCGATAAACAAACCATGCTCAACCACGCCGGGAATAGCGAAGAGTGCGCCTGATAATGCTTTTGTATCCGGAATACGGCCAAAAGATGCATCCAGAATATAATGCCCGCCATCCGTCACAAAAATTTCGCCGTCTTTCATGCGCAGGCTCAGCGGCGCTTCCAGACCAAGATCCGTAATGGCCTTTTCAATCGCAATTTTCGTTGCGGCAAGGCCAAAACGGTTCACTTCAACCGGCAGCGGGAATCGTCCGAGTGTATCAACGACTTTTGATTCGTCAGCAATAACGATCATAGCATCAGATGCAGCGGCGACAATTTTCTCGCGCAATAAAGCACCGCCGCCGCCTTTGATCAGCGACAGATCACCGTCAACTTCATCTGCACCGTCAATGGTGAGATCAAGATGCGGGGTTTCTTCCAGTGTTGTCAGCGGCACGCCCAGCTCATTACACAAAGCAGCAGTACGCTCAGAAGTCGGCACACCGATGATTTCAAAGCCTTCAGCTACTTTAACAGCCAGCAAACGCACGAATTCTTCCGCTGTCGAGCCTGTGCCGATGCCAAGCTTCATACCACTTTTCACATGGGTTAAAGCCTCAGCAGCTGCGGCAATTTTCAACTGGCGCGGATCGACCGAACTCATAAATCTGCTTCCCGTATTTTCATCTGCAGCTTTGACTGCAAAACGCTGTAAGCCTTAACAAGTTGTACAAACAAGGCGCAAAACATCATTAATGCCGCTTATTTCCGCACTGCTGTAGCACGGGCATCACGCGCGGCAAATATATTATTGTTCTCATTTCATCTATTTACTGAAAAAGACTATCAATAAACGACATTTCAGATAGGTTTTGTAATGATTGCGGCGCGTTTTGGTGACCGCTCTGTGAAATAGTGACAAGTCAAAGGGCAGATATGTCTCATTCCTCCGCCAGCTCCGCAGCACGTCCCGTTATTGTGTTTGATCTCGATGGCACATTGGTCGATACCGCTCCGGATTTGCTCGACAGTCTCAACCATTGCCTGATTGCAGGTGGTCTGACACCGGCTGATCCTGTTGCCTTACGCAAATTTGTCGGCTCCGGCGCTAAAGTGATGATTGAACGCGCTTATCAGGCACAGAACCGTCAGCTGACCGATGCTGATATGCAAAAATTGTTTGCTCTGTTCATGGAACATTATAACGGCAATATGCCGGGCAGCTCAGTTTTCTATCCCGGCGTGCTGGCCTGTCTCGACCGTTTGAGCGATGCGGGATATGGCCTTGCTGTTTGCACTAATAAATTTGAAATCAGCGCCAAAACATTGCTCGAAGGCATGGGCGAAGCGCATCGTTTTCTCGCCATCTGCGGACAGGACACCTTCCCTTACCGCAAACCTGATCCGCGCCATCTGACAGATACAATTGCACAGACGCAGGGTAATCCGCATCAGGCAATTATGGTTGGCGACAGCCGAGCCGATATTGATGCTGCAAAAGCAGCAGGTATTCCGGTGATTGCCGTGGACTTCGGCTATACAGACCTGCATGTCTCACATTTTGAACCAAGCCGCATCATCTCGCATTATGACGAGCTGACACTGGATATGGTTAGCGATTTGCTGGAAGCGGCAAAACAAGCAGCAGAATAATAAAAAAGCGGGACTTCTCCCGCTTTTCTTTTAATTATCCCAAAGGCGCAATATCGCCTTTGGCCCATTCTGCTGTCGTCTCTTCAAAGAAGTCCTTGAAACGACCCGCTTCAATCGCGTCGCGGATACCCTGCATCAAATACTGATAATAATGCAGGTTGTTCCATGTCAGCAGCATACCGCCCAGTGCTTCATTGGATTTCACCAGATGGTGCAGATAGGCGCGGCTATACTGGCTCGATGCCGGACAGGTGGACATTTCATCCAGCGGGCGATGATCTTCCGCATGACGCGCATTACGCAGGTTTACCTTACCGCGTCGGGTAAAGGCCAGACCGTGACGACCTGCACGGGTTGGCATAACGCAGTCGAACATATCAATACCGCGTGCAACCGATTTCAGCATATCATCCGGCGTACCAACGCCCATCAGATAGCGTGGCTTTTCATGCGGCAGGATCGGACAGGTCACATCCAGCATATCCAGCATTACCTGCTGCGGCTCACCAACAGCCAGACCACCAACGGCATAGCCTTTGAGATCCATATCCTTCAGCGCCTGTGCGGACTGCTCGCGCAGCTGCACATTATCGCCACCCTGCACAATACCGAACATCGCCTTGCCCGGCTGATCGCCGAAGGCCACTTTACAACGTTCTGCCCAGCGCAATGACAGTTCCATCGCTTTCTGCATTACATTGAAGGATGCAGGCAGTGCGGTACACTCATCCAGCTGCATCTGGATATCGCTATCGAGCAGCCCCTGAATTTCAATCGAGCGCTCCGGTGACATTTCATAAGCGCGGCCGTCAATATGCGAACGGAAGGTTACGCCCTGCTCTGTCAGCTTACGCAACTGCGCCAGCGACATCACCTGAAAACCACCGGAATCGGTGAGGATCGGCCCCTGCCAGCCGCCAAATTCATGCAAACCGCCAAGGCGTGCCACTCGCTCAGCACCCGGACGCAGCATCAGATGATAGGTATTGCCGAGAATGATATCAGCGCCAAGATCTTTAACCTGATCCATATACATGGCTTTGACGGTGCCTGCGGTGCCAACCGGCATAAAGGCCGGCGTGCGGATAGTGCCGCGCGGCATGGTGATTTCACCGCGACGTGCTTTGCCATCTGTTGCCAGCACTTTGAATTCAAAATTTTCACTAGTCATATCAGAGTCCATTAAGTGCGAAGCGTCAGAAGGCTGGCATCGCCATAGGAATAAAACCGGTATTCATTGCTAATGGCATGGGCATAGGCCGCCTGCATTGTCTCGAAACCGCTGAAAGCCGAGACCAGCATGAACAATGTCGAGCGCGGCAGATGAAAATTGGTCATCAGCATATCAATCGCGCGAAACTTATAGCCGGGCGTGATGAAAATATCGGTCGCACCTGACCACGGACGAATAATACCGTCCTCGCCTGCAGCACTTTCAATCAGGCGCAGTGATGTCGTGCCGACAGAGATAATCCGTCCGCCACGCTCATGCACGCGATTGAGTGCTGCTGCGGTTTCCTCTGAGACATAACCGATTTCCGCATGCATTTTGTGATCGGCAGTATCATCGGCCTTAACCGGCAGGAATGTGCCTGCGCCCACATGCAGGGTCACAAAATGTTCTTCCACGCCTTTGGCGCGGATACGTTCCAGCAGTTCCGGCGTGAAATGCAAACCGGCAGTCGGTGCTGCAACAGCCCCTTCTTCACGGGCGTAGACGGTCTGATAGTCCTGTCTGTCCTGCGCATCTTCCGCCCGTTTGGACGCAATATAAGGCGGCAGCGGAATATGTCCGACCGAAGCAATCGCCTCATCCAGCACAGCGCCGGAGACATCAAACACCAGCAGCACTTCGCCGCTGTCGTGTTTTTCTGCAACCAGTGCATCCAATGTGCCCAAGAAACAGCTGGAACCGGAATGACCGAAACGGATGCGTTCGCCTTCCTTAACGCGCTTTGCAGGGCGCAAAAACGCTTTCCAGCGATCAGCACCAGTACGCATATGCAAGGTTGCACTCACGGTTGCGACTGTACTGTCACGCTCGCGTGTGCCTTCCAGCTGCGCCGGAATAACTTTGGTATCATTGAAGACCAGCGCATCACCTTCACGCAACAAATCCGGCAAATCACCGACATGCAGATCCTGCAAAGGCTGATCAGGGATAACGCGCAACAGTTTTGCATGATCGCGCGGGGTCACCGGACGCAGCGCAATACGCTCTTCCGGCAGGTCAAAATCAAACAGATCGACGCGCATCACTGGCCTCAATTTCAGGGAGTTCAAATTTTTCTAAAATTCGCATTGCCCTGCCATACAGAACAGCGGGCAAAAAATAAAGGGCGCGTTATGGTTTGTACCATAACGCGCCCTCAAATCAGCAGGCTGACAGATTAAATGTCGGCAGCGATTTTAGCGGATGTAATTGAATCCGGATCCGTTACCGGCTCACCGCGCTTGATTTTGTCGACATTGTCCATGCCTTCGATAACCTGACCCCATACGGAGTACTGGCGATCCAGCCAAGGAGCATCAGCAAAGCAGATGTAGAACTGGGAGTTAGCCGAATTCGGATTCTGGCTGCGAGCCATCGAGCAGGTACCGCGTACGTGCTTGGTGTTGCTGAATTCTGCCTTCAGGTCAGGCTTGTCCGAACCGCCCATACCGGCGCGGGATGGGTTGAAGCTGGAACCGCCCTGCTTACCGAACTTCACGTCGCCGGTCTGCGCCATGAAACCATCGATAACGCGATGGAATACAACGCCGTCATATGCGCCTTCGCGTGCCAGCTCTTTAATGCGGGCAACGTGACCTGGTGCCAGATCAGGATAAAGTTCGATTGCAACAGTACCCTTGGTGGTTTCCAGTACCAGTGTATTTTCCGGATCTTTATAAGCCATAGGGCCTCTCCTGTATATTGTCAGACTGCTCAACCGGCAGTCCTGTTAGAATTTGAGCATTTCCTGCAAAGACTGAACGAGCATCTCATCCCGCTCAGGTGCATTGGATAATGCGTAAGTCACAAACAGAATGCTTTTCGTCTAACAAAAAGCAATCTTATTTTTATTTACGATCAGCCAGAACAATGGCTTTAACGATACGGTCAGGATTATCAACTGCACCATTGGCAGATTTGCTGCCTTTTTTGATTTTATCGACGACTTCCATGCCGCTGGTGACCTGACCGACAACGGTATACTCACCGTTCAGGAAGGAACCTTCGTCAAACATAATGAAAAACTGCGAATTTGCAGAATTCGGGGACGAGCTGCGCGCCATACCGACTGTGCCGCGAACAAAAGGTTCTTTTGAGAATTCTGCCGGAATATTGCCGTAAGAAGAACCGCCGGTTCCCGCACGACCCGGATTATAGCCCTTATCTGCATTGCCGAATTCCACGTCACCGGTCTGCGCCATGAAGCCGTCAATCACACGATGGAAAACAACGCCGTTGTAAGCGCCGTCACGTACAAGCTTTTTGATCTGTTCGGCATGTTTTGGTGCCAGATCAGGACGCAATGCAATCGTTACATCGCCGTCTTTCAGTGTCAGAACAACGGTATTTTCCGGATCTGCGGCCTGCGCATTGGCTGGCTGTAATGCGGCTGTGGCTGAAAATGCGAGAAAAGCCGTGACGGCCAGTAATTTACGCAAAAAGGACATGATTTTTCCTGTTTAAGGCTGATCTTATTTTTTGAGCTTTGTGCGAAGGGCGTTTTCAATAACAGGCGGCACAAACCGGCTGACATCGCCCCCCATTGCCGCAATCTGGCGCACCAGTGTGGCAGTAATAAAACGCACATGCGGGGAAGCAGGCAAAAACACGGTCTGAATTTCCGGCACCATGCCTGCATTCATACCGGCCATCTGCATTTCATAGTCGAAATCTGTGGCATCGCGCAAACCGCGGATCATCAGCGTTGCGTTGTGGCTTCTGGCCGTATCAACCACCAGACCACTGAAACTCGTATAATCAATACGACTGGAATCGGAACCGAAAGCCTGCTCTCCGGCCTCGCGCAGCAAAGCGACACGTTCCTCAAAGCTGAACATCGGAGTTTTCCCCGGATGAACGCCGATGGCAACAATCACCTTATCGGCAAACCCGAGGGCTCCGCGCAGAACATCAAGATGACCATTGGTGACCGGATCAAACGATCCTGCATAGAGAGCTGTTTTCATGGCTACTGAGTTAATCATTCTCTTCAGAGATTTCAATCACCGGAAGTGTTTCATTTGTTTAGAGCGGTTTCAGTTAATATTGAAGCGTTGAAACCGCTCTATCTTTTTTGTTTTTACGCGCATTTTATCCCGAAAACCGCTTCGCACTTTTCGGAATGCGCTCTAAATCGAACGACTCTTACACCTTTATCTAAGCCGTAGTCTTACATCAAAAGCATAAGTTTACGGATTAGCAAAGTGAACCTAGCATGAATGCGGCTGTCAGTAAGAGTTCACAGATAAGCGCCTATAATACAAACATCATAAGGCGTTCATCGCCACCCCATACCATAAAATGAAAGTTTTTATGCAACCTTTGTCTCGCTTGTGCGTAATATAAGCGAAAGGATACTATGATGATGCTATTTATTCTCGCAATCTCAATGATCGTCGCGATGATGTTTGCAGCCATTATCCTGATGATCGAAGAAAGCGCTTCAAGACGTTTTAACAACCAGAAGTCTGCATTCGACCTGCGTTCCGTGCGACGTGTTGCACGGGGCACCCGATCAAAACGCATTACACATGCCTGAACAAAGTGAGATATCTTGGTTTTGCCCAATTCAGGCCTAATTACATACAAAATATCCCTCTAGATTAGAGGGAAGTTGCAGCCGGAACCTCCAGTCCAGGCTTTTATTCAAGGCGGTGTGAGAAGACACCGCCTTTTTTCTTTGTCTAAAGCGGTTTAGTCCAGATTGGATCGCAGTGCTCGCTCTAGTTTCCTTATTTTATCGCATTGTCATGCCATTCAATTGTTCCAACTTGAATGTAAAATGCTTTAATGGCAATAAAAAAGCCCTGTCAAAATTGACAGGGCGTTTTTGTTTTAAAGCTTATTCAGCGGCAGGTTCATCACCACCCGTCGGGGCAGTTTCCTGAACCGGTGTCTGATCACCCGCTGTTTCCGAGGTTTCATCCTCTTCATCATCGGTTTCAGAAATACGTTCTACCGACACAACCTTTTCACCGTCAGCGGTATTGAAGATTGTCACCCCCTTGGTGGAACGACCGGCAATGCGAATACCGCTAACCGGAACGCGGATTAGCTGACCGCCATCCGAAACCAGCAGAATCTGGTCGCTTGCTTCAACCGGGAAGAGCGCAACCAGTGCACCGATCTCATCGGCTTTCGATGTATCCGTTGCACGGATACCCTTACCGCCACGGCCGGAAATACGGAATTCATAGGAAGAAGAACGCTTGCCGTAACCGAACTCGCTGACTGTCAGAACAGTCTGCTCATGGGCTTTCAGCTCTTCATAGCGCTCATCATTCAGCTCCGTATCTTCGGTCACGTCTTCACCGACGACTGCGATATCTTCCACATCATCCGAGCCAAGGCTGCGGCGTTCCGCAATTGCTCGCTTCAGATAGGCTGTACGCTCGGCCGGTGTTGCTTCCACATGCTCCAGAATAGCCATGGAGATAACTTTATCGCCATCCGCCAGATTGATACCGCGCACACCAATCGAGTTACGACCGGCAAAGACACGAACATCATCCACACGGAAACGGATACACTGGCCACCGGCAGCGGTGAGCAGCACGTCATCATTGACCGTACAAGTATCAACCGAGAGGATTTCATCGCCCTCTTCTTCCAGCTTCATCGCAATCTTACCATTGCGGTTCACCTGAACGAAATCAGACAACTTGTTACGACGTACTGTACCGCGTGTTGTAGCGAACATAACGTCGAGTTCCGCCCAGCTTGCCTCATCCTCAGGCAATGGCATGATCGTGGTGATACGCTCACCTTGCTGCAAAGGCAGCATATTAATCAATGCCTTACCGCGAGACTGCGGCGTACCGACCGGCAAACGCCAGACTTTTTCTTTATAAACAATACCGCGTGAGGAGAAGAACAGCACCGGTGTATGGGTATTGGCCACGAACAGACGGGTAACGAAATCCTCGTCCTTTGTCGCCATACCTGAACGGCCTTTACCGCCGCGGCGCTGCGCACGATAGGTGTTCAGCGGTACGCGTTTGATGTAACCGGCATGACTGACGGTAACCACCATATCTTCTCGGGCGATGAGGTCTTCATCGTCCATATCAGCACCGCCGAGTGTCAGTTCTGTGCGACGCGGCGTAGCGAATTCATCACGAACCGCAGCCATTTCGTCCTTAACGATGGACAGAATGCGCTCACGCGATGCGAGAATTGCCAGATAATCTTTAATTTCTTCGCCGATCTTGTTGAGTTCATCAGCGATTTCGTCACGGCCAAGAGCTGTCAGGCGCTGCAAACGCAGTTCCAGAATTGCACGCGCCTGCTCTTCCGACAGATTATAGGTATTATCGTCGTTCAGCACATGACGCGGATCATCAATCAGACGGATCAGCGGTGCGATATCAGCAGCCGGCCAGCGGCGTGTCATCAACTGCTCACGCGCGGTTGCCGGATCCGGCGCACGGCGGATCAGTGCAATAATTTCGTCGATATTGGCAACAGCAATCGCCAGACCAACCAAGACATGCGCGCGTTCGCGGGCTTTATTGAGCAGGAACTTGGTACGGCGGCTGACAACTTCCTCACGGAAATGCACAAACGCATTCAGCACTTCCATCAGTGTCAACAGTTGCGGCTTACCGCCATTCAGCGCCACCATATTGCAGCCGAAAGAGGTCTGCAAAGGCGTGTAGCGGTAAAGCTGGTTCAGCACCACATCCGCATTGGCATCACGCTTGAGCTCAACAACAACGCGGTAACCTTCACGGTCGGACTCGTCACGCAGATCGGAAATGCCCTCGATACGCTTGTCGCGCACCAATTCAGCCATTTTCTCAATCATGGTCGCTTTATTGACCTGATACGGAATTTCCGTGATCACGATGGATTCACGATCATTGCGCATTGGCTCAATCGCCACACGGCCACGCATCAGCACAGAACCGCGACCGGTGCTGTAAGCAGAGTAAATGCCTGCACGACCGAGAATCAGACCACCGGTCGGGAAATCCGGCCCCGGAATGATCTCAATCATCTCTTCCAGCGACATTTCAGGATTGTCGATCAGGGCGATACAGCCATTGATCACTTCACCTAAGTTATGCGGCGGAATATTGGTGGCCATACCAACGGCAATACCGCCGGAACCATTGACCAGCAGGTTCGGATAGCGCGCCGGAAGCACTTTAGGCTCCTGTTCGCGGCCATCATAGTTGTCCTGAAAATCAACTGTATCTTTGTCGATATCTTCGAGCAGAACCGAGGAAACTTTTTCCAGACGGCACTCGGTATAACGCATCGCCGCAGCACTGTCGCCGTCAACAGAACCGAAGTTCCCCTGCCCGTCAACCAGCGGCTCGCGCATGGAAAAGTCCTGCGCCATACGCACCAATGCGTCATAAATCGAGGCGTCACCATGCGGATGGTATTTACCCATCACTTCACCGACGACACCGGCAGATTTACGGTAGGAGCGGTTCCAGGCAAGCCCCATTTCATTCATGGCATGGAGAATACGCCGGTGAACCGGCTTCAACCCGTCACGAACATCAGGAAGCGCGCGGCTGACGATAACGCTCATCGCGTAATCGAGGTAGGACCGCTGCATCTCCTCCACAATAGAAATCGGTTCAATACCGTTAAATTCGTCTGAACCGGGCGGCGGAGTAAGGTCTGTCACTATTCAAATATCTTTCGTAAAGAATCGATTAGTTTTGGTTGATTATACTCTATCCCATAACATCAAAATCACGAAATTTCGACTGCCACACAGCGGCTTTCATACACATCAAATGTGCAGTTTTTCCATCACAAAGGCAAATAAGCACGGATTTAAAAGGCAAATCCGTGATTATTTGCACGAACAGTAAAAACCAGTCTCCATATCGGTATTTCAGACCGTTCGCAGACCAGAGCACACTGTGCAATAACACATCTTGCACAGGTAACATAAAGCCATGCATAATCATGGTAATAGCACCATAAATATAAGAACGGGGACACGGATGAGCTTTTACGACAGTCTTTTCAGCGCCTTTGTCACATTGCTCGTCACCATTGATCCGCCGGGTCTTGCGCCACTGTTTCTGGCGGTTACCACCGGTATGGATCGCCGCGAGAGAGCGCAGGTCGCCAAGCGCGCCAGTATTATCGGCTTTATCATTCTGGCACTTTTCGCCATTGCCGGCGCACAAATTCTGATGATGTTCGGCATTACGCTGGGCGCTTTCCGCGTTGCCGGTGGCCTACTGCTGTTCTGGATTGCTTTTGAAATGATTTTTGAGCGCCGTCAGGAGCGCCATGAGAAAAGCGCGACGGTGGCGATTACCAAAGACCATATCCGCAATGTGGCAGCCTTCCCGCTGGCCATTCCGCTGATTGCAGGTCCGGGCGCGATCTCCGCTACCGTGCTGCTCGGCGGCAGTTTTCCGACCATAGGCACCAGACTGGCACTGCTCGGCATTTTGCTTGCCTGTATTCTGATTTCCTATGTCGTATTTTTGCTCGCAGAGCGCGTTGACCGCTTTTTAGGGGAAACAGGCCGCTCCATCCTCACCCGCCTGCTCGGCGTGATCCTTGCGGCTTTGGCAGTGCAATTTGTGGCCGACGGTGTCCGCTCTCTGATCACCGGAGTCTGAATAACAAAAAGCCCGCGATAAACGCGGGCTTTTCTTTTGAAACAGATAGCCTCAAAACGGGATATCATCGTCCAAATCATGGCTGAAACCACCGGACTGCTGCTGCGGGCTGGAACGGCCGAAATCATTACCGCCGCTATTATTGTTGCCGCCGTAATCACCGCCACGGGATGAACCGCCGCTAAAACGATCGCCGCCGCTGCCGCTACCTTCAAAACGGCCACCGCCACCGCCGCCTTCACCACGGCTGTCGAGCATCTGCAACTCACCACGGAATTTCTGCAACACGATTTCAGTCGTGTATTTATCATTGCCGTTCTGGTCGGTCCATTTGCGGGTCTGCAGCTGACCTTCGATGTAAACTTTCGCGCCTTTTTTCAGGTACTGTTCTGCAACCTTGGCCAGATTTTCGTTGAAAATCACAACGCTGTGCCATTCGGTTTTATCTTTGCGCTCACCGCTCTGGCGATCGCGCCAGCTTTCGGATGTTGCGATACGCAGATTTGCAACCGGCTCACCGGAATTCAGACGACGGATTTCAGGATCCGCTCCGAGATTACCAACGAGAATAACTTTATTGACTGAGCCTGCCATAGACCTGCACTCCAGATTTTTTTCTTACAGTTTGCGTGACAATACATAAGGCAGCCCCCTGATGAAAGGGGAAGATGGCTTATCCAAAACAAAAAAGCCGCCGCGAAATATCGCAGCGGCTCTGATTTCACAGCGGAGAACTCCGCCATACTCACGATTAACGGGAGTAATATTCAACAACCAGATTTGGTTCCATCTGAACGGCGTAAGGAACGTCGGACAGGCCTGGAACGCGGCTGTATGTTGCAGTCAGTTTGCCGTGGTCAGCAACGATGTAGTCAGGAACATCGCGTTCTGCGAGCTGGATAGCTTCCAGAACGATAACCAGCTGCTTGGACTTTTCACGAACTTCAACAACGTCACCAGCCTTCAGGCGGTAGGACTGAATGTTAACGCGACGACCGTTTACGTTTACGTGACCGTGGTTGATGAACTGACGGGCAGCAAAGATGGTCGGTACGAACTTGGCGCGGTATACAACTGCGTCCAGACGGCTTTCCAGCAGACCGATCAGGTTTTCACCTGTATCGCCCTTACGACGAGCAGCTTCTTCGTAAGTTTTACGGAACTGCTTTTCGGAGATGTCGCCGTAGAAGCCTTTCAGCTTCTGCTTTGCGCGCAGCTGAATACCGAAGTCGGAGAGCTTGCCCTTACGGCGCTGACCGTGCTGACCTGGGCCGTATTCACGACGGTTTACCGGGGATTTAGGACGGCCCCAGATGTTTTCGCCAAGACGGCGGTCAATTTTATATTTGGAAGATTCGCGCTTACTCATCGCATTTCCCTTGTATATTGATAGCGGCGCGGCAGCTTATCTGCCTCGCTCGAAGGAAACGCGCCCTCCTCTGTCCTCTCACTGAGAAGACTGACAGAACATTGCAACAGCGAATGAGGCAATTATTCACGGGACACGTCTACAGATACAGGGAATCTGCGAAGATGCCCTGAAATCCTGAGCGGCTTTTAAGGAGTGGGAGCCGTTGTTGTCAAGGCCTGAGGCTCAGACTGCTGCAAATCAAATGCCAAATCGCCGGATATCAGCAAAACCGGAGCACTGGCACGGCTATAGCTGCTTGTATGGTTCTGATTTTCAGTTCAAAACCGATAGCACAGATTTCAAAATGCGTCCGGACAGAGATCATCTTAATATGACAAAACTCATTATACGCTTCTATCCGGATTTGATTGCAGCTATTTGCGGACTTCTGATTATTCCGTGGATCATCGGCGTTCCGGGACAGCCGACACAAACTATCCTATCAGGCTGGACACTCGGACTGATCGCCATGGGCAGCTATCTGGTCATCTACCAATGTGTAAAGTCGTTTAAGGCATCCGCACGCTATAAAAAGAATGCATCATTGCAGCAGCCGGTGACCGCAATTCTGAACATGTCTGCGCTATGTCTTGTGCCGGCCATGCTGGTTGCATTGCTTTTGCTGTTTTATGTCGAATAGGCTGACCAGCAATAAAGCGAACCACATTCTTAAGAGTGAAATACCGGTCTCATCACTGTTGAGCATCAAAGCGCGCACGCTCTTCGCGCATCATATGACGATTATCAACGGCCCATTGCCCCAGACTATCAATCGGCTTGGCCAGCGACATACCAAGTGGTGTCAGCGAATATTCCACCTCCGGTGGTGATGTCGGGCGCACAATACGTAGCACCAAACCGTCACGCTCTAACGAGCGCAAAGTCACTGTCAACATACGTTGCGAAATACCCTCAATCAGACGGCGCAGCGCATTGAACCGCACAGTGCCCTGTTGCAGATTGAGAATAACCAGCAGGCTCCATGTATCCCCAACGCGATCCAGCACCTCGCGGATCGGGCAAGTGCCGTCTTCATCCGTTGCGAAACCGGCAGTGTCTGCCAGCAGCGGGACAGTTTTTTGAGTTTCATCACTATCCACGACAGATATTTTTTTCTGCATAGCCTTGGTTTGAGATGCCATTGCCTTCATCCTTCTCCTGTCCATCACCATAATTAATCTGCATTTACGGGCAGAACAGGTGGTTACTTTGATGTAACCTGCCAACTTTAAAGTGCATTCTTCACAGCCCTTTAAAAGCATATTACATAGTTACCTATCGTAACCTGATTAAAAATAATTCTCAGATTTATAGTATGAGGTAAGCATCATGTCAAAAATTGCAATCATCGGCGCCAGCGGATATGTCGGCACAGCCCTGCTCAATGAAGCCGTGAAACGCGGCCATCAGGTCAGCGCTTTTGTGCGCCATCCGGAGAAAATCGCAGCCAATGCCAATGTCACTGCGGTGAAAGCTGATGTTCTGGACACAGACGGGCTAGCCGCCCTTTTAAAAGGCCATGACCTGGTGATCTCCGCCTATAATCCGGGCTGGCAGGAAGCTGACATCCGCAATATTCACATCAAGGGCAGCAAATCCATTAGTGAAGCGGTGAAGAAAGCTGGCATCAAGCGTCTGATCGCAGTCGGCGGCGCAGGCAGCCTCGAAATCAACGGTCAGCAATTGGTGGATTCCCCTGAGTTTCCGGCTGAATATAAAGAAGGTGCGCTGGGTGCCCGTCAGGCACTCAATGATCTAAAAGCCGAAGATACGCTGGACTGGTCTTTTGTTTCACCTGCCATTCTGCTGGTTCCGGGTGAAGCCACCGGCACATTCCGTCTCGGCAAGGATTCTCCGGTTTTTGACGACAAAGGTGAAAGTAAAATCACCGTCGGCGATCTGGCTGTCGCCATTCTTGATGAAGCAGAACAAGGCAAACATATCCGCCAACGCTTCACCGCAGCATATTAAAACATCAAATGAAAAAGCCCGCTAAAAGCATTTCCAGCAAAAGTGCGAAGCGGTTTTGCGTAGGATAATGCGCCCAAATAAAGCGATAGAGCGGTTCCAACGTTTCATTCAGAACTGGAACCGCTCGAATGCGGGCTTTTTATATCAGGCAGGAATCAAGCCGAGACGCTTAGCCTGCAGCGAGTTCTTTTCATCTGCACGCAGGGTCAGCACCGATACGCCTGTTGCGGTCACTGCAACCGTATGTTCGAACTGAGCCGAGAGTAACCCGTCTTTTGTGGTGACAGTCCACTCATCCGCTTCTGTCTTTACATTGCGCCGCCCCTGATTGAGCATCGGCTCAATGGTGAAAACCATGCCTTGTTGCAGAAACAAGCCGGTTCCAGGTTTACCGAAATTAAGAATTTGCGGCTCTTCGTGCATCTCGCGGCCAATACCGTGACCGCAATAGTCATGCACAACCGAATAGCCGTTGCGCTTGGCATGGCGCTCAATCGCCCAACCGATATCGCCGATCCGCGCGCCCGGACGCACAGTGGCAATGCCCATCCACATTGCTTCATAAGCGGTACGCACCAATCGCTTGGCAGCAGTATTTACCTCGCCGACACAATAGGTTTTGCTGGAATCCGCGATATAGCCATTCTTCTCCAGCGTAATATCAAAATTGACAATATCACCGCTTTTCAACACATCGGACTGCGACGGCACACCATGGCAAACCACATGATTGATTGAAGAATTCAGTACAAAGCGATAGCCATACTGGCCTTTACTGGCCGGTCGGGATTGCAGATCCTCAGTAATAAAGCGCTCGACTTTGTCGTTGATCTCAAGCGTTGAAACACCTTCCAGCGGCGTTTTATCCAGCATATCAAAGACTGAAGCCAGCAAACGCCCTGCCTCAGCCATCAGTGCCAATTCCTGCGGTTGCTTAATCATGCTTCACTCACACTCAGCGATGACACAGCAACACCGGCAGCATTCAGCTCACGGCGCATAATCTCTGAAAAACTGAGCGTCGGATTGGTCTCGCATAACATACCGATCTTAATCCAGAAGGCAGCCTGCGCATTAATAGAGCGGCAGCTCACCTTGCTTGCAAGACGCAGCTGTTCATGCAGCTCGTCTTCAATATTCACAATACCCATAAGGCCTCACATATGTTTCATATACGTACTATATATGAAACATATATTGAGTCTCAAGGTGAGTAATTCGTCAGCTATCAGCTGATGAGTTCCACATCCACTACACCGCTGATCGCCTTCATCGCGCTGACGATCTGCGGACTGATGCGATAGCGATCCGGCAAGGCAACTTCGACCTCGCGCTGACCATTATCCTTGATCACGATAAAGCTGACCTCACCGTCACCACGGGTTTTGAAGTAAGGCACAATTTGATCGAGCGCATCGCTATTCCGTAGAAACAAGCGCAATGCCTTTTGCAGGCGGCTGGCCTCATCTTCCAGTGACACGACCGTAGCAATACGCAGGCTCACACCTTCCGGCCGGTTTTCAGCGGAAACGGTAATCACCACCGAACGTCCGGGCTCCAACAGGTCGCGGAACTGCTGAAGTGCTTCCGAGAACAGTACTGATTCAAACTGACCGGTAGCATCGGAAAAGGCGATGATGCCCATCTTATTGCCGGTCTTGGTCTTGCGCTCCTGCTTGCTGATCACCGTTCCGGCCAGACGACCGTTGGTTGCTCCTTTTTTCACCGCATTGGAGAAATCAGCCCAGCTTTGAACACGCATTTTCTGCAGCGCTTCATTATAATCATCCAGCGGATGTGCTGAGAGATAGAAACCCGCAGCCTGCAATTCGCGGTGCAGTTTTTCTGATGATGTCCAAGGGGTTACCACCGGCAATTGCAGCTTTTCTTTCGGCACCAGACCGGTGCCAAAAATATCGGACTGCCCGCTATTAGCATTTTCCTGCGTGCGCTGGGTATAGGCCATCAAGCTATCCATACCGGAGCTCAGAGCCGAGCGGTCTACACCGAAACAATCCAGTGCACCGGCATTGATCAGGCTTTCAAACACACGGCGGTTGACCATACGCGGATCAACACGCTCACAGAAATCCTCAAGGCTTTCAAACGGTTTTTCTTTCCGCTTTTCAACAATATGCTCAACAGCAGCATCACCAACACCTTTGATCGCCGCCAGTGAATAGAAAATCTTACCTTCCCCCACCTCAAACGGACGGTAGGATGTCATGACCGACGGCAACACCACCTCAATACCAAGGCGCAGTGCATCACGACGGAAATCATTCAGCTTTTCCGTGTTGTTCATATCATAGGTCATGGATGCGGCGAGAAACTCTGCCGGATAATGCGCCTTCAGATAAGCAGTATGATAAGAAACAATCGCATAGGCCGCTGCGTGGGATTTATTGAAACCATAGTCAGCAAATTTAGCAAGAAGGTCGAAAATCGTATTGGCCTGCGCCTTGCCGACACCGCCTTCAATCGCACCATCAACAAAACGAACGCGCTGCTTGTCCATTTCCTCGCGGATTTTCTTACCCATCGCGCGGCGCAGCAAATCCGCTTCACCAAGCGAATAGCCGGAAAGCTCCTGCGCGATCTGCATCACCTGTTCCTGATAAACGATAACACCCTGCGTTTCCTTCACCAGATGGTCGATTTTCGGGTGAATAGAGGCAATCTCCTCCTCACCATGCTTACGCGCATTATAGGTCGGAATATTCTCCATCGGGCCCGGACGATACAGCGCCACAAGCGCAATAATATCCTCGATACGGTCAGGCTTCATCCCGATGAGCGCTTTACGCATACCCACAGATTCCACCTGAAACACGCCGACCGTCTCACCACGCGACAGCATTTCATAGGTCAGCTGATCATCAAACGGCAGTGTTTGCAGATCGATATCAACGCCTTTACGGGCAATCAGCTTCACGGCTGTATTGAGTACCGTCAGCGTTTTTAGACCAAGAAAGTCGAACTTTACCAGACCGGCCTGCTCAACCCATTTCATATTGAACTGAGTGACCGGCATGTCCGAGCGCGGATCGCGATACATCGGCACCAGCTCCGACAGAGGCCGGTCACCGATAACAATGCCCGCAGCGTGCGTGGAAGCGTGGCGATAAAGCCCTTCCAGCTTCAGCGACATATCGAGAAGACGACCGACAACCGGCTCTTTCTCACGCTCCTCATTAATGCGCGGCTCTTCATTAATCGCCTGACCGAGCGATACCGGATTGGCAGGGTTCGACGGCACCAGCTTACACAGCCTGTCCACCTGCCCGTACGGCATTTGCAGCACGCGACCAACGTCGCGCAACACCGCACGCGCCTGCAACGTACCGAAAGTGATAATCTGGGCAACCTGATCGCGCCCATATTTTTGCTGCACATAGCGGATCACCTCTTCGCGGCGATCCTGACAAAAGTCGATATCAAAGTCCGGCATCGACACACGATCCGGATTAAGAAAGCGCTCAAACAGCAGAGAGAAGCGCAGCGGATCAACATCGGTAATGGTCAGCGCATAAGCAACCAGCGAACCCGCACCGGAACCACGCCCCGGCCCCACCGGAATATCCTGCTGTTTTGCCCATTTGATAAAGTCCGAAACGATCAGGAAGTAGCCCGGAAATTTCATGCGGACGATAATCGAAATCTCATAGTCCAGACGCTTGATATAATCTTCATGCGTATGGCCTTCAGCAAGGCCGAAAATCTTCAAACGTTCTTCAAGGCCTTCACGTGCCTGACGCGCCATTTCATCTGCTTCTGCCTGCAAAGCGGCTTCCGGATCGTCGGACTCACCGGTAAAGCGTGGCAGGATCGGCGCGCGGGTTTGCGTGTACCAATGACAGCGGCGTGCAATTTCAACTGTATTTTCCAGAGCCTCCGGCAGATCGGCAAATAAAGCCGCCATTTCGCTCTGTGATTTCAGATAATGATCCGGTGTCAGACGGCGGCGATCATCTGATGCAATGACCTGTCCGTCGGCAATCGCCAGTAGCGCATCATGCGCTTCATAATCTTCACTCTGCTTAAAGAAAGCCTCATTGGTCGCAACCAATGGCAGTTCGTATTCATAGGCCAGATCCACCAGTCTGGCTTCAAGGACACGGTCATAGCCACGCTGGCGATGCAGTTCGATGTAAAGACGATCACCGAACACGGCTTTCAAAAATTCGAGACGGCTGCGCGCACGTTCTTCACGTTCAGCGCTCAGTGGTTTCCCGATAGGTCCTTCAGCACCACCGGTTAAGAAAATGACGTCTTCCGACAAATCCGGCAGCCAGTCTGCACGGATATGCACCGGATCTCCGGATTCTGTTTCCAAATAAGAACGGCTGACCAGCCGCACCATATTGGCATAGCCCTCTTCACTGGAAGCCAGCAACACCACCGGAGCCAGATCCAATGCATCACGCCGGTTGATTGCGCGCCCTTCCGGCTGATGATCGCCAAAGGCAATATCAACAACACAACCGATAATTGGCTGAATGCCGTCTTTCGAAGCTTTCTGCGCGAATTCCAGCGCACCGAAGAGATTATTCGTATCTGTCACTGCAATTGCGGGAGCATTATCATCTTTGGCATGGCCAATGATTTTGCCGATTTGCAACGCCCCTTCCAGCAATGAATAGGCCGAATGCGTACGCAAATGAATAAATGCCGGTGCACCGGCAGACATATCAGAAGCAGCTACGGCAGAAACATCAGAAGGCAAAGGCATACACTCCGTCATTGCAACCATCGCCTGCCCGTTTGTGCAGTGATGGATCGCAGTACTAAGCCTTACATAGAAACTGCATTCCAAAAATAACAGTTCTGTAAGACGGGAAAATCAAACCGGATAATGAACTGAAGCCTGTCAGACTCCGCACATTCATCAGATCCTTTTTCCCGCAATGCCGCCATGATGTCCAGATGCATATATACATTCTGCATATCATTCACAGGCAGACCACTGCCTGTGCGTATTTTTGTATTCTGAACAAGCAGAACAATCAGGATCAGAACGCTGCAACCCACATAGCAAATGTTGCTACGAACAAACCGATGGAAATGAATGACATAACATCACGAACCAAATCAGACATGATACAAACTCCATATGTTCCTGTATGTTTTTAATTTGTTCCACTATTGTTCTAAAGTCAATCCCTTTATGTTCTCCTAATGATATCTATAGTTAGTGAAATATAAATAATGACAACCTAGGTTGGCGCTTGCATAACAGCTAATAAAAGCCGTCGAAGATTGTGCAAGCTTTGCTTAGACGGCACATTGCACGCAAATTAATTTTCTTGAAAACAATAAAAAAACGGACACCAAATGATGTCCGGGACTAAAAATTAATGCAAAGCAATAGCCATGGGGGCTCTTTTATTCAGCCAAGCTTTTTGAGCCAATAGTGTGTCATTTTCGATAAATTCATCAAGCTTGTTGTACCCATGCTGCTCGGCAAGCGTTTTATGCTCGGATAATAAAGACACACCTAAGCCGGCACGCCCTTCATTCAATTCAAAACCAAGCAAATCTAGCATTGTCGGCATCATATCAAACATCGCCGCATCCCGTGTGATTTTTTTTGGCTCAATTCCTTCACCAAGGACAACTGCAAAGTTCATACGATCTTTTGTATTCAACTCTTCATCAAACTCGGCTTTCATCATCAGATGATCCCTAACAATTACCAAAAGAGTATTTTTCAACAGTCCTTCTTCACGAAGGGTTGTAACAAAGCGCTCAATTTCAAAGCCGCCACACTTAACAGCATAAAGGATTTGCGGAAGCGACTGCCGGATGTTTGCTTCTGCACAGCTACGGGTGGGCTCTCCCGTAGGAAAATGCGCACCGATTGTGGCTATAGATAACATATAAGACTTTTTGTTTGCGGCTAAATCCCGTACGCGATCTGTTGAAATTGACAATAAAGTATCATCATACAGACCCCAACCATTTCTGTAATCACCAGCGACAACAGCATGTTCTACAATACCTGAAGCTGCTGAAAACTGATGTGTTTTTAAAAATGGTGTCATACCTGCAAAACTATGATCGCCGCCATCAATGAACTCAGTATGATATTGATTTTGAGCCAAGATATCGCTCAAACAATCAACACCAGCAAAAAAACTTTCCTGTCCGTCAAACATATTATAACTCAGCAATCCGAGTGGTTGCAGTGGTATACTGCACTGGGATGTTACAAATCCTGCCATTGACCACCCTGTATTTTTAACCTGTCGTACGCCAATAAACTCCATTCCTTGTGCGGAAAGACGATTCATCTCGGCAAAGCTATAATCGCCGTAGCTAATTTCACTAAAGGTTCTTTCCATGCTCTCAGCATAAACAATAATCAGATTTTTAGGCTGCGTTTCCGTTAAAACCAATCGCCCTGATTCCTTATACGCAGACAGCAATCGATCATCTTGCAGATTATCTGAAAACCAATAACTGCCCATCGTCCAAAACATCGGATTGATCACCAGCAACGGCACACACAATGCCCTGTCAACACGTAAAAAACGCCTATCCAAATTTAATAAAAATACAAAAGCGACTGCAAATAAAAGAAAGCTGCCTAAATAACGGCTCGCAGGCTTTACAATACTTGAAAAAAATCCGCCTCCTGCTCCCATTTGTAAATGAAAGACAATCGAAGAAAAATCAAATTTTCCAAAAATACCTACATAGCCAACCCAAAAGAACAATAAGAATACAGGGATAAAACTATATGGAATTTTTAAATTTTGAGGCTTTTGAAGAGAAAGATTACGATTAAACCAAAAAAAATACCAGCCATAGCCAGTAAAAATATTGTAATATAATTACCTGGAATTAAAGTATATTTTTTAGTTACATACACAAGCGACAAAGCAAATAAAATTACAAAACATTATAAACTGCTAAGTCTCTTCTTACTAATGCCTTCACATTCCCCCACCGAAACAATTAAAATCCTTTCGCTCATAGCATGGGGAAATAAAATTTCAATATAATTGTAATATTTTATTCACATCTCTTGTAAAAATATCTATAATTAGTGAAATATAAATTTCAAAAAAGCATCCAAGCCGAGTAAGTGCCATTCAGAATTTATGCATATAAAATTAACCCCATACTCCCCACTTATAGGAAACAAAAAAGATGCCACTCATAATCAATGAGCAGCATCTAAATAAAAAGCAGTCAGATAATATCTTCTTTTAGCTCGATTATAATGCTGGGCGTTCCATCCAAATTTTCCTTGCCAGCAAACGGTCACTACTTATTCGGTCATTAATTTTATCCGCACCATATTGCTCGAACAGTGTTTTATTTGCAGACAACAAAGAAACACCCAATCCTGCCCGTCCATTTGGCAAAGAAAATCCTAATAAGTCTAATAGTGTTGGAAATACATCAAACATGGCGGCCTGCCGCTCCAGCAATTGCGGACGAATGTGATCGCCGAGTGCGACAAAATAATTAAGACGCTCTTTTTGATTTAACTGCTCCTCATAATCATTCTTCATCATCAAATGATCGCTGACTATGACAACGACAGTATTCTTCAGGAGCCCCTCCTGACGTAAGCCTTTAATAAATTTATCGATCTCAAAACCAGTGCATTTTACGGAGAAAAGAATCTGCGGTAATTGGTTGTTAGAAAATGCCCGCTCGCAACTCTGTGTTGGATGCCCGTCAGGAAAATGCGCAGCTACTGTTGCGATAGACATAACATATGGCTTTCCGGACTCCTGCAGAACACGCACACGTTCATGCGCATAAGCCAAGAGAGTGTCATCATAGTGCCCCCAATCATTAAGGTAATCACTGGCAGTTTCAATATTATGCACGCCAGATGACAAATCAAACTGATGACTCTCCAAAAAAGCAGCCATACCAGCAAAACGAAGATCACCACCCTTCATGTATTCAACATGGTAATCATTCTTCTTCAGCAAATCACTGAAACAGGATATGCCTGAAAAAAATGTTTTCTGCGACTGAAACATATTGTGCTTAAGCAAACCATGCGGCTGTAACGGCACCCCACATTGCGACGAAACAAAACCGGCCATCGTCCATCCTGTATTCGCCGCCTGCGCCACCCCCTTAACTTCCAACCCGTAAGCAGCTAGCTCTTTTAACTCCGCAAAAACTTCATCACCATGCGCTATTTCAGCAAAAGTACGCTCGGTACTTTCTGCATAAATGATAATCATATTTTTCTTTTCGGCAGCCGTCTGCAGCAGATGATCTGGTGCGTGATAGGCTTTCAGCAAGCGGTCATCATAAGAATGGCCAATAAAAAAACTCCCCACACTCCAAACAAGAGGGTTAATCAACAGCAATGGTACAAATAATGTACGATCCAATGTGAGAAAACGCTGATCTTTATTAATCAAAATCCAAAACGCAATAACCACACCAAGACAACTCAATGTGAAACGAAGCGTGTATTTTATACTATTCTCAGGGGTACCACCCTCAACCCCCATAGTCAGATGAAAAATGATACTTGCAAAGTCAAAACTGCCAAATAGTCCAATGACACCAGCATAAATAAACAACAATAAAATTGGTATAAAACTATAAAGAAAACGAAACTTTTTCGGCCGTCTAGCCAATGCACCATAGCCATACATTATAAAAAATGCAGCCGACCCAAAAAAGAATAAAAAGCTAGCAAGGCCAGAAATCAGAAAATACTTCTTAACCGCATAAGAGAGAGAAATTGCCAATACAAAAATAAATATATTATATTTGTAATTGCTACGATTTAAGATAAATTTCACTACTGCCCCACATGAATTATTATCACATGTGGACATAGCCATGCACCATAATTAATTCAACAAATATTCACACTTATACAAAGGATAAAGTAAGAATTATATTCCACCTTATCCTTATTTTATTTCATTAATTTAACTGAGCCGAAAATATAAATTACAGCATAAAATCGACGATCTTACCGTCTTTCAACGTCACACACCGATCCATGCGACGAGCCAGATCATGATTGTGTGTTGCGATCAGTGCAGACAGACCGGACTGGCGCACCAAAGCTTCCAGCGCCTGAAATACATAAGAAGACGTAGACGGATCAAGATTACCTGTCGGTTCATCTGCAAACAGTACCAGCGGCGCATTGGCAACCGCACGGGCAATCGCCACACGCTGCTGCTCACCACCTGAAAGCTCTGAAGGACGATGCGATGAGCGTGGCCCGATACGCATATAATCCAGCAGGTTTTGCGCCCGTTGTGATGCAATCTTCGATGACAGTCCACGCAACATCTGCGGCACCATCACATTTTCCAGCGCGGTAAATTCCGGTAGCAGATGATGAAACTGATACACAAAGCCAAGATCATGACGGCGCATTGCTGTGCGCTCATCATCATCCAGCTGAGCGCAGGATGTTTTACCGAGGATCACATCACCGGAATCCGGCTTTTCCAACAAGCCTGCAGTGTGCAGCAAGGTGGATTTACCGGCGCCGGATGGCGCAACCAGCGCCACCATCTCACCGCGCATCAGTGTGAAATTCGCATCTTTCAGAATGGTCAGCTCACGGTCTGCTTCATGATAACTGCGGCAGACATTTTTCAGCTGAAGGATCGGTTCACCTGACATACCAGCCATTATTCGTACCTCAGCGCATCAACAGGATCGAGTTTAGCCGCACGCCAGGCCGGCAAAATCGTAGCAATAAATGACAAGAACAGCGCCATACCAATAACAGAGAGTGTTTCCCCGATATTCATCTTCGCCGGAAGCTGGCTGAGGAAATAAAGCTCTGGATTAAACAGAGTAGTACCTGACAGCCATGAGAAAAATGCGCGGATGCTCTCAACATTGAGACAAACCACCACACCAAGCACTACACCTGCCAATGTGCCAGTGACACCAATTGCAGCCCCAGTCATCAGGAAGATACGCATGATCGCGCCACGTGTTGCACCCATTGTGCGCAAAATCGCGATATCGCGTCCTTTATCCTTCACCAGCATGATCAGACCGGAAATAATATTGAGCGCTGCCACCAAGACGATCAATGTCAGGATCATAAACATCACGTTACGCTCAACCTCCAAGGCCGAGAAGAACGTAGCATTGCGCTGTCGCCAATCTGCAAGCATCACCGGACGTTCTGCGGCTTCTTCTACACCAGCGCGCAGATCATCAACCTTGTCCGGATCCTCAGCGAAAACCTCAATCGACTGAACGCGATCTTCCTGATTGAAGAACAATTGCGCTTCGCCCAACGGCATCAGCACAATAGAAGCGTCATATTCAGACATACCGATTTCGAAGATTGCCCTGATCGGATAGGCTTTTGTACGGGCATTGACGCCGAAAGGCGTTACATCACCGTCAGGAGAAATGATTTTCAGATCATCGCCAACGCCAAGGCCAAGATTCTGCGCCATACGCGTGCCGATAGCTACACCATCAGAGGTATCGAAGCTTGCAAAAGTGCCGGACTTCACATTCTTGGCAATAAGCTCAAGTTTGTTGACATCCTGCTCACGCAAGCCGCGCACCAATGCACCGGTACCGGCACCAATAGCGCCCTGCACCAGCGCCTGGCCCTCAACCACCGGAATCGCGAATTTTACGCCCTTCAGCGCATCCATCCGCTTCACCAGATGGTCGTAATCTTCCAGCGGACTATCGATTGGCGCAACAATCAGGTGACCATTAATACCGAGGATACGGTTGAGCAGCTCGGTACGAAAGCCATTCATCACCGCCATAACGATGATGAGTGTGGCTACGCCAAGCATGATACCGGTAAATGAAAAACCGGCAATCACAGAAATAAAAGCCTCGCGACGGCGGGAACGCAGATAACGCCATGCAATCATACGCTCCAGTGCGGAGAATGGACCGGTGCCCTGACGTTTAGCCTGAGCTGCCGGTTTCTTTTCCTGTTGTTTCTTTGGCAATTTATTGAGCAATTGCGCGCCCCCGTTGCCTTGATTTCCACCTGTCGCAGGCTTTTTGAACATTACTGCCCCGCAGTGAGAAGATTAATTGCGGCTTCTACAGTCATGGTCTGACGTTCACCGGTTTTACGATCTTTCACTTCAACTTCGCCGTTCGCAACACTGCGTGGACCGGCAATAATCTGCACCGGCACACCGATCAGATCCATAGTTGCGAATTTTGAACCCGGACGATCGTCGCTGTCATCCAGCAAAGGATCCAGACCGGCATTGGTCAGGGCTTCATAAAGTTTTTCAGAAACAGCATCACAAGCAGCATCGCCTGGCTTCATATTGACGATACCGGCACCAAACGGCGCAATGGCTTTCGGCCAGATGATACCGTTTTCATCATGGGATGCTTCAATCGTTGCTGCAACCACGCGCGAAGGGCCGATACCATAAGAGCCCATAGAAACCAGATGTTCTTTACCGTCTGGCCCCTGCACTTTCGCGCCCATTGGTTCAGAATATTTAGTGCCGAAATGGAAAATATGACCGACTTCAATACCGCGCGCTGCAACCTGAGAAGCTGCATCGACTTTTGCCCATGCGGCTTCGTCGTGCATTTCTTCAGTTGCGGCATAAGGTGTTGTCCACTGGTCAACGATCGAGGCCATTGCTGCATCATCGAAGAAGTCGATATCCGCACCAGGAACTTTCAGATCAAGATAAGCGCGGTCGCAGAAAACCTGACTTTCGCCGGTATCTGCCAGAATAATAAATTCGTGGGACAGATCGCCACCGATAGGGCCGGTATCTGCACGCATCGGCACAACCTGCACGCCAATACGGGAGAATGTGCGCAGGTAAGAAACGAACATACGGTAATAGGCAGCTTTCGCGCCTTCGTAGTTCAGGTCGAAAGAATAAGCATCTTTCATCAGGAATTCACGTGAGCGCATCACGCCGAAACGCGGACGCACTTCATCTCGGAATTTCCACTGAATGTGATAGAGATTCAACGGCAGGTCTTTATAAGAGCGCACATAAGAACGGAAAATATCGGTGACCATTTCTTCATTGGTCGGGCCGAAAAGCATTTCACGCTCGGAACGGTCTTTGATACGCAGCATTTCTTTGCCGTAAGCATCATAGCGGCCACTTTCGCGCCACAGATCCGCAGACTGAATAGTCGGCATCAGAATTTCATTACCGCCAGCGCGGTTCTGTTCTTCACGGATGATTGTGTTGACCTTGTTGAGCACCTTCAGACCTAGCGGCAGCCATGTGTAGATACCGGCTGATTGCTGACGGATCATACCCGCACGCAGCATCAGACGATGGGAGACAATTTCTGCCTCTTTTGGATTTTCTTTCAGGATTGGCAAAAAGAATCGCGACATACGCATGGAGGAACCACCGGAAATTGTTCCCGACGCCGAAGAATCAGGAAAAAACACATAAAATCTCCCGTGTTTATTAACCACTTATCGTAGCAATGAAAACCCGTCTCACGCAGAGCGGAGCACTGTAATTTCCAACACGGAATAGTGCAGACCTGCCGGATAATGCCTGCCAAATTATGGCAAGCCATGCTGATTCCTTAGAAAACAGGCTTACCCGCTCAAAATAGCGTGAGCTTCACAAGTTTATGCGCGCTCTTGAGAGGATAAGAATACAAACTTCTTCTGTTTTACTTCTTTGTGACATTTTTTTTACAAATTTGATTTCGATACAGAAAACAGTTCAAAAACAGCATTTTTGATCATTTTGATCATTTAAATCGAATTAAAAACCATCAAAATCGTATTTTCGCTTTAAATCATATGTCATTTTTGTGTTCTCGCTTAAAAAAACACGTGACAACTGATATTTCTCATTCTATTTTCAAGTTAACGACAACAGAGAGCAGGCTTAACTACTCTCTCACGCGGTCAAAGTCTTGGGAGGATGCAACTCAGGCGCGGTTTATCGCAGCCGCCTGTAATAAGGATACGAGTTGGACGCGTATTTTATCAGCAAGGCTAACGCCTTGCTTTTTTTTACATCTTAATAATACAAATATAGTGTGATTATAAAGCATAGTTTTTCTTGGCCGCAATAATAAAGCATCCACGCTCCCGCCCTGCTCACTCTCCACATTTCACAGAGAAATCAGCGCCGGAAGCTATTTTTCGGTGAGTATCCTTAGCTCAGAGATCAGATGTTACCGCCTGACTGCGAAATGGTTTAGTCAGACGCATTAACGCGGATGTCAGATGTTGCCATCTGACTGCGAAATAGCCTTTAGTTGGGCGCATTATCGCAGACGTCAGATGTTACCATCTGACTGCGAAATGCTTTGGGGCTCATACCCGTCACACGTAAAAATTCGCGATTGAAATTGGACTTGGTCAGAAAACCACTGGCAAATGTAATCTGTGTCACCGGCTCGTCCGTCTCCCGCAACAGACGGCACGCCTCCTCCACGCGAAAATTATTCACATAGACAGAAACGCTCATTCCGCGACAGCGATTAACCGCCTCTGACACATGGCGCGGGGGTTTACGCAGCCGGTGCGCAATGCGCTTCAAATTCAGTTCCATATCCTTATAGAGCTGCTTCTCTTGCATTAACGTATCCAGCTCTGACGCAATCGCCATTTGCTGTTCTGTTGTCAGCGCAGTCTCAGATGCAAGTGCCGGCGCCTTCTCCCCGTCCGGCTCATCCTCATCAGCATTGGTGCGATTATTCAGCGCTATACCGGCAGCCGCACCCAATACCAGCAGCGACAGAATATTGGTTACCAGAATAATTGACGGCGAATAGCGGCCATTATTCCAGAAAAAATCGAAGTTGATCAGCAAATCAACAATTACAGAGCCGATCAGCATTACACCGGTGATCTGCATTGCCCGATAGGAACGTAAGACCCCGTCCAGCCGCGCAGTAATCAGCACATCCGGCCCCGCAAAACTCAGGCGCAGCAGAGCCAGACCATAGACCAAAAATATCACAATAATTGCAAGCGCGGCCAGATCGCGACGTATAAGCAGCAACACAAACACCGCCAATACCGGCAGTAAATGCGGCCAGATTTTATCCGCGCGCAAAGCATCATCGCTATTTTGGACCGTAAGACTGCGAAAACTTAAATAAGACAATCCGGCAATTATCGATGCCAGCAAAATCTGTACGGGCAGAACTACAAGAATATCATAGCCCCAGCGCAACCCAAGCAAAACCGATTGCATCATATAAGCACTGATCAGCGCGATGAAAAACATATCAGCATGGCTTCCTGCCTCGCGATTACGCAAGAGCTGAACCAATATAATCGCCAGCAATATTGTCAGCACAAATGGCAGCGGAATAAAAATCATCGGTAAATATCTCGGTCATGTCTCATCTTGCGAACAGGAACATGAAGCAAAACGCGTTATGCGTCGACCTTGATCCTGTTTCAGGTCGCAGAAATATACAGCCGGACAAATGATCCCTGCATTAACAACACAATCAGGATCAAAATAATGGACTATATGCTTCTCTCAATTTTGCTTTCCGCCATTCTCACGCTCAGCGGTTGCAGCAATGAAACAAGTCCATCGGAAAAAACCGTGGCAACAGACGATATAAAGAGCGTAACCATTAGCGGTGATGCCAGCCTTATCCGTCTGACAACCCAAGATGACCAGACAATGCAGGCTGTTATGAGCGCAAAGCCGTCAGGCTGGCTTTCCGGTTGGTTCTATAATGAATGCAAGGCAAGCGGTGATATGGTTGTGACGGGGCAAACATTGCTGATCAAAGCCCATAACAGTGACTGGTATGACCTGTCAGAATGCAGCACTTATCTGCAAATCAACCTGCCGCGCAATGCCCATGTGACGATTGATCAGCCTGCATTCAAAGCGGACCTTCAAGGCCAGTTCTCCGGTTTGGATATCGACACCAGAGCAGCGGATATTGCTCTGTCAGGCTCAGCCCAGACAGTCAAAATCCGTGGCGATGCTTTTCGCACAAGACTGCAGTTCGATGATACTGCGCAAACGGAAAAGATTGATATCGCCGGTCGTGCACTTGATACAAGCCTGCAGTTTCCGAAAGGCACTGCAGTCAGCTATCGTATTCATGCCAAAGCTTCAATGCTCGACAGCAAATTGCCCAATACTCCGGACACAAAGCCTGAAATTCTGATTTCCGGCGATGCCGTACGCACGGAAATCAGATAACTTCATTCTATATAAAACAATAAATACATATAGTTACGGAAGTTAATTCAGTTTTAGATTCACAAATCCGGGAAGAAGTGCGGAATGTCGTCCAGACCAAAGCCAAGCTTCTGTGTGACAAACCAGAATAAGCCAAAAATGACCGTGGCGACGATTGTTGTCCGTAAAAAAGCCAGCCAGATCCGCGGGCGTGCCGGAGCGCTCGCGACTGTGCCGCGCACAATATGGTTTTCTTCTGCCTGTGTGCGCAAACCAAAAGGCAACATAGCAAACAGGCTTGTCCACCAGATGATGAAAAAGATCGCCATTCCGGATATAACCGACATATTCTTCCTCCCTGCATAACCGATACCAGTATCAAGGTTGTGCTCTGCTCCGGCCTCACCTTAGTTCAGCATTTTCGTGCCGACAATAGTGCCGTGCCAATGAATTCAAGCAACCAAAAGCAAACCGCCGGTCTGTTGTATACAGACCGGCGGTTATAAATTTAACAGAGCACTGTAAATACGGGTAATCAGGCTTCCGGAATACGTGTCACAAAGACAGTTGTAACCGGCTTTTTGCCCCAGACATCATTGGCTGCTGCCCGTACTGCACGTCGTGCAGCTTCACGCACCAGTTCAAGATCCTTACGACGCGCGCGCGGAATACTGTCAACGGCACTCATCACAGCATCATAAAGCAGATCCTCAATCAGATTACGCTGAGAATCCTCTTCCGGCAGGCCAAAGGCTACAACTTCCGGATCATCATAGATTTTATGCTGATTATCGAGAAGAATGGACACCGCCACATGGCCAACCCAAGCCAGTTTGCGGCGTTCTGTGATGCCCATTTCATCTTCATCACCGATCAGGCGACCATCCTTATAGATACGGCCATAAGGTGCTTCATCAATGATCTTTGCAGGGCCTGGTGCCAAACGCAGCACATCACCATTGCGGATCTGCGCAACATCCGGAATGCCGGCCTGCATGCCCAGAGTACCCTGCGCAACCAGATGCGCGGCTTCACCATGCACCGGCACCAGAATTTTCGGACGCACCCAAGCATACATGCGCTTCAACTCATTGCGGCGCGGATGGCCGGAAACATGCACAAGCGCATCATCATCAGAGATGATCTTGATGCCCTGCTCAATCAGCTGGTTCTTGATCTCAATGATCGACTTTTCATTGCCCGGAATGGTACGTGACGAGAAAATCACGGTATCACCAGCGGTCAATGCCAGCGAGCGCATTTCATCCCGTGCCAGTTTGGCCAGTGCAGCACGTGGCTCGCCCTGACTACCGGTCAGCACCATCACCACATTTTCACGCGGGACATAGCCGTAATCATCTTCCGAGAGAAATTCCGGCAGGCCTTCCATATAGCCAAGCTCTGTCGCCACAGAAATGCAGCGCTTCATCGAGCGGCCAACCACCAGCACCTGACGACCGGCATCGCGTGCAGCTTCCGCGATTGAGCGGATACGTCCGACATTGGAAGAGAATGTGGTAATGGCCACACGACCTTTGGCATTCTGGATCAGTTCACGCAGGCTTTCCGAAACCTGACGCTCGGATGGGGATTCACCTTCGCGCATCGCATTGGTACTGTCGCAGACCAATGCCAGCACACCTTCATCACCGAGCTGTTCAAAACGGCTGGCATCAAGCACAGGGCCCAGTGACGGCTCCGGATCAATCTTCCAGTCGCCGGTATGGATCACACGACCAAGCGGCGTGGTAATCGCCAGCGATACCGGCTCAGGAATGGAGTGCGTAACGGCCAGCGCTTCAATCTTGAATGCGCCGACCTCAAAGCTTTCACCCGCGCGGAACACGGTCACCGGAATTTCCGGCGCATTATATTCAGCCTGACGTTTGGCTTCGAGCAAACCGGCGGTAAACGGGGTCGCATAAACCGGCAGGCGCAGACGCGGCCATAGATCCAGCAGCGAGCCATAATGATCTTCGTGCGCGTGCGTAATAATAATCCCACGGATATTATTACGTTCTGCTTCCAGATAGCGGATATCCGGCAGGATCAGGTCAGCCCCCGGCAATTCAGGACCTGCAAAACTCACGCCCATATCGATAATGATCCATTCACGCGCATGCTCAGGCCCGTAGCCGTACATTGCGAGGTTCATACCGATTTCGCCTACGCCGCCCAATGGCAGGAACACCAGTTCCGCTTTGCCATTCACAGCGCTATCGTTTTGCACATCATCCAAACGGGACTGGGGCATTCCCCCTCCTCAAAAACTATTTAATTCCGGTACATCATCATTTGGCATTTTCCTTGCTCTTTTAAAGACAGAGCCGGATGCGCACAGTCATGACAATGCAAATTCAACATAATAATTTCATGACCGCTAAAGTGATTGGAAGCAAGAATTGTTCTGTGAAATTCCCAACTTACAAAAGGAAAACTGAAGTTTTGCACTTCAACCTCCCATTTATAACAATACCGGACCTATTAGCCAGTTTATCGCGTTCACTTCGGCTTGACCTGATAACACCAAGCTATAGCCGCTTTCATGAAACATAACTCTAAACAGACGCTTTAACGTGTTTCAGTGCCAAAGAAAACCTCACCCGCTGAGATCGTCTGTTTACGCCCCTGTGGCAGGCTCAATACCAGATGCCCCTGAGCATCAATGGAAGAGAACACCCCCTCCAGCACTTCACCACCGCTCTGCACCCGAATGACTTCGCCCAGCCTTGCTGCGTGACGCAACCAATGAGTACGAATTGTTTCCAGTCCCTGCCCGTCATTCCACAAAGCAAAATTGACAGCAAAGCGCTCAGCCAGCGCTTGCAAAAGTTGTTCGGCACCTTGTGCATAGCCATTGGCTTGCAGGCTGCTCACTGCATAAGGCACGCCTTCCGGAATATGCAGCACATTCACACCAATACCGATAACCAGAGCCTTGCGCCCGTCTTTCAGTATAGCGGATTCCAACAGGATACCCGATAATTTAGCACCATCAGCCAGCACATCATTCGGCCATTTCAGCTGAAATCGTGTTTGCGTATCCGGCAGCAATTGCTCAACGGCTTCAACCAGAGAAAGACCGGCGACAAAACTCAGCGTCGCAGCCAGTTCCAGCGGATAATCATGAACAAGCAGCAGGGTTGCTGCGAGGTTGCCGGTCTGCGTTGACCATCCGCGGCCACGGCGACCACGGCCGGAGCGCTGATCTTTGGTTACATACCAGACAAAACCCGCCTCACCGGTCTGCGCATCAATCAGAGCTTCGGCATTGGTTGAGCCGATATGGTCAAATTCTTTTACCCGATATCCGGCAGCGATTGTTTTTTCGCTCAGTACAAAAGTCATAATCTCTCTGTCATCCATTCAGCTAGGCCTGTGCAGAAACAAAAACGCCCGGCACAAAACCGGGCGTTTATAACATGTTCTATTCAGATCTTATCAGAAAAATGCTTTGGCAGCATTTGTCGCCCAGATCATGATCGGCGAAGCAATCAGTGCATAGAGCAGAACGAAAGCTGCAGATACGCCCATTACCAGCTTCAGTTCACCGGCAGGTGCTTCAAGACCAGCTGCTGGCTCATCGAACCACATGATCTTGATCATACGCAAGTAGTAGAACGCACCGACAACAGAAGCCACGATACCGATAACCGCCAGCGGCACCAGACCAGCCTGAACAGCTGCAAGGAATGTGTACCACTTACCGAAGAAACCGGCCAGCGGAGGAATACCTGCAAGCGAGAACAAGAAGATGGTCATGATCGTTGCCATCACCGGATTGGTGCGGGACAGACCTGCCAGATCATTGATCTCTTCAACAGTGCCGTTTTTGTTACGCATTGCCAGAATAAATGCGAATGTACCCAGTGTCATCACCAGATAGATCAGCATGTAAATAGCAACGCCGCGCACACCGTCTACAGTACCGGCAGCCAGACCAACCAGAGCATAACCAACATGGCTGATAGACGAATAGGCCATCAGGCGTTTGATGTTCTTCTGACCGATCGCTGCAAAAGCACCGAGGATCATCGAAGCCAGAGCCACGAAGACGATGATCTGCTGCCAGTCAGCGCTCAGCGGTGCAAAGGCACCCATGGTCACGCGAACCAGCAAGGCAACAGCAGCCATTTTCGGAGCAGCAGCAAAGAAGGCGGTTACAGGGGTTGGTGCGCCTTCATAAACATCCGGTGTCCACATATGAAACGGAACAGCGGAGATTTTGAATGCCAGACCGGCCATGATGAAGACCAGACCAAAGACCAGACCCAGCTGACGCTCTCCGCCGGTAACGGCAGCAGCAATATCAGCAAAGTTGATTGTGCCTGTATAACCATAAACCAGAGAAATACCGTAGAGCAGCATGCCCGAAGACAGAGCGCCGAGAACGAAATATTTCAGACCGGCTTCTGTGGAACGCACGCTGTCGCGGTTGAAAGCGGCCAGCACATAAAGCGCCAGAGACGACATTTCGAGGCCGAGATAGAGAGCCAGCATATTGTTGGCAGAAACCATCAACAGCATACCAACGGTCGAAAGCACGACCAGAACCGGAAACTCAAACTTGTTGAATTTCTGGTCTTTGGCAAAACCAACCGACATGATTAGTGTGACAACCGAACCGATCAGGGTCAGCACTTTCATGAAACGGGTGAAGCTGTCGCTGATAAATGCCGTGCCGAAAGCAGCGCCGTCAGCAGGGAAAACCAGCACGAGTGCGAGCGCACCCAGCAGCAATGCTACGGAGAGACCCGTAACAATCGTGCTGGCGCGGTCGCCGGAGAATACACCCACCATCAGCAGCACCAAGGCGCCAACTGCGAGCAGCACCTCCGGTGCAGCGAGAGTAAGGTGGGCAATCAGATCGGTGTACATCGCTCGATGCCTTCGTCTTAATTTGCAACAGGCATGGCAACACTTGCCACAGCCGCATTGTAGTTGGTGACCAGAGCGTCAACGGCACTCGCAGTCGCATCAAAGACCGGAACCGGATAGACACCGAAGAAGATCGTCAGAATGACGAGCGGATACAGGATCGCTTTTTCACGTGGTGAAAGATCCAGCAGTGCTTTCAGGCTTTCTTTATCAAGCGCACCGAAAATGACGCGGCGATAGAGGTAAAGCGCATAGGCAGCCGACAGGATAACACCGGTTGTTGCAATCACAGCAATCCAAGTATTGGCCTGGAATACACCGAACAGTGTCAGGAATTCACCGATAAAGCCGGAAGTCCCTGGCAGACCAACATTGGCCATGGTGAGGATCAGGAACACAACCGCATATTTCGGCATGTTATTGACCAGACCGCCATAGGCCGAGATCTCTCTCGTGTGCATACGGTCATAAACCACGCCCACGCAAAGGAACAGCGCACCGGAAACGATACCGTGTGACAGCATCTGGAACAGTGCACCCTGCACACCCTGCGCATTGGCAGCAAAGATACCCATGGTCACATAACCCATATGGGCAACGGACGAATAGGCAATCAGCTTTTTGATATCGGTCTGAACCAGAGCCACCAGAGAGGTGTACACAATGGCGATAACCGAGAGCCAGAATACGAATGGTGCGAAATCAGCGGAAGCCAGCGGGAACATCGGCAGCGAGAAACGCAGGAAGCCGTAGCCACCGAGTTTCAGGAGAATACCCGCCAGAATAACCGAGCCGGCTGTTGGCGCTTCAACGTGCGCATCAGGCAACCATGTATGCACAGGCCACATCGGCATCTTCACTGCGAAAGAAGCGAAGAAGGCCAGCCACAACCATGTCTGCATTGATGCAGGGAAGTCGTATGCCAGAAGGGTCGGAATATCCATTGTGCCGGCCGTGAAATACATTGCCATCATAGCAATGAGCATCAGCACCGAGCCCAGCAGCGTATAGAGGAAGAATTTCAGGCTGGCGTAAACGCGGCGCTGACCACCCCATACACCGATGATAATGAACATCGGAATAAGGCTCGCTTCAAAGAAGACGTAGAACAGGAACATATCCAGTGCGCAGAACACACCGATAACGAGCGTTTCAAGGATCAGAAACGCAACCATATATTCCTTGACGCGGAAGTCCACGGACTTCCAGCTCGCCAGAATACAGAACGGCATCAGGAATGCGGTCAGAACCACAAACAGCATGGAAATACCGTCCACGCCCATGTGATAGCTGATGCCTTCACCGAACCATGCATGTTTCTCAACCATCTGGAAACCGGCATTTGAATTATCAAAGCCTGCCCAGATCACCAGAGACAATGCAAACACAAAGATTGTGGTCAGAAATGCAACATTACGGATATTGCGGCGCGCTGCCTCGCTGTCGTCCTTGATCAAGAGGATCAAGAACGCACCTACGAGCGGCAGAAACGTGACCGTTGAGAGAATTGGCCAGTCGGTCATCAGAAAGAGCTCCCGATCATCATCCAGGTGACGAGCGCGGCGACACCGATAAGCATCGCGAATGCGTAGTGATAAAGGTAACCGCTCTGCAGTTTAACAACGCGGTTGGTAATGCCGACCACACGAGCCGCCACACCATTCGGACCCATGCCGTCAATGATCTTGGTATCACCGGTTTTCCAGAGGAAACGGCCAAGAGCCATGGCAGGTCGCACGAACAGGAAGTCATAGAGTTCGTCGAAATACCACTTGTTCAGCAGGAACTGGTACAGACCGGGATGACGCGCTGCAATTGCCTTCGGTGTTTCCGGCGAGCGGATATAGAAAGCCCATGCAAAGATGAAACCCAGCACCATTGCGATGAATGGTGAGAATTTAACCCAGGTCGGCACACCGTGGAAGTCATGCAGGATGTGGTTATCCGCACCGGTGAACAGAGCGCCCTTCCAGAAGGCATCATAATGATCGCCGAAGAAGTAACCGACGAAGAAGAAGCCTGCGAAAAGCGCACCAACAGCAAGAACGAACAGCGGTACCAGCATAACCGGAGGAGAATCATGAACGTGATGCATAACTTCAGCGGTTGCACGCGGCTTACCGTGGAAAGTCATGAAAATCAGACGCCATGAGTAGAAAGATGTGAATGCAGCAGCAATCACGAGCAGCGTGAAGGCAAAGCCCGATGCAGCTGAATGCGAAGCAAATGCAGATTCAATAATCGCATCTTTGGAGAAGAAGCCGGCAGTACCGATAACAGTGCCCGGAATACCAAGACCTGTCAGCGCCACAGTACCGATGATCATCATCCAGTAAGTGGTCGGGATCAGCTTACGCAGACCACCCATACGACGCATATCCTGCTCGTCAGATACCGCATGGATCACCGAACCGGCGCCCAAGAACAGCAGAGCTTTAAAGAATGCGTGTGTGAACAGGTGGAATACGGCAGCGCCGTAAGCGCCAACACCGAGTGCCACGAACATATAACCGAGCTGCGAACAGGTCGAATAAGCAATAACGCGCTTGATATCGTTCTGTACCAGACCAACGGTCGCCGCAAAGAATGCAGTAATCGCACCGATAATGGTCACCACCAGCAGAGCTGTTTCAGACTGTTCAAAGATCGGCGACATACGCGCAACCATGAACACACCTGCGGTCACCATTGTCGCCGCGTGAATCAGAGCCGACACAGGTGTCGGGCCTTCCATCGCATCAGGCAACCATGTGTGCAGCAGGAACTGCGCGGATTTACCCATCGCGCCCATGAAGAGCAGCAATGCAACAACCGTCAGAGCACCTTGTTTGTCGAGTTCAAAACCGAGGAAGCTGAGTACAACCTGCGATGCATTTTCACCGGCAGCATAATTCTGGGCTGTCGAGAAGATCGTGGCATAATCCACGGCGCCGAACAGAACGAAGATACCGAAAATACCAAGCAGGAAGCCGAAGTCACCAACGCGGTTGACCACAAAAGCTTTCATCGCAGCCGCATTGGCCGAAGGTTTTTTATACCAGAAGCCGATCAGCAGGTAGGATGCAAGACCCACGCCTTCCCAGCCGAAGAACATCTGAACCAGATTGTCAGAAGTTACCAGCAT
The DNA here is from genome assembly GCA_900470735.1 of Hyphomicrobiales bacterium. Lineage (GTDB taxonomy): Bacteria > Pseudomonadota > Alphaproteobacteria > Rhizobiales > Rhizobiaceae > Pseudochrobactrum. The sequence goes on along the minus strand of UCCC01000014.1, from coordinate 11,610 downwards.
CAACATCGCAAAAGTAAACAGCGACAGATAGGCAAAGAAACGCGGACGATGCGGATCGTGATGCATATAGCCGATCGAGTAGATATGCACGAGCGCCGATACGCTGTTGATAACAACAAGCATGATCGCGGTCAGTGTATCCACACGGATAGCCCAGTCAAAAGACAGGGTGCCGGAGGTCAGCCAATGCAGAACCGGTACGCGCACCGGCTCGGAAGAACCCAGTGCAATTGTAAAGAAGGCAACCCAAGACAGCGCAGCTGCAATAACGAGGAAGCCGGAAGTGATATATTCGCTTGCTTTGGCTCCGATCTTATTGCCGAAAAGACCGGCAATAAGAAAGCCCAAGAGCGGAAGGAAGACGATCGCGTAGTAGAGCATCTGCCCGTCAACCTTTCATGACATTGACATCTTCCACCGCGATAGAACCACGGTTACGGAAGAACACGACAAGAATAGCAAGACCGATTGCCGCTTCAGCAGCTGCAACAGTCAGGACGAAGAGTGCGAAAACCTGCCCGACCAGATCGCCGAGCGTTGCGGAGAACGCAATAAAGTTCAGATTGACCGAGAGAAGAATAAGTTCGACCGACATCAAAATGACGATCACATTCTTACGGTTGAGGAAAACCCCGAAAACGCCAAGCGTAAACAGGATCGCCGACACGGTCAGATAATGTTCGATACCGACTACCATCATGAGGCTCCTGTTAAATACCCTTGCCTGTTTCGACTTTTTTGATCTCGATCGCGGTTTCCGGTGTACGGGCAACCTGCGCAGAAATCGACTGACGTTTGACGCCTTCTTTATGGCGCAGGGTCAGCACAATCGCACCGATCATCGCCACCAGCAGGATCAGACCGGCAACCTGGAAGTAGAAAACAAAATCCGTATAAAGAATGTCACCGATGGCCGCCGTATTATGACGTGTGGCTGCATCAGGGATCGGATAAGCGGCATTTTCTGCAATTTTAGGCGAGAAGATCGAGGCCGAGAACACCAGGATCAATTCTGCCAGCAGAACCACACCGACCAAAGCACCAACCGGCGCATGTTTGAGTGCGCCCTGCTTGAGTTCAGCAAAATCCACATCCAGCATCATGACGACGAAGAGGAAGAGAACCGCCACAGCACCGACATAAACAACCACAAGGATCATTGCCAGGAATTCAGCACCCGTCAGCAGGAACAAAGCCGCTGCGTTGAAGAAAGCCAAAATCAAAAACAAGACCGAGTGAACGGGATTGCGCGCGGTGATAACCATCAGCGCACTCGCAATCATGATGAAGGCGAATAAATAGAAAAACGCCGCCGCTATACCTGTCAGCATGGGGTTCCCCAATATCCTTTAACTTGGCAAGGCAACTTGCCTGTCCTACCACCTCACATCCTACAGCCAAGGCCGCGATATGAGGCAAAACTTCAAGCACAACAGCCATGAGCACAAATAAGCTCCGGCTATTGCACCAACTTAAATATTAGCCCTGCCCTCTTAAGGCAGAGGAAGTCACCTTAACGATCCAGCGGGTTGAACCCACATTAACGATAAGGTGCATCCATTGCGATGTTGCGCGCAAGTTCGCGTTCCCAACGGTCACCATTCGCGAGCAGCTTTTCTTTATCATAGTAAAGCTCTTCGCGGGTTTCCGTGGCGAATTCGAAATTCGGCCCTTCAACAATCGCATCAACCGGACAAGCTTCCTGACAAAAACCGCAATAGATGCATTTGACCATATCAATGTCATAACGCACAGTGCGGCGGGTTCCGTCATTGCGGCGCGGACCGGCTTCAATTGTAATTGCCTGTGCCGGGCAGATCGCTTCGCAAAGCTTACAGGCGATGCAGCGTTCTTCACCATTCGGATAACGGCGCAGAGCATGTTCACCGCGGAAGCGCGGTGAAACAGGACCCTTTTCATGCGGGTAGTTCAAAGTTGCTTTAGGGGCAAAGAACTGACGCATGGAGAGAAAGAATGCTCCGACGAATTCTTTCAGAAGCAGTGATTTAGCGGCTTGAGCGATAGAAGCCATGTGATGTCTCCTTAACCTACGAGGCCGGTAAATTTGAGGAATGCAGCGGTTGCCACAACCATGAACAGCGAGATCGGCAGGAATACTTTCCACCCCAGACGCATCAGCTGGTCATAACGGTAACGCGGTACAAATGCCTTCACCATCGCGAACATGAAGAAGCACATGCAGAGCTTCAGCATGAACCAGACAATGCCCGGCACCCATGCGAGGAACCATACATCCACGATTGGCAGCCAGCCGCCAAGGAACAGAATGGTCATCAGGGCGCACATCAGAGTGATGGCAACATATTCACCGAGGAAGAACAGCAGGAACGGTGTCGACGAGTATTCGATCATGTGACCGGCAACAAGTTCAGACTCCGCTTCAACCAGATCGAACGGCGGACGGTTGGTTTCAGCGAGTGCCGAGATGAAGAAGATCACGAACATCGGGAACAGTACGAGCCAGTTCCAGTCGAGGAACGAGTTCGGCAGGCCAAGCATTGTACCAAGACCGGTTGACTGCGACAGTACGATATCGGTTAGGTTCAGCGAACCGGCAACCAACAGAACAGTCACGATAACCAGACCGATTGAAACTTCATAAGAAACCATCTGCGCTGCGGAGCGCAATGCACCGAGAAACGGATATTTCGAGTTTGAAGCCCAGCCACCCATAATCACGCCGTAAACTTCCAGAGAAGAGATAGCGAGAATATAAAGAATGCCGACATTGATATTGGCGATTGCCCAGCCTTCACTGACCGGAATAACCGCCCATGTAGCCATTGCCAGCAGTGCCGAAATAAACGGCGCCAGCAGGAACACTGCCTTGTTTGCACCCGATGGGATGATCGGCTCTTTAAATACGAATTTCAAAAGATCCGCAAAAGCCTGAAACAGTCCCCAAGGGCCGACAACGTTTGGTCCCCGACGCAACTGTACCGCAGCCCAGATTTTACGATCCGCATAAAGCAGATAGGCTACAACAATCAGCAATACGACGAGCAGAACGACTGACTTCAGCGCTATGATCAGCGCTGGTAAGACGTAAGCTGCAAAAATACCGTCCATTTTCCCGTCTCTCTCTTACAGCACTGCGTGGATTTGAAACCCACGCAAGGGCAAGCTGTAAACCTTATTTTATCAGAGCATTTCCAAATTAATGAAAATGTGAAAATGCTCTGTTTTTTGTTGACGCAATTTCGGACGGAAAACCGGTTCCCACTTTTCCTGAAATTGCTTTGCAATATCAGCTCCTTAAACCCAAAAGCTTAAGGAGCTGTTTGCATCAATGCTTATTCGGCTGCCTGCTGGAAGCCGCCCTTTGCCAGCGCGGAACATTCAGCCATTACAGCTGATGCACGGGCAATCGGGTTTGTCAGATAAAAATCTGTAACAGGCGAAGTAAATGTAACGCCTTTTACCGGAGCTGCTTTTGCGCCAAGAGCTGCAAGGTCTGCAACCTGTCCTGCTGCCACTGCGTCAATCTGCGCCATGTGCGGATAGTCCGCATAAAGTGCTGAACGCAGTTGTGTCAGATTATCAAACGGCAGTTTCGCACCCAGTACATCAGACAATGCACGCAGGATCGCCCAGTCTTCCTTGGCTTCACCCGGAGCAAAACCGGCACGGTTTGCCAGCTGAACACGGCCTTCCGTGTTTACATAGGTACCGGATTTTTCTGTATAGGTGGAACCTGGCAGGATCACATCGGCAGCGTGGGCACCGGCATCACCATGGGTGCCGATATAAACCACGAAGGATGAGCCTTTATTGGACAGATCAAGTTCATCTGCACCGGCAAGGAACAGCACATCCATCTGGCCGACCATGTCAGCAGCTTTAACGCCGCCCTCACCCGGCACAAAGCCGAGATCAAGTGCGCCAACGCGGGCTGCAGCAGTGTGCAGAACTGCAAAACCGTTCCACTCTTCGCTCAACGCGCCGACTGCATTTGCCAGCTGAGCAGCTTGAGCCAGTACAGCTTCACCGGTTTCACCGGTCAGTGCACCTTGACCAATCAGGATCAGCGGACGCTGTGCATTTTTCAACACATCAAAGAACTTGTCTTTGCCGCTTGCTACCTGAGCCAGCGTATCAGAACCGGCGCCGAGATAGTTGTAAGCGTAACGCAGATCTGCCTGTTCGCCGATCAGACCAATCTGCAGACCACCCTGACGATGACGCTTCAGAATACGTGCATTAAGCACCGAAGCTTCAAAACGCGGGTTGGAACCGATGATCAGAATCGCATCAGCCTGTTCAATACCTTCAATCGTCGGATTGAAGATGTAAGAAGCGCGGCCGAATTTAGGATCAAGCGCAACACCGTCCTGACGGGCGTCAATATTGACGGAACCGAGTTTGGTCATCAGGCTCTTCAATGCATAGAGTTCTTCCACATTGGCCAGATCACCAGCGATTGCACCGATTTTGGCAGCGGAAGTCTTAGCAACAGCAGCTTTAACCGCAGCAAAAGCCTCAGACCAGCTTGCAGCCTGCAGACGACCATTAACGCGTACATATGGACGATCCAGACGCTGTGTGCGCAGACCATCCCAGATGAAGCGGGTCTTGTCGGAAATCCACTCTTCATTCACCTGTTCGTTCAGACGCGGCATAATGCGCATCACTTCACGACCACGGGTATCAACGCGGATGTTTGAACCAAGAGCATCCATCACGTCGATAGATTCGGTTTTGTTCAGCTCCCAAGGACGTGCCTGAAACTCGTAAGGCTTGGATGTCAGCGCGCCGACCGGGCACAGATCAATCACATTGCCCTGCAGTTCAGAGGTCATTGCGCGTTCGAGATAGGTGGTGATTTCAGCATCCTCACCACGACCTGTGAGGCCGAGCTCGGAAATACCGGCAACTTCCGTGGTGAAACGAACGCAGCGCGTGCAGTGAATGCAGCGTGTCATGATCGTTTTGACCAGAGGGCCGATATATTTGTTTTCAACAGCACGTTTGTTTTCGCGGTAACGCGAACCATCGGTACCGAAAGCCATTGCCTGATCCTGCAGATCGCACTCACCGGCCTGATCGCAAATCGGGCAATCCAGCGGGTGATTGATGAGCAGGAATTCCATCACACCTTCACGGGCCTTTTTGACCATAGGTGTGTTGGTGAAGATTTCAGGTGTTTCGCCGTTCGGGCCCGGACGCAGATCGCGTACGCCCATAGCGCAGGATGCAGCCGGCTTCGGCGGTCCGCCTTTAACTTCAACCAGGCACATGCGGCAATTGCCGGCAATGGAGAGGCGTTCGTGGAAACAGAAACGCGGCACGGTAGCGCCAGCCTCTTCGGCTGCCTGAAGAAGCGTGTAGTGATCGGGTACTTCGATCTCGTTACCGTCAACTTTGATCTTTGCCATCGCTTGTCCAAACCTGCGGCACATGCCGCATTCTTTTAAACCCGCGGCATTTGCCGCATCATATTAATCCTGCGGCATTGCCGCATCATGACTGAGCGGGCAGACCTTACAGCCTGCCCTGAAGCTTATTCCGCAGCTTCGAGCCGGATATTGCGGCTCTGAACAGCATTGCGGGTATAATCATCAATACGCTTTTCAATTTCCGGACGGAAATTGCGGATCAGACCCTGAATTGGCCATGCAGCCGCATCACCAAGCGCACAGATCGTATGACCTTCAATCTGCTTGGTCACGTCGAACAGCATGTCGATTTCACGCTTCTGCGCGTTACCGGTAACCATGCGTTCCATAACGCGCCACATCCAGCCTGTACCTTCACGGCAAGGCGTGCACTGGCCGCAGCTTTCGTGCTTGAAGAAGGCCGACAGACGGGCAATCGCTTTGATAATGTCGGTTGACTTATCCATAACGATAAGACCGCCGGTACCGAAAGACGACTTAACATCGCGCATACCGTCGAAGTCCATGATGGCGTCCATCATGTTTTCTGCGGTAACCACAGGACAGGATGCACCACCCGGAATAACTGCAAGCAGATTGTCCCAACCGCCGCGGATACCGCCGGCATGTTTTTCAATCAGTTCGCGGAACGGAATACCAAGTGCTTCTTCCACGGTGCATGGTGTGTTCACATGACCGGAAATCTGGAACAGCTTGGTGCCCACATTGTTCGGACGGCCGATGGAAGAGAACCAAGCGCCGCCGCGACGCAGAATGGTCGGAGCAACTGCAATGGATTCCACGTTGTTCACAGTGGTCGGGCAGCCGTAAAGACCCATATTCGCAGGGAACGGGGGTTTAAGACGCGGCTGGCCTTTTTTACCTTCAAGGCTTTCCAGCAGCGCAGTTTCTTCACCGCAGATATAAGCGCCCGCACCGTGGGAAACGAACACGTCCATATCCCAGCCGCACTTGTTGTTTTTGCCAAGCAGACCAGCTGCATAGCATTCATCAATTGCTGCCTGCAGGGCTTCACGCTCACGCATGAATTCACCGCGGATATAGATGTAAGCTGTATGTGCGCCCATTGCACAACCGGCAATCACGCAGCCTTCGATCAGCGTATGCGGATCATGGCGCATGATATCACGGTCTTTACAGGTGCCCGGCTCCGATTCGTCGGCATTGACGACGAGGTAATGCGGACGACCGTCGCTTTCCTTCGGCATGAAGGACCATTTCATGCCGGTCGGGAAGCCCGCGCCGCCACGACCGCGAAGGCCCGAAGCCTTCATCTCATTGATGATCCAGTCACGGCCTTTTTCGACCAGACCTTTGGTATTATCCCAGTGACCACGGGACATAGCGCCTTTGAGCGACTTGTCTTTCAGGCCATAAATATTTGTAAAGATACGATCTTTATCAGCCAGCATCAATTAGCCCTCCGCTTTCGGATTGCCATCAGTCAAAGATGTCAAACCACCGATCGGTGCCGAGAAATCGCGGTCAATCTGCGGACCCGGCTTGATGGTGTCGCCTTTGCCAGCCTCGAAAGCATCAATGATTTCTTCAAGACGTTCAGGCGTCAGATCTTCATAAGCATCTTTGAAGATCATGACCATCGGCGCATTGACGCAAGCACCCTGACATTCCACTTCTTCCCAAGACAAAGTGCCTTCGGCGTTTGGTGTCAGCGGATCGTGATGAATTTTGTGTTTGCACACTTTCATCAGTTCTTCAGCACCGCGCAATGCGCATGGCGTTGTACCGCAAACCTGAATATGAGCACGTGTGCCCACAGGCTTGAGCTGGAACTGCGTATAGAATGTTGCAACTTCCAGAACGCGGATCAGCGGCATTTCCAGCATCGCAGCAATATGCTCGATGGAAGCCTTAGTGACCCAGCCATCCTGTTCCTGTACACGCATCAGCAGCGGAATAACCGCTGACTGCTGGCGACCTTCAGGGAATTTTTTAATTGTCTTTTCAGCCCAAGCCTGATTTTCCGCATTAAACGAAAAGCTGGCCGGCTGAACGGAATCATCTGCGAGACGACGGACGGACATCAGCGGTCTACCTCACCAAACACAATATCGAGCGAACCAAGGATCGCGGAGACGTCGGCCAGAAGGTGACCGCGGCACAGGAAATCCATGGCCTGAAGATGAGCAAAACCCGGTGCACGCAATTTGCAACGATACGGTTTATTGGAGCCGTCAGACACCAGATAAACACCGAATTCACCCTTCGGTGCTTCCACTGCGGCATATACCTCGCCTTCCGGCACATGGTAACCTTCAGTGTAAAGCTTGAAATGATGGATGAGAGCTTCCATCGAGCGTTTCATTTCGCCACGTTTCGGCGGAACAATCTTGTTGTCGGTATTCGACACAGGGCCAACGCGCTCTTTGCCGAGCAGCAGTTCACAGCACTGGCGCATAATCTCAGCGGACTGGCGCATTTCTTCCATACGGATCAGGTAACGGTCGTAGCAGTCGCCGTTTTTACCAATCGGAATATCGAATTTCATTTCCGAATAGCATTCGTATGGCTGGCTTTTGCGCAGATCCCACGCAGCGCCCGAACCACGTACCATGACGCCGGAGAAGCCCCATGCCCATGCATCTTCGAGAGAGACAACACCGATATCAACGTTACGCTGTTTGAAAATACGGTTGCCCGTAATCAGGTTATCGAGGTTGGTCAGTGTTGTGGAAAGAAACGGATCAATCCAGTTTGCAATATCCTGCACCAGCTGCTCAGGCAGATCCTGATGCACACCACCCGGACGGAAATAAGCTGCGTGCATACGGGCGCCGCAAGCGCGCTCATAGAACACCATCAGCTTTTCGCGTTCTTCAAAGCCCCAGAGCGGCGGTGTCAGTGCACCAACGTCCATAGCCTGTGTGGTCACGTTCAGCAGGTGATTGAGGATACGACCAATTTCCGAATAAAGCACACGGATCAGCTGACCGCGCTTCGGCACTGTAATACCGAGCAGGCGTTCAACTGCCAGCGCATAGGCGTGCTCCTGATTCATCGGCGCCACATAGTCGAGGCGATCGAGATAAGGCACAGCCTGCAGGTAGGTCTTGGCTTCCATCAGCTTTTCGGTACCGCGATGCAGCAGGCCGATATGCGGATCAACACGCGCCACCACTTCACCATCGAGCTCGAGCACCAGACGCAGAACGCCGTGCGCCGCCGGATGCTGCGGGCCGAAGTTGATATTAAAATTTCTTACTTGTGTCTCAGCCATTGTCGGCATCCTGTGTAGAGGCATAAGCTGCCAGAAACTCTGCTTCCGTCATTTTGCTCGTATCATTGGCAAAAGCGTAATTATCAGGCTTGCAATCGATGAAAATTTCCGTCGTGAACCTGAATTGTGAAGGATCTTCAAATGCCTGAATGGAAACGACATTGTGGGAGCCATCCTGCATACGCCACATCAGTGACGAACCGCAGTTCTTGCAAAAACCCCGCTCACCCCACTGGGAAGAGCCGTAAAATGCAAGATCATCACCCTTGGTGATTTCAAGGCTGTCGCCGCACTCCACACTCAAAAATGCACCACCAGTCCACTGGCGACATTTTGAGCAGTGACAGACGCCCATCTCGTCATTTACAGGCTTCGCCGAAAAGCGCACCGAGCCACACAGGCAGCGACCTTCCAACTTAGCACTATCAGACATTCTTCAATCCTCACGTTTGACGTAGCAGATTAATTAGCTTTGGCTTTTTCATCACCCGGAAGCACATAGTCAGTCGCTTCCCACGGAGACAAGAAGTCAAAATTACGGAATTCCTGACGCAGCTCAACCGGTTCGTAAACCACACGTTTGACCTGATCGTCATAACGGACTTCAACGAAGCCTGTCAGCGGGAAATCCTTACGCAGCGGATGGCCTTCAAAACCATAGTCAGTCAGAAGACGACGCAGATCCGGATGACCGGAGAACAGAATACCATACATATCGTAGGCTTCACGTTCGAACCACAGAGCGCCCGGATAAACGCCCGTTATGGACGGAACCGGTGTATCTTCATCAGTGATAACGCGAACACGCATACGCAAATTATGACGTGGCGACATCAGCTGATAAACCACATCAAAACGGTTCGCGCGACCTGGGTAGTCAACACCACTCAGATCAGTGAAATTCACGAACTGGCACTGCACATCATCACGCAGGAATGTCAGCACAGAAATGATCTGGCTGCCTGGCACTGTAATGCTCAGTTCACCGTAGCGCAGCGATGTCGCTTCGATTTTATTGCCGAGGCTTTCCGTCAGATAGGACGAGAGTTCATTAAGAGCTTCTTGCATCATCATATCCCCGATCAACGCTCAATCGTACCGGTGCGGCGAATCTTCTTCTGCAGCATCAGAATGCCGTAGAGCAGCGCTTCAGCGGTCGGAGGGCAGCCCGGAACATAGATATCAACCGGAACAACACGGTCACAGCCACGAACGACAGAATAGGAGTAATGGTAGTAACCACCACCATTCGCGCAGGATCCCATCGAGATCACATAGCGCGGCTCAGGCATCTGATCGTAAACCTTGCGCAACGCAGGCGCCATTTTATTGGTCAGCGTACCCGCAACAATCATCACGTCGGACTGACGCGGAGATGCACGCGGCGCGATACCAAAACGTTCAGCATCATAGCGCGGCATGGAAATGTGCATCATTTCAACAGCGCAGCAAGCGAGACCGAAAGTCATCCACATAAGCGAGCCAGTACGGGCCCAGGTGATGAGAGCATCAGCAGAAGTAACGATAAAGCCCTTATCGGACAGTTCATTATTCAGCTCACCGAAAAACGCATCATCCTGACCGATCAGCTTACCTGTATTCGGATCAATAATACCCTTAGGGCGGGGAGCGATCAGCGTCCCGCCTGCCGGATTGTTTGCAGACATTGCGTTCTGGTTATTTTGGCCAGAGGTCAATCCCATTCGAGGGCTCCCTTCTTCCATTCATAAATGAAGCCGATGGTCAGAACAGCAAGGAAGACCATCATGGACCAAAATCCGAACATACCGATTTCACCGAAGGACACAGCCCACGGGAACAAGAATGCGACTTCAAGGTCGAAGATGATGAAAAGGATGGATACCAGATAGAAACGCACGTCGAATTTCATGCGTGCATCATCGAATGCGTTAAAGCCGCACTCATATGCAGAGAGTTTCTCTGGATCCGGCTGTCTGTACGCGACCAGGAATGGCGCTACCAGCAACGCAATTCCGATCACCATTGCCACGCCAATAAAAATGACGATCGGCAGATAGGAACTTAAAAGCTCGTTCATTACCCTATTTCCGGCTTCAAGATGTAAAGTTGTGCACTACATAAGCCATTTGACGGCTACAGCCATGTGACACATTGCACCTTACTATCAATCTCGCCCAAACAGCTTCAAATGGCGTGCCGTGCGAATACAGTGCTTTGTATGGGGACGGTTATCTCAGTCGACCCGATTGCGCAAGCCTTTATAGCACATGTCTCCTATGCGCTCACACGGATATGATTAATAAAAGCCAGCCTGTTAACAACTCAGGCCACCCGAGACGTCCCATAAAAACAATCCGCCCGAGAACTAAATCTCCTGCACAGTGCAGCTGTCAATTATATCTGAAAAGAATCAAAACAGCATCAGGGCATCGTAACGCACACCAGCCACCAACCCTGCAGTGCCGGCGCACCTCACTTTTAAGTGAGCCCGTAGTATCTGCCTTTGGTTTCCGGGGGGGGAGCTGGCACTAACTGCCGCCAATGAACCCACCAGAGTCGACCGATCATCCAGCTTTATGAAACAGCGCAAAAAGAAAACCGCCTCTCTTTATATATAGGGCAACAGAGAAGCCTGCCTGAAACACAAACTGCGCAACACAAATCAGCACAGAGCGCCCTCGCCTCCTGCAAAGCATCCAACAGGATTCGCACAGTGATATAATGCGCATTGATACGGACAGACAGCGACGGATACCCTCACGACAAATCAGCGATTCACAAAGACCAAACACACGCATTAAAAATGAATCATATAGCAGAACGCAGCCCGACTTTGTGACGTCAGCATCAATGCACCAACAGACACGAAATAAGACGACACAGGCCTTGCGCCAATAAACAGAAATATAATTTGAAATTGTTGGCGGGGTGCGCCACTTTCTCTGATTTCGACTTTAAAGAAGAGAAAGTGGC
>UCCC01000031.1:0-13736 GCA_900470735.1 Hyphomicrobiales bacterium | reverse complement strand
TTACTCCGGTGTTGACAGTTAAAAATCTGTACTCTCATGCTATATTGTTCTTGATGTGTTCTAATTTTCTGGAATGATAGCAGCTTGTGGGAACGGAGATTTTGATGCTTTCACAGCGTAGTGTATCTGATGGAATTGCAGAAAACCCAACAGATGACGATGTGCATATTGCGCAACGGCAGATTCAATCTGTCGAAGATCAAGCGGCAGCGTTAGCGCGGGCTATGCAGAAAATGCACGGCGGCGAATGGCGATACTTTATAGATCCTATAGCGAAAAATGTATTTGTAACTCAGTTTTCGCCAGCTGGTGTGGTGAGAAAGTGAAGATAAGATAGTGCTTGGGCTTTCTGTTGCTCATTAAGACGAGATACAATTGCCATAATGTCAGAGTCCAGATCGTCACCTTTAGGAAACAGTAGGGCTTCCGCTGTTGTATTTAAATGCGGGGCAAGACGCTCTGCCCATTGTTTGGTTAGCGTTCTATCACCATCTTCCAGTCGCTTAATCTGCGGCTGAGACGTTCCAGCAAGTGTACCTAGCTCTTTTTGAGTAAGGCCTATTTTTTCGCGCAAGCGCTTCAATTGTGACATGCGGACATTGTACGGGAAATACAAGCGGTCATCAAAAACCATATTGGTATTTTTCTCTTGATTGTAAATACCAATTTGGTATTGTTGCTTCATGTTGAAGCTCAAACAGTATCTTGAAAAACATAAGATCACCCATGCCGCCTTTGCTGAAAAGGTGGGCGTCACACAAGCGACCGTTAATCGTTATGTGAGCGGAGAACGCTCCCCATCCAAAAAGACAATCCTGAAAATCAAGGAAGTCACAAAAGGCTTTGTCAAAGTGACGGATTACCGGCGCTTGGCTTGCTGGATTGGCGCGTTCAGCTTGCCTCCGTGGTTATCGGTGGTGGTCTTGCCGGATACGCAATTTATTCCATGTCACCAGTTAAAGCCAAGATCGCTAAACTGATCGAGGCTCTCTGATGAGGCTGATACTTCAACACATCATTGGCGCGGTAAGCCGATGGATTACAGCTACATTGAGAGTTGCAATGGCAAGTTCCGAAGCGAATGTCTGAATACTCATTGGTTTATGAACCTTGACGACGCGCGCTTAAAAATGGAGCATTGGCGTAGAGACTATAATGAATTCCGGCCACACAGCGCGATTGGTTGCAAATTGTCGATTTCGCTCATGAATAGCTCATCAGCGCTCTAGCTGTTCTGAGACTTAAAACCGGAAAATTCCAGTTTTCCCTGGACCAAAATCGGGGAGCACGTCACTTGCTAAAAACAGCTTATTTCCACCAGGCCGTTCTTGGGCTGGTGCTGAATTTTTGAAACCGCGAAAATGCAGTGTCATTTTTTTGTAGACGGTCGTAAACCTCGCTAAGAATCTTTCCTGATGGTCGTATGGTGGCAAAGCTTTGCATGCGCCAATACATGTTTCTCAGCGTATCGTCGCGTCCGGCCGCAAAGCAGCGCAAACCGTCAAATAGTGTTTTGGATCCTAGTTCCGGAGACGGAAGATTTTCTGCTGAGTTCCGTTGATCTTCATTGGAATGTAAGTGATTTTCTGTTTCGTATAGTTTGACCGTGTTGGCGAGTAATGTGCACATCATACCAACGCTACGTACCATTGGATCTTCATCATAATCAGCTAGCGTGTCCGCTGCCGATATTAGCCAGCGGATATCGAGATTTTGAAGCAGAAAATCTGTTTCACAATCCCATACATCTCGAAATAGTTTATAATTTTCTTGAATCGAGATTTCACGCCTAATCATTACGATCAGCTTGGCGTGGTGAAATAAGAGCTCTGGTTGGCCGGAAAATTCTCGTTTGAGATTATCCATATGGGCAGGCAGTGACTTTTCTGCCGATGTAACAGTTTTCTGCGTGCCGCAATTTAAAGTATTAGCTTTGAGTGCATGATAGTTACATGCGTTTCTAATATACTGTTTCGCACCCCATTTCTTACGTTGATGATTCAACGAAAAGAACTTCTCGAGTGCAGTTTTTTTTCGAACGGTCACGTTTATTCCAGATTACTTATGAAGCACGAATCTCATCATCTCCCTTTAAATAAGGGGAGAGCCTCGTTACTTTATATAGTAGATAAAATTTCATCAAGATTGTCTGAATTTTATATGTGTACAATTATTTGTGATTGTGCTGCCGGTCGTTTTCAATCAGATGTTAAGAATAAAATATTCTCAATTTCTGCTATACGATCCCGACGACGCTTCAATCGACTTTTCATCGGTCGAAATAAGTTTGGCTTATAAGAGTTCTCACGACTTGCTTGCAGATGCTCGATAAAAATTTCTGAAGAGCTTAGATTGTCGCTTTTGTCAAAAATCCAGCAGAATGAAACAGGTAGTCTTGCAACTCGGTATTGAGACTCGGTTCTGAGCATATCTTCTGCGAGTATTTCCTCTAAAACCACCTGATCCCAGATGTCAGGGTTTACATTGCAACGTTTAGCCCAGGTATTCAATAAATCTTGTGCTGATGGTGTATCGGCAATAAAAATTGTGCCTGCCAGCAGTCTTCCGTTTTCTTCGTAATAAACCGCAATATCTGTATCAAGCTGTGCCAACAGTGGCCATGGGTTGCGATGGAATACCGCATCGACATCGACATAAAGCAGAGAGCCACGATGACTGGTGCGCTGTTTCGCTAAAAATTCAGCTTTCATTGATGCGTTGCGCACCCATTCTCCGGTACTTTGAACTGGAGTTATATCGGTTTTAAGTTCGAGGCGCTGTGCTGAAGCAAGCATACGTTTGGCTTCATTGCTATAAATTGGATCAGTTGTATGAAAAGCTACAACAAAATTCTCTTTATTGCGCTCATCTATACGGTATGATTTAACCTCTTCATTGTTTGGAAAACGTGTAGCCATAGCCTTGTGTTCTGGTTTCCAAGCGCTGAATTGAGATTTAATTTTATTGAACATTGATTGTCACTAAAGCTGGTAATTAAATATTTAGTATAGGCGATACGCCAATCTCAGTGAATGGGCAAGCTTAAGCAGGTGGTGTGTACACTGATAGTTTTCTGAGATGGTATTGCTTATTCAAACTTGTTTTTGCGTTGATTATTGAGTGTTCGGATGATTTCAGTTTTAATTTGGTCGGCAACATGTCTTGAGTTTTAATGCTAGGCGCACTTTGTTCGCGCCTTTCGTGCAGATTCTGCCTGTTTCACATTTTCCCAGCCATATTGTGCTGTGAGCTCGTGTGTGGCAGCGCCAGCTTCAGCAGCAAGTGTTGCACAGAGTTTACGCAAACCATGAGCGCTTTTCTTGATTTTAAAGGCGCAAATGAAGGATTGTCTGTTGACGGTTACACGGCGATTTTTAAGAAAATGCTGGCCTACTTACAGATCGATATCAAAAAAAATATTCCTGCAGGTAAGCTGGTTGTATTTACTGGTCCGATTGATCGTTATTAACGATTCTGCTGGTGAGTTAAAATGGGTACGATTGACTTCGAAATTGAAATTATGCGTGCAGCGATTTTCAGGGAACAGCAGTCATGAACTATGCTGCTTATCGTGAATTGGCTGCAAAGGAAGAAAACGTTATTTTTGGTGGCCGTTTAGGCACGTATCGGTATCTTGATATGCATCAGGCTATTGGCGCTGCGCTGAAGGCTTTTGAAAATGAAGTTGCTCCTGTACTGTGTAATTAATTGAGTGGCATCATCGTTTTGACTTGTATGATCCGGCTTGTATCTTAACAGATGTCAGCCGAGTTTGTAAAAAAATTAAAAATTAAAATTAAATGCAAAAAATATTAAAATGGTTTTATAATGTAAGTTATTAATTTTATTGTATTTTATGAATATTTTTCAGTTATTGGATGTGCTGTTTAAATTCATTTAATGTATTCTTTAAGATTTTGTACTCTACGAGTGCTTATTTTGAAAGTAATTATAGCTTAGATATTGGGTTTTTGGGTGGATTTATAAAAAGTGCGCTAGCCTTTTGTGGAAGGCACATAGGCAGGATGTGTGCGTGGCGCTCTTGCTTTTAAAAGATTTTTTTGTGAATGAATACAGATACAAGTGTTTAGGGAAAGCAATAAGATTGATAGTTAATACGATATGGATAGGTGGGGAACTGGGGCCAATTCACGCCGCTTGTCTGCGTTCTTTTGTGCGCCAAGGTCATGATGTCGTGTTGCATTCTTATGCGCGTCCGCATGATACTCCTGATGGAGTACGTTTATTTGATGCCAGTAAGCTTATGAAGGAGGAGGAAATTGTTCTTCATAAAAAGACAGGTAGCTTAACCTTGGCAGCAGATCGCTACAGATATCGTATATTACGCGAAGGGATGGGGCTCTACGTTGATTGTGATGTTTATTGCTTACAGCCCTTTCCTCAAGATCAATATGTTTTCGGTTGGGAAGATGATGACACGATCAATAATGCTGTTCTGAATATGCCGCATGACTGTGCACTCCTAAAGCATATTTTAAAGGCATCTGAAGATGATTTTTTTATTCCGCCATGGCGTGGAAAAAACAAAATTCTTTACGCTCGTTTACGCAAAGCAATTGGCCTTCCCGTCCATGTATCCAAGCAAAAGTGGGGAACGATAGGGCCGCGGTTAATCTCCTATTGCGTTAAAGAACTGGGGCTTGAGGATAAAGCCAGCCCGCTTGATGTTTTTTATCCGGTATATTTTAAGCAATTGGATCTCTTATGTGAAAAAGGTTTAACCATTGCTGATATTACAACGCCCAGAACTCTCGGAGTACACCTTTATAATTCTTTATTGAAAGATCGCTCTGTGGTTGCTGGTAGCCCATTGCATGCAATTCTGACAGCCTGACTTTGTGACTTAATATGCTGGCATGGATGCCGGTTGAAAGAGGCAGTGCACATATTATTTTCTTGTTTAATATATAGGCAAATTCAATTTGAAACTTGGTAATAGGAAAGTGTTTTTGTCGATGTAATATGTTGATAATATTTGTTTTTTTTATTTTTAGGTTTTCTTTTCGTGTTAACATTGCTGGAAGTGGGAATTGATTTTGAATAAATGCTGTTCTCTACTAATATTTAAGATGATGCTTTAAATGATTCATACGGATGTATGAGGCCGCATTGTGTTGGATTTGAGTGAGAATGAAGTGTTATCTCATTAATCTTGATCGTTCTGCAGATCGTCTGGAGCAGATGGAGCGTGAATTTAGCCGTTATGGTTTAGATTTCACGCGTGTGCCAGCTGTTGACGGCCGATTGTTAAGTCAGGCGGAGTTGGATGCGGTGGTGGCGCCGGTTCGCCGCTGGGAAATACCGATGCCCCCAGGCGAAATAGGGTGTTTTCTTAGTCATCGCAGATGTCTTGAAATTATCGCGAGTGGTGATGATACTTTCGCTGCGGTGTTTGAGGATGATATTGTTTTATCCAGACAAGCGCAGACAGTTTTATCTAGCTCTGATTGGATTCCGGCTGGCACAGACATTATTAAAATTGAAACCTTCAATACGGTGATACTGCTTGATGCAGCAACGCGAATTAAGGGGACTGACTGCAGCTATGGGCGCTTATTGAGTAAGCATTTATGCACGGGCGGGTATATTGTGTCACGAGATGCTGCCAAACATATGCTAACTTTTATGAATGAGATTTCTGTCCCGATAGATAATCTTATATTTGATCCTGCTTATGAAATGTTCGCAGGATTGAATATTTATCAAGTTTATCCTGCTCTTTGTAAGCAGGAGGGGTTCGTTAGTCTTATTGAGTCAGATCGAAAAACATTAAGACGCCAATATAAGCATCGACCGTCATTTCCAGGATTAGTTGTTCGGGAGATTGCTCGTTCCTATAATCGTTCCTCCCATATCCTTAGTCCGTCAAAACTTTGGACCAGACTAACATCAAAAAAACGTTGGTTACGAGTACAATTTAAACCATGAATTTAAGCAGAATACGGTAAAATCTAGACTTTATATATTGAGCATAAACGGGCACGTTCCGTTGCGTATTGAAATCCACGACGGAACGTATTTTTAATTTAACTCATTGTTTTGTTTGTAAAAATCAGTGATTTTATTATTAATTTTTTGAGTGTTAAATGTTTGTTGATTTTTTTTATTGTTTGTTTCGATTCTTGATATTCTGAGAATTTTTCTTATATCTTTATATTTTGTTGGTTTTTTGTTGTAATAAATAGATATTGTGTTGAGTATTTTAATTATTGTTTTATTTTTAATTCGAAAATTCTCATTAACTTTTACGGCTTTTATTGAAAAGCAGAAATCTTTTAAATCATATTCATCTTCAAAATTTTTGTATTCTTGCATCATTAGGCTTTGTGCCATCTGAGCATTTGTGGTCTGTGCATTACCTTTTGCTAGCGGACGATAATGGCCGACAGGTGTTGAATCAACAATACCTACTTCATTGTCCGGGCTATCTGCAAACTGAGACCAGATACAATCCAATCCCCAGCCATATTGGGCATTTTCAAAAAAAGGCAGGCTTTTTTGAAGGATTTTTTGCGACATAAAAGGGATCATCAATTCAACAAAGTTGGTGTACCTGGCGGTGAAGAGGTGACGTTGTACTGTTATGTCATGTGAAAAATAGCTGTCTGCTAGCAGAGCAGGCTGAGCTAATTTCAAGTTGAACTTTTCGCATAGTGCGAAAAATTTCTGAATATTTTCAGCAGTTGTTTCGATGTCATCATCCGGGAAGAAATAATAATCATATTCCTTAAGGGATTCAGGGTTTGCTTTGAAATATTCGAATATACCTTCCCATTTTCCACCTTTAAATTCATGGTGGATTATAGACGGGTGATCCGGAACTGAGAATGTGAGCGATTGGTAGCGGCTTACTACGAGCGTGACAGAATCTAGCAATGCGCTGTCAAAAATCCAACTTGCGCATGATTGATTATTACCAATTCGAATGACACATAATATTTTAGGTTTTGAATTCATGTGTTCCGGCTTATTAGAATTAAACCTGAATGATTCAGGCATGTTTATTAGTATTTTAAACTATTGGCAGTCGTATAGCGACGATTATTATTAAATTTATAGAAAACAATGACATATATGAACGATAATGGCAGCTTCCGAGCCAATTTTCAATTTTTCATCCTGTAAATTTCAACGGTATATATAAAAGCCGCCTCTTAAGGCGGCTTTTTGTTTTAATTGGGATGTTTCTGTTACCACTTAATACGGAAACCAACTGTTCCTTTATAAATATAACTGTCACCGAAATTCTTCAGGCTGGTATTGACTGAACTTTCGCCATAAACGGAATATTTGTCATCATTCCAGTTGTAAGATCCGCCCAGACCAACACCTGCCCATAGTCGCTCATTCTTGTTTGCGAATTGAACTGAAGAGACATCAATGCGTGTTCCGTTCAAAAATTCATTATAAAGATTGGCAATCCCGTAAACTGCGCTGCGATTGATACCGCCCTGTGCATTACGCCATGAGTTCTGAAAATCTGTATTTATACCCAGTCGTGCTTGCAGACTGTCTGCTTTTTCTCGGGAAACCATTGCACCAAACACATCAGTGAAACTGTCAAAATCAACATTGGAGTATGTGAGCTGTGCCTGCGGTGTAAGCGACCAGCGATCATTCAATGCGAAACGCTTGCCGATTTCTGATGAGAAGCCATAGCCGAAGCCGTCATTTTTACCGTCTGTCAAAGATGACTGATCGCCTTGATAGGTCAGATCACTTCTGTACCACGTAACCTGTGCCTGATTATCCCAATAAAGATTGTTGTCACCATGCCATGTCAGTGTAGCGCCGATACCATAGCCATCTGTTTTGATCCGTCCACGTCCAAGATCGCTATCGCTGTCAGCCCAGACATTGGCGGCTCCATGTACATAATGAGCGGTGATGCCGCCGATGAATTTGCCTTGTTCATCTTCGTGGAGCATGGCGTCAATGCCGGCCTGCATCTTGAAGGTATCATAGTCATAAGTGGCGCCGGAAGTTGAAGTGTTAGGCTCCATCTTCGTGTGCGAACCTTCCATGCGTCCCCATACGCCATTATTCTGCGTAAAACTCCCGGCTTCCGATGCCGGAGCGTAGGGCTCGAGCGCATCTGCACCCTGTGTGAGCATCAGATTACCGGCATTGTTCCAGTACCTGTTGCCAACGCGTTGCTGCATCGTCGGTAACGTGTTTAAACCGAGTAAGAATAGCGGATAAATCTCATAAACAGGCACACCGGCCTGATAGCCGCCATTGTCATAATCGGAACGCAAATACCAGTCGCCGTCATTCGGGCTGCTGATACTGCCCTGATATAATTTATAGGTATATGCACCTGCAACGACCGTATTTTCACCTTTGTGTCTGTAAAGCCCGGTCAGAGAGAACTGTCCGTCAGATGAACCGTTGATTTCAATAACTTTGATGCCTTCAGTTGTTTGTGCGCCAAGACCGCCAGCATTGCGCACAAGCAACTGATTATTGCCAGTCACACCACCTTCGAAAATGATTTTATCTGTTTCTGAATTGTCGTCACCGAGCTTGGTGTTAATGGCAAAGCTGCCGTCACTACTCGTGAAATCAGATTGTACGGTCAGAGTTTTAAAGTCTGAATTCGACGGATAAAATGCGACTGCACCGGTACTGGCGAGCATATTGACAGTTGAATTTCCGGTAATAAGCCAACCACTGGTATTATCTAAGGTGAGGGAGTTCAGAGCTCTGTCATCTGTGCCCAGCCTTGCTGTGCCCGACCAATAGGAATGACTGGAAAGATCCAGATTGACCTCACCGCTATTCACTAAAACATCACCGCTTAATTGGGATGCATTTGCGTGAATGTCGGCAACACCAACCTCATGCTTGGCATTGTAGATATCGCTGGAAATCAGGAGTGCATTTTCCCCCTGATTGGCTTTAATCGCGGAATTGGCAATTGTAATTGTGTTGTGCTCTCCGCCGAGAATACGCATTGCAGCGCCATTGGCGATTTCAAGTGTTGAGCGTGTCAGATTGATTGTGTTGCTCTGTGAACCGGCTGCACGATCGCTTTCATCCTGCACATCGATAATCTCATCGGCAGTTGAATCCCAGTCCTTACGCCAGTTGCTACTATTATCATCAGGGTCAATCACTTGTGATGAAGATATTCTTGTCGTACCTGGCACACCAGACCGGGTGTCGGTATCTTTGAAGTGATTACCGGTCATATAAATGCCGGCCGCTCCAGTTCCTGATGTTGATATAACGGTATCTGTAATATTGATTTCAGTCCCAAGCATTGCGGCAATCGCATGTGCACCTTCACCGGATGTCGTGATCGAACTGTTATCGCTGATATTAATGCGTCCGGTGCTCTGACTGTAAGCGCCCACACCACTCGCACCTGATGTCGTGATGTTGACACCCTTGGCATCTATCGAAGACGCTGTGGTTGCTACCAAACCATAGGCTTTATCGCCATTGGTTGTAATTTTTGTACCGCGAACTGCTACAGCCGATGGAGCCCAGCTACTGACGCCGCCATTACTTGCGCCGATACCGTGGCCGCCAATGCCATTGGTTGTAATGCTCCCGCCAGTGATAGAGGAGCGGGTATTGATGTTATCGATACCGGTAGCATTGGAGCCATGTGTCACAATATTCACATTGGTAACTCTGGCGCGTTCAATGGATGTGTCTAAATTGTCCATAACAAAATTCAGACCGACACTGTTTGCCGTATGTGTTTCAATAGTACCATTGGTTAAAGTAATTTGGTTCTGGTTTGAAGCATTGATGCCATACAGATTTTTTTTGCTTGATAGTTCGCCGGTTGCTTCATCACGACCAGTCGTTATTTTAAAATTATTTGCATTGAAAACACTATTTGCTACAGAAATGCCGCGTAAATTAGCGGTATTGATCTGGCTGTTATTTAAGTCGAAATAGGCATTCTGATCATTGTAACTGCCGCTTATGACAACGGCGGTGGCACCTATGCCACTTTTATCTGTGCCGTTAGCAATTATAATGAAGCCATCAATATTCAGTGTTGTTTTACCGCTTGCATTAATTGCGCGGCCAGTGACCGATGTTGAAATAATAGACGCCTTTTTTCCTGGTGCGCTTTGAAGCAACACGTTAGCGTCTTTTGTGAGCTTGACGGTGTCTTTATTGCTTTCCAGCGTAACGTGCGAATTCCTGATCTCAAGAGTTCCGTTGCCGACTTTGATGGCTTCTTTGTCGACGGCATTGATATTAATATCTTCATTGTTGAGGGGGCGATTGGTGCCATTAACAACAATCGGTGTGGTAATTGTTTGAGCGCTGAGGTAACCGGAATTAAACAACAATAAAATTGTCGATAGAGACAGGATTTTTATATTATTTTTTATGATATTTTTTTTAAGCGCAGAAGAAATTTTTACCTGCATGATACATCCTCAAAAGTATATTTTATTATTTTTTAATATGTTGAGGTGTCGCAAGGTAAGTGAATTTTTATTTGTTTAAGTTTAATTTTTTATAGGTTGTATTGTTGCAACATATTTATTTGTTTTTTTTGAACTATTATAAAATTATTTGGTTTTTAATAATATTGTAGAGTAGGTTTTCTTAAATGTTAAACAGTAAACCCCTCAGGTTTATGAAAAGTTACGAGCAGTGATGATGTCATTTATATTTTATCTTGTTTGGATGGTTCCTAGATTTGTAGACATCTTGGGCTCTAAAAAGAGGCGAGATGTTTACGATGGGTAGGGGTAACTTCATGGACGATTTCAAGCTTAATGCGATTAAACAGATCGCTGAGCGCGATTCAGGGGGGGGCGGTATTTTCACAACATCCTCCTCTGAGGGCGGAATAATATGTAGTTATGAATTGGGTGTGCGTAGGCGAGATGCACCGCAGGAGTGATGTTTCCTGAAATGGAAAAATCATACGGATAATTCGCATATTTCAAATTTATCAATGAAATCAATAGCATTTTTGGAATTGTAGGTGAGGGGCATGCCGCTCAAAGAAGCGCAGTTCTCTTTGCTATTGCTAGCTTATTCTTCCTGATTACAGGGAGAGAATGGTGCGGTCGAGAAGACTCGAACTTCCACGGGTTGCCCCACAGCGACCTCAACGCTGCGCGTCTACCAATTCCGCCACGACCGCACTGTGTGGTAGAAACCGAACTGCTTCGGTGAGCGCTGTTTAGCAAACCACTATTAGGGTGACAAGGGTCTTATATTCAATAATTTCAAACTGTTTCAGTGTTTCCTTAAGGTGACACTCGAATGATTGTTTTTCAGTCTTTGTGTTGTTCCCTTTGGTCGTCTTGAATGTCAGCTAAGAGAAAAGCGCAGACAAGCCATTCAAAGGTAAATAGTTAGAAGTCGGCCATTGTGTACCTCGTGTGGTGCAAAATGTGTACCTCTGATTGAACCATTAGCAGTACTTATAGGGAACGCCAAGTGGCAATATTCAGCAGCCCATGCGATAGCTGCCTCAGCAGGGTCAGAGAAATTAGGGAGTGCTGGCACTTGAGCAGCGGCTTTAAGCGTGGCTTCCATTTCGTTAAAGGCTGCGATGTAGTCCTCTTTAAAGCGACCTGCTTTTGCGCCAGTGAAGCCCATAACTAGGAATGCAAAACCGTCCTTAGTCATATCAACGGAACGGCGTGTCTCTCCCTTAGCGTCCTCGTATTCAACCAACGCAAAATTGCGTTCGTTAAAAGCTCGGCTACATTCAAGTTTATCAATAGCGCGTAGAGTATCTGCGTGACGCTTACCAAAGTAAGCAGCCACATCACGGCTATTGGCAAACACCTTGCTGTCTTTAGTGGAAACGATAGGTGTGAGGGTTGTGAGGGCGTGTGAAGTTGTCATTTTTCAGGTGGTTGTAGTCTTGTGTATATACCCTGTACAACTAGAGAAAACATTTCAACCATCCTGAATTTCTTCCTAAGCAAAGAAGAAAGCGCTATCCAGCACCTGAGTAAGCTCCAGATTTCCTTTGCTTGGCAGCGGCGGTATCATTTCAGGGTCGCTCACCTGAGACCGTAAGTCCTCTTTAAACACCGCCAACACATCGACCTGAGAATACATCTGAACAAACTCTTCGCGCAGATACCTTGCCAACGCCCATGCATTACCCGCATGGGTGCCGTAGCTGTCGTGTATCATTGAGAACGACTGAATACCCTCTTCACGGCCACGATTAATAGTCTTCATGAGATGCGAAGCGTCCAGAGAGTGAACCCAGTTAGGACTGATACCGGAAGCCTGTCTTCGGCTGTCGATCTTACCCAGTCCGACCTGTATCTTCGGTTGAATACGCACCTTCTCAAAGGTGGTGTCCAAAGCCTTCACGTTAGGGACGCGATAAGCCTGCTGTACGAGGAAGCCTGTAGGAGTTGTCCAGTTGACCGGCAGACCATCTTTAGCAGCCACACGCGCAGCCGCTTGTAGCCAGTCCATTGCGTGACGTGCTGCGATAACCACTTCACCCACACTGTCCCAGACCAGCTTACCCAGATACTGACAGGCATCATTACCGAAGTCCTTAGGCTGTCCGTCATCATCCACCGTCATGAACGGGTATGTCTCAGGGTTCTTCTGTCGCCAAGGTTTAACAGTGTCCTCTTCGATCTGTTGAACAAAGCCGAACTGTCTTGCACCATAGGCCAGCGTCATGACTGGTCGTTTAGTGACCTTACGGTTCACGTTACCAAACCAAGCATTAGCGAGCGCTGAGATTGGCATACCGAACACCTCTTTCGTGGTGCCGTCATCTAGTTTGATAGTCCGTGAAGGGCGTGTATGGTTGTCTAGGTCTTTCTCAAGAGCCTTTGTAACCACGTCAGCAACGATCTGATAAATGTCAGAAGGCTTGTCTGCTGGTACGAGGTTCACTGCACGACCACCCACTTCATCCAGCAACATGGCTGAGAAGTTTTGAAGACCATTGCACGTCCCGTCCATCTGAACAGGCAGAGAAGACATATAGCCATAGCCGTGCTTCTTGAACGCTGCCCATTCCAGACAGAACGCAAGAGCAGACCAAGGCTTCTCAGCATCAGCCCAGAAACGGTTTTCATAAGGGTCGTTAGCTGCTGCTATGATCTGTGCTTCATGGTTGTTAATCCACTCGACACGCTCGTCCATAGAGACCTTATCAACACCCCAGAGACCAGCCCCGTGAATGGCAAGCCACCGTGCGTCCTCTTCGTCATTGATCGGGACAGTAGAGGCGAACGTAAGAAGGCCACGCTGTAGGTCATTACCCTGCGGGTGAAGGTACAGAGGAACAGGGTACGCACGACCGCGCCAGTCCAGTTGGTGAGGGAAATAAATTTCGTCTTCACTGGCAAACTTCTCAGCGACCCAAAGCATCCGCAAGAGCTGCAAACGACGACCTTTCATCCGTCCATTGAGGGCGTGAATGTCACCGGCTTTAGCCTTCCATTCAGAAAGCTCAGCCTCCATTTCAGGGGTGCGGTCTTCCTTATCAACGTAGTTATCCTGCATCCAGACAGGTTTAGGTGGCATCTCCTTACCCGCTACGGTATCGACCCTGATCTAGCCACACGCATAGCGCACATTGAGACAGGCGGGACGTTTGACCCACGCGCCTTTAACAAGGGCAGTAAGGCTTCCGGCCTGTTTCAGTTCATTCCTTCAACATGGCAACAGTACGGTAACGGGGCTTCTCCATTTGACCCTGAGGCCAATGCTGATGCAGCTATGCGTCTTCTCTTGGC
>UCCC01000013.1:0-166964 GCA_900470735.1 Hyphomicrobiales bacterium | reverse complement strand
GTTAAGATTTATGACAATGGTACACTGATTGGTCAGACCACAGCCAATGCCAATGGCACATGGAGCTTCACTCCAACCACCGATCTGGCAACAGGTGCGCACAGCTTTACTGTGACTGCAACGGATACTGCGGGCAACGAAAGTGCCCAGTCCGGCAGCTGGCGGGTGATCATTGATCTGTCCATTCCGAAGACACCGGAGATCACACAGATCTGGGATGATGCCCAGCCGGGTATCGGCGCTGTACCGAAAGGCGGCACCACCAATGATACCACGCCGACCCTGTCGGGTACGGCTGCACCGGGAACCATCCTCAAGATCTTCGTCAATGGCGAATATGTTGGTGAGACTACCGTACAGGCCACAGGTCAGTGGAACTATACCGGCTTTGTCAATGACGGCAGCCATACCTTCACGGTTCAGTCGGTCAATGAGGTTGGTACATCCAGTGCGATGTCCGATCCGTTCACCATCATCGTCTCGACAGCTGTGCCTGGCACACCGTCGATCACCGAAGTGATTGATGATGTCGGCTCCATCACCGGTACTATCGGCAACGGCAAGCCAACCGATGATACCCGCCCTGAGATCAAGGGTATGGCTGATCCGAATGCCAAGGTTAATATCTATGACAATGGCACGATTATTGGTCAGGCAACCGCAGATGCTGATGGCAACTGGACATTCACACCTTCGACCGATCTGGCAGAGGGTAATCACTCCTTCACAGCCAAGATTGTGGATGGTGCAGGCGTTGAGGGTCAGCCTTCAGCACCATATACCATCGTTGTTGATACCACCCCACCGGATGCGCCACGCTTTACGATTGGCTATGACGGTGTTGGCCCTGTAATTGGTGAATTCGGTGACGGCGCGATTATCAATGATAATCGTCCGAAGCTGTCGGGTGCCGGTGCTGAGCCAAATACGAAAGTAGGTATCTACCAAAACGGCACTCTGGTTGCCACTGTCACCGCCGATGCCGGTGGCCAGTGGAACTGGAAAGCTACAGACGCACTTGCTGACGGTACTTATACATTTACGGCAAAAACAACCGATATCGCAGGCAATGTGAGTGCGGCTTCTGAAGCCTTCACCATCACTGTGGATACGGTTGCCCCAAATGCACCGAAGATCGACAGCATTACCGATGCTCAGGAGCCAATCACCGGCAACGTTTCGAAAGACGGCTTTACCAATGACACCACACCAACCCTGAAAGGTTCCGGTGCGGAGGCCAACAGTATTGTCCGTATCTATGACGGTGCGACAATGATCGGTGAGGTCAATGCCGATGCAGACGGTAACTGGAGTTATGTGCCGGTTAATCCGCTGAGCAACGGCCCTCACACCTTTACGGTTGTGAGTGTGGACGGTGCCGGTAACGTCTCCGCCAAGTCTGAGGCCTATAAGATCACTGTCGATACACTGGCTCCATCATCACCTTCTATCACCAACGTCTTGGATGATGTCGGTGCAGTTCTGGGTACGGTTGCCAATGGCAAAACGACCGATGATACCAAGCCACGCCTCTCCGGCTCCGGTGCGGAAAGTGGCTCCATTGTTAAAATCTACGACAATGGTACTTATATCGGTGAAACCATTGCCAATGCCAACGGCACATGGGCGTTCACACCAACGACCGATCTGGCGGAAGGTGCGCATAGCTTTACCGTGACAGCCACAGATAAGGCTGGCAACGAAAGCGGTGAATCCATCGCATGGGCTATCACTGTTGATCTGACACCACCGGTTAAACCGGAAATCACAGCCGTCTATGACGATGTGGCTCCGGGGATCGGTAATGTTCCGGATGGTCAGCCGACCAATGACCCGACACCAACTCTGAACGGTAAGGGTGAAGTCGGTTCGACAATCCGCATTTATGAAGGAACAGTGCTGCTCGGTGAAACCACTGTGCGTGCGAATGGTACATGGTCATTTACCACGCCGTTACAGGAAGACGGTTTGCGTGTGTTCACTGTGACCTCTGTGGATGAGGCAGGCAATGTGTCTGCGCCTTCTGACAGCTGGTCTGTAGTGATCTCGACCATTCCGCCGGAAATCCCGAAGATTGAAAACCTGTTCAATAACAACGGCTCCGAGAATATCAGTGTCCCGAATACGAGTGTGACCAATGATCAGGATCCGCTCCTGACGGGTACGTCACAACCAAACCTTGTCATTCGTATTTATGACAATGGTGCGCTCGTCGGCTCCACAACTGCGGATGCTGATGGTAAGTGGTCGTTCAATTTCAAGGATACCAATGTCAAGCTAAGCGAAGGCTACCATAGTTTGTCGGCCGCGGCCGTGAATGAGCTGGGCTTTGAAGGTTCGCAATCGTTCCCGCGCATCGTGACGATCGACATCACACCGCCACCACCGCCAAGTATTTCTTCTGCTGCTGACGATGTGGGAAGCATCATCAATCCAACTATGTCGAGCGGTGCAATCACCGACGATACCTTGCCGTCGTTCCGCGGAGCTACGGATCCGTATCATGTGATCAAACTCTATCGCGATGGTGGAGTTCTGGTGGGGCAGGCGATTGCTGACAGTACCGGTAACTGGGTCATTCAGCTGACAGAACCGCTCGACAGCAAAACGCATAATTTCTATGCGACTGCAACTGATCCGGCAGGCAACGTCAGCACCAGTAATTCCAACATCTTCACGCTTACGGTGGATGCGATTGCACCTGATGCACCGGTTATCACCCGTATTGTAGACAATGTTCCGGATCATACCGGCAATATTGACAAGGGTGGTCTGACCAACGATCCGGCACCGCGTGTAGAAGGTACTGCAGAAGCAAATGCCACGATCAAGGTTTATGCGGGCAGCTTGCTGGTCGGTACGGTCAGAGCTAACTCCAGTGGTGAATGGTCACTGAAACTACCGGAAGGTCTGCCGGATGGCAGCCATGTTATTACTGCAACAGCAACCGATGCTGCCGGTAATACCGGCCCTGCTTCGGAAGGTTACACAATTGTAGTCGATACGATTGCGCCGAACGTACCAACAATCACCGGTGTGATTGATGATGTTCCGGGCAATACCGGTGAGTTCGGTAATCGTGCAACGATTAACGACAATCTGCCGGAAATCATCGGTCGTGGGGAAAAAGGCACCACAATCACTATCTACAATGGCGGTACTTATGTAGGTACGACCATTGTGGGTGATGACGGTAAATGGAGCTTCCAGACGACCCGCACACTGGGTGACGGTACGCATAAATTTACGGCAACAGCGACAGACCCTGCCGGTAACACCACAGTTGCGTCCAGCATCTTCGAGGTTACCATTGATACGGTTGCGCCGAATGCCCCGACATTTGACACTGCTCGTGACAATGTGACGAGCTCTGATCTGGCAAGTGGTGGTCATACACGTGATACCCGCCCGACCCTGCGTGGTAAGGCAGAACCAAACAGCACGGTTGAGATTGTTGACGCAGTCTTTGGTGTTGTTGGCAAAGTCACAGTTGACACATCCGGCAACTGGCAATTCCGTGTGCCGGAGCTGCCGAATGGTGTGTATAACTTTAAAGCGACAGCCACAGATCCGGCGGGCAACACCAGTGTTGTCTCCTCAGGCTCCGGCTATCGCATTACGGTTGATACTGTGCCACCGGTCAAACCAACAATTGATGATGTTGCAGATGCCGTTCAAGGCGGCATAGTTGGCACCATTCCGAGCAATGGTCTGACCAATGATGCGCGTCCGACACTGAAAGGTACGGCTGAGGCTGGCACAACGCTGACCTTCTATGGCGGCAGTAGCGGAACAACCGTGCTTGGCACAATGGTCGTGCCTGCAAGCGGCAACTGGACTTGGGCAGTACCAAACAGTCTGTCCAACGGCACCAATCAGCTGATTGTGAAATCAACTGACCTTGCTGGCAACGCAACATCCTCAACGCCGTGGGTTATTCTCGTGGATACGGTTGCGCCGAACGCGCCTTCGGTTTCAACCGTCTATGACGGAACCGAACCGGCTGTTGGTAATATCACTAATGGTGGCTACACAAACGAAACCAAGCCATTGTTCTCAGGGACTGCTGAGGCCAACAGCGTTTTGACTGTGATGATGAATGGTCAGGAAGTGACCAAAATCACAGTTGGTGCTGACGGTAAATGGACATGGAAGCCAGATACGGCATTGGTTGACGGTAAATATGAATTCAACTTCAAGGCGACGGATGCTGCGGGCAATACAAGCTCGAACAGCTCAACCTTCACCATGAATGTGGATACTGTGGTTCCCGACAAACCATTGATCACCTCGATTTATGACAGTACGTCTCCGGTGACTGGTGAAGTTCCGCTGAACGGCTATACTAATGATCCAAAGGCACGCCTGACGATCACAGGTGAACCAAATGCGACTGTTATCATTTATGATAATGGCTTACAGGTCGGCACAGTTACGCTCAATTCGAGCGGAACAGCCACATGGTCACCATCGTCCAATATTCCGGAAGGTAAACATACCTATACGGTTAAACAGATTGATCGTGCGGGTCTTGAGAGTGAGGTCTCCGATCCATGGGCAATTACTGTTATTCTGAATCCGCCAGCAGCACCTTCAATTACTCAGGTACTCGACAATAAAGAAATGTTTATCGGGCCGGTTGAGAATGGTGGCCTGACAAATGATACACGCCCTATTGTATCCGGTACAGGTGTCCCCGGAACTACTATTAATTTGTATAGTTCTTACAGTGACAGGTTCCTTGGATCTGCAGTTGTTGATGCAACCGGTAAATGGACTATTACAACTACATCAGACATTGGATATGGAGCAATTCAGTTAACAGCAAAAGCAATTGATTTAGCTGGGAACATCAGTCCCACATCAATGTCTTGGCAGTTATCAGTGAACACAAGTGCACCATCAGCAAATGGCTCTACGCTTTATATCCCAACAGGAATTTCTGACGATTCCGATGGTACAACGCTCACTGGCAGCTTACCGGCTGGGCAAATTGGCGTTAAAGTAGCAATCATGCGTAATGGTATTGTTGTTGCAACTGAAAACGTAGGAATAGATGGTGCATACTCTATAAAGCTACCTCGCGACCCAGCCGGAGGTTGGTCAAAGTATCGACTTGTATTCTACAACGAAGCCGGAAATATTTATGAATTTAAAAATACTGGCATGTCTGCCCAGACGATCAATGGAAAATATACATATCATAAAGATGAGGAAGCCTACACATTCCATATCAACTCAGATAAGGGCGTAGCAGCACCGAAAATTGTATTTATAGTTGATGGTGTTGGCGGTGTTCAAGGCTTTGAATATGAAAATCCTACAACTGACGCCAAAGACTTGACCCTTAGTGGTTTTGCTAAGTATATTTCCGGTGGTACAAACACCATTACGGTCTATCTGGATGGTAACGTCGTAGGTACGACGAATGTATCCAGTAATGGCACTTGGGCTTTGAAAGTAAACAATCTTTCAGAAGGTCCACATGTCTTTACAGCCACATTGACTGCAGGTGGGCAAACGAGCGTATCTTCTGAAACCTACACTGTAACAATTGACATGACCCCGCCGACAGCACCTATTATTGATCAAGTAGTTGCGGATGAGGGTATTTATGCGGGTGTAATCGCGAAAAACGGCTTCACTAATGATAAAACATTGGAGCTAAAAGGAACGACAGAACCCTTTGCAACTGTCCGTATCTATAATGGTTCGACACAGATCGGTGAGGTCAAAGCCGACGCAGACGGTAAGTGGACCTATACAACTGGAAGCTTACCTGACGGAACGCATACATTCCGCACATTGGGTATCGATAAAGCCGGTAATATCGGGACACTGGATCTGACAGCACCGGGTTATGTGGTGACTGTTGATACTGCGCGACCTGCGGCACCTATCATTAATACGGCTACAGATGCTGTCGGTCCGTATAAAGGTGACATTCCGAATAACAGTGTCACCGATGACAAGCAGCCAACATTTAACGGTAAAGCAGAGCCATTCAGCACGGTTCGTATCATGGCACCTGATGGTAAAACCATTCTTGGTACTGCCGTCACCGATGCCAGTGGCAACTGGTCGTTTAAACTGCCAACAGCACTGGCAGACGGTAAATATACATTTACTGCCATTGCAGTTGACCGCGCCGGTAACATTGGCACTGCCTCATCAGGCTTTGCTATTGAGATCGATACAACACCGCCAGTAGCACCGGTTATCAGCCGTGTGCAGGATACGGTGCCGCCAAAAGTTGGTGATATCAACAGTGGTGATCCGACCAATGACACCCGACCATCGTTCTCCGGTACGGCAGAGGCCAATGGTAAGGTGAAGGTCTATCTCAACGGTGTTGAAATCGGCAGTGCGGATGTTAACGCCTCGGGTGTCTGGACATATCGTCCGGCAGCAGACAAGGCCTTTGCTGAAGGAACGCATAATCTGACCTTTAAGGCGATGGATAAAGCAGGTAACTTAAGCACCACCGAAACAACCTTTAAAGTGGTTGTGGATGTGACAGCGCCTGCCAAGCCAGAGCTGAACCAGATCATTGATGCTGTTGGTCTGGAAACCGGTCCGGTCAGCAATAATGGTACAACGGATGACTCTCGCCCGACCTTTAAGGGTAAAGGCGAAGCGGGTGGTCTGGTGACCATTATGGATAATGGCAAGGTTCTGGGCACTACCACCGTGGGTGAGGATGGCACATGGACGTTCAGACCAACGGCTGCCATGACCGCAGAAGCCCACACGATTACCATCACTGTAGCTGATGCTGCCGGTAACGTGAGTGTCGCTTCTGACCCATGGAAGATTACTGTTATCCGGCCAGCCGGTGGTGAGGTTAATCCGGACGGTGACGGCATGCAGGGCTTCAGTGCTGACACTGATGCAGGTGATGCGCACAGCTACTCAGCCAGATCGGTCAGCGATGAACCGGTTGCGGATGAGCCAAATGATGCACAAAGCCATGCAGCACCAATGTCTCTGGATATGTCTGGTGTTCTTGCAGAGCTCGACGTGCAGGATGGTCAGGACTTCGACGACAGCAATTATGCTACAAATGATTATGACGACCAGTCCATTTTGGCTGGCCTGATTAATCTGGCTGATGCAAGTTCGGATATGTCCACTCAGATTGAACAGTCTGATGACATGACTGAGGAACTTGCCGGTCTTGATATGACTGCTCTTGCCAATGAGGTCTTTGAGCAGCCGGATCAGACAGAGGCAGAAGAAATTGATCTCTCTGCACTGCCGGAAGCGCCTGCCGAGCCTGTTGCATCCTCTGCTGATGTAACTCCGGCAAGCGAAGTTCCGACCGTAGCGAGCGATGTTTACACACCGCCAAGCACAGCTGATCTCGAGCTGGAACGTCTGCTCCAGCAGTCAGCAGCCCAGTTCTGATCTGACTGGATTTGAGCAAAATAATAAGGCGCCTCTGAAAAGAGGCGCCTTATGCATTTCAACACCCGAGACTAATCGCGCTCATCGCGCCAGCAGCTCCGTAATCGCCTGCTCGATTACCTGCGTATCCGCATCATTTAATCCTTCGCCGGCCACATGTCCCCAATGGGACTGCAACACACGTAATTCCGCCCGCGGAATTTTTGCAGCTTCTGCTGCAGCATCCTCTACGGTAAAATACAGATCCGTCGAAGACGGCATAATGATCGTATCCGCCTGAATGCCCGCCAGTGCTTTGTCCAGATCGCCCTGATATGTTGCATTGGCGCTGATATCCGCATGACGCCCTGTCCAAAGCTGCGCAATCAGATTGTTGGCATCGCGTTTTAAGAACCAGCCCTCCCAAAAATCGATGAGAAAGTCCTCTAATGACGAATAGCCGAGTGCTGTTTCATCCAGACGCTCTCTGAAAAAGCTTTGCGAGAAACCCCATGCCGCATAGATACGGGCTGCAACCCGCAACCCCTGATGTGGTGGCTGCGTGTAAAATCCTTGTTTAAACGCCGCATCCAGCTCAATCGCCGCCCGCACACTGTCGAAAAACAAACTGAAATGACGCGATGTCCGTGCTGCACTCTGAAACGTAAACAGACGCTCGACCATATCCGGAAAAGCTGCAGCCCATTCAAACGCCTGCGCCCCGCCGAGTGACCAGCCAATGGCCAGCCGGATTTTCTCTATGCCAAATTTTTCCGTCAACAGGCGAGATTGCTGCTGCACATTATCATACAGTGTAACTTGCGGAAAACGGCTGCCATTATTCGGAGCTGCGGTATTGCTCGGCGAGCTGGACAAGCCGTTACCAAAAGCATCCGGAATAATGATGAAGTATTTTTCAGGGTCAAGCGCTCTGCCCGCACCGATCAGCCATGCCGCATCCTCATGCGTCCCCGCAAAAGAAGTCGGATAGAGGATCACATTGTCTTTCGCCGCATTGAGTGTGCCATAGGTTTTATAGGCTAGTTTTGCCTGCCGGATACAGCGCTTGGATTGAAGCTGAATATCGCCGAGTTCAAAAACATCATAGGTCATGGCTTCACCTTTCTATGCTGAGCAGATCTCATGAACAATGTGAGTAAGAGCGCGATTGCAGGTAATACTGAAGCAATCAGCAAGGTTGTATGCAGCCCGAAAGCATCAACAACACGGCCACCGGCAAAAGAGCCAAGTGCAATGCCAATATTGAAAACAGCAACAAAGAGCGAGGTAACGATTTCAATCGCATTCGGTGCGGATTTCATCATCCATGTCTGCAAGGAAACAGAAACGCCGCCATAGGCAATCCCCCATAGCACCAGCATAATTGCACCGCTGATCTGATTACCGCCAATGATGGCAAAACCGGCAATGGTTATGGTCAGTCCCGCAGCTATAATAAGCAATGTTTGGGTCGTTTTGCGTCCCGCAAGCATCCCTGCAAGGAAATTGCCGCTGATCCCTGCAATGCCATAACCAAACAATAACAGGCCGATCCATTCAGAGCCAAAACCGGATAGATTTTGCAGTAAAGGATGAACAAAGGTATAGGCCATGAAATGGCCGGCCACGAGCAACAGGGTCACCAGAAGGCCAAGCTGTACCGGACGCCTGCCAAGCTGTGTGGTAAATTGCGGCCATCGCACGGAAGTATCGACCGACAAAGCAGGCAGAACAATCAGCTGTGTGATTAAAACAATCAGACTAAACAGTGCCATACCGGCAAAAGCGATACGCCACCCGGCCAGTTCACCGACAAATGCGCCAAGCGGCACACCAAGAACGGATGCAACAGCAACCCCGCCAAAAATAAGCGCCGTTGCAGGAGCAACGGATTGTTCCGGCACCAATCGGCCAGCAAGCCCGCCAGCCACAGACCAGATACCGCCCATACAGAAACCTACAATCACACGGGCTGCCAGCAGCCACTCAAAACTTGGCGCAAGAGCGGATATTGCATTGGCGCACATCAGCAAGACCATCAAGCCGCTGAGAAGTATACGCCGGTCGATACGTCCCGCTGCCAGTACGACAACGGGCGCAAACAAAGCCGCGAGAATAGCCGGAACGGAAATCGTCAGCCCTGCAAAACCAACCGAAATATCATAAGCCTGTGCGATTGGCGTCATCAGTCCGACCGGTAGCATTTCGGTTGTGACAACCGCAAATGTTGACAGCGCAACTGCATAAACCGCAGGCCAGTTGCCTCGGTCAACCCTGTTGTCAGTTATCCGTTTTGATTGTTTGATTGCCTGTTCCACAACCCGTCCTTTCTTCAGAAATGCATTTTGTAATGCGGGTTGCATGCTTTACTGTATCTGAAAATAAGATAAACATGACCGTCGTGGAAACACTGACGACAAATCGTGTTCAATGTGACGGATAATCATCATGATCAACCACTTCGGAGATCTGCTGGCCTTTGTAAAAGTCGCCGACAGCCAAAGCTTTACCCAAACGGCGGAACGGCTTGGTATGTCCCGTTCAGCGGTCGGAAAATGCATTGCACGACTGGAA
The DNA here is from genome assembly GCA_900470735.1 of Hyphomicrobiales bacterium. Classification (GTDB taxonomy): domain Bacteria; phylum Pseudomonadota; class Alphaproteobacteria; order Rhizobiales; family Rhizobiaceae; genus Pseudochrobactrum. Next base: position 157,004 of record UCCC01000013.1, on the reverse strand, counting down.
GAAAATCTGGCAACCCGTCTGGTGCATCGCACCACCCGTTCTGTGCGCCTGACCGAAGAAGGTAAATTATTTTACGATCATGCCATGCGCATTATCTGCGAGGTGGATGATGCAGAAGCCGCATTAGCGCAGCGCAACCAAACGCCGAAAGGCCGCTTGCGCATTGATCTGCCCATCGCTTTCGGACGCTTGCACATCCTGCCTTTGTTACAGAATTTTCTTGAACAATGGCCGGAACTGGAAGCCGACGTGTCCTTCTCCGATCACTACCGTGATCTGGTAGCCGATGGCATTGATATAGCGATACGGATCGGCGGCCCGGCCGATAGCGGCCTGATCCGGCAGGTGCTGGCACCGCACCGTTTCATTACCTGTGCATCGCCTGCCTATCTGAAACAACACGGCATGCCCACAACACCAGATGATCTAGCCAAACATCAGACAATTATATTCACACATGCCAACAGCCCTGTTCCCTGGCAGTTCTGCATCGGAGATGTTGAACGTCATATAGATGTTCAGGGCAGTTTAAGACTGGGAAATACAGAAGCCATCCGTGATGCCGCCTTAGCCGGTGCAGGGCTGGTACAGCTCGGGGCGTTTCTTGTCGGTGAGGATATAAAACAGGGCAAACTCACAGCCGTTTTTGAAAATTACAGCCGCGAAGAACCGCCCATCTGCGCCGTCTATCCGACACGGCGTCATGTTTCTCCGAAAGTGCGGATGTTTATCGAACATATCCGCAAACAATGGGCAAACCAATTGCCATGGAGCTGAACATAGCGTGATACGCCAGTAAAAAACGAATTGGTCTTACCACTTTACGCGCAGACCGATTGTACCTTTATAACCGTAGCTGTCAGCGAAATGATTGAAGCTCGTCAGCACCAAACCCTCACCATAGATGGAATACTTGTCATCATTCCAGTTATAGGAACCACCGAGACCTAAGCCACCCCATACACGGTCACGCTTATTGGTAAAGCGGATGCCGCTGACATCAACCTCTGTACCGCCGAGAAACTCCGTATAGAGATTGGCAATACCATAGACATAGCGACGGTTCATCATTCCGCGATCATTCAGCCATGAATCTTGATGATCCAGTGTCAGGCCAAGACGGCCTTCGAGACTGTCAGCTTTCTTACGTGATACGTCAGCGCCGAAACGATCAGTGAAACTGTCAAAGCTGGCATTGGCATAGATCAGCTGTCCCTGCGGGGTCATTGACCAGTACTCGTTCAAAGTGATGCGCTTACCGGTTTCAACCGACAGCGAATAGCCAAAGCCTTTATTGCCATTGACCAGAGCACCATCCGCACCGATATCGCTCTTATACCATGTGACTTCAGCCTGATTATCAATATAGAAGCCGTTTTCGCCATACCATGTCAGCGTACCGCCGAAACCGTAACCGTTAACAGCAATATCACTGTCGATATCACGGGCATAAATATCTGCATTCTTGCGGTCATAATGTCCTGTCAGACCACCGATCAGCTTGCCGCTTTCAGTCTCTTTCAGCATACCGTCAATACCGGCCTGCATACGGAAATGGTTGTAATCATAATCCGCACCGGAGGTTGAATATCTGGATTTGATCGATGTATGTGAGCCTTCCATGCGCCCCCAGACAGCATTTTCTTCGATCAGGACACCGGTTTCATCGGGTGGTGCAAATCCGGCCGGAATATCCGCGCCCTGCGCCAGTTGCTTATTACCGGCATTGTTCCAGAAACGGTTCCCCACACGCTGTTGCAGCGTTGGCAGATGATTGAGCAGAAGTTGCGGATAGACCTCATAAGGCACAACGCCTTTCTGATAGCCTTCTGACTGCAGATACCAGTTGCCGTCATCCGGTGTTGATGTAGCGCCCTGATTAAGTTTGTAGCGATAGGCACCGCCGACAACGACTTGCTCACCTTTATAAACATAGTCGCCGAGCAGCGAAAATTTACCGTCAGACTGACCCGTAACATCAATGATCTTGATGCCTTCTTTGGTTTGCGCGCCCAGACCGCCAACATTAGTGACTTTCACATAGGAATGGCCGGACGTATCCGCACCGACATACATACGGTCAGTCAGTGAATCGTCTTTGCCGAGCACCGTTGAGAGATACAGCGTGCCGCCTTCGCCGGTATAATTATTCCCGACATGCAGCTCAGTCCCCGGAACACCGCCGAAATACACACGTCCCTGATTGGTCAGCGCTTCCATAGACTGATCAAAATTATTGAGATCAATTATACCGCCATTGGCAGCAATATAGTGGGAGTTCTCGCTGAACACGCCCTCTTTACCGGCCTTGTAAGCACCGGCAGACACCTTGGTTGTACCGGTGTAATCACTATCGCCGAAGAGTGTTGTCACCCCCCGATTGATGTGGTTGACATTGAGGCGGCCTTTCATCGCAACATCAAAATCAATGCGGTCAATATGGTTGAAGTTGACCGTCGCATCACCGGCGCCGCCGGTGATTTCAGGCGCTTCAACAACACCCGCATGACCGCCGGTGCCGATATTTAAAACACCTTCACTACCCGCCTCTTCTGCAAGGGTAATTTTATCTGCAGATGAGAGTGACGCTTTATCCGTTACTGTGAGACTGCCTTTACCTGCAATACCAATGGCCATTTCACCGGTATTAGTAAATTTCGTGCCTTCACCCGTAACGGTAATCGAACCTACACCGGTTGCTTCATTAGCTGCCGCACCATATCCGGCAGTTACTTTTGCACCTTTTTCAGCCAGCAAGTGAGATACCCCGCCCACCCCCACCAACAAAGTACCATCAACCGTCAGCTCACTTTGTTCTCCTGAAACGAGTGTCGTGCTATATGCATCTGTATCATAGGAAGCGTAAACATTTTCCAGATGAGCTTTACCGCCATCAGTTATAACAATATGTGATTTACCATCAATGGCATGAAACGTATTACCCGTACTCGTCCATAAAGAGCCAGCTCCGGTTACATGCACTCTAGATATAGCACTTGTTGCCTGACCTCCAACAAACCCAGCATCGCTGCCTGCGCCCTGTATTGTTGTAAGTTTCCCGCCGTTCTCGATCAGGATTACTCCAGTGCCATAAGCGCCGTTGACCGCTCTCATATTAACATTCATCTCGGAGTTCTGCCCCGAAATAACTATATCACTATCCGCGCCAACGCCCCAACCGCTGATCAGATAATCTGTATTCAGAATACCGCCATCAATTCTCACGATGCCTTTTCCTGAATAAGCAGTATCAATACCAACCATATTCACCTCAGCGCCATCCGTGAGGTTAAAAACAGTTGTATGATCATTACGATAAGCAGGATCAGGTGAGCCTGAATACGACATTAAAAGCCAGTTGAGATCAGCCTTGGTACCGGCACCCGTTATCGTTATCGTGCTCGTACCAGCATGGCCACCTGTTCCGGTAAAAATATTCTTATCACTGTTTCTCGTTATCCATTGTGCGCCGTCTGAAATTGTCAGATCACCTTCCCCGTCAGCACCCAGATAGAACGAGCCATTCTCGGCTTTTAATGTTGAACCCTGACCGGAAACGACAATGCTACCTTTTGTTCCGGCACTTTCACCAACGACAACATCACCCATGACTTCAAGACTGCCGCCATTGATAATATTCAATGCTCCATCCTGTACCTGAGCTGCTCCCTGCTCTTGCCGGTCAGAACCAATAGCAATCCAGCCAGCAGAAGCAGTTGTGCTATCCACAACAGCCGGCTTATCTGCGCCTGAATTAATAATGACAGATGTGGTTGCATTAGGTATCTGACCGGTTGACCAGTTTCCTGAAGTATTCCAATCTGGTGAGATACCACCCTGCCAAGAAATGTCAGCAGCGGATGCACTGCAAATTCCAAAAATCAGCGGCGTAATAATAAACAGTGAATATTGTTGTACACGACGTTTTAAAACGCTTTTATTGTCACTGCGATATTTACACATGGCATTCTCCGGCAGAATTCGGGCAAAGTTGCTCACATCACATTTTCACTGCAGAAAATGCGTTGGGATTCTCATAATTTTGTGGGATCACAAGGAGAAAAACTGCCCTGTTTCAGCAGCCCTTTTCACCTTCCGGTAAACGCAATACACAACAGGCAGGCTCCCGTTCCCGCCATAAAACCGCATCCAAATTCCGGAAAATACTTTCAGTTCACATTTCCGGAATTCAGAAAGTAAACAAACGCTATAATTTTATGGTTAATCTTTAGTAAAACTCTAAATTATTATAAAAACCATTAGGCATATAGACCAAATATACAATTTTAAGATCAAATATAAAAAACGACCGAAGTGCCCGATCGCTTTCTTTCATGGTCTGAGCGAAGAAATTATTCGAAATCTTTATCGCTATAAAGCTTTGTTTTCTTCACAGCTTCGATGTTTTTCGCACCGCCAAGCATCATATTGATGGTCAGCTCCTTGTTCAGCTGCTGTATAACGGAGTTCACACCTTCCGCACCGCCAAGATTAAGACCATAAAGGATCGGACGGCCGACTGCGACAACATCCGCACCACTCGCCAGTGCTTTAAAGACATGCGAACCGCGACGCACACCGCTGTCAAAAACAATCGGAACGCGCTTGTTTACTACCTTGGCAATCGACGGCAACACATCAAAGGATGCAGGGCCACTATCGAGCTGACGGCCACCGTGGTTGGAAACCCAGATACTGTCCGCTCCGGCTTTAATGACCACATCAGCATCATCCGGCGACTGGATACCCTTCACGATCACTGGCAGACCGGTCATGTCTTTCACATATTTGATATCAGATGGCGTGAATGCCTGTTTAGCCTGCGCATAAATTTCGCTGATGCCTGCGCCTTTACCGGTTTTTGAGCCATCATCATTCTGCTTGGCAAACAATTCCAGATTGGCAAAGCCTAACGGAAACTGGAAATCATTTCTGATGTCATCTTCACGATAACCGCCGACCGGTGAGTCAACCGTGAGAATAATTGCCTTGGCACCGCTGTCTTTGGCACGCTTCAGCGTAAACTCGTTGAACGCTTCATTCTTGCTCATATAGAGCTGGAAGAAGAACGGATTACCGTCAGAAACTGCGGCCACTTCTTCAATGGTTTTATTACCATAGGTGCTCAGCGAGAAGATCGAACCCGCTTTTGCCATGCCTTTGGCGGTTGCAATTTCACCGTCCTGATGTGCCAGCCCCTGTGCCGCCATCGGTGCCTGAATGATCGGGGTTTTCAGATCAATGCCAAGATAATTGGTCTTCAGATCAATCTCCGACAATTCAATGCCCTGCATAACGCGTGGCATAATATACTTTTTGTCGAACACCGAGGTGTTGGAGCGCAGGTTCTGCTCGTTTTCAGCACCGCCACGGATATAGCCGAAAGCGCCTTTATCCATATTGGCTTTAACCTGACCTTCCAGCTCGTTCAGATTGGTGATCTTAACGGGGCCTTCTGCGGTGCTGGCTTTATAATCTGCCGCATGTGCAACACCGAGCGACAAAGCAAGCGCAATTGCACTCAGTGATAGTACAGATTTTTTGCTCATAAATTTAGTCATATTACAAACTCCCGGCTTTGCGCCGATTAGCTGTCAGCTTACTGTTTGACAGCTTCTGCCTGAATTTTCAGAGTAACCATTTTTTCCATGCCTTCTTTGACAAGGAAATCGACGCCCCATTGGGTGCGGTCGATCGTGACTTCAAAATCACCGCCACACACTTCGGCATTGAACATCGGGTTCTGATAGCAACTGAATTTGGTTGCTTTGAGCTGTACCGGATGGGTCTGGCCTTTGATTGTCAGGTTACCATCAACGGAAACGAGTTTGTTATCAGCCACATTCCATTTGGTGGAGGCGAAATCAATCGTTGGATATTTTGCTGCATCCAGCAAATCTGCACTTTTCAAATGCGCATCAAAACCTTTGATACCGGTATTCAGAGTATCAACAGGAATAGAGACTTTTACAGAGCCGGTCTGCGTTTCCGGTGAATAGCTGATATCGCCTTTAATGCCGTAGAAACCGCCACTATTTGTAGAGGTGTTAAAATGATCGATATAGAACATTGCTTTTGTATGATCAGGATCAAGTTTGTAATCAGCTGCCTGAGCCGCAGTTACTGAAAGAAGTGAAGCTAGCAGAGGCAATATAATTTTCTTCATTGAGGAATTCCTATTCTTAGTATGCTTAAAAGCATGAAGACATATTCTGCATGCAACAGAATTATCTTTTGGTTAGATACGAACAACACAAAAGACTGGAGGAAGTTGTGCTGTTGTTATGACCAGAGAATAAGACAGGTTTCCGTTATCGGGTAGATCGGATTTTAATAAGCTCTGTTCCAAAAACAGGACAATTAAGTGACTTTATAAAGAGAAAAGCAGTAGCGCAGGACTGGGCGCACCAAAATCAGACAGAGAAAGCATTAAAAAGCTGCCGGATAGTCTCAAAATCATTCACAGTATCAATATCTGCGAAGGCAGGAGCAGGCTGCTCCACGAAATCCGCCTGTGGCAGCAGGCTACGCGCCCCGCCTTCACCGGCAAGCGGTAAAGCCCTAAGATATTCTGTACGACATAAGGCAGGCGGGCCGCGATAGTCATTGGAAGCAGATGCGATAACCGGTGCGGCGCAAGACTGAGCCGATTGCAGTAATTGCTCAATATGCAAGCGCGGCACCAATGGCATATCCGCAAGGCAAATCAAAACCCGCTCCTGGCTGATTTCGCGCAAGCCCCTATGCAGGGAACCGAGCATACCGGTCTCCACATCTTCTGTCAGCGCCAGTGTAAAACCGGCCTCCGCATAGGCTTGCGTCCATGGCGCATAATCACGGCAAGTGACAATGCGTTGCGCCCACGGAAAACCATCTACAACCTGCAAAATATGATGCGCAACAGGTTTCCCGCCCAGCATGGTGCTCAGCTTGTCGCCATCGGCATAACGTGAACCGGCCCCCGCACCCAGCACCAGAACTGCAATGGCAGACGCATCAACCATGACGCGCATCCTTGGCGTGCTCTGTCTTGCGTGCCATGATCTCTGCCAGAACCGACACAGCTAAAGAACGTGCATCACGCACAGGGCCGAACAGACCAACCGGCGCGGACAACCGCGCAATCTGTGCTTCAGTGAAGCCGTCATGCAAGAGCTGCATACGCCGCGCTTCATGGGTGCGTCTGCTACCGAGACAACCAATATAAAAGGCAGTGCTGCTCAATGCCTGCTTCAACAATGGCAGCTCTTTATAGAGATCATGCTGAAGAAACACCACAGCCGTTGCCTCATCAATATCCGCAGGCAATGCATCGCGCATGGTCTCGACATTCAGAGTCGAAGCCGCCTGTTGCAGGACTTCACTTTCCAACCCCCGCCCTAACAGAACGATGCGTAGAGCAGGTGGTAGCACAACAGCAAAAACATTATCCTGCCAGCCGGTTTGCAGCGCTTCTGAGCAGATTAGTATCTGCTTTTCGGGATGATATGTCAGCGCAATTGTGCGGCGTTGCGCATGGGCTTCAAGCGCAGCATCCAGCGCATCAGCATTTTTAAGCACATGAACGGCCAGCGTAATGCCACCGCCGCAAGGCAAGACCACGTCAAAATAGGACGATCCTTTGCCGAGCTTGACTGTTCTGTCGCGGTTTTCTGCCAGTGCCTGTACAGCCTCGTGCGCAACAACACCCTCAACACAACCACCGGAAACCATGCCGCAATAACCGCCAGTCGCTGTTACCGCCATCATCGAGCCTAGCGTACGGGACGAGCCGCCATTGATTTCAACCAGTGAGACCAATGCGCAAGCCTGCCCCTGCCGGATGGTATCATGGGCAAAGCGCAGGACATCAAGTGTCTGATCTGTATAAAATAAGCGATGCACATCGACTTTTTCAGGCGCGATATCATCGGTCATCGGAAATAGCCTTACTCAAATTATCTCAAAACATACCGGCGGATTTTCACCCGCCGGTATCTGTAGCATGCAGAATTAACTGCCAGCTTTTTCAATATCTTTCACGGTGATATTGGCAGGCTGACCGCCCCATTCCGCACGCATATAATTGACCAGATCAGCAATCTGCTCATTGGTCAGCGCGCCTTTAAAGCCAGGCATCGCCTGCATTACTTCGCCATTGGCAAGACGCTGCTCGGCAATACCATCCAGAATGACATGGATCAGATTGCTCGGATCCGCCAGCATTGCGCTGGTATTAGTGGTCATTGCCGGTGCAATATGCGGCTTGCCTTCACCATCCACGCCATGACAACCGGCACAGACAGCCATATAGGCATCACGACCGCTTTGACGCACTGCGGCATCAATCGCCACCGGTGTTTGCTGCGGTGCTTCCGGCAGCTTGTCACCGGTCAGATATGTCTGAATGGCTGCAATATCCTCATCCGTCATATATTGGGACGAATGCAACAGCACCGGATACATTTCCAGTGTCATTGTACCCTGAGGCGACATACCGGTTTTGAGGAATTTACGCATATCCTCAGCCGTCCAGCCACGTGACGCCAGCGCTTCAGGCTTCAGACTTGGTGCGGTGATCTTACCAAGAATGCCGCCTTCATAGGCTGATGCCATCTGCAAGCCGCCAATGGCATTACGCGGTGTATGACATTCCTGACAATGGCCGAGAACATCCGTCAGATAAGCACCATTGGCCACCTGTTTAGGCGCATTGGCAGGCATTTGCAGCTTCGGATTGACCAAATTCCAGTAAGACAATGCCCAGCGCTGATTGAACGGGAAAGGCAGTCCCACTTCAGGATTAGCGCGCTTAACCGGCTGCTGCTCCATCAGATAGGCATAAATCGCATCGGAATCTTCCGGACGGATTGTATGATACGACACATAAGGCATGGCCGGATAAAGCCATTTGCCGTCTGCGCGAACACCATCCGCCACCGCATGATAAAACTCAGCGGCGGTATAATTGCCGATACCGGTTTCTTTATCCGGTGTAATATTGGTGCCATAGAGCACACCAAACGGCGTATCAATCGCCAGACCACCCGCATAAGGCGCACCATCCGGCGACTGGTGACAAGCCGCGCAGTCTGCAACAGCCGCGAGATATTTACCGCGTGCCACCAGTTTGGTTTTTTCCTCACCGGTCGCAGCCAGACGCTGCGCGGATGCTTTATCATCATAGGCTGATTTAACAGGCCAGAACGGTACGGAAGCTGCAACGACAGCACCCAAAACACCAAGCCTGAGAATCCATTTTACTGCTGGTTTCATTTAACAAGCCCCGGCGTATTCATGACAACATCATGCACCGCACTGTAATAGCGCACATAACCGGTGCAGCGGCAGATATGGTCATTGAGTGAATCTTCAATCACCTGCTTCACATCTTCTTTTGCCACTGGTTCTTTCTGCAAACGTTCGACCAATACAGTGGCAGCATTCACAAAACCCGGTGCGCAATAGGAGCACTGGAAGGAGAAATGGTCGAGGAAAGCCTCCTGAATAGCAGAAAGCTTCAGCTGTCCGTCTTCACCTTTGGTGGCGTGACCTTCAATGGTACGGATAGAACGGCCATTGAAATAATGAGCACCGGTAATACAGGTGCGCATTTCGCGGCTGGTACCATCCGGCTCGTCCACAATCACGGTGCAGGCGCGGCAAAGTCCCTGCCCGCAGCCAAAACGGCTGCCGGTCAGGTCTGCATATTCATGCAGGAAATCCACCATCGACAATTCTTCAGGAACCGTCATCGGCCCTACCTGCTGACCGTTGATGTTCAGCTTAATTTCGCGTGTCGGGATACTCATGACAATGCCTCTTTAATCTTTTCTTCCGTCAGCGGGAGTTCGCGCAGATATTTGCCAACGGCATGCGCAACCGCATTGGCAACCGCAGGAATGGTTGGAATCTGCACCACTTCTGCAATGCCTTTCGGATGATCTTCCTGTTCTGTAACCGGCAGAATATTTGCCGTCTGGTTCCAGACTGCCACGTCTTTACCGCGTGGCAGGCGATAGCGGTTGAAGTTCCAGTCGCCGCTGCCAGGACCGTCTTCATAGAGCGGCATGCCTTCATAAAGCGCATGACCGACCGACATCCCGATACCGCCCTGTAGCTGACCGGATACAAATTCCGGTACCAGCACACGGCCGCAATCCATCGACGTGTGATGAGACAGGATTTTTACCTCACCTGTGCCGCGATTAACGCTTACTTCAATCAGTGCCGATGCCGGTGCAAAACGTGACCAGCTGGCATTATCTGCCTGCGGATCCATATAAGTCACATTGCTGCGCTCAATGCGCTGCCACTGGTCAGAACCGGTCTGAATGGCCAGACCATCGATTGGACGGCGGCTGGTTTCACCGAGAATATCATAATCGGCTTCACCCCAGCCCCAGCGGTCAAAAGCATGAACCATTACGCCGGTAATGCCCTTAAACTCATGCGCTTTGGCAGCCAGTTCTGCGAGGCTCAGTGAACGACCATCGGAAAGTGTGAATTTCTCGTCTTTCCACGATGCACCGGCCGCTGTCTCAACACTTACATCCCACAGGGCAGCAGCAGCAGGGACGATACCACGCTCATAAATGAGACGTCCTGCTTCATGCGTACCATGGGTAAAGTAGAAAGCGCTGTTGGTTGCACTCGATGCCGAAGCCATTGCCGGTGTCCAGCGCGGATCCTGTGACATCTCATCCTGATGAGCTTTGTCCATCACAAACGGGCTGAGTGTGGCGAACATTTCCAGCGGCGACCAGTCAAGGGCGGCACTTTCAATCTCATCGGCAGGTTTACCCAACCAACGGGAGCACATCAGCGCCTGTGTACTGACCGCACCGGTACCAATTTCCACAGCAATATGGTGCAGACGGATTTTACCTTCCGGTGTCAGTGTAACCGCAGCCGCAACAGCTTCATTGGAGTTACCGAAACCTTTTTTGGCAATCGCATAGCCGACACCATATTTGAGCGCAGGGTTTTCTGCTTCGAACTCGGCTTTACGCTTCGTACGGTTTGCCCAGACCGGATGCGCACGGTCAGCTTCGATCATCTCGCGCATACGGCACAGGCTCAGCGGGAATGCACCGGCAGAGCTGCGTTCGCCGTCCTGCAGAGCATTGATCAGACGCAGTTCCATCACGTCCACACCGAGCTCTTCAGCCAGTTCTTCAACCAGCATTTCCGTGCCGATCTGTGCTTCAAGCGAACCGAAACCACGAACAGAACCGGACATTGGTGCACGCGATGAATGTGCAATCGCCGCGATATCGTTCTTAGGGAAATAATAAATCCCCTGCGCCGCACCGGCAGCAACCTGTGTCACCGGTGTAGTATAGTTCTGGCGTCCGCCGCCATCCAGTTCGAGATCAGCCGCGAGAGCCTGCATTTTCAGCGTTTTGCGGTTGATACCGAGACGGTATTTCATGCGCAGCGGGTGACGTTTGATCGCTGTCTGGAAATGTTCTTCACGATCCAGCGCCAGACGCACAGGGCGGCCTTCTGCAAAGAGCGCAGCAACAATACCATAATACGGGAACGGGCTGTGCTCCTTGGTACCATAACCAACCGTATAGGCCGGATGGCCCTTCAGCTCATGCACTTCGAATGTGCTTTTCTTGAGCATGGCAGCGGTGCCGGTCATCACTTCATGCGGGCTCTGGCTGGCCATAACAATTTCAAGCTTGCCGGATTTTGCGTCATACCAGCAGTTGCAATTGTCCGGCTCAAGTGCTGCCGCATCAATGAACGGCGAATAATATTCGCGCTCGATCACATGCCAGTCTTCCGGCGGTGTATTCAGCTCTGCGCGGATACCTTCGGCATAGGCCATGCCGCGTCCCATTGCGTCACCGGATGCATCAGCCTTCGGCCAGTTGACATCATTCTTGTCATAACTCGCGAAAACATAGCCGTCATCAACCGGATTAAACAGGTCTTTCTTGGCTTTCGCGCCGCCTTCACCCTCAACACGTACGAAGCGGAAATTGGCCAGAGGGCCCTGCTCCACAGGTGCAGTTGTTTCACCATAACGGATGATCTCATCGCGTTTGGTTTTATAAATACGTTTGGCAACAGAGAAGCGGGCAAAATCATTATAGATCAGGATTGCCAGCGGATGGCCGAGAAACAACGGCACTTCGCCTTTAGGCGCCAGCATTTTCTGACCATAGGTAAACGGATCGTAGAAATCGAGACCGGCCTTAACCGTGTCTTCTGCCGTTACCAGATAATCCGGCTGCAAATCCTCACCCAGCAAGGACAAATCCAGATCAAGAAACGGTGCATCGGCGCGGGTCGACCAGACCACAAAAGCATGTGCCTGATCTTTCGGCCAGCCTGCCATATCTTTGGCACGGATATCACGGGCAAAAACTTTGGAACCTGTGACCTTGGCCACGCCGTCAACACGGCGCTTCAGCTTGGTTGTGCCTTGCGGGAGCGGCAAGTCGAGAATTTTGTTTTCAAACAATGCCGCGCGGGCTGCGCGGATCGGAAGAATAGTGACCGCTATTCCGGACGCTGTAAACTTGAGAAAGTCCCTGCGTGTCGGTGTCATATGATTACTCCCAGAGTTACCGGAGCGCATTCCAAAAGTGACTGAATAATTCTCAGATAAAATGCGCATTCATTCTGATTGTCAGGACAAAGCCCTGATATTGAGACAAAGAAAACCTTCAAACGAACTTGTCATTTATAAAGACACGGCGATATCAGGCCTTCTGATTGACTGAAACTACTCAAAAATATGTAGTATATAATACCCAAAATTATGACACGGACAGATTAAATCAACATCGGGACATATTTTATTACGGATACAAGTTTGGTCTATTGTCAGTTTTACTCACCTGCTCTGCGTTTCAGGACTATACCATCGACGAGAATGAGTGAAATCTGCGCAAACCCGACCAATATTCAGCTAATAGAATAGGGCTAACACATTTTAGAACAGTTTCAAGATCACGAAAATGAGAACGACTATCTTATTGATTTTAAATAATTTTTTACGATAAAATAGCCTTATATTTCGCAAAATATAAGGCTATTTCTGACATTCGAATCTCAAATCAATAAAAAAGCAGGCACTTAAAAGCACCTGCTCAATATACTTGATTAAAACTATCATATATTATTTTAAACAGCAGGTTCTTCGCCCGGTGCCAAGATCATAACATCAGCCCAATCCGGATGACGACGATACTGCGCACGCACATAAGGACAAAGCGGCAAAATACGAAAAGCGTTTTTACGCGCATCTTCAACCATATAGGTCACGAGAGCCAAACCCGCACCGGTGCTACGCATACTATCCGGCACACCGGTATGGTCAGCACTGATCACGCCGTGAGCACGGCGTGTAAACGTAATTTCCGCTTCACCCTCAATACCATCCGCACGTGCAACATAACGCCCGTGACGGGCATCAATTTCCTCAATGGTAATTTTAAGATCAGTCATCAGGCCTCTCCTTTTCAATCTGTTTAAGCGAATACCATACCTGTCAAACGGTCTGTTGCAGAGCATCTGCCATTGTGGCGCGGGTCAAGGATGCGCCAAATACCGGTGTTCCAGTGGCGAATAACCGGCTCGATGCTAATGGCCCTGCATCCACAGGATCAAATCCGATCCGATCAATGAAATGCGCGACAGTCTGCCGTGCATCCATGTCATCACCGGCAATCGCCAATGCCCGTCGTTCAGAATCTCCCTTCGGGCGAGCCTCTTCATCAATCTCATGATAACCCATGTGATTGAAACTACGCACCAGCCGCGACTGCGGCAAGAATTTCTGTACCACTTCACTGCTTGATGCTTCAGTTTCAAACTCAGGGATCGTACCGTCTGTCGGCGCCCAGTAATTCATCGCATCAATAACAATTTTACCCGCGAGGAGTTCCGGTTGCAGCTGACGATATTTGGACAAAGGCAGCGCGAGGATTACGATATCACTTTCTGCAATCGCATCCTCTGCCGTTGCCGCCGTTGCACCAGGCACCATGATTTCGAGCAACAGCGCAATCTCTGCCGGTGATTTGGATGTCGCAATCTTTACTGCATAACCCGCCGCAATTGCGCGACGGGCTATAGCGGTGCCGACACGTCCGGCACCCAAAATACCAATTGTTTTCACTTCGGTGATCTGCATCTCAGCAATCTCCTGCTACTTGAAAGCGTATCCCGAAAAGTGGGAACCGGTTTTCGGATAAGATACGCGCAGAAACAAATGGATGGGGTATTTTCAACAATTCGGTTCAAACCGAAAATACTCAATCCACGCCAAGTTCCGCATCAACAAGGGGCTTCACTTTGGTTCCCAGCAATTCAATCGAACGCAGAAAATCCTTATGCGGCATCTGCCCCACATCCATCTGGAAAAACTGGCGCATATGACCGAGCTGTTTTTGCAGCGTGATAATCCGCTCCGCAATTTCCTCCGGCTCACCGGCAAAAATTGCGCCCCCACCGCTGGCCTCACTGTCATAATGCGAACGTGGCGGCGGTGCGAAACCACGGATTTTGCCCAATTGTTCCATCACCGCATGCCAGTGCGTCCAGAAGAAGTCTTTGGCCTGCTTAGCATTTTCACCGATATAACCCGGCACTGCGACCGAAACCTTCAGTTTTTCTGGTGCAATCTCAGCCTGCGCACCCGCACGGCGATACAACTCAGCCAAAGGCGCGAAGCGAGCAGCCTGCCCGCCGATAATCGCATAAGAAATCGGCAGTCCGAGAATACCGGCACGCACCGATGAATGCGGATTGCCGCCAGTCGCCAGCCAGATTGGCAGAGAACCGCTATCTGGACGCGGCACAACCAGCGCCTCGTTCAAAGCCGGGCGGAATTTGCCCTGCCACGTCACGCTTTCGCTCTCATTGATCTGCAACAGCAGATCAAGTTTCTCGGCATAAAGCTCGTCATAATCATTCAGACTTTGGCCGAAGAGCGGAAAGGACTCCGTGGAAGAACCGCGACCAGCAGTGATCTCAGCACGACCATTTGATACTGCATCCAGCGTTGCAAATTGCTGGTACACACGCACCGGATCGTCTGTACTCAGCACTGTTACCGCACTGCCCAGCTTGATGTTTTTGGTGCTGGCAGCAGCAGCACCCAGAATAACGGTTGCCGCAGAGGCCGGCATTTCCCGTGTGTGATGTTCACCAATGCCGAAATAATCCAGACCGACTTCATCAGCCAACTGAATGGCTTCCAGCAGGTTACGTGTTGCGTCTGCGGTTGAGCCCAACTCACCGGTCTGCGTGTTTTTTTGTACGTCGCCGAAACTATAAACGCCAAGTTCCATGATACGGCTCCTTTTGTGCGGGCGCTTTCATTCCGCACGTTAAAATCTTAAATAGGTATCGATCTTTGTTCATCAACCTGCCGAGCCGGTGCGCCCTTTGAGCAATTGCGCGAAAGGCGTAACGGACTGACTGATCTGCACACCGGCATCCCGTTTGCGCTGATCATTGATATTCGGCACAAAACCACCGACACCGGATTTTTCTGCAACCACAAGCGCAGCAAATTCAGTCGCTGCGCGCTGAATACGGGCTGTCAGATCGTGTCCGGCTTCACCATTGCCAAAATCCTCAGTCGCAGCGAAAACACCGGTCGGAACCACGGTTGCACGCAGGTAAGAAAACAGCGGCCGCAAGGCATGATCCAGCACCAGAGAATGTCTAGCTGTTCCGGCAGTTGCCGCAATGATCACCGGCATACCGTTCAATGCATTGGTATCCAGAGCATCAAACAGCATTTTGAACAAACCGCTGTAGCTGGCTGTAAAAACCGGTGTTACTGCAATCAATCCGTCGGCAGCAGAGATCTTCTCTTTCACCTCAGAGAGACGCGGGGTCGGAATACCACCCGTAGCCATCGTTGTTGCCAGTTCCACAGCCAGTTCACGCAGTTCGATCACCTCAATCTGCGCTTCTTCACCACGCGCACCGATTTGTGCGGCAGTTGCCTGCGCAATCTGATCAGCCAGCATACGGGTTGATGAAGGTTGCGACAGACCAGCTGTCAAAACAATAATATGACGTGTCATAAATATCTCCTTTGCCAAGCGGACTTGGATCAAGGGCGGAGAGTTCCCCGCCCTTTACGCAACTCAGGCTGGCTGATCTGTTGTTTCAGCCGGCATCACCTTACGGTGTTTGCCATCCGGCCCCTGTGCACGCAGGCTTGCATGGCTTGGCGGATCACTCGGAATATGGGACGGGCGACGCGCTTCAAACTCTTTGCGCAGCACCGGCACCACTTCCGTGCCGAGCAGCTCGATCTGTTCAAGCACCATCTCTTCCGGCAGACCGGCATGATCGACAAGAAACAACTGGCGCTGATAATGACCGGCATAATCAGCAAAGCTTAGTGTTTTCTCAATCACCTGCTCCGGCGAACCGACAGTCAGCGGGGTCATTTCCATAAAGTCTTCCAGCGAAGGCCCGTGACCATAAACCGGCGCATTATTGAAATACGGCCGGAAATCACGAATGGCATCCTGACTGTTCTTGCGCATGAAAATCTGACCACCGAGACCGACAATTGCCTGATCCGCACTGCCGTGACTGTAATGTTCAAAACGCGAACGATACAGATCAATCATCTGCTGCGTGTGCTCTTTGTTCCAGAAGATGTGGTTTGCAAAGAAACCATCCCCGTAGAACGCAGCCTGTTCAGCAATTTCCGTACTGCGGATCGAACCGTGCCATACAAATGGCGGCGTCTCGTCCAGCGGTGCCGGTGCCAGTGTGAACCCGCGCAGAGGCGTACGGAACTGACCTTGCCAGTCCACGGTCTTTTCACGCCACAAGCGGCGCAGCAAATGATAGTTCTCAATCGCCAGCGGAATACCCTCGCGGATATCCTTACCGAACCACGGATAAACCGGCCCTGTATTGCCGCGCCCCATCATCAGATCAACGCGACCATCAGCCAGATGCTGCAGGATAGAAAAATCCTCCGCAATCTTCACCGGATCATTGGTAGTGATCAGGGTTGTCGAGGTCGTCAGCTGAATCTTGCTGGTTTTGGCAGCAATCCAGCCAAGCATGGTCGTTGGTGAAGACGGCACGAATGGCGGATTATGATGTTCGCCGGTAGCGAAAACGTCGAGACCGACTTCTTCCGCCTTCAGTGCATATTTCATCATCGACTTCAGCCGCTGATGTTCGCTCGGGGTTTTGCCGGTTGTCGGATCAGTTGTTACGTCACCGACGGTAAAAATTCCAAATTGCATGAGTACACCTGTCCGTTAATTGTCTACTGTGAGATTCTTGACAGCAGCTTCGTTGACAGAAACATAATCATGCAATGGTTTTATTGTAGTCACCGGATTTGCACTAGACTGTCCTAAATATCAGACCAATGCATTATTCAGCTTCCCCGCTCACCAGATTGGCCATCAGGCGGAATGCTCCTGCAACCAGCTTGTCCATCTGGTGATGCAATACAAGACTGGTATGTGTGTGCCGCCCTTTTCCGATACGGGCAGAAAGCAAAGCACCGGTTAAAGGCTGTTCATTGGCATCATGCATAGACAAGAGCGGTTGATAGGCTTCATCCCACTGCGAGGCAAAATACAAGCCGCGCTCTTTATTCCAGCCTTCCCAATCCTGAGCTGTGATCCGGTTCGGCCAGTTGAGCAATTTATGTTCCGGTTCCAGCACAGTTACTGGCGCTGCGGGGTCGGTCACCCGCCAGCGCAAAGACGGTGAGCCAATCTTTATATGCCGTGGCGGAGTAGCAGCAGGTTTCCAGCCATCCGTCGGGCGGTGATACAGCGTCACCAAATGCCCGCCATTTTCGACATAGGCATGTAAGCGCGCGGTTGCCTCAGCCAGATCTTGTCTTAAACCGAAAGCAAAAATCCCGACAATAATGGTTGTAAATTGTTGCAAGTCACCGGCCAGATGTTTCAGCTCCAGCTCAGTTACATCCAGCCCCATACGGCTCAGCCACAGACCTGCACGATCAGCCCCGCCGCCGATATAACCGATCTTAGCACCCTGCGGCAGCTTCAGATCCAGTGCCAGAATATTGAGCACTTCCGGCTCGCGATAAATCACCTGTCCGATATGCGGATAGGTAATCGGGGTCAACCGCACAGCATCACGACCGGCAATTTGTGTTTTCAACTGGAACAAGCCTGCTGCCGTTTTTTCCGGCGCGCAAAGTGTTGCATCCCCTTCTTTCTGCACGACTGACCAACCGCCATCATTGATAAACCGCACAGGCTGCTGATCTCCGCTTACAGTCACATGCACCGGCCACTGTATTTGATCCGCCTGATCAAGCGGCACAATCAGGGCTTCCGGCTCAATCCGCACGGACTGGGCAGGAACCAGCGCAAATTGTTCAGCCAGATCAAAATGCGCCTGAGCCTGATAACCGGAGAATTGTGCCGTTACACGCACATAAAAATCACCATTACCGCCGAGCGCAGACCAAAACGGCCGGTAGAGCGGGCTGAAAGCCGCATCTGCACCTGCCTTGACATCAAATGATTGTCCTGAGGCGGACGGCGCCCCCAGATAGGCCGTACAATGCTCCGGCAAAACCGGCTCAGCCTTTACCTGATAGTGTGCGCTCTGTCGTGAAAAATCAACTTTCAGCAAGGCCTCACTGGCCGGTGACAACACAGGCGGTATCAGCTCAGCCCCGTCAAAGATCGCGGCAACTTCGATCAGAGCGTGGTCAATTTCTGCTTTTTTTCGTTGTAAACGATGCGCGTGTTTTTTCAGAAAAGCAGCCGGTGCATGAGCACAAATATCATCAATCTTTTGCGCAGCTGTCACCAAATGAGCAATGATTGTGTCCTGGGTACGGAAAGCAGCAATCGCCGCATCAATGGCATTTTGAGCATCCTGCAAAGCTTGCGCTATAGCGGCAGGCAAATCTGCTTCCGCAGCCAGATCACTTAAATTGACAGGCAGGTTCTCAAAAATGGAACGCTCTTCGCCAGTCTGTGCAGCCAGCAACAAATGCAGCGGCCATTCGGTTTTTGGCTGCTCCTTCCAATACCCCATCCCCTGAGATGCATGATAATAGCGCGACCATTCACCGATCCGGTCATAGTCCGCACCCGTTGCCGGTTCACGCCCTTCAGCCCGCACAGTCAATGTTGTTTCCGGTGGCGGCACCTCATCATCATAGGTATCCCCCCCGCCAGACCATGCAGGAAGATAATATTTTGCGACCTGCCAAGTTTTAAGCCCTTGCGTGAAATGCTCCGGAAAAGCCTGATTGTCAGCGGCCAGCGCAATCGCGCGTTCCGCTGCGCGGGTCATCGCACGGTGATGACCGTGCTGCCCCGGCACATCCAGAAAAGTCGGAATTACAATATCCGGCCGCTCACTACGATAAGCCCGCACCAGACGCTCGACTATGCGCTCCTCGCCCCAGCGATCAAAAGTACGGTCGCCGTCTTTAGAGAAGCCGAAATCATGCACTGCATCATCAGGCCCGTGACCAAGCCAGACAATATCGCAATCCAGTTCCATTGCGGCCTCTTCCATTTCCCGCGAGCGCATCAGCCCCAGCGCACCGCCGCGCTCCGGCCCCAAAGCATTCTGCCCGCCCTCGCCACGGGTAGAACAGCCGACAATCACCCGCATACCGGCACCAAACCGAAAGAAGGCCAGTAACCCGCTTTGTTCATCATCAGGATGCGCACCGGTATTCATCACTGTCACAACCGAGCGTAACCGGCTTAATGCATGATGCAGACGGATCAGAGCCGGTGCTGATTTTTGCTTTTCTATTCTTTGACGCTCATTCAGCACGGTTCCTCCTCCCCTGTCTGCACAGGTGATTAATCAGTCAGTGTATCCAGTTTCGGTGTCATTGCCTCAAACAAAGGCAGAGCG
The DNA here is from genome assembly GCA_900470735.1 of Hyphomicrobiales bacterium. GTDB lineage: Bacteria > Pseudomonadota > Alphaproteobacteria > Rhizobiales > Rhizobiaceae > Pseudochrobactrum. The sequence continues at coordinate 137,144 of UCCC01000013.1, read as the reverse complement.
GCTGCACCCAGCGCCGCTGTATATTGACCGGTCGCACCGCGAACCACACGCGGCAAAGCACGGCTGCGGCGGCTGGCGACAGAAATCGGCAATTGCCCCATACGGGCAATCAATCCGTCAATAAGTGCGTCGGGCAGCATGCCGCTCAGAATAACGGTTTCCGGATCGAGAATATTTTCAATCATGGCAATCATCGGCGCGAGATAAAGCGCGGCCTCGTCCATCCAGCTGATCAGCACCGGATGATGATTGTCATACAACGTCTGCAGATCGTCGAAATCCGTTGTTGTAACACCAGCTACAGCCAGTTTTTCACGCAAAACATGCAAAGAAGCATAGCGCTCCAGACAACCGGCCTGTCCGCAAGGACAAGCCCTGCCATTCGGCGCCACAACAATATGCCCGATTTCACCGGCATTGCCAAAAGCACCGCGAAACGGCACGCCGTCCTGTATCAGCCCCAGACCAACACCGGCACCAAAATAAATCATCGCGAATGACGAAATCGCATGGCCTGCACCGAACAGACGCTCGCCGACGGCTGCGGCATTGGCATCATTCTCAACGGTGACCGGCTCACCACAGGCTTCACTCAACAGCGCCGCCGCATCCACACCGGACCAGCCGGGCAGCGTTGTCGGCCCAACGGAGGTCATGCCCTCAATATCAAACGGCCCCGGCATCACCACACCGACACCCAACAACGGTGCGGAAAATTCCGCTTTGACCGTATCCACCTCGATGCGCAGCAAATCTGACAGCGCGGCAGGGCTGGTATCCTGCACCGGCTTGATATAGCGCGAACGGGGCTGTCCTGTCAGATCAAGCACTGTTGTCACCATATGATCAGATGCCATTTCCACCCCAACAGTCACAGCACCATCGGGATTCACCGCGAACTGTTTCGGCGGCTGACCACGGCCGGATTTGAGTCGTCCGGTCTCCATCAACAGATTTTCACAAACCAGTTCATCGACAATATTGGCAATCGCCTGAGCGGTCAGATGGGTCAGACGCGCAATATGCATACGCCCAAGCGAGCCGTGCTGGCGCACAATATCCAACACCACACGACGGTTATGATCGCGGATTCGCTCAGGGTTTTTACCCAGAGTGATCAGTTGTGTCCCTGATTGTGAATATGTCGGCTGTTCGCCCATGCTGCTCCGTCCTGCCCGTCTCAAAAATGATAAGCGAGAGCTTTCATAACCGCAATATATTAACTCAAGTAAATTATCTTATTGACAAAACCCCGTAAAATAGTGACCGTAAACAACAGATCTGCGGAGGAAAACGCAGCCGGAACTGCAAAGACATTCAAACGAACGATAATTTTTGAAAGTCTCGCAGAACGGCATGCCCCAAAAACGGGTACCGGTTTTGGATAAAGGTATGGATCATAACTGTTTTTAGCCTGAGACCGGCAAAAGCCGGAGGTCATAAGGGGAGGTTCACATGCGTAAATTATTATTTGCGGGATTGCTCGCAGGCTTCAGCACGATGGCGCTCAATGCAGCGCAGGCTGTTGAAATTGAATATTGGCAATATGTCTTTGAATCGCGCGTTAAAGCGATGGACAAGCTGATCGAGAATTTCGAAAAAGCTAATCCGGACATCAAGGTCAAGCACACCACCTTCCCTTATGATGATTATCAGACCCGCGTAATTGCAGCCAAAATGGCAGGCAATAGCCCTGATGTCATGCAGCTTTTCTATGGCTGGCTCGATAAATTTGTAGCAGGCGGCATTTTGCAGCCGCTGCCAACCGATACATTCCCGCATGATAAGATCGAGAGCGATTTCTTCCCGATCACCAGTGCGATGAAGCGCGGCGAAGACTATTATGGTCTGCCGACTGCGGTACGTTCGCTGGCACTGTTCTACAATAAGAAGCTCTTTGAAGAAGCCGGTCTTGACCCTAAAAACCCGCCAAAAACACTGGATGAACTGGTTGCCGCTGCGGAAAAAACCGCAAAACGCGATGCAAACGGCAATCTGACCACTGCGGGTATCACCATGGATATGGCCGGTCAGGATCACCATTGGTGGCGTGAAGTTCTGATCCGTCAATATGGCGGCGTGCCTTACACTGATAATGACCGCAAAGTCGCCTATGATTCCGAAGCCGGTGAAAAAGCGCTGAAATTCTACACTGATCTGCAGACTGAAAAGAAAGTCGGCGAGCCGAAATTCATGGACGAAGGTCAGGCTGCATTCCGCGCAGGCATGGCCGCTATGACTGTAGACGGCACATTCCGTCTTGGCGCATTCCGCACCATTAAGGATTTTGAATGGGGTGTAACCGAACTGCCGGCCAATGCCGACGGCGTACGTTCCAACTATGCCAGCTACTTTGCTAACGGTATCGGCGCTAACGCCAAGGGCGAAAAGCTCGAAGCCGCCAAGAAGTTCCTGAACTATATTTCCTCGCCGGAAGCGATGGAAATCTGGCTCAAGGAGGTTGGCGAGCTGCCTGCCCGCCGTGCAGTTGCCCAGACCGAAGCTAATCTGTCTGACCCGATCTACGGCCCGTTCCTCAAAGGTCTGGATTATGCGCACACCACTATGTTTGTGGATGAAGCTGCCCAGCGCCAGACAGCAATGGATATGGTGAACCGCGTCATTCTTGAAAAACAGCCTGTGAAAGAGTCCCTTGCACAAGCTGCCAAGGCTGAGCAGACCATTATCGACGACGCTCAGTAAAATCTGATTATCTGCCGTGTCGCCGCTAAGAGCGACACGGCAGCTTTTGTTTCATCGCCAAGCCATGAAACTGCGGATGGTCGCCGCATAAAAGCCGGAACCGGCTATGGCCTTAGATATTTGTTGGCGCATATTTCCGGACAGGGCTGCAATGCCGTTTTGCCGGATATGCTCCCGTACCATAAGGTATTTTGAACCATGACTGTGACGGCTGCCCGCTCCGGTGATACTTTCTGGAACCGCCTGCCTATGCGCACGAGGCGGCTGATCTGGGTATGGAGCTTTCTGAGTATCCCTATCCTGTTTTATACGGTCATCCGTTTTTATCCTACGGTTGAAGCATTCTGGTTATCGCTGACCAACTGGGATCTGATGAAACCGCCGAAATTTATCGGCCTTGCGAATTATGAAAAGCTGTTCGCGGATCCGCAATTCTGGAAAGTGTTCAAAAACACGTTCACTTACCTGCTTATCGGCACACCCGTGAGCCTGTTTTTGGCGTTTATCATCGCCTATTATCTGGATCGTGTTCGTTTCATGCACGGGCTGATCCGTGGCCTGTATTTCCTGCCGTTTCTCACCACTGCGGCGGCAATGGGCTGGGTCTGGCGCTGGTTCTATCAGCCGGCACCAATCGGCGTGATCAATAATATGCTCAGCAGCCTCGGCCTGCCACAGCAGACATTTCTGCGGTCAGTGGATCAGGCGCTTTATTCTATTATGGCGACATCCATCTGGGCTGGTCTCGGCTTCCAGATCATTATTTTCATGGCTGGTCTGCGTGCTATTCCTAACACCTATTATGAAGCCGCCCGCATTGACGGCTTGGGTGACTGGGCGATCCTGCGCAAAATCACCATACCATTGCTGAAACCGACAACCGTGTTTCTGGTCGTCTTCTCTTCCATCGGCTTCCTGCGCATTTTCGATCAGGTCTATAATATGACCACCTATGATCCGGGTGGCCCGCTTGGTTCCACCAAGCCATTGGTGATGATGATCTATCAAACCGCCTTCTCGTCTTATGCCATGGGCTATGCCGCTGCACAGACAGTCGTGCTGTTCTCCATTCTGCTGGTTGTCTCACTGTTGCAGCTGTGGGTTTTGAGGGAAAAGAAATGACCGCTGAAACCAAAACACTGGCACTCCCGTTTGCAAATATCCGGCCAGGCCGCGTCCTCACATGGACACTGCTGTTTATCGGCGGTATCATCATGGTCACGCCGCTGGCCTATATGTTCTCGACCTCGTTCAAAACCGCCAGTCAGGTCTATGATCTGCGTCTGATACCGGCTGAACCGACCGTGCAGAACTATGTCACCATTTTGGCAGACGGCCGCTTCCTGCGCTGGTTCTTCAACTCGATGTTCGTCGCTGTTGTCGTCACATTATCCAACGTGTTTTTCGACAGTCTTGTCGGCTACACATTGGCAAAATTCCAGTTCCGTGGCCGCCACTTCATCTTCCTCGCCATTCTGTCGACCCTGATGATCCCGACCGAAATGCTGGTGATCCCGTGGTATCTGATGTCGAGCAAACTCGGCTGGCTCGACAGCTATTGGGGCATCATGTTCCCGGGCATGATGACGGCTTTTGGTACCTTCCTGATGAAGCAGTTCTTTGAAGGCGTGCCAAATGACTTTCTCGAAGCTGCCCGTGTGGATGGTCTGAACGAATTCCAGATCTGGTGGAAAGTGGCCATGCCGCTGGTCACTCCGGCACTGTCGGCTCTGGCAATCTTCACCTTCCTCGGCAATTGGACAGCCTTCTTCTGGCCGCTGATCGTCACCACCAGCAAGGAACTCTACACATTGCCTGTCGGGCTTTCGAGTTTCGCGGTCGAGCAATCGATCCAGTGGGAAATGATTATGACCGGCGCTGCTATCGCCACCCTGCCAACCCTGCTCGTGTTCCTGTTGCTGCAGCGCTATATCGTGCGCGGCGTCATGCTGGCCGGCCTCAAGGGATAAGTCTTAAGGGATAAGGATACTATAATGTCTGTAAACGATCCGCGCCTTGCCGATAAAAGTGTTTTCCCTGATCCGGTTTACAAGGAGACCGTGCTGAAACCGCTTTTTGACGGCGCTAAAACCCATCATGTCGAAAGCTTCCGCCGCATTGACCGCGCCCATCTGGTGATGCTGACGGAAACCGGCATTCTCGACGAGAAACAGGCATCGGCAATCGCCGGTGCGCTGGAACAGATCGACCGTGATATTGATCCGGCATCCCTCACCTATACGGGTGAAGTTGAGGACTTCTTCTTCCTGATTGAAAAGGAACTGAAGTCCCGCCTCGGCGCAGATATTGCCGGTCGCCTGCACACCGCACGTTCACGTAATGATATCGACCACACGCTGTTCAAACTCGGCCTCAAAGAACATATTGATGTTCTGCTGGCCAAGTCCCGCCATCTGCTCAATGCGATGATTGAAACCGCAAACCGCGAACAGGCAACGCTGATCGTTGCCTATACACATGGTCAGCCAGCACAGCCTTCAACCTTCGGTCACTATCTGTCCGCAGCGATTGAAGTGCTGATCCGCGATATGCAGCGTTTTGCAACAGCGCGTGAAATCGTCAACCTGTCACCTATGGGCGCGGCAGCCATCACCACCTCAGGTTTTCCCATCGACCGCGCACGCGTGGCTGACCTGTTGGGCTTTGCCGCGCCTTTACGCAATTCTTACAGCTGTATTGCCGCTTCGGATTACATCACCTCAACCTATTCCGCGATTGAGCTGATGTTTATCCATCTCGGCCGTCTCATTCAGGACTTCCAGTTCTGGACGAGCTTCGAAGTTGGCCAGATCTATGTGCCGAACGCTTTTGTACAGATCTCTTCGATCATGCCGCAGAAGCGCAATCCGGTACCGATTGAGCATATGCGTCATCTGGCAAGTCAGACCATGGGTCGCGCCCGCACTGTGCTGGATGTGATCCATAATACGCCTTTCACCGATATGAATGACAGTGAAGGCGAAACACAACAGATGGGCTATGAAGCCTTTGCTTCTGCTGGTCGCGTTCTCGATCTGCTGGCAGCCTTTGTGCAGGCCATCCGTATTGATCCGGCACGTGTTGCCGACAATATCCGCCGTTCCTGCATCACTATTACCGAACTGGCTGATTCACTGGTGCGTATTGAAGGTCTGTCCTTCCGTCAGGCGCATGAAATTGCAGCAACCGTAGCCAAAGCCGTTGTCGCCAAAGGCGGCGGGCTGGCACAGGACGGCTATGAGCCGTTTCTGGAAGCCTTCAAACATGCAGCAGGCAGAGCCCCGTCTTTCGACCGTACAAAGTTTGAAGAACTGGTTTCGCCGGAGCATTTCATCGCCGTGCGTGACCGTTTCGGCGGCCCTGCCCCTGAGCCGATGGCACAGGCACTGACAGCATACCGCGATCAGGCCAGAGCTTTTGCAAGCCTTGCAGACACACAAGCCGCAGACGAGGCCAAAGCCGCACGCGAGCTCAATGATAAATTTCAGGTCTTGGTGGAGAAACGCTGATGGCAACGATCGAACTGAACAAGCTGGTCAAACGCTATGGCAAAGTGGAAGCCGTGCGCGGCATTGATCTGCAAATTGCCGACGGCGAATTTGTCGTTTTCGTCGGCCCGTCCGGCTGCGGCAAATCCACGACGCTACGCATGATTGCCGGTCTGGAAGATATTTCCGGCGGCGAGCTGAAAATCGGTGGCGAACTCGTTAATGAACGTGACCCGAAACAGCGCAATATTGCGATGGTGTTCCAGAATTATGCGATCTATCCGCATATGACTGTCCGTCAGAATATCGGTTTCGGTCTCTATACCTCCAAAATCTCCAATGCGGATAAAAATGCCCGTATTGAAGAAACTGCAAAAATTCTCGGACTTGAGCAATATCTGGATCGCCGCCCTGCTGCGCTCTCCGGCGGCCAGCGTCAGCGCGTTGCTATTGGCCGTGCGATGGTGCGCAATCCGTCTGCTTTCCTGTTTGATGAACCTCTTTCCAATCTTGATGCGCAGTTGCGCGCCCAGATGCGCATTGAGATCAAACGCCTGCACCAGCGTCTCAAGACCACAACCGTTTATGTGACCCACGATCAGGTGGAAGCCATGACTATGGCTGACCGTATTGTGGTGATGCGCGACGGTAATATTCTGCAGAACGGCACACCGACCGAGCTTTATGAAAATCCGGTTGATGTGTTTACCGCCCGCTTTATCGGCAGCCCGTCGATGAATTTGATTGCAGGCTGCAAAAACGGCAACAGCGTGGAATTTGCACCGGACGGCGATATTCTCATCGGCATCCGCCCGCATGATCTGATGGTTGTCACCGGCGGTGATGCCTCCGCACCGGCAGGCATTGAACTGACCGGCACAGTCACCGCCGCTGAACCGCTGGGGCCTGAAACACTGGTGCATATTGATGTACAGGGCACCGCAGTTATCGCCACCGCATCGGGCACATTCATACCGGCCACCGGCAGCACGCTGACTGCACGCGCAGCCACCGGCAGTCTCTATCTGTTTGACAAGGCGACAGAGAAAAGTCTGGGCCGTCTATGAGTTTGAAAGACTATCAGCATCCGGCCGTTCTCAGCATCGGGCGGATTTACTGCGATCTGATTTTTACCGGTCTGGCAGCTTTGCCGGAACCGGGACGTGAAGTCTTTGCCGATAATCTGAAAATGGCAGCCGGTGGTGGCGCTTATATCACCGCCGCGCATCTGGCACATACCGGCCGCACAACCGCCCTTGTGGCACGGCTCGGTCTGGATGCTCTGTCTGCCGGTCTGTCACCGGAACTGGAGGCCGCAGGCATTGATCTGCAATTTCTGGAGCGTTCGAAAGATGCCGGCCCTCAGGTGACTGTTGCCAGCGTCATCGGCAACGACCGTGCCTTCTTGTCACGCCGTGCAGGCACTGCACTTCCTGCCACGCTTGATGCAGCACTGAACTGGGCACAGGCCGGACACTTGCATATTGCAGAATATGCGACATTGCATGAGATTCCTGATCTTGTGCGCCGTGCCAAGGCACACGGCCTCACAGTCTCGCTTGATCCGAGCTGGGATGAAACATTGATCTATGATCCGGCGCTTCTGAACGCCTGTGCAGGTGTCGATATTTTCCTGCCGAATAGTGAAGAAGCATTGGCCATAACCGGCTTTGAAGACCCGCAAGATGCTCTCGATAAACTCGCAGAAACCTTTCCTGTCACCGTACTAAAGGGCGGCGCGGAAGGCGCATGGCTGCGCTCCAACGAGCATAATCTTCATGCAAAGGCCGAGAATGTGCCGGTGATTGATACAACCGGTGCAGGCGATGCCTTCAATGCCGGTTTCATCAATGCATGGCTTTCAGGGGCAGATGCACAAACCGCGCTCAATGCCGGTATCCGCTCGGGCAGCCTGGCTGTACAGGCTGCAGGCGGCACAGCTTTCTTGCAAAAGAACAATAATTAAAAATACAGCCCGTATGAGTATCATACGGGCTGTATTTTAAGCGCTGAATAATCAGCGATTATGATAAGTTTCGGCAGCAGAACAGAATGCTGCCAGCAGATGCACATCGCCTTCCAACTGCTTATATTCTGGATGCCATTGAACCCCAATAGCAAAGCTCTTGCCGGTATGCTCAATCGCTTCGATCACGCCGTCTTCAGCCGTTGCCGTCACACGCATCGGTGCTTTAACCGTGCGTACTGATTGGTGATGCGAGCTGTTCACATGCTGACCGGTTGTACCAATCAGCTTGGCCAGCAGGCTGTCTTGCTCAATTGCAATACTATGCCCTGCACGCTCCTTACCACCAGCATTTTCCGTATCCTTGGAGACGGAATGTTCAAGCGCGCCTGCAACCTCATCCGGAATATGCTGCACAAGAGTACCACCGGCGATCACAGCCAATAGCTGATGCCCGCCGCAAATGCCCAGCACCGGCATGTCACGCTCGAGTGCACCGCGCAAAACAGCAGCCTCGAATTGTGTCCGCGCCGGTTTCAGACGAATGGTGTCGGTGCGGGCTTCCTCACCGAACATGGCAGGCGGCACGTCAAAAGCACCACCCGTTACAACCAGCCCGTCAATCATATTCAGATAATTCTCTGCCAGTTCTGCCAGATGCGGCAGCGCAATCGGCACAGCGCCCGCCTCTTCAAGGCAGGACAGATAATTCTGACGGATTGCATACCATGGGGAATCCGAAAAGCCGCCGCCTTCCTCACTGTCGAGTGTCACACCGATGATCGGGCGGAAGAGTTTATTCTGTGTCATTGTGCCGTGCTTTTATTATGAAACAAGAAATCAGAGTTCTGAATGAACAGGCTCTGCGGGTGAAAAACAAGCGCTATTATCATCTGGGATGATGCAATTTTGCGATCAACAATTGTCGTTTGTTACTGCATATTTGTGCCCTTGTTTTTACCATATTTCGCATCTATATTTCCGGTAGTTATTCAAAGGAGTTTTATGCGCAGCATTGTTCATCGTTGATCCTCTGCAGAAGCAGAGCCGCCTGTAACAAAACAGGCTCCAACGGCTTGCGCCAAAATTTTTCTCCTTTTCAGGACAATTCCCATGACTTTCCAAAGCATGCTGCCACGCAGACGTGGCTTCTGTGCGCTGTTTTGCCGTTTCAAATCACGGAGACAGCCATGAATATTTCCCGTTTTGAGCGCCGTATCCTCGATATGCTGGCAAAAGGCGGCCGGATCGAACCGGAAAAAGATGACAAGGGCAAAATTATTGATGTCGATTTCATCTCCCGTGAGGGCTGGTTTCTTGATGGTACAGATTTGCAGACTTTCAAAAGACTGCGCGCCAAAAAGCTGATTGCCTCATTCAACGGCAGCGCTTACCGCATTTCAAAACAAGGCATTGCGAGCCTGCAAATCGCCCGCAATGCATAAGCTAAAAACGCAGCATCTTCTGATGCTGCGTTTTTTATTTTTAGTCTAACGACAGACGCTGTGAGCCGCTGATCTTGTTCTCCGCCCATTTGGAAAATTTGAGGATCGGGTAGCAATAAATGAAATAGACCAGTGCAATCAGTCCGTAAATAAACAACACATCACGCGGGAAGCGCAGCATCGACACTTCGCCCTGGCGGGTCAGTTCTGCAATACCGATCACCGAAAGAATAGCGGTACTTTTGATGATAATCACATAGACACTACTCATCGGTGCAATGGTCAGCTTCAGTGCCTGCGGTAAAATCACATGCCACAATTTCTGCAACTGGTTCATGCCCACCGCTGTTGCTGCTTCCCATTGCCCGCGTGGTACTGCATCAATCGCGCTGCTGACAATCTCAGACACATAACAGGAAGTATAGAGCGACAGTGCCACGAAAGCGGCTGTGCTGGAATCCCAGCTCAGCCATTCAATACCGGTATTCGGCAGCACGAAGTAAAACACATAGAGCTGCACCAGAAACGGCGTGCCACGTAAAACATGCACATAAGCGCCGAAAACTTGCGTCAGCACCGGAATACGATAGCTGCGAATAATGCCGATAATCGTGCCGATCAGAGAACCTGCCACAATAGCCACCAGCGAGACCGTAAAAGTCTCTTTAAACCCCTGCCAGAGAAACGGCATCACCGAGACTGTCAGCTTCCAATAATATTCAATCATCATTTCAGCCTTTCGCCGCCCAGGCAGGGCCTGCCAGTTTCTTTTTCACCTGATGCGAAAGGAACAGCATCACACAATAGATGGCGAGATATCCGGCAGCAATTGTCAGAAAGCTCTCATTTGGGCGCACCCGCTCGCTGTTGAGCAACAAACCGGCACTGGTAAATTCAAACACGGTGATCAGGGATAACAGTGAAGTGTCTTTAATCAGCACCGCCGTTTGCCCGAGAACCGGCGGGATCACATTGGCAAAAGCCTGCGGCAGCACGATATGGATCAAACGCTGCCCGTAGCTCATGCCGACAGCTTTGGCTGCCTCTACCTGCCCGCGCGGCACAGAGCCGATACCGGTGCGGATAATCTCGGACATATAAGGCGTACAGTTAATCACCAGTGCCGCAATGCCAAGCCACATCTCCGGCCATTTGGCGGTAAAAGGCAGCAAAACCGGCAGACCGAAATAAACCAGATAGATCTGCACCAGCAACGGTGTGGAGCGGATGAATGTCACATAGCCCTGTATCAGGCTCCGCAGCACTTTCCACTGCGTGAACATAATAATCGCCATGATCGTGCCGAGCACAAAAGACAGCACAAAACTCACGCCTGTTGCAATGAGCGTATTACCCAAACCTTCGGCAAAACGATCCAGATATTGTGCAACAATACGGTAATTAAAATAGTCGAGAATAAATGATGACATTATGCGATCCCGAATATTTTGCAGCCGCATTTGTTTCCGTGCGGTGCCGCAAAATAGTTTCAAGCCATTCTGAAAACAGCAATCGTGCCTCAGACAAAAATCCTCTGCCTGCCTGTTGAGCAGGCAGAGAATAACGCATTGTTATTTGTGGTCTTTTTCCCAGTCAGTGGTGTTCCACCAGTAATTGACCATCTGATCGAGACGCTTGTCAGAGGTAATCAGCTCCACATAATTGTCGAGCCAGAGTTTCAGATGCACCTCATCCGGACGCACGGCAAAAGCCAGCGGGTTTTTGACAATGATGCCGTCAAGAATTTTCAGATTACCGAATTCATTGACAAAGTTGGTCACATTACCGAGGTCGGAAACCGTTGCATCAATACGACCTGCTGACAGTGCCTGCGCCACCGCAGCGGTACCACCGGTAAACTCTTTCAAGGTTGCTTTCGGCATGAACTTCTTGATGGCTTCGCTATAGGAGCTGGCCTGTGTGGAGCCGATATTCAGCCCTTCCTGATTGAGGTCCTCCCATTTGGCCAGAGGTGAATCATTCTTCACCACCGCAACGGTTTCCTCGTAGAACATCGGGCGTGAGAACAACAGCTGTGCCGCGCGCTGCGGGGTCGGTGTCATATCGGCGGCAATCATGTCCACTTTGCCTGCCAGCAATGCCGGAATAAGGCCCTTCCAGTCATAATCCTGAAACACGACTTTAACGCCGAGGTCTTCGCCCATCATACGGGCAAGTTCCACGGCCAGACCGGTCTGTTTGCCGTCTTTATTGATAAAGCTAACCGGCGCACCCTGCGTCTGCACGGCAACACGCAGCTCGCCGCGCTTCAGAATATCCTCCATCGCACCGGCGCTGGCAGTATTCACAGTAGCGGCGGACAGTGCCGCAACGCCTGCCAGCATTCCGATGGATAATGCAATTTTCTTCAGAAATTTCATGATGTTCTCCTCGTTATTATATGGATTACCCTTGTTTATCGGGCATTTATTTCCGTTATATTCCAACAGGCATCCCCCTGCCTGTATCTTTTTTTTTACAGAACTTGTTCGAGAAAATGCCGCGTGCGTTGATGCTCGGGCTTGGAAAACAGCACATCCGGCGTGCCGGTTTCGACAATCTGCCCTTCATCCATGAAGATCACACGATCAGCCACTTCACGGGCGAAGCCCATCTCATGGGTTACTACAACCATGGTCATGCCGGATTTTGCCAGCTCTTTCATCAGATCGAGAATGCCGCCCACCATTTCGGGATCAAGTGCCGATGTTGCTTCATCAAACAACATGACTTTCGGGTTCATCGCCAAAGCACGGGCAATCGCCACGCGCTGCTGCTGGCCGCCGGAAAGCTGGCTCGGATAATGGCCTGCACGTTCGGCAATACCCACACGTGCCAGCATATCCTGCGCGATTTTCACCGCTTCTGCTTTCGAGCGTTTCAGCACAACCGTTTGCGGCAAAACCACATTTTCTAATGCGGTCTTATGCTGAAACAGATTGAAATGCTGGAACACCATGCCGATTTCCGAACGGGCATGATTGAGATCGGTTTTCGGATCAGAGATCAGCAGATTATTGACACTGATGGTTCCGCTATCAATGGCTTCCAGTGCATTGAGCGTACGCAGCAAAGTGCTTTTTCCGGAACCAGACGGACCGATAATTACCAGAACCTCACCTTTCTCTACCGAGAAAGATACGTCACCGAGCGCACGATGCGCCTTGCCGTTGCTGGTCGCAGGATAGGTCTTGCTGACATGGTCAACCGATATAAAAGCCATTATTCCCCCCTTTATTTTAACGGTGTCTCTTACGGACAGTTCTCATTAAAACTTATAAAATTGCTCTATGTTCCGTCTGGCAAAAATCCATAAAATGCGACAGCGACATCCCCAGTCAGGATAATCCTATCATCAGTACATAACGTGACCTGTAAAGCCCCGCCCGGCATAAACACACGGAAATTTTTCTGATTTGTCCGTCCGCTGCGCACAGCCGCAACAGCCGCTGCACAGGCACCGCTACCACAGGCTTCCGTGAGTATCCCCGGTCTCTCATAAACCACCAGTTTCAGCCGTGCCTCATCTCCTTCAGAAGGCAACAGCTCAGCGACCCCGATATTCGCCTGCTCCGGAAGATAGCTGCTGTTCTGCACAATAGCCGCTTCACGCGGAACATCCACCGCATCATAATCCGGCACAAAATAGACAAGATGCGGATTGCCCATATTGACGGCAAAAGGCTCAGATAACGGCCCGTGGTTGAGGCTGCCTGCATGGCTTTTCAACGGTCCTGCCAAGGGAATAGCCTGCCAGTCCGTGACAGCAGGCGCCAGATACAGGCTGACACGCGGCACGCCATTTTCAACATCGGCCATACGGGCCTCAATCAGCCCGCCAAGTGTTTCCAGAATAACGGAAGTTTTTCCTGCCTCCTGCATCCACAGAAATGCAGCGCAGCGCGTGGCATTAAAACAGGTCTGCGCCTCAGCGCCATCCACATTATAAATGCGCATCCGCACATCAGCACGGGGATTTTGCGGCACTTCAAGCACCAGAAGCTGATCGCCGCCGACACCGAGGTGCCGGTCGCAAATTTGCGCAATATTTGCAGCTTGCGGCCGGAAAACTTGCTTCCGTCCGTCAATCAACACAAAATCATTGCCCAGCCCGTGGGTTTTGATGAAAAAAGTTCCGGCGGCATTTCCCTGCACCGCTGCGGAATATGGCTCCATGTTTCCCCCTCCCTTCGGGTTGTCTTAACGACAACCTCAGGAAACGGCCTCCCAACCATTCCCTTGATTTAAGAGCGCGACCTTAAAGATCGCGCGCTTGCTATTTCCCTGCGCGATTAAAGATCACGCACATCATCTGCTTTCTGGCGTGATCAAAGATCACGCTCAAGCATCAATGCATCTTCCACCGTCCACTGACGGCGTACCAGCTTGAATGTATCACCCTGAACGAGCACTTCCTGAATAAGCGGACGCGCATTATAGGTGGACGACATTGTTGCACCATAGGCACCAGCCACGCCGAGCATCACCAGATCGCCACGCTCCAGCGCTGGCAAGCGATCGAACTCACCAAATGTGTCCGAGCTTTCGCAAACAGGGCCAACCAGATTAACCGGCAGGGTCTCTGCATCTGCTGCCGGTTCACGCACCGGCCAGACCGGATGCACAGCATCATAAAGTGCCGGACGCATCAGATCATTCATCGCTGCATCAACGATAGAGAATTTCGCATTACCCTGATTTTTGCCATAGAGCACTTTGGTCACCAGCGCACCGGCTTCCGCAATGATGAAGCGGCCCGGCTCCATGGTCAGCTCGCAATCAATATCGCCGAGCGTTTCACGCAATGTCTGAGCATAGGCATCGACATCCATGCCGGCAGAACCGTCATAGGACACACCAAGACCACCACCGAGATCAAGACGGGAAATTGTCAGGCCTTTGGCGCGGATTGCTTTCGTCAGCTGTGCCAGACGTTCAAAAGTCTGACGGAACGGCGTAACATCGGTAATCTGCGAACCGATATGAACGGCAATACCAACAACGTTGATTTCTTTGCGCGCAGAAGCGGTTGCATAAGTGTTCAGCGCATCAGCATAAGCGATACCGAATTTATTCTTGCTGGTGCCGGTGGTGATTTTCGGATGGGTCAGCGCATCCACATCAGGATTGATGCGTAGCACAACAGTCGCCACTTTTTTCAGCTGAAGCGCAACGCGGGAAATCGCATCCAGTTCTTCAATAGATTCAATATTCAGCTGATGCACACCGGCCGTCAAAGCCGCAGCAATCTCCTCATCGGTTTTGCCGACGCCGGAGAATACGATTTTGTCTGCAGGCGAACCGGCGGCCAGCGCACGGTGCATTTCACCACCCGACACGATATCCATGCCGCAGCCTTCTTCAACCAGAAGAGACAGCAGTGACAGGTTATTATTCGCTTTTACCGCATAGCAGATCTGAACATTGAGACCTTCAAGCGCCGCACGCAGCTTTGCAACACGCTCACGCACCGCTGTGGCCGAATAGACATAAAACGGTGTGCCATATTTTTCAGCAATTGCAGAAACAGCAACATCTTCAACACTTAAAGTGCCGTTTTTATAACCGAAATGTGCAACATGCGGACGTGAGAACTCAGTGGTCATTCTACCCTCAAACATTCAAAGCGGAATCCTGCTGGCAGACCGCTCTATCATTACTGATTTCAAACTATCAGACGCCCACCTGTGGTCAAATTCATAATAATACCTTTAATATTCATTTTTGATATGCTTAATGCGTATCGTAAGGCCGTCATTCTGAAAGGGGAAAATCATGCGTCTGACCCATCGCCAGCTGGAAATTTTTCAATCGCTGATGCAGACCCTGAATGTCACCGAAACTGCAGATCATCTCGGCTCCTCACAGCCGACCATCAGCCGTGAGCTGAAAGATCTGGAAGCGACGCTCGGCTTCACACTGTTCCATCGTGATAACCGCCGCCTGAAACCGACCCAGCAGGCAGCAGCACTCAATGTGATTGTGCAGCGCTCATTTGTGAGTATTGAAGAAATTGCCCGCACGGCGCGCGCTATTCGCGGCGATAATTTACAGCGCGTATCCGTTGCCTGTTTGCCTGCTTACGCCCATGCGATTATCCCGCAGGCAACCAAACTGTTTCTCAATGAACATCCGCAGGCTTCCGTTAAAATCCACTCGCTGGAAGAAAGCGCGCTGACCCGCGATCTGCTCAGCAAGTTTTTTGATGTCGGCATGGTAGAAGGCAATATCAATCTCAGCGCCTCCGCCACACGAGAAATCTATACCGGTGATCTGTTATGCATTATGCCTGCAGGGCATCCGCTGGCAGATTATGACAGGCTCGATATTGAGCAATTTTCCGGTCATAATTTTATTTATTATGCGGATGAAGATTACTACCGTCGCCAGGTTGATCAGTGGTTTAACAATGCCGGTATCAACCGCAAGCTGACGATTGAGGCAACGACTGCCTCCTCCATCAGCTCGTTGGTAGCCGCAGGCATCGGCATATCCGTGATCAACCCGCTGAGTGCATTGGCCTTTGAGAGCGAAAACCTGCTGATCCGGCCAATCCGTCATTCCATTCCCTATTATGTGAATGTCTGGCAACCGGAAGATTTGCGCCGCGGTGCATTGGGCGCAGAATTCGTACAATCCATCGTCAGCGCCGTGGACGAGCATGTGGTAAAGCTCAAAAACCGTAATCTCTGCGCCTGACGTTTCAGCGCTGAAAAAATATTCTCAGAAAAGCGCATCTTAGAGAAAACAAAGCCGGACAGTTGTGTTTTTCCTGCTACTGGCCGCTTTCTTGTTTAAAAACAGAGCTCTATAGTGGGGAAAACTAACTTTGATTAGCATCGGAATCGTCCGAAAACCGAAAATACTTTTCGGTCCGATGCTCTAAGGGGATTATCATGGTCAATCCGGTTTTCGCATTATCCGGCATATCTGTGTTTGAAATCATGTCGCGACTGGCCGCAGAAACCGGTGCCATTAATCTCGGTCAGGGCTTTCCGGAAGGGCTGGAACCGCAGGAACTGATTGCGGCTGCAACTGATGCCTTGCATAGCGGTTCGCACCAATATCCGCCGATGCTCGGTCTTCCAGCCCTGCGTCAGGCTGTGGCCGATAATGCCCGCCGGTTCTTCAATATTGAGGCCGATTGGGAAACAGAAGTGCTTGTCACTTCCGGCGCAACGGAAGCACTGGCCGACAGTTTCTTCGCACTGATCAACTCCGGCGATGAAGTGATTGTGCTGGAACCGGCTTACGATTCCTACAGTCCAGTGATCCGCCGTGCCGGTGGTGTAGTTGTGCCGGTACGCCTGTCACCACCTCATTGGGAATTATCCTTGCAGGCCCTAAGTGATGCAATCACCCCGCGCACGCGCCTGATTGTCGTCAACAATCCGATGAACCCGATCGGCAAGGTCTTTACCCGCGAGGAACTGAATTTCATTGCAGAACTGGCGGTGAAGCATGATCTCACGATTATCGCTGATGAGGTCTATGAGCATCTGACCTTCGATGACAACAAACATATCTCACTGTTTTCATTGCCGGAAATTCGCGATCGTGTGGTGCGGATCGGCTCGGCAGGTAAAAGCTTTTCGCTCACCGGCTGGAAGGTTGGCTATATCACCGCCGATGCGCAATTGCTGAAAGTGATCTCCCGCGTCCATCAATATATGACCTTCACCACACCACCGGCATTGCAAGCCGCGGTAGCGGTTGGCCTCAATCTGCCGGAAAGCTATTTCACCGGCTTGCGAGAAGAGCTGGCCAAACGTCGCGATTATCTTGATGCGGGTCTGCGTGAAGCCGGTTTTAGCATGGCCACTGCACCCGCCACATATTTCGCAGTCGCTGATATCAGCACTCTCGACAAGGACGGCGATGATCTCGCCTTCAGCCAGCGCCTCACCCGCGAGGCTGGCGTCACACCGGTGCCGGTTTCGTCTTTTTATTCAGAGCGCAATATCACCAGCCATGTACGTTTTTGCTTCGCCAAAAAACTCGATACGCTGGAGACCGCCATTAACCGGCTGCGAGACTGGCGCGAAAAGCAGGGCTGAGGTTTCAGCCCTTTGCAACTTCTGCGAAACCTCTGTGAATTCGGTTGAAAATCGTCCATAATAACAGCACGATCAGCAGTGGTTGCAGCCAGACCATCCACTGTGGCAGGAAGCCGTCAACGGCCAGCCAGCCACCGAGGATGCCGAACAATAATGCGCGATCGCTCTTGCCCATCGGCCCGTCATATCGCCTTGACGCGCCGACATTCAGAGCCAGCAATCCGGCAATTTCCGTGAGCAAGGCCAGCGCAATAATCACCGCAATCCATTGTGGCTGAAACGGTACAATCCAGAGAAACGGCAGGATAAGTGCCGTATCAGAAATCAGATCGCCAATCTCGTTGAGATATGCACCCAGCGTGCTTTTCTGATTGAATTCCCGCGCCAGCATCCCGTCGATGGCATTCATTGCCATGCGGATAAACAGCCATATGGGAATGAGCCAGAACCATGTCTTATTATCAGTGATCATCAGCCATGCGCCGACAGCGACAGAGACCAGCATTGCTGTAACCGTCACCTGATTGGCGGTCACACCGCAACGCGCCAATCGGCCGGTTAGCGGGCGCAATAAATCCTGAAAGCGGCTCTTAAGCTGATAAACAGACACGCTATATCTCTCTGCAAAATCATTTTTCTTAAACATCGTTTAGTCTAAATGACTTACAATAAATAGCGAAACATCATTTGTTCCTACGCCACCTTAAGAAAGACAGGCCTATGACTTCGGTAAAACGCGATTGCACTGAGCGGCATTTTATCAGCCATGACCGGCAGGAAATCTTTTTTCGCCACTGGCCTGCTTTAAGTGAAAAACCGGAAGGTGCGATCATTCTGCTGCATCGCGGGCATGAACATAGCGGCCGTGTAGCGCATATTGTCGACGAATTGGAGCTGGATAATTACAGCTTTTATGCATGGGACGCCCGTGGGCACGGCCTCACCCAAGGGCAGCGCGGTTATTCGCCATCCTTTGCAACCACGGTGCGCGACCTTGATTGCTTTGCCCGTCATATTTCCGAGGCCGACGGTTTCGGTTTGCAGGATATGGCGCTGATTGCGCAAAGTGTCGGCGCGGTTATCGGTGCCACATGGGTGCATGATTATGCACCACCGATCCGTGCCATGGTACTGGCTGCACCGGCTTTTGACGTTAAACTCTATGTACCGCTGGCCAAAGAAGGCATCTGGCTCTGGCAGAAGCTCAAAGGCACATTCTTCGTCAATTCCTATGTCAAAGCCCGTTTTCTGACCCATGACAAAGAGCGAATTGAATCCTTTGAAAATGACCCGCTGATCACCCGCCCGATTGCCTCCAATATTCTGCTGGAGCTTTACGAGAATGCAGACCGTATTGTCTGTGATGCCCGTGCGATTACTACGCCGACACAGGTACTGATTTCCGGTCGTGACTGGGTAGTGCGTGATGCGCCGCAGCATCGTTTCTATGAAAATCTCGCGGGCCCGGTTAAAGAGCGCCATGTGCTGAAAGGTTTCTATCACGACACGCTGGGCGAGCGTGACCGCGCTCTGGCTTTTGCCAAAATCCGGCCTTTCATTGAGCATCAATTCGCCAAAGCACCGCAACAAAGCGCGCTGCTCAATGCCCATATTCAGGGTTATACCCGTGATGAAGCTGACCGTCTGGGTACCCCTCTGTCCATTACCAGTCCGCGCGGCCTCTATTGGGGTATGACCCGTGCTTCTATCCGCATTGGCGCATTGTTTTCGGAAGGGCTGAAAACCGGTGTCCGTACCGGTTTTGATTCCGGCTCCACGCTCGATTATGTTTATCGCAATGAGGTGAAAGGCTTAGGACCCGGTGGCCGCTATACCGACAAAACCTTCCTCAACGCCATTGGCTGGCGCGGTATCCGTCAACGTAAAATCCATCTGGAAGAGCTGATCCGGCAGGCTGTTAGCCGTTTGCAGGATGACGGCAAGCCAGCGCGTATTCTCGATATCGCCGCCGGTCACGGTCGCTATGTTCTGGATGCACTCACCACTAAGGATGATGAAATTGCTTCCGTACGTTTGCAGGATTATTCACCGATCAATGTGTTGGCCGGTCGTCAGCTGATCGCAGAGCGCAATCTCTCAGGCAAAGCCGGGTTCCATGAAGGTGACGCTTTCGACGGACAGGCACTGGCGGCACTCGGCAAAGACGAAGAAACAGCCCCTAATCTGGCTATTGTCTCTGGTCTGTATGAATTATTTGCCGACAATGATCAGATCGCGAAATCGCTGCAAGGACTGGCACAAGCAGTGCAAAGCGGTGGCTATCTGATCTACACCAACCAGCCTTGGCATCCGCAACTGGAGATGATCGCCCGCGCACTGACCTCTCATCGTGGCGGTCAGGCATGGGTGATGCGCCGCCGTACACAAAATGAGATGGATCAACTGGTCGAGGCCGCAGGGTTCCGCAAGATTGAACAGCGTATCGACCAGTGGGGCATTTTCACCGTTTCACTGGCGCAACGTATTGAGCAATAATGCAACTTAAATCCGAAGTGCATAAAACAGATCCGGCATTGATCCGGCGGGGCATATTATGGCTGCTGCTTCTTGCCCCGCTGTTTTATGCCACTTACGGGCTGGCGAACTGGCTGGCATCGCAGCGCGTTGCAGTGCCGGAAATTGTTTTTGATTGGGAAAAGCAAATCCCGTTCTGCGGTTGGACGATCATCCCCTATTGGTCGCTCAATCTGTTTTATGCTGTCGCGGTTTTAGCCAGCATCAGCAAACAAGCACAAAACCGGCTGGTCGGCCGCTATCTCACAGCACAATGCATTGCCTTTGTCTGTTTCATCGCTTTTCCGCTGACCATCACATGGCAGAAGCCTGTAACAACCGGCCTTTCCGGCTGGCTGTTCACCATGCTCGGCAATTTCGACCAACCGTTCAATCAGGCACCTTCGCTGCATATTGCACTGGCAATTATCATCTGGGATCATCTGCGCGGCAGATTACCCGTATTTTGGCGTATGATCTGGCATGGCTGGTGTCTGCTGATTGCTCTGTCCGTTCTCACCACATGGCAGCATCATTTTATCGACATTCCGGCCGGTGCTTTGCTCGGATTGTTCGCTTTGTGGCTCTTTCCCCGTAAAGGTGTTGCCCCATGGCAGGATTATCGCCTCACCCGCGACCGCAAAGCCTTGCAGCTTGCCGCTATTTACGGCGGCGCAGGTCTGCTACTCTTTGCCCTCACCTTTACAGGACAACATCCGGTAATCCTGTTGGTGCTCTGGCCTGCCTTGGCTTTGTTGCTCTTGGGCTTGGCCTATAGTGGTGGTGGTGCAAAATTCTTTCAGAAACGCCGTGACGGCTCTGTCAGCCTTGCGTCTTTCTGGCTGTTCTTACCGCTGCGTGTATTTTTCAGGCTCAATCGTATCGCATGGACATGGCGCGAACCGCCTGCCGTTAAAATCACTGAAGGACTCTATCTCGGACGTTTCCCGAAACACTCAGAAACACAGAACTATGCCCGTATCATTGATATGACCGCAGAATGTATTGCACCACGCAATAGCAGATCGCGCTGGCAGGCATTTCCTCTGATGGATCTTGCCAAACCGGATTTGGCCACCTTACATGCTGCCACAACAGCCATTCATGATGCGCCACGCCCGACATTGATCTGTTGTGCATTAGGCTATCAGCGCAGTGCCAATCTCATTGCCCGCTGGCTTGTTGAAAGCGGTGAGGTCGCGGATCGTCAAAAAGCGGAAGAACTGATCCGTCAAACCGGCAGGCCGGTGCGCCTTTATCCGGATCATCAATAAATCTACCGGATTGCCCGCCATATAACTAAGGATTGCCGAAACAGGTTTTATTCTGTTACTTGCATAATTATTAGGTAACAAAATAAAATGATACTTCATTCATGGCCGATCCGGACTCACATTCAATATTACAAATTTTCTCCGGCATGGTTCTGGCTTTCTTTTCCCGCGCCATTACCGGTGTCCGGCCAATTTGGAGCGGCACTGTCCCCTCGCGCAAACAGCGTATTTATTTTGCCAATCACACCAGCCACGGCGATTTCATTTTGCTGTCCTCATCGCTGCCAATGGGCGAGCGGGCGCGAACCCGCGCCGTTGCCGGAGCAGATTACTGGAACAGCAATCGCCTGCGCCGTTTCATTGCGACACGCCTGCTTGGAACAGTGCTGGTGGAACGCAATTGGATCGAGCGCAATGAAGACCCGTTGCTGGTGATGCTGCGTGCAATCGACAGCGGCCAGTCGCTGATCTTTTTCCCTGAAGGCACCCGCAATATGACAGAAGAGCCACTGCTGCGTTTTCGCGCCGGTCTTTATCACCTTGCCAAAGCGCGGCCGGATGTAGAGCTGGTGCCCTGCTGGATCGAGAATATGTCCCGTGTCTTGCCAAAAGGCACATTTTTACCGGTACCATTATTATGCCGTGTGATTTTCGGCACCCCGCTGCAATTGCAACCGAGTGAGGAACGCAAGGTTTTTTTGCACCGCGCTCAATCCGCCTTGCTGACCCTCAGCCCGCAATCTCAGGGAGAATGAAGTGAACGAAGAAACCAATCTTCTCCTGATCGGGCTTATTGCATTATTGTCTGTGGCAAGCCTTGCGGCTGCACTGATCAGTTGGCGCAGCGTAAAACCATTGCCATCCACACTCAGCAATATCAATGCGCGTATCCGTGCCTGGTGGATCATGATCGCCGCGATCACCATTGCTTTTCTGTTTGGCAAAGCCGGTGTGGTTATTCTGTTCGGGTTGGTCTCTTTCGCTGCGCTTCGCGAATATGTGACCCTGACCCATACGCATCGCAGCGACCACTGGCTACTACTCGGTGCCTTTCTCATTGTCATTCCGGTACAATATTATCTGGTCTGGGTGGAATGGTACGGGCTCTATTCTATTTTTATTCCCGTTTATGTGTTTCTCGCTATGTCAGTGCTGACAGCACTCTGGGGCAATACCAGTCGGTTTCTCGAGCGCATTTCCGAGCAGCAATGGGGCATTATGCTCTCGGTCTATTGCATCAGCCATGTGCCTGCTCTCGCCACATTGCATATTGAAGGCTTTGAAGACCGGCAGATGCTGCTGATCGCCTTTCTGATTGCTGTGGTGCAGGGCTGCGATGTGCTGCAATTCATCTTCGGCAAATTATTCGGCAAACACCGCATCTCGCCAAAAGTTTCCCCATCCAAAACATGGGAAGGTCTGATCGGCGGCGTGGCCAGCGCATCTTTGCTGGGTGCAGCGCTTTCATGGCTCACCCCTTTCTCGCCGCTACAGGCAGGCGGCCTTGCAGCCATTGCCTGTATTATGGGCTTTTTCGGTGGTCTGGTTGCTTCCGCAATCAAACGTGACCGCGGCGTTAAAGACTGGGGCCATATGATTGAAGGCCATGGCGGCATGATGGATCGTGCTGACAGTCTGGTTTTTGCTGCCCCTGTGTTCTTCCATCTGATCCGTTATTTCTGGACATAAACAATTAAAAAATCAGGGCATTTCCAATATTTAACGCTATTGGAAATGCCCTCACTTTACTGCAAAACTGCTCCGCGAAACAGATTCCAGGAAGCACGGCGCTCAGCCAAGAAACGCCCCGGCGGTGTGCCGACTGCTTTACGGAACATTGTCACAAATGCTCCCGCGCTTTCATACCCCAGATCAAACGCGACCGATTGAATAGACCGCCCCTGAGTGAGCAATTGCACACCGGTAATCACATGCAACTGTCTGCGCCATCGCCCGACACTCATGCCGGTTTCATGGCTGAACAAGCGGCTCAGAGAACGCTCACTCATACCGATACGATGCGCCCAAACTTCCAGCGTTGCATGGCTTGCAGGATCATCCAGCAACATATCAGTCAGCTTGCGTAAGCGATTGTCCGCCGGTATCGGCAAATGCAACTGCTCCAACGGTGCAGCCACCAACTCGTCCAGCAGCACACGAATGAGCCTGCCTTCAGCACCGTCTTCATCGTAATATTCGTCGAAACCTGCCGCCTTTTCCAGCAAGCTTTGCAACAAAGGCGAGACAGATACACTGCAACAAATATCCGGCAAGCCATCCATAATATCCGGCTCGACAAACAGGCCAAAACCGCGCACTTCGCCGGTACTTCTGGCTTTATGCGGCAGGCCACCCGGTATCCAGACCGCACATTGCGGCGGCACAACCCAGACACCGCTATCCGTTTCAACCGTCACCACGCCGCTGGCACTGAATAAAAGCTGTGCTTTGCGATGCGAGTGGCGCGGGAACTCCCAGCCGTCCACCACCATCGACAAACCCATAACAACCACCGGACGGTTAATCTGATCCGGCAATGCATAATCAGGAAAACTCGTTGTAAAAAACATGAAATCACCGTTACTCTGATGATAATCCTAAAAGTTCATAAGCCTGACGTACGGCATCATCGCGGTTCTCCGTGACGATCATCGGGTGTCCCCAGAACTTACCATAAATGACGGAGAAAGCTTTTGCAGCGAGCCGTTTGACTGAACTCTGCTCCACATAATACATCGCTTTCACGTAATCGCGTAAATCAGCTTTGTGCTGTTTCATCCACAGGGAGACAGCACGACGATCGGCTACACTTTCACCCGGATCCTTGTCGAAATCCGCACCGCCTGCGAGAAACACAAAGGCTTGTTTGCGATGCAGGCATTGCTCAAAAATCTGCAATGTCTCCTCAATCGTCTGCCTACCTTCACCGGAATAATCCATCTTTACCAACGGAAAATCCTGAATATCAATTTGCATATTCTGCCTCATCGATTGTGATGCCAGCATGTATTTTCTCTTCGATGTGAAATTGAAAATAATTCGGCACTCAAAAACATGAGTTATTATGTATAGTTTTATCATGCTGGCGTCATTCTGTCATGAGGCCATAAAATATTTCATTCAGGCCACATAAATGCACCTGAAATACAAAACGCCGGTCTGTATCAAACAAACCGGCGTTGAAACTTTTCTCTAAAGAGAAAAATCAGGTGATTTCAATATGAGGTTTCAACGGCATATCATCGTGTAAAGGCACAGTCTGGCGCTCAATCATGCGATGGACACGTGGCTTTTCCGGCCCTTTATGCAGCGACAGCAATTTCTCTGACACCGCAGCATCGGCGTAGGTCCGGCGCTGATTATGGCGCACATATTCCACCCATGTCGGCACATGATAGGTTTCCGTCCAGATATCCGGATTTTCCAGATCGCGCAGCAAGGCCCATTGTTGGGCACCATCACGAATGCGGATACGACGGCGTGCAACCATCGCCTCCAGAAACGCATGCACATTATGCTGCTCTATATGATAATCAACCATCACCATAATCGGGCCACTGCGCGGACGAATGTCCAGACGCAGTTCCGGCTCGGCAAATGAGTTGAGCGGATCAAGATTGAGCTTGTCAAATTCCGGCAGTTTAAAGACCAGACCGATCAGCGCACCGCCAACCAGCGTGAAGGCGGCAACACTCAGTGCTGTTTCAGGGCCGTAGCCATCTGCCACCGAACCCCAGAGCCAACTACCGGCTGCCATACCGCCAAAAGTGGCGGTCTGGTACAGTGCCAAGGCACGTCCCACCACCCAGCGGGGCGTGGACAATTGCACGGTGACATTGAACAGCGACAAAGCCAGCACCCATGAAGCACCGGCAGGCAATAGCAAAAGACAGCTTAAAATAACCGAATGGCTATAGGACAGCAGATAGACACTGATACCAAAGGCGATAAACGCACCGCGGACAATCGTTTCATTGGCAAATTTTTCGCGCAGGTCACCGGAAGTGAAAGCACCGGCGATCGCACCAAGACCAAAAGCGCCGAGCATAATACCATAGGTCAGTGCTGTACCTTGCACCAGATCGCGGGCGACCAACGGCAACAAAGCCAATACAACAATAGCTGATAAGCCGAACAGGAAGCCGCGAAACATGACCTTGATCAGGTTTGGCGACATCGAAACATAGCGCAGACCGGCAGAAACAGCACGGCCAAAGGTCTCACGCGGCAGCGTGGATTTTGCAACCTGCGGCTTCCAGCGCAGCAATGCAATAATCAGAGGGATATAGCTGACAGCATTGATAATAAACGCAAAAGCGGCACCGGCAACAGCAACGATAAAACCACCGATGGCAGGGCCGATACTACGCATGGCATTAAAGCTCATACTGTTAAGCGCCACAGCCCCCGGCAAATCGGAGCGCGGCACAATATCGCCCATTGAGGCCTGCCATGACGGATTGTGCAAAGCACCACCACAGCCTATCAGAAAGGTGAAGCTCAGCAACAGCCAAGGCGTGAGCCAGCCCATATAACCGAAAATCGCCAGCATCAGCGACACCAGCAGCATCATAAACTGCGCGATAAGCATAATACGGCGGCGGTCAAAATTATCAGCCAAAGCACCGGCAAACAGTGAGAAAAACATCACCGGCAAAGTAGTGGAAGCCTGCACCAGCGCCACCATATTGGAGGATTGCGCGATGGTGGTCATCATCCAGCCCGCGCCCACCGTCTGGATCAGTCCGCCTAAATTGGATGCAAGCGTTGCAGTCCATAAAGAACGAAAAGCTTTATGTTTAAACGGGGCTAAAGGCGATACACTTTGCGACACCGCAGAATTTCCTATCCGAAGCAGAAGCTCTATCATGCATGGTTCGGTATAATATTAAACTGAAAAATTTAAACAGCCTGTAAAATCAATGTGCAAGCCGCAAATATCCCCTCTGCGCCTAACATAGGCAACATTGAAAAAAGACGTACTGGCTATTTTGACGCAACGGCGATTTTCTTTATGACAATAAAAAGCCTGCCGGACTGATCCGGCAGGCTGGTGCATCCGACACGGAACAGCAATCTTTAGAATTTGGCGCTTGCACCAAAAATGAAGCTGCGACCTTTGCCTGAATATTCGTTCTCGCCCAGAGGGCCTGAAACGGCGACGCGGTAATTCTTGTTCGCCACATTCTCAACCGAGAAGAACAATTCCGCATTTTCTTTCAGCTTATAGGAACCGTAAAGATCGTAGAGAACATAGCTTGGCAGCGCGAATTTCTGACCGAAATCTGTACCAAAACCGGCATAGCTGCTTTTGCCGAAATAACGTGCCTGTGCGCCTAAAGTGAGCGTCTCGTCAAACAGACGGAAACCGGCATCAAGCGTGCCATACTGTTCCGGTATCATAAAGGCATCGCCGTTCCCTGCACCGGCACCCTCCCCGATCGGCTGATCGGTCTTGGCGTGCGTGTAAGAAACATTGGTGTAGAAGAAGCCGAGATCATAGCTGCCCTCCACTTCCCAGCCATACATCTTGGTCTTACCCGGACGGTTAATCCACATCGCTGTCGGGCCACGGTTCGGCACATCCACAAAGTCATTAACGACAAAGTTTTCAATGTTATTATGGAAGAATCCGGTTTTCAGACGGAACTTATCACCGCTGCGCAACAAGCCGTCTTCAGTCAGGTTCACACCGATATCCCAACCTTTGCTATATTCCGGATCAAGGTTGAGATTATTGGCAATACCGCTGCCCAGTCCCGCACCAATCGGGATCAGCGAGAAGAACATTTCCTGCACAGTCGGCGGACGGAATGTATGGGCATAGGTCGCATAAAGCTCCACGCCCTGATAAGGCTGCGCTGTTACAGAAACCTTCGGCAGCCATTTACCGCTGCTGCGCTCAATATCCTTGTTACCACAAACAGGCCCGCCTGCTGGGCAATCGCCTGTACCCGCCGCATAGGCTGGCTGGAAACCCTCGACATTCCAATGATCGTAACGCAGACCACCTGTGAATGTGAACATGTTCCACGACAGGGTCGCATTAGTGAAGCCACTGGTTTTCTTTAATGTACCGGGAGGATTAGCACCGCGATAATTATTGATAAGATATTCGTCGCTGCTCAGAGAACCGCCATAAAACAAACTGAATTGCATATCATCCGCCAGCATGGCTTTACTGGTGTTGGAAATATCAAAACCATAACCGCGATCATCGGTTTTACGGCCGCGATAACTGCCGCCGGTTGCCGCATAGTCCATATTGGTGCGGTTGTAATAGGCATTCACCTTCAGATCGATCCAGTCATTATCATCCGGTGTGTAGGCATAATTAGCAGTATAGGATGCGTTTTTCAGATCCTGCTCGTAATTCGCATAGACAAAGCGGTTTTCATACCAGCGGGCACCAAGCTTAAGATTATGCTCGGAGGATGGCGCAAATTCCAGTTTGAGCAATCCGCCGCCCGGACGATTGGTGGCATCGCGTCCGCCATCCACATAAACACCATCGCCGTTTTTAAATGTGCCATAAGACGTACGGGCAAAAGCACCAAGCATACTGACATTACTGGACGGATCACTGTTCAGATTTGCGCGCGCCGCTCCTGCCAGCATACCGGAGCCACCAAAACCATTAGTTCCGGCTTTCCAGCGCGTGAGCACGCCAACATCATGACCGGGCAAAACAATATCATCAAAGTCAAGCGTGCGGAAATTTGCAGCACCGCTTAGCGTACCCATACCGGCAGCGCCGCCGACGGCGCCTTTGCGCACGTCAATGCCGCCCAGCAATTCCGGCTCGACATACAACAATGTCCCGCCGGAAGACGCATGCCCTGCCACATTGCGGAATGTCTGCGGCACACCATCGATCATCGCATTCACACGACCGAAACCACTCATACCGCGAATATTCACCTCAATACCGGGCTGGCTGCTTTGCTGGCGCGTAAAGACACCCGGTGTCGAGCGCAATGCAGCCTGCGCATCGCCGCCAAACCGCTCCTGCAATGCATCACTGCTCACAGAACTGACCGGCGCAGATGTGCGGTAAACACCATCACCTTGTACAAAAGCACCATTCTGACCACCACTGATCGTAATGGTCTGCAATTGTGTGGCAGTCAGTTCGGTTTGTGCGGCCGTCTTGTCTTTGACTGTTTTTGGCTCCTCGGCCTGAGCGGGAGACACCAAAGAGAAACCGGAAACACTTAAAATCGTACCCGCAAGAGATGCATGCAGACAACGCCTGACAACAGACATAGTACCCCCTTTGGCAGGCGGACAGCATCCATCCTGCCATGACATTCATGACAATTTTTGAAAGACAGCAATAAGAGGATGATTTTCACTCTTATGACCGGAAATAATAAACATGATAAAAAGAGTCAAGTTTATATTGCCCGCAATTTTATCGCGCATTTATTCTCTGGCTGGATTGATAAATTCCCGTCAAAATCATTCCGTCGGCCGCTGAGACTGGTCAAAAGCCGGAAACGAAGTTACAGCTATTTCATTCAGTGAGAATCCGCTTCAGCCAAGTTGTCATACATCTGAACGGTCTTATTGAGTGGCCACTTATGTGGGGCGCAGTCGGGGATATTTTCAAAAAGCGGGACAATATTTGCCATGAGTGAAATCAGATTTTTACAGCAGGCGGATATGCCGGATGTCACCCGACTATTCCAAAAGATTTTTCAAAACAGTAGCAACCAGCCTTCTGCAGCTTTGAGCAAATATCTGCAGCGTCTCTATATCGGCTTTGCCGGTGAGACAGAGCCTGCCTCAAAGGTTCTGCTGAATGATCAGGGCGTCATTTGCGGCTTCATCGGGGTCAATTATTTTGACTATTTGCAAGATGGGCAGCTTCTCAAAGCCGCAATGGTCGGCTCATTGATGGTCGACAATCATGAGCAAGACCCGCTGGGCGGTGCCAAGCTGATGCGCAGCCTGCTTGATGATAATTACAATCTGATCCTCACCGAAACAGCGAGTGAAACCACAGCCGCAATGTGGAAGAAACTCAATGCTGTACAGCTCACCGATTACAGCCTCGACTGGCTGCGGATTATCAGCCCGCTTAAATTTGCCGTTGAGACCGCCGGTTCAAAACTGGGGCTGCTGAAGCTCTTTCGTCCTGTTGCCAGTGTGATCGACCAGCGCAAGCGCAATGCCATGTCCCATAATAGTTTGCGGTGGTCAGGTACACCGCACAACTGGACTGCCGGACAGGCACTGCAATGCCAGCAAATTGATATGGCAGAATTCACAGCGCTTTATCATCAGTTCAGTGCAGATTTTGCCAGCCGTCCGCAATGGCAAGAGCAGCAATTCGCTGCGCGATTACAGGATGCATTGCAGAAGCCGGATTACGGCCAGCCCTTTATGGTGAAGGCAGCAACCAAGACCGGCAAGACTGTCGGTCTGTTTCTCTACCATTTGCAGAGCGGCGGTACCGCTAGAGTGCTCGAGCTTCTCAGCCACCCCAAGGCTGCCAGTCAAACCATTGATGCATTGATCCACCACGCAGCCCAAAACGGCGCTGCAGCCATTCGCGGACGTACCCAGCCGCTGATGATGGAAGCCATGCTCGGCAAACGCATTGCCTTTACGCATCTGGCTTCCACCATGGTCTGGGCAAAAAACTCTGCGATGCTGGAGCCCTTTGAAACCGGCCGCGCCCAGCTCAACGGCATTGCCGGAGAGCATTGGAGTTGCCTCAGCGGGCATCCGCTTTAAATAACAAGAAACCGCCTTAACTCCATGAGCTATACTCATGGAGTTTTCGTTAAGACGGTTCTTTTATTATTTCAGAAAGTCGGTAACCGGTTCAACCAGCAGCGGCGGCTCATGCAGCGCCTTGGTGGTTTTGCGCTTGGCAGTAATATCCGCCCAGACATGCTGCACCTGCGCTTCGCTCAAATTGGCGGCCTTTGCAGTGTCTGCAACGCTGATGCCATGGTTCAGTGCATAGAGACACAAATCCATCAGATAATATGGCAGCGAGAAATAGAACTCTTCCTGTGTCTGTGCCAGTGAGAAAGTATCCGTCGTCGGCGGACGCTTGCGAATATCTTCCGGTACGCCGAGATATTCCGCCAGTTGGTAGACCTGCGTCTTGTAAAGATGCGCAATCGGCTTCACATCTGCCGCACCGTCGCCATTCTTTACGAAAAAGCCCTGATCATATTCCAGCCGGTTTGGTGTGCCGACAACCGCAAAATTCAGGCGGTCAGCATGATAATATTCAAACTGCTTACGGGTGCGCTGCTTCATATTGGTTGCAGCCACAATGCCTAGATAAGCCTCCGGTGTCAGACGGATTTTTTCCTGCTGATCATCCGGTGACTGCACAACCAGTGATGAAATATTATAGCCGCCATTTTCCGCCGCATTGTTGATCACCAGCTTGGAGGCCCAGCCCTCGCCATAAGAAGGCACCACCGAGCGGATAAAATCATCGCGACGACGATAACAACCCATTGCAGCCAATGCAGGCCCGATATCCTCAATCACTGTCTGCACGCCGTAAGTCGCCGCCAGCTTCTGCCCGAGCGCAAGGCTCAGCGGATCGGAGTCATTCTCCGGCATAAAAATACCGAACACCTTATCCGCACCCACAGCCCGCACCGCCAATGCTGTGCTGACACTGGAGTCAATGCCACCGGAAATGCCGACAACCAGACCGCGACGGCGTAGGCCGCGCAACTGACTGCGCAAGGCAGCCGTAATTTTTGCTACTTCCGCTTCCGCATCAATTACCAGTGTCTGTGCAGAAAATTCTTGCATCTTACTCATCCTGAAACTGCCTGTATTGTTTGGCCAATATTTCCGCCGCAAGACGACGACTGACTTTACCTGTATCCGTGCGCGGCAATTCATCTGCAATCAGCACAAAGACCGGCACCATATAATCTTCCAGAGTTTGACGGCAGAAGCGGATAATATCCTTATCATTCAATGCCGCATCATTCGTGGTCACAAGCGCTGTAATCGCCTGCCCCAACATTACATCCGGCACACCTGCCACAACGGCCTCACGGATGGCGGGATGGCTGTAAAGCACTGTCTCGACCTCTTTGGGCGGCACTTTCTCCCCGCGCGATTTGATAATATCATCTTTGCGGCCGACAAAATAATAATATCCGTCCGCATCCATCCGCAGCAGATCGCCGGTATGCAGTACCTTTTCCCAAGGGTTGCGTCCTATACGCAGCACTTCCGCACTGGCCACCGGATTATTCCAATAGCCCTGCATCACATTAGGGCCACGCACAACCATTTCACCCGCTTCACCAATAGCCACCGGTTGGCCTTGTTCATCCACCAGATAAACTTCACTATTCGGCAGCGCGACACCAACAGATTCAGGCTTTTGGCTGATCATCTGCGGCGGCAGCCATGTGCAGCGTTTGCACTCCGTCAGCCCGTACATGGAGTAGATTTCCGCATCAGGAATAACCCGCTGCAAAAACGCAATATGCAGCACCGGCAGTTGTGCCGCCGTATTGGTGATGAAGCGCAAATCCGGCAGAAAACCAGCCGTCAGATCTTTCATTTGCATCATGATCGCCGACATTGTCGGCACAATCGGAAAACCTGTTACCCTCTCCGCCCGCATCAGATCAAAGACCGCCTGCGGAAAGGCGAAAGACTTTTCCAATATCAGCGTTGCGCCAAGCTTGATGGCCATCAGCAATTGATAAAGCCCGTAATTGAACGACAGCGGCAACACCGAAAGAATAATATCATCCGCTGTGTTCTTCAAAAGGCCGGTCAGCGAGGTCGCAGCCGCATCAATATTGCGGTGTGTCATCATCACGCCCTTCGGGCGGCCGGTTGAACCGGATGTATAGATCAGCATCGCCAGATCAATATCGATACCGCCGTTTACAAGCCGTGTGCTATCAGGCTGAGGCGTAACGGCCTCCTCAAACGACAGGCAGGCGCGCTTTGAGCGGCTCGGCCCCTGCACTGCAATGACCGAAGGAATCTTTGAAAAAGCCTCAGCCTCATCAATCACCAGCAATAATTTCGCCTGTGTCAACAAAAGCGATGGCGTACAATCATTGAGAATATAACCAAGCTTATCCGCTTTGGTTGATGGGTTTACCAATGTGAAAACCGCACCAGCCTTGAGAATAGCAAAAACCGAAACCGCCGCCTGCCAGCAATTATCCATGAAAATAACAACACGGTCGCCGCGCTGCACATTCTGTGCCTGCAGGTATTGTGCCAGTGCTTCGGTCTTTGCATCAAACTCCGCATAAGTCAGGCGCACTTGTCCTGTGACCAGCGCGGTTTTTTCACCGGTCTTTTGTGCATGCGCCCTAAGGTAATTCTCAATACGCATCGTGAATGCCTTTTATCAGGCAGCCTGGCGGGCGGTCACAAAACTGACGATCTTTGCCACGCTATTGAGATTAGCCGGAACAATATCGGCATCCGCCATTTTCACACCGAATGCCTCATCGATAAAAGCAATCAGTTCCAGCACACCGGTGGAATCCATAATATCATTATCAATCAGCGAGGCATCATCTTCCAGCACATAATCCGTGTCGCCAAAAAGGAAGTTCTCAACAATGAAATCACGCAGACGAATTTTGATTGTATCACTCATAGTCATATCCTGTTTCAATCACCCGCAGATGCCGCATCAAGCAACAGCCCGAGGGTTCTCTAAAGTAAGCCTGTAAAATAAAATTCTCTGCTTTCTCTCTTAGCTTATTTATTTAACAAAGAGACCTATAGATTTAACATTATCTGCATTATTTGAAGAAATTAGTAAATTTTTGCAGCCACAACTGCGTTGAAAGAATACCTATATAGGCCGTATTGTCGCGGAAACCACTCAATCCCTGCCCTTTATTCTTTTCATATAATTTAGACACAGCTTTCGCGTTAAAATATCCGCTTTCCTGAATGCGACTCTCGCCCATCAGTTCACGGACATAATCCTTCTCACCTTTGCCGGTAAAAGACTGGCTATCCGGCGCACGATAAGGCTGCTTCTGACGCTGCAACACCTCTGCCGGTACCCGCGTTTTCGCCACCCGACGCAATAAATATTTCTCGGTAAGACCATGCAGCTTCAGTGAAGGGTGGAGTTTAGCAGCAAATTCCGACAGGCGGTAATCCAGAAACGGAAACCGTGTTTCCACACCATGCGCCATGGCCATGCGGTCTCCCTGACTGGAGAGAATATAGGAGGGCAGCAAAAACCGGCATTCCAGATATTGCGCCTGATGCAATTCATGCCAATGGCCAAAGCGTTCCGGCAATTTTGCAGCCAGTTCTTCGCCCACATCATAATCGCCGATTTCACGCTTCAGATCGGCTGAGAAAAACAGTTTCGCCGCCCCCGTCGCCTTCATTCGCGGCCGGTGCGAATAGAGCGGATCCGCCAGATCACTGCCGTGAACGCCAAAAAATGCGGCCAGCGTCTCCGGCGTTTGCGCCTGCAAACCCGGCAAATACGGATAGAGCCTGCGGAACAGTTGCGGCCTGATCTGTGACTGCGGTTGCCGCGCACAAAAACGCCGGACTTTGGCCTCGCGGAAAATATCATAACCCGCAAAGACTTCATCCGCTCCCTCGCCGGTGAGCACAGCTTTCATCCCGCTGTCGCGCACCAGTTGTGCCAGCCGGTAAAGCGGTGCCGGTGCAGTACGCACCAGCGGAGCTTCCGCTGCTGCAATCACATCGGGAAAAATCGTGGCAATATCATCATCCGCAATAGAGATCGAATGATGTTGCGTTTGCAGTGCCTGCGCCACCATTTGCTGATAGCGGCTTTCATCATAATCCGCATGAGCAAAACCAACGGAAAAACTGTGCAATGCACCTTTTGCCAGCGGTTGCGCAAAGGCCGCGATCAGCGATGAATCCAATCCGCCGGAAAGATAGGTGCCAATCGGCACATCAGCTTGCAGCCGCAAGCCTGTTGCATCCTGCAACAGGGCTTCCAGTTCTTCTGCAGCTGCATCAGCATCGGTGATCATCGCGTCATGACGATCCGGATAATCCAGTTCCCAATAACGGCTGATCCTGATGCCATTGGCATCACAGATCATCATATGTGCGGGTTCAAGTTCCGAAATATTGCGAAATGCCGTGCGCGGTGCAACCGGTGCCCAAAGCGTGAAAATCTGATCAAGCGCCAACGGATCCAGCTCCGCCTGCACGGCAGGCACACGCAATAATGCTTTGATTTCCGAGGCGAAATACAACACATCGTCAACATGCGTATAGAATAGCGGGCGCACACCAAGCCGGTCACGCGCAATAAACATCCGCTGCAGCTGTGCATCCCATAAGGCAAAAGCAAAGTCGCCGTTCATATGGCGCAGACAGTCCGTGCCATAACGCGCATAGAGCTGCAGGATGACCTCTGTATCACTATGGGTTCGAAACCGTGCGCCTTGCGCTTCGAGGTCACGGCGCAATTCTGCATGATTGAAAATCTGGCCGTTGAAAACAAGACTATGCTGGCGGTCATGGCTGTGCATCGGCTGCTGACCATCGCTGATCCCGACAATGGAGAGGCGTTTATGGCCGAGTCCTGCACCTTGTAGGACCACCGCACCCTCTTCATCAGGTCCGCGATGGGCAATCATATCAGTCATCTGCCGCAATAAAACATCCGGCACCTGATCTGTTATCTGCCCGACATAACCCGCTAAACCGCACACAGCAACGCCCTCATCAGCTACAGAAGACGAGAGCAAGCCAAAGAAATCACAATCCGTGCTTGCCAGAAAAACCCCGCCTGACATAATCTTGTACCGCAGAGACCGGCTTATAGCCAAACAGGATTTCAAAAAACCTCAATGTAAATACAAATATATCCGTACAGAGTTAACGGATATTACCTCGCATTCCCGTATAAACACAGACAGGCTGTCATGCAGCGAAAACTAACTTTATCCCAGCTGGAGCTGCTGCTTGCCATTGCCGGTTGCGGTTCAATCGGCAAAGCGGCGCGTCAGCTGCATCTCACACAATCTGCCGCCAGCCAGTCGCTCGCCTCGCTCGAAAAGGTGCTCGGCCTGCCGCTTTTTACCCGAACCGCAGCAGGTGTCAGCCCGACAGCCTTTGCGCAAAGCATTCTGCCCGATGCCCGCAATGCGATTGATGCGGCACAACGGATTGTGAAATCGGCAGAAACAGCAGAGCAACACCAGCGCCGCC
Source organism: Hyphomicrobiales bacterium (assembly GCA_900470735.1). Taxonomy (GTDB): domain Bacteria; phylum Pseudomonadota; class Alphaproteobacteria; order Rhizobiales; family Rhizobiaceae; genus Pseudochrobactrum. The sequence continues at coordinate 101,501 of UCCC01000013.1, read as the reverse complement.
ACCCGCATCGCTTCAGCATCGCTGCCATTCCGAGCATTGCCGAGACATTACTGCCGCAATGGAGCAAGCAATTGCAGCGTCTGTTTCCCGGGCTGGAAATTTCGCTCTATCAGGGCACCCATCTGGAAGTGCGCGATTGGGTCAAACAAGGGATCACCGATAGCGGCATCACCGCTCTGGCGCAACATTTGCCAGATGATCTCATACGCCAGCCATTGCAACAGCAAGAATTGCTCGCGGTTATCAGACGCGATGCACACCTTATGCGCAAAACCGAACTGACATTAAACGATGCTGCACAGCAAACCATCATCATGGCCGCAGGCTCCGAACATATTATGCTGCCGCTGTTTCAGGAAGCCAATCTGGATGAACCGCAAACCATCATCACACAGGATGTGCCGACTGCGCTGAATATGGTGCGGCAGGGACTGGGTATCACCATTCTCGCACACGAAACCTTTCCGCAGGCAGATTATCATGATCTGCGGCTGCGCTCACTGGAACCCGCTTTATTCCGGACATTGCAGCTGATTGCCCAGAAGAACAATCCGCATCCGGCAATTTATGAAGCGCTGGCAACAATCATTATGGCCAAGAGCAACCAGTCATAAGCCGAACTTATGTGCAATTTGATCGGTTTTAATGACCGCTCTAATCTTTAATCATGCCACAGGCAGGTCTTCATAACAGGAGACCACAATGTCAGCGGGTACAACACGTTCCGATCATCTTTCCTTGTCACAGCAAGCCGCGCCCCCACGCTTTACGGCGCTTTTATGGGGGTTGCTCGGCCTGTGCATCTGGTCCGGCTCTTTCGTCCTCACCCGCTTCGGCGTCAAATCCAGCCTCACCGCCTATGACATTATTGCTTTGCGGTTCAGCACCGGCGGTCTGCTGTTATTACCGGTGCTGTTCAAAACAGGCTTAGGTCTCGACCGGCTGGGGCGCAGCGGCTTTATTCTGCTGATCTGCGGTGCTGGTGCCCCCTATGCCCTGCTCACAGCAATCGGCCTGCGCTTTGCACCAGCCTCACAGGCTGCCGCTCTCACTCCCGGACTAATGACCGTATTGGTAGCCTTGTTCGGTATATTTCTGCTCAAGGAAATGCTGCCTAAACGCGGACTGCTCGGCATTGCACTCATCCTTACCGGTGCAGTTGCGGTTGCAAGTCAATCTTTTGAAAGCGGACAATCTTACGGGCATCTGGCATTTTTGACCGCTGCAATTTTATGGGCAGCTTTTGTGATTGCCGTGCGGCGCAGCGGCATTTCTGCCCTTCACGCCACCGCTATTGCAGCGGTTATTTCTGCAATTTTCTATATGCCGCTTTATCTCGTCTTTTTCGACAAGAACATCACCATCGCCCCGTTGAATGACATCCTGACACAGGCCGTTTATCAGGGCATATTCACCACAATCATCGGACTGGTTGCCTTTAACCGTGCGGTTGCCGGGCTCGGCGCTGCCGCAGGATCTGCATTGTCATCGCTGATCCCGGTTGTCACTATGGTCTTAGGGATCATCTTTCTGCAAGAGATGCCATCGCTCACAGAACTCATTGCAACTCTCCTGATTATCAGCGGAGTATTGTGCCTCACATTGATCCGTAAACCACGCTGATGCTTGGTGTTACGTATTAATCTTATTCAAAACCAACACCCGCTTTTGCCGGAAATGCTTTTAATTTTCGTTTTCCCATCACAATTGTGCGGGACAGGCTGGCATGAAGTGCCTTTTAGCTTCAAATCCGGCGAAGTTTGCTTTACAAGAACGCACGAAATCATTGCAAAAAAATCTCTGCCTTTTCGCAACAAAGTGACAAGGCAGGGACAGCGGGCAAAGAGGCATAAGTTGCGCAGCAACATCTGCCTTCCCTGCTTTTGGTAAGGAAAAACAGATGTCTAAATTTCAGCTCTCCCGCCGCCAAACTCTTGCAGGGCTCAGTGCAGCCGGTGCTATGTCTGTATTCGGTGCTCCGTTTTCCTTAAGCGCCAGAGCGCAAGACGCGCAGATTAAAGCCGTTCTCGGCATTATCCGCCTTGCCAGTCAGGCACCGAGCTTCATCGCGATGGAACGCGGCTATTTCAAAGCTGAAAACCTCGACATGGAATTCAAATATTTTGAAGCTGCACAGCCGATGGCCGTTGCCATTGCCGGTGGCGATGTCGACTATGGTGTCACAGCCATGAGCGGCGGCCTGATCAATCTGGCTGAGAAGAATGCTGTTAAAGTAATCGGCGGCTCGCTTCAGGAAGAAAAAGGCCTCGCAGGCCAGATCATTCTTGCCTCGAATAAAGCCTATGAAGCGGGCCTCACCGAGCCGAAACATCTGGCAGGCAAGAGCTTCGGCATCACCACCGCCGGTTCATCTTTCCATTTCATGGCTTATAAAATTGCCAAGGCGAACAATATTCCGCTGTCTGAAATCACTCTGCGCCCGCTGCAGAAGGTCGGTGCTGTTGTCGGTGCTCTGACTTCCGGCCAAATTGATGCATGGGCTATCCAGCCAAGTATTGCCAAGAAAATGATTGCAGAAGGCGCGGCCAAGCAGATCGGTCTGGTGTCTGATGTTGCCCCTGATTATCAGGTAACAACTGTTTTCACTTCGACCAAAAATGCTGCCGAAGAACGTGCGAAAACAGAAGCCTTCATCCGCGCTTATTCCAAAGCCATTGATGACTATAATGCGGCACTGGTTGACAAAACCGCCTCGGCTGAAGAAGTCGATGCGATTGCAAAATTCGTCCATAAATATGTGGAAATGGATCTGCCGTTTGAACAGGCTAAAGCCAATCTGGTCAATGGCGCGATGCGTATCAACAAAGGTCTTGCACTGTCGCTCGGTTCTGTGACCGAACAGCTGAACTGGTTTAAAGACGAGAAAATGGTGAAAGATACCATTACATCTGAAATGCTGTTTGACACGAGCTACGTCAAAACCATCTGATCTGAAGTCTTTTCAGCCGGTACGGTTTATCCTGCCGGCTGTTTCCCGCGAATGATCATGGCCCGTAGCGATAGAGCATTTCCAGTTTTTTAATTCAGAAGAAATGCTCTCTCTTTTGTTATTCCGTGTATCTTATCCGAAAACCTTTTTCACTTTTCGGGATACACTTTAACCCTGCCGCCCTGACAAGAAGAAGTATAAACTGCATGGATTTGCTGTTAAAAAATGTCGGCCACCATTATGGCAAGGTCGAAGTTTTGCGTGATATCACGCTAGAGATCAATCAGGGGCAGATTGTCTGTCTGATCGGCCCCTCCGGTTGCGGCAAATCCACATTGCTCCGATTTATCGGCGGCCTTGAGCAACCAACCTCCGGTCAGGTTTTGCAGGTCGGAGAGCCTTCGCCTTCATCGCTCAATCCGCTGACCTATGTTTTTCAGCATTTTGCCTTGCTGCCTTGGCGTACCGTTGCCGGTAATATCCGGCTGGTGCTGGAAGATCACAAATTATCCTCATCAGAAATGGATACCATCATTGCTGATGTGCTGGCACGCACCCGCCTGTCTGACTTCGCCAATGCCTATCCCAAGCAACTTTCCGGCGGCATGAAGCAGCGTGTGGCCATTGCCCGCGCATTGGCTGTGCGCCCTGATGTCATGCTGATGGATGAGCCGCTTTCCGCGCTCGACAGTCAGACCCGCGAATTACTGATGGATGACCTGGTATCACTCTGGACACGCCAGCCTTTCACCGCCGTTTATGTAACGCATAATCTGGCTGAAGCCGTCCGCCTCGGCCATAAGATCGTGGTGCTGTCACGCCGTCCGGGACGCATCAATCAGGTTGTGGCAATCGACACCCCGCTTGATCAGCGTCATCTCGCTGATCCGGTACTGGATGCCAAACAGCAGGAACTATGGGCTCTTATGCGCGATGAAGCAATGGCTGCGGATCAGGAGCTGCTGAAATGACAAAACCATCTGACAACCAGCAACAAGCAGTCATCACCCGTCCGGTTCCGTTTCGCGGCGGCGGTTTTGCGCCGGTTAAAGTACGCTTCATTGCGCCGATCCTATTTATAACCCTGATCGCACTTGCCGAGATCGGCACCCGCACAGGATTCATTTCCAATCTCACTTTGCCGCGCCCTTCCGCAGTCTTCAACACCTTCTATCAGCTCTATGATACCGGCCTGCTCTGGAAGCATTTGCTGCCATCCCTGCAACGCCTATTTATCGGTGCATCTATGGGAATTGCTGTCGGCGTCTTGCTCGGTACGATGATCGGGTTGTTTTCCTATGTACGTGCCGGTCTCGTACCGCTGGTTGCTGCCATTTTTCCGATCCCGAAGATTGCCCTGCTGCCATTATTTGTGATCTGGTTCGGTATTGATGAAATGTCGAAATATGCGCTGATTGCTTTCGGCACTTTCACACCGACAGTGGTCGCGACCTATGGCGCGGTTGATAATGTGGATCGCAGTCTGATCCGCATGGGACAAAGCTTTAATCTGAAATGGTGGTCGATTATTCGCAAGATCGTCTTGCCGGGTGCTCTGCCTGGCATTCTGTCGGGTTTACGCGTTTCTATTGCGATTGCCATTATTCTGCTGGTTGCCGCTGAAATGCTTGGCGCAGAATATGGTGTCGGCGCTTATATTCTCGAAGCCGGTTCGCTTTACGATCTCGAGCGCCTGTTTGCCGGGGTCACCATTCTTTCCGTGATGGGGCTGATTACCAGCTGGCTCATCGGCCGGATTGAGCATTATTTCCTCAGCTGGCGCTGACTTCATACGCAAACAAAAAGCGCGGATAACTTCAGTTATCCGCGCTTTTTTATACGATGGGAAAACGACCTTTAGTCAACCCATTTGGTACCGCTGTCCGCTGACTGGCAACCATAAGGCGGCAAGGTCTTTTGCCCGAAATTCTGTTTCAGCTGCATACAGCCCCAATGACGCAATGGTGCAGGCATATAAGACTGCAAACTGATACCAACCTCATCAAACGGATCAGTCGTATTGGTCACATAGCTGTACCAACGCTGTCCCATGATGGCGACAACAGCAATCACAACAATCAATACTATCCGCAGTAACTTTTTCACGAAATTTCAGCCCTTATTTTCTTTGTGCAGTCCTGTTCGCGGACGCCAAAGCGATTTACGTCCATGTGGATCGCAGTATCACTCTAGATTCCTTAGCTTGTCGCATTATCCCAGACTGTCCAAGTTGATCCAACTTGACTGTAAAATGGCCTAAATGCTCCATTTAGCTGCAACATGCTTCAGACAAACACAAAAGTCTAAAAAGAACCTTGTGACAGTGATAGGCCGCATCTTCAACTGCAAAAAGCCGGTAGCAAATTTTGCTACCGGCTTTTTCATTCAAACTTCACCCGATCTTAATAACGGGCGTCTTTCGGCTTCTTGCCATTTGGCCAGTCATTGACCTTACCGGCAAAGTCCGGACGTGGCATATGAGTGAAATATTCAGACACGTCCACTGCTTCCTGATCTGTCAGCATATCGCCCTGTCCAACCGGTGTATTCAGGTTCACACTGACAGGCATATTATATTTGACGAATGCCGCTGCTTTATAGGTACGTGCCATGCCCGCACCAATGTTGAAGCTGTCATCACCCCAGAGCGGCGGGAAAATATAATCGCCGAACTGGTCTTTTTTGCCTTCGCCATCATTGCCGTGGCAGACCGCGCATTGGGTCGCATAGATGCCTTTACCTTTAACCGGATCCGGCACCAATGTTTCATCAATTGGCCCCGCACCGGCAACTTTCACCATGTGCTCTTTCGGCACGCCCTGACCAAGCCATTTCATATAGGCGATCATGGCATTCATTTCTTTGGACTTCGGATCAACCGGTTTCCCGTTCATCGAACGCTGGAAACAACCATTGATACGCATGACCAGATTAACTTCCTTACCTGCCCGCGGCATAACCCGCGGATAGAAATTATAGGAGTTAATATAAGGTGCGCCCTTATCCAGCTTGCCCTGTGCCAGATGGCAAGAGTTACAGTTCAGACCTGCGCCGACATTATCCGGCATCAGACGTGCCGTTTCATTGAGCAGACGTTTGCCATACATAATGGCTTCAGCGTCCGGCTCTTTGGCGATCAGATCATCGCTCGGAATGGTGTATTTTCCGACGACCTTGCCATCCGCATCCACCACATCATAGGTCGGAAGCGGGGGAGCATCCACACGGGACGGCTTGACGATGAAGGTCCAGCCTGCGCCCGCAGCCGCAATTGTTACCACCAGAGCCGCAGCTGTTCCGATCCAGAATTGCTTACTCATTATTTTGCCTCCGGAACATAATGCACAGGTTTGTGCTCAATCAGATGCCGCATCCGCGCAATATCGCTGTCTTTGATATGCGAGCCGTGATTGCCCCAGCCATTACGGATAAAGTTCAGAATATCCGCGATTTCTTTGTTGGTGAGCTGAGCAAAGCCCGGCATCTTGAAGACCATCGGATCATGCGGCGTATCTGCCATTGCAGCGCCATCCAGTGTCAGCTGGATCAGCGAACTCGGATCTTCGGCAAAGACGATCGAGTTTCCGGCCAATGCAGGGAAGATACGGGCTGCACCGCGACCGTCCAGACGGTGACAGGCTGCACAATTATCGACGTAACCAACAGCACCCGGAGCGGAGAAGTCACCGGCACGCAGTGCCGCAGTTGTTACATCTTCCTTCGGAGTCCATTGCTGCGGATGGCTGGCACGCGCAGGCAGGCTCTTCAGATAACGGGCAATCGATGTCAGATCGTCATCAGTCAGATATTGGGTACTGTGAGCAACAACATCGGACATACCACCAAAGGCAGCCGTACGATCGTTACGTCCGGTTTTCAGGAAGTCGGTAATTTCTGCTTCAGCCCATGTGGAAAGGCCGGTGCCTTCATCACGCAGGTTCTTCGCATACCAGCCTTCAAGAACAGAACCGGACAGATAATTGCCCTTCTTGTCATCGCTGAGTGCTGTTTCCTGATAACCGATACCGCGCGGTGTATGGCAGGCGCCGCAATGCGCCAGACCTTCAACGAGATAAGCACCGCGATCAACCATCGCATCCATGCCGGTTGCCGATGTAAATTCACGCGGCTGCGCAAAAGCCAGCTGCCAATAGGCCAGCGGCCAGCGCATATTCATCGGCCATGGCAAAGTGGAAGCCTGATTTTCCTGCTCGACATTTTCCACGCGCGACATGAAATAGGCATAGAGCGCTTTAATATCATCGTCTTTCACGACAACATAGGAAACGTAAGGCATAGCCGGATAGAGCGCCACACCGTCGGGTCGTACGCCACGACGGACAGCACGCTCGAAATCGCCGTAGCTATAATTACCAATACCGGTTTTCTTATCCGGTGTGATATTTGTTGAATAAATAGTGCCAAGCGGTGTCTGCATACCCAGACCGCCGGCAAATTCCTTGCCGCCCGGTGCAGTATGACAGGCAATGCAGTCACCGGCACGGGCAAGATATTCACCCTGCTTAATCAGTACCGGATCCTGAATATTGACTGTAGCTTCCTGCTTTGGCGCATACCAATGATGCGATGTAACCGCAATTGCATAGCTTGCGCCAAACAAGCCCAGACCGCAAAGGGCAAGCGTCTTAACAAGCTTCATGTTGAACTCCTGAGTCGTCTCTTTATTTCAATGTGAGATTCTCAGGAGTCTTTCTCATTGATTCAGATCAATGTTTATCGCCATTCACGATATTTATGTTCTAAAACGCAAGAAATAGAAGAATGTTAGTTTTTATGAGCGTAAATTCAAAGAAAATTATACTAAAAACTTGCGTTTTACAGTCACCTATCAGGTGACTGTACCCCACTCTGTCCATGAGCCGTCATAGAGACGGACATTTTCATAACCCAGCATATTCAAAGCAAGAAACAACACGGCCGCAGTCACACCTGAACCGCAGGTTGTCACCACCGACTTATCCTTTTTCACACCCTGTGCTTCAAACAGCAGCTTCATGGTATCGAGTGACTTAAAGCCACCATTCTCAACCAGAGAACCGAAAGGCATATTCTTTGAGCCAGGAATTGAACCGGAACGCACATTGGCACGCGGCTCAGGCACGGCACCGGTAAAGCGCTCTGCAGAACGTGCATCAACGATATGTGCTTTCGCATGTTTGGCGATCAGCACCATTTCCTCAATAAAGACCACTTTGTCAGCGGCATAATCAGGCTTGAATTCAACCGCTGCGGGTGCAGCTTTGCCACTCTCCGTTTCAAAACGCTCCGCCTGCCATGCAGCAATACCGCCACGTAAAATATGCAGTTTTTTAGCGCCCATGATATGAAACAGCCACCAAACGCGGGGAGCCGCAAAGAGATCACCGGTTTCATAAATCACAATCTCATCATCGGCACTGATGCCGAGTTTACCGACAGCCTCAGCAAAGACCTCCGGTGACGGGACAGTATGCGGAAATGAAGAGCTCGGGTCGACGATTTTGTCCTGATCGAAAAACACGGCACCCGGAATATGAACCTGTTCGAATTCCTCAGCGCAATTACGCTTCGCCGCTGGCATATACCACGAGCCATCAACGATCTTCAAACCAGTTGTTTTCTGACGGTCTTTCACCCATTGCGGCGATACAAAAATTTCTTCCGGCGTCATTTCATTCCCCATGAGTCACTCATTTCTACATAGAATATAAGTGTCTTTATCAATGGCAAGAAATGAATTGATAAAATCCGTATGATTTCGGCACTTTAAGAATATGCATGCCCATAAACACGCTTATGCATTCTCTCCCGGACACTAAAATTCTCGTATTTCATACAAAGCAAACAGCAGTCTATGTTTAGCGCTCGCCGCCATATCCGCGACGCTTCCAGTCTTGAAGCGGCATAATATCGGGTAATCCGCCACCGGCTTCATACCATGAATCGACAGCCCAACTCTGTCCGGAGCTATCTCTAATCACGGCAGTCCAATGCGGGTAACGACCATCAATGAACGAACCGCGTGTAGCCCGCCGCTCTGGCGAATGGTATTTTAGCCAGCCACGGGATTGTAAATAACGAAGAAAATTATCCGTATTTTTCGATTCATCAACACAATCCATCTGTCCTTTGATGCGGGCTTTACCAAACTGCATCTTAGGTTTGTCACGAACACCGATCGCTGCTGTGCTACGCTCTTCAAACAGGGCAATAGCAGTTCGCAAGACCTTTCGTTCGTCGCTGGCATTGCGGGCCTTTTTCAACTGGCTCTGGATACGCAGTTCATCCTTCGTGCTCAGAGTGACTTTCGTACGGTAATAGCAATCATAACCATGACAAACGCTAAAGGTTTGCGCTGAAGCCACGCTTAATGGCAGCATGAGACTTACAAAAACGCTGGCGCCTAATAGTTTTATCAATTTCGCACTCCGTACATCAAGCCAAACAATAATACACCGGTTTTCCCTCTAAACATAAAGGGACTTATAGTGAGTGAAAGAGGATTGCCAGCTTTGCCTGCTCTTTTCTTCTCTGCTTACTTAACGCAAAAAATTCTGCCTGTTTCTGCCGGAATTTCAGAATTGCTATCACTTTAATTACCAGCCTCACTGACAGTGTCACCAACGACTATCTCATTTTGCTTGAGATAATTCATTGGCGACTGAGCTGATCATGGGGCTGAAACGACCTATAGAGAAGCGGCAGGCAGCATTTGTTTTTCCAGATTACAACGCTCCTCTCCGTCCCAGTCGAGACCAATCGTCGAATGCTCAATGTTGAATCTTATGAGCAATTCTTGTTTTACGCTCGCGATAACTCGGCGAAGATCAACATTTTCGGCAGGCTGTACCTGAAGCGTAGCCATCACGCGACCGGATGTCAGTGACCAGACATGAATATGACTGACCTTCCGAACTCCAGCTACAGCCGTACGAAGATGCTCGGCAATATCACGGCTTTTCACATTATTCGGAGCCCCTTCCAACAAAATATGCAGCGTGTTCTTTAACAGTTTCCACGCGCTGCGCAGAATGAGCAGAGATACAAAAACGGACAGGATCGGATCTATCGGCGTCCAGCCTGTATACCAGATCACAATTGCAGCAATGATTGCACCAACAGAGCCAAGCAAATCGCCCATCACATGCAATACCGCACCTTTAATATTCACATGCTCGGCATCACCACGGGTCAGAAACCATAATACAAACAGGTTGACCAGCATACCGATAACGGCGACTACGAACATAGAGCCTGCAAGAACCGGATGCGGCTGTTGAAACCGCATAATGGCTTCATAAAGAATCCAGCCAACAATACCGAACAATGTCAACGCATTAACAAGTCCGGCGATCACTTCAAAACGGGCATAACCGAAACTGCGGCGCTCATCTGCAGCCCGTCGGCCAAGACGAAATGCGACATAGGCCAAGCCAAGGGCAATTGCATCGGTCAGCATATGTCCGGCATCAGCAAGCAAGGCCAGTGAGCCGGACAGAACACCGCCAACCGCTTCGACAAACATAAACGAAAATATCATCAGGAAAGAAATGAGAATTTTTCTCTCATTATCTTTTGTGACAACCGGCACATGTGCGTGGTCGTGATCATGGCCGCTATGGGAGTGTGATGTGTTAGTCATAGCTTATCCAGTTAAAAACAATCCTACAATTGAATATGTATTCAATTGTAGGATTGTCAAACGTAAAGCAAAAATACCTGTAAACATTATCGTGATGATAACGACCTAAATTTCCGCAACAGAAACACCAGAAATCCCACACCTGCATGCAGCAAATGGGGGACTAGAGCGAGCAGTGCGATCCGACATGAACATAAACCGCTCTAGAGCGCCGTGTGTCATACTTGGCGCACGGCGCTCCAACTCTTTAAAATTATGCTCTACAGTTACGATTGCAGCAGAAATCAGTTTTGCGTTTCAACTACCTGTTGCTCAGTACGGCGGACCTCACGGGCAATCGCCATACGCCGCACCAGCACGTAAAATACCGGCGTCAGTACAAGACCGAATAATGTAACGCCGAGCATACCGGCAAAAACAGCAATACCCATGACATGACGCATTTCTGCTCCCGCCCCTGTTGCCAGCATCAGAGGAACAACACCGGCAATAAAGGCAAGTGAGGTCATCAGGATTGGCCGCAAACGCAGTCTTGCCGCTTCCAGAACCGCATTGAGCGGATCGACACCCTCCTCCTCTTTGGCTCTGGCAAACTCCACAATCAGAATAGCGTTTTTAGCGGCAAGCCCCACCAGAACAACAAAGCCGATCTGGGTGAAAATATTGTTATCTCCGCCTGTGAGCCAGACACCGGCAATCGCTGACAACAATGCCATTGGTGCGATCAGCAGAACCGAAAAAGGCAACGACCAGCTGTTATATTGTGCCGCAAGAATGAGGAAAGCGAGCAATACAGACAGCGGGAAAACATACATGGCTGCATTGCCTGCCTGTTTTTCCTGATAGGCAAGTTCCGTCCATTCAAAAGCCATACCGGCCGGCATTGTTTCCAGAGCTATGCGCTCTATCGCGGCGGTTGCCTGTCCGAAAGAATAGCCGGGTGCAGGGCTGCCGCTGATATCCGCCGAAGGGAAACCATTATAATGCATGATACGATCCGGTCCCGAACTATCCTTCACCGTCAGCAGAGCTGATAGCGGGATCATATCTCCGGCGGCATTACGCACTTTCAGGCGCCCGATATCCTGCGGTTGCATACGGAAGGGAGCATCGGCCTGCACCATCACGCGATAAGTTCGCCCAAAACGGTTAAAATCATTGGCATAGAGCGAGCCGAGATAAACCTGCAATGTTTCAAATATTGTATTGAGCGGTACGCCTTGTATTTTCGCTTTGACACGATCGATATCAACCTGCACCTGTGGCGCATTCACCTGAAAACTGGCCAGCATACCTGCCAGTTCCGGTGTTTGCATCGCCTTAGCCATGATCTCACCCTGCGTTTTTGCCAATGTCTCGAAACCAAGTCCGGCGCGATCTTCAAGCTGAATTTTAAAGCCACCGGTCGAACCGAGCCCCGGCACAGGCGGCGGCGGGAATATACCGGCGAAACCATCAGGTATCTGACTGAATTTACCCATCAACCGCCCTGCAATCGCAAAGGCAGACAAAGACGGATCCTTACGCTCGTCAAAAGGTTTGAGCATCGTAAACATCACGGCAGCATTCGGAATATTGACCATGCCATTCACCGAAAGCCCCGGAAATGCGACAACGCTTTCCACCCCCGGCTCTGCTAATGCGATTTCGGACATGGTTTTGACCATAGCCTCCGTGCGATCAAGCGAAGCGCCGCTTGGCAATTGGGCAATACCAACCAGATAATATTTATCCTGTGCAGGTACGAAGCCAATCGGCACGGTCTGAAAACCAAGCCATGTCGTACCGACCAGCGCCGCATAGAACAACAGAACAAATCCGCTGAACCGGATAGCGCGGCGTACCGACCAGACATAGGCATTGGAAGCACGGTCAAAGAACAGATTGAAGCGCCGGAAAAACCAGCCAAACAGCCGGTCAATGATAATGGTAAGCCTGTCGCGTTTTACTTCGCCGTGATGCGGTTTCAGCAAAACACCAGCCAGTGCCGGAGATAGTGTCAAAGAATTGATTGCGGACAGAATGGTTGAAATAGCAATCGTCAGCGCGAATTGCCGGTAGAATTCCCCCTGTAATCCGGTGAGGAAGGCAGAAGGAATAAACACTGCCGACAACACCGAGGTAATGGCAATAATCGGCCCTGTCACTTCATCCATAGCTTTGCGCGCCGCTTCTTTAGGTGTCTCTCCCAAGGCGATATGGCGCTCTGCATTTTCCACAACCACAATCGCATCATCGACCACAATACCGATAGAAAGCACCAGCCCGAACAGCGACAATGTATTCAGCGAGAAGCCGAACAGATACATCAGGGCGAATGTACCGACCAGCGATACCGGTACCGCAACAAGCGGAATAATCGAAGCGCGCCATGTCTGCAGAAACAGCACGACCACAAGAACCACCAGTACGATGGCCTCAAGCAATGTTACGACCACAGCTTCCAGCGAGGCCTTCACGAAGACTGTCGGATCATATGCGATACGGGATTCTATACCCTCCGGAAAATCTTTTTCCAGTTTGCTCATCGTATCGCGGATAGCTGCTGATACATCCAGTGCATTCGCGCCCGGACTTTGGATGATCTGAATTGCCAGTGCCGGTTTACCGTCCAACAGACTACGCAGCGCATAAGCATCCGCACCAAGTTCAATACGGGCAACATCCCGAAGGCGGGTTACCTGCCCCTCAGAACCGGTTTTAACAACAATATCGCCGAATTGCTCCTCATTGGACAATCTGCCAAGCGTGTTGACTGTCACCTGAAATGCTGAGGAAGCATCCGGTTGCTGACCAACCGAACCGGCAGCAACCTGCACATTCTGTTCCTGAATTGATGCAATCACATCGGACGCGGTCAGACCGCGTGCCGCAACTTTATTCGGATCAAGCCAGACCCGCATCGAATATTCGCCGGCGCCCCAGACCAGAACATCACCAACTCCCGGCACGCGCGCCAGCTGATCACGCACCTGCAAAAGCGCATAATTGGATAAGTAGAGCGGGTCATAACGTTGGTCCGGCGATACAAGATGTACCACCATCAGAATATCCGGCGAGGTTTTTTGCGTCACCACACCGATGCGCTGCACTTCCTGCGGCAGGCGTGGCAGCACACGGGCAACGCGGTTTTGCACCTGAATTTGCGCCATATCAGGATCAGTGCCCTGCTGAAACGCAATTGTCAGTGTCATACGCCCGTCCGTTGCCGCCTGTGAGCCCATATAGAGCATGTTTTCGACGCCGTTAATCGCCTGTTCCAATGGCGCGGCAACGGTTTCAGCAATCACTTCCGGATTGGCTCCCGGATAGCTGGCCGTGACCTGCACCGTCGGCGGGGTGACCTGAGGATATTCACTCAGCGGCAGTTTCAGCAGGGTCAACCCGCCTGCAATCAGCATCAGGACAGAAAGCACGACCGCAAAAATCGGGCGGTCGACAAAAAAGCGCGGGATATTCATCGACGCGCCTCCTGTTGAGAAGCTGCTGCCTGAGCACTGTCAGAAACCCGCTCCGGCACCATTGAAATCATTTGTGGGGTAACTTGCATGCCCGGGCCTACGAGCCCCTTCACAATGATTTTTTCACCCACCTGAAGACCGGAGGAAATAACGCGCAAACCATCGACTATCGCCCCGATTTCCACCGGACGGAATTCAGCTTTATTGCCCTCACCTAAAACCAGCACATATCGGCGCCCCTGATCTGTACCGATGGCCTGATCATCAATCAGAACAGTTTGCACCGGTTCGGAAGTCGCAAGTTTCACACGTGCAAAAAGCCCTGGCGCCAATATGCCTTCAGGGTTTTCAACAACGGCACGGGCACGGATTGTGCCAGTGCTTCTGTCGATACGATTACTGAGAAAATCCAATGTCCCCTGATAAGAAAAGCCCTTATCCGTCATCAGTCCGATCTGCACCGGCAATGAGGCGTTATCTCTGTTACTTTCCTGCGCCCATGTTTTCGCGATAAAACCAAGATAGGTCGCCTCATCTATGTCGAAATACACATAGAGCGGATCGGTACGCACGATAGTCGTGAGCAATGTCGCATTACCCGCATTGCCCCCCGTCACCAGATTGCCCTCGTGTACCAAAACACGATCAACGCGCCCGTCAACAGGAGCCGTGACACGGGTAAAGGACAGATCAAGTTCGGCAGCAGCAACCGCCGCTTTGGCGATAGCAACCTGTGCCTTTCGTTGACCAAGCATAGCCTGTGCATCATCAAAGGCCTTACGGGAGACTGTACCGTTTGGTGCAAGACTTGCTGTGCGTTTGAAATTGGTTTCCGCGTGCTCCAGCAAAACCTCTGCCTGCTGTGTCTCCGCCTTGGCAGCATCAAGAACGACCTGAAACGGTCTGGCATCAATCTCAAACAGAAATTGCCCCGATTGAACCAGCTCTCCCTCCGGGACACTCACTGTCTCAATTGCACCGCCAACACGCGGGCGCAGTTCCACCAGCTTGCTTGCCTCCAGATGGCCGGTAAATTCTGTAGACAGAGCAACCTTACGCGTTACGACCTCTGCAACTGGCACCTGCGGTGCGGGCATTTCTCCCGATTGCGCGGCAGCATAAGGCACAGCTGCCGATGAGAGGAATGTAAGGAAACGGTTGACATAGAGCTCTGCTTTGTCGTGGTGCAGCAAGCCACCACCTGCAATAACGACACCGGTCAAGAACAGTGCCGTGATTTTTTTCTTCATTTCGGTCTACCTTCATAGAGGCGTATTCCGAAAAAACGGAAACGCCGCGGTCAATTTTGATGAAGGTGGCGTTTCCAACACTGGAAAGGTCAAGACCTGAAGAAAATTTTATAAACAGCCTGAAATGGGAGCGAAAATACAATGCTCTATGAGATTTTTATCGTCAAGAACACAGTCTATTTCGCTAGATGATCTTCAGAAATATGCGTTGCCATATCCTGCAACACCTGACTGACATGCTGATCCGCAATTTCATAAAAAATATTTTTTGACTGACGCACACCTTTTACAAGGCGTGCGCTACGCAAATGGCGCAGATGGTGGCTGACAAGCGACAGGGACAGTTCCAGCTTTTCAGCAATCTCACTAACGGAAATCGGGCCTGACATACAACTGAGAAGAATTTTCAGCCGTGACGGGTCACCCAACAACCGAAACGTTTCTGCCAATATTGCAATCTCATCAGATGACAAGGCAACACCCGCAGCGAACTCCTGCTTTTCCGGCAAGCTCTGTTTTGCACTCTGCATGAGTGGTTTGCGAGAAGTCATCACTCTGAATTACCTGTCAAAAGCGGGAAGCGCCTGTATCATTACGTCGGTTGTCAATTTAGCGGAAGTACCGATAAGCACAAGCACCTCCATCTATACCCGCACCGCAAGTTCGCATAGTCCCCATATTTCCCCAAAACATTTGGCCTTGACCTTACAAGCGCTGGAAGCCGCATCGTGCCTGCAATGTTGTTCTGTCAGCACAATTCAGTCGCTGTTTTCAGAGGAACCTTGTCCCATTCAGAGAAAGGCAAAAAGATGAATGCCGGTACACCGCAACTCCTCATCTATACAACTCCGACCTGCCCCGATTGCCATGCACTCAAGCGTTGGCTCGCCCAGCAAAAGATTGCCTATGAGGAACGCGATCTCACCGATCCGCTGATCGCAGAAGAAGCCAAAACACGTACAGGTGTGCGTGTTGCACCGATCAGCATTGTCGGCGATCAGGTTTTTTACGGCACATTTTTGAGCCAGAAACCCGGTTTGATGAAGGCACTAGGTTTGTCAGATGCACAGCTGAAAACATCAGAGGCACAACCATGACCTCAAAACGCATTGATATCCGTCAGGCCCGCAGCAGTATTACCTGTGCTGACGGGCAAACTCTGCTGGAAGCGGCTTTGACATCAGGTATTTCCTATCCTCACGGTTGCAAATCCGGTCGCTGCGGCTCCTGCAAATCCCGCCTTATCGAAGGGGAAGTGAAAATGCTTCAGCATTCCCGTTTTGCCCTGTCTGATGAGGAAAAAGCAGATGGCCTGATCCTTGCATGCCGTTCTGTACCGCTGACAGATACAGCTGTGGCGTGGCTGGGCGCAGAGCATGAAGAACTGCAACCTGCGCAGCGGGTAAAAGGAATTGTTACCCGTATTGAAGATCTCACCCATGATATCAAGCTGGTGCAGGTCACACCTGAAAATGGTTTGCCACTGAATTTTGAAGCAGGTCAATATGCTGAACTCAGCTTTAACAGCGTACCTTCCCGCAGCTACTCCATGGCAAACCGTTCCGGTGAAAACTACCTTGAATTTCACATCCGCCATGTTCCCGCAGGCATTACATCCGGCTATGTGCATCAGACATTGAAAACCGGTGATCCCATAAAGATGGAGGTCGCTTTAGGGGCTTCGTTCCTGCGGCAGTATCATAGTGACCCGATCCTGTGTATTGCCGGAGGCTCAGGACTTGCCCCGATCAAATCTATTGTAGAAACCGCTCTTGCCCATGGTATGAAACAGAGGATTCATGTCTATTTCGGCGCACGCTCCGAACGTGATCTTTATCTCACGGAACATTTTCGTGGTCTGACAGAAAAGCATCCGAACCTGTCTTTCACACAGGTCTTATCAGAGGCACGCTCTGAACTTTACCGAAGCGGTTTTGTGACCCGCGCGATTGCAGAAGACATTTCTGATTTCAGCGACTGGAAAGCCTATGTCGCGGGACCGCCATTAATGGTGGATGCAGCAATGGCTGTTACTTTTGCCCGCGGATTACAAAAAGAAGATATGCATGCTGATATATTCTTCACGCCGGAAACATTACCAATCGCGGCTGTAGCCGAATAAAATACAGTAAAACCCGCTGCGAAATGATCGCAGCGGGTTCTTCATGATACGGATATAGCGAATCCTCAACACATTGCCAGCTAATTGTCACGGCACCGGTGCCGACTCAGAAGACGCCTCTTCTGTCCGCATTGCATGATCCGGCATTGTCATACCCTGCATGGAATGCCCTTGCATTCCGCCTTTCATTTCCAGCCGGTTTTGTACAAATACCAGCCCGACACTCACAGCAAGTGCGCCTGCAATAAGAATGAGGCTCAGCTTGTTCATAATCATTCCCCTGTTTAATTTACAGCTGCGGGATAACCTGCCTCTTCGAGAACTTTCTGCAGTGCATCAGAACTGACAGCAGTTTCAATTCTTACCAGCCGTGTTGCCGGATCGGTTTCAATCTTCGCATTGGCATCCACCGACTGAATGGCTTTGGTCACGGATTTAGCGCAACCGCCGCAGGTCATATTTTCGATTTTCAGTTCCATGAGACTTCTCCTTTATTTGGCTCTCATGACATCAAGATGGGGTTTCCAACCATGGAAAGGTCAAGAGTGAAAACAAATAAATTTTTGCTCTTGACCTTCCAATTGTTGGAAGCCTCATGCTCATACCGAATTTAAATTTTCGGAAAGAAAAGGAGGCGGCTATGAATGCCCCCGTTCGAGCAAAAGACTTATCTGAAACTGTGTCCTTACCTGTTGAAGGAATGACCTGCGCATCCTGCGTCGGCAGTATTGAACGTGCACTCAAAGCAGTGCCGGGTGTTGAAACTGTATCGGTCAATCTGGCAACAGAGCGCGCAAATATCACAACCGACTCAACTGTCCCTCGCGTGAGATTAATCGAAGCCATCGAAAAGGCCGGCTATTCTGTACCTGCGCAAATGCCTGCGGCGACCGGCCCTGTAGAGCTCTCCGTTGAAGGCATGACCTGCGCATCCTGTGTCGGCCGTGTTGAACGCGCATTGAAAGCTATTTCGGGCGTTACAAATGCTGTGGTCAATCTGGCAACAGAACGCGCAACTATTCACGGAACGGCGAGTACCGCAGACCTGATCGCCGCAATTGCTGATGCCGGTTATGAGGCCAAGCTGATTGCAGGCTCAGGTAGCCAGAGCAGCAATGAGGATGACGCACGGGCAGAGAGAAAAGAAACCGAACGGCGTGAGCTGACCCGCGACTTCACCATAGCGGCGGTTCTGACGCTTCCTGTTTTCCTGATGGAAATGGGATCGCATATTATTCCGGGTGTACACGGGCTGATTGAATCAACCATCGGCATGCAGTGGAACTGGTATATCCAGTTTGCTCTGACGACTTTGGTGCTCTTCATTCCGGGTATCCGGTTTTATGAAAAAGGACTTCCGGCGCTTATGCGTTTTGCACCGGATATGAACTCGCTGGTGGCTGTCGGCACACTTGCAGCTTACGGCTATTCGCTGGTTGCGACCTTTGCGCCTGGCCTTCTGCCTGCCGGTACCATCAATGTCTATTATGAAGCGGCAGCCGTTATTGTCACGCTGATCCTGCTCGGCCGGTTGTTGGAAGCCCGCGCTAAAGGACGTACTTCCGAGGCGATCAAGCGTCTGGCCGGTCTTCAGGCAAAAACCGCACGGGTGCGCAGAAATGGTCAGGTCGTCGACCTGCCGATTGATGATGTTGTGTCCGGTGATATTGTTGAAGTCCGCCCGGGTGAGCGTCTGCCGGTCGATGGCGAAGTCATCGAAGGTACCAGCTATGTCGACGAATCCATGATCACCGGCGAGCCGATCCCTGTGGCAAAATCCGTTGGCAGTGAGATCGTCGGCGGCACGGTCAATCAGAAAGGGGCCTTTGCCTATCGTGCAACCGCCGTCGGTGGTAACACTGTCCTGTCCCAGATCATCCGTATGGTTGAAGAGGCTCAAGGTTCCAAACTGCCAATTCAGGCACTGGTCGACAAAGTGACCATGTGGTTTGTACCAGCTGTCTTTGCAGTGGCCGCTCTGACATTTGCCGCATGGCTCATTCTTGGTCCGTCACCAGCGCTGACTTTCGCATTAGTGAATGCCGTTGCCGTTCTGATTATCGCCTGCCCGTGTGCCATGGGTCTGGCAACACCAACCTCAATCATGGTCGGCACCGGTCGCGGTGCGGAACTCGGTGTCCTTTTCCGCAAAGGTGAAGCGCTGCAATTGCTCAAAGATGCCAAGGTTGTCGCTCTCGATAAAACAGGCACGCTGACTGAAGGCAAACCTGCTCTGACGGATCTGGAACTGGCAAATGGCTTTGATCGTGCCAATGTGCTGGCACTTGTTGCAGCAGTCGAAGCCAAGTCGGAACATCCGATTGCCCGTGCCATTGTTGATGCGGCAGCAGATGAAGGACTTTCATTGTCACCCGTATCCGATTTTGAATCGGTAACAGGTTTCGGTGTCAAAGCGGTAGTGGATGGCAAACGCATTGAGATTGGTGCAGACCGGTATATGACCGAACTCGGCCATGATGTAGCTGCTTTTACCAAAATCGCGGAACGGCTTGGCAATGAAGGCAAATCCCCGCTTTATGCGGCAATCGACGGCAAGCTGGCAGCCATCATTGCTGTTGCCGACCCGATCAAAGAAACCACACCTGCGGCCATTAAAGCCATGCATAATCTCGGCCTCAAAGTGGCAATGATTACCGGTGACAATGCCCGCACAGCCAAAGCGATTGCAGCACGTCTGGGCATTGATGAAGTGGTGGCGGAAGTGCTGCCGGACGGCAAAGTCGAAGCTATCCGCCGCCTGAAGGCTCAATATGGTCAGACTGCATTCGTTGGCGATGGCATTAATGATGCGCCGGCACTGGCCGAGGCGGATGTGGGTCTGGCCATCGGCACAGGAACTGATATCGCCATTGAAGCAGCAGACGTTGTTCTGATGTCTGGTAGCTTACAGGGCGTGCCGAATGCAATTGCCCTGTCAAAAGCAACCATCGGCAATATCCGGCAAAACCTGTTCTGGGCATTTATCTATAATGCCGCTCTGGTTCCGGTTGCAGCAGGTCTGCTTTATCCGGCTTATAGCATTCTGCTGTCTCCGGTTTTTGCCGCCGGTGCGATGGCACTATCCAGTGTGTTTGTGCTGGGTAACGCCCTGCGCTTGCGTTCATTCAAAATCGCCAACTAACAAAACCTTGCAGCCGGTCTCTCCCTCTGACCGGCTGCAAAATGTTTAAAGGAAAACGAAATGAATATTGGTCAGGCAGCAAAATCTTCCGGCGTATCAGCTAAAATGATCCGCTATTATGAGCAAATCGGGCTTGTGCCGGTCGCTGACCGCACATCCGCCGGCTATCGTGATTATTCCAACACCGATATCCATATGCTCCGCTTCATCCGGCGGGCACGCGATCTGGGATTTTCCGTTGCCGAAATCAGCGACCTTCTCAGTCTGTGGCGGGATGACTCACGCCAAAGTTCAGAGGTAAAGCGTATGGCACAAGGTCATATTGACGAACTCGAAGTCAAAATCAAAGCCTTGCAGGATATGTCCAACACACTATCAATGCTGGTCAATGCCTGTCAGGGAGATCACCGGCCACACTGCCCTATCCTGAAGCGTCTCGAAAGCGATCTGGACAACGAAGATATGACTATCCATCCACGACGCGGGGCTGTTGATCGAAAATTACAGTAAATTTCAAAACCTGCATAAAAAATCGTGCAAAGATCAGGATGGATTATCTATCCTGATCATCTGTCACTGTGCAGTGTTATTCACGCAACGATCAGCTTAATCATGCTGAAACTCTCTGACATTTAGGCTCAGCATCAATAATCATCATAAAAGCGTAAACATCACCATAACCGGCCAGATCACCCGTTTGCGCTTATTTCTTCAAAGTCCGTATAACTGCCCCTCGGCAATTATATGCGTTTTGCCGCCAACCCATATCTCGCCGCTATCGTCCCGATTGATGTAAATACGGCCTTGACGACCAAGGCGCGTGCCTTGAGCGGCGATATAATACTTCTCTGCCACGCCGGTCGCGAACAACCATTGCGCCAGCGATGCATTGAGGCTGCCGGTAACGGGATCCTCTATAATGGCGCCCAAATGATCGCTGAAGAATGCGCGCACCTCAAAGGCCGCCTCTTTGCCCTCCATATGAGGACCAATTACACCGACATCAAGACGGCCGGACCAGTTACGAACCGGATTCAAAGCAAGAACCTGTTCTGCCGATGCCAGTCTGATCCCCAGCCAACCGGGGCCATTGTCTATCCATGCAGCATCAAGAATGTCCCCGGCTTCAATACCAAGAAACTGACGCACCTCTTCCAGTTCGGCTGGTGTCGGCGTGCCGGAACGGATAAGTGGCGGAGCGGCAAAGGAAAGCCGCCCCTGCATGTTGCGGATTGCAATCAGTCCTGCATCACATTCCTGCACGAAACTTGTTTTAGCGTCGGATGCTCTATGAACAGAAAGCCAGGCATGGCAACTGCCCAGAGTGGGATGTCCGGCAAAGGGGAGTTCCCTGTCCAGAGAGAATATTCTGACGCGATAATCAGCTTGCGGATGTGTTGGCGGCAAGAGAAAAGTAGTTTCGGAAAGATTGAACCACCGCGTTAATTGCTGCATTTCAGCCGTGGTTAAATTATCCGCACCTGTAATCACAGCCAGCGGGTTGCCCGAAGCCGGAGCTGAGCCGAAAACATCAATCATGTGGAGTGTAAAGCTCATAACAGCACTCTTTCATTCAGAAAAAACGAGCGGCAGTGGCCTGAAATCCCGAGTATTCAGCCCTGCCAGATAAGCAGTTTAATCCCTGCAACTGCAAAAACCGCAGAAAGTATTGTTTCAAACCAACGGCGCAGTCTGGCATAGAGTCTCCCCATAGCCGCAGTCGAAAACAACAGAGCATAACCGCCAAAAACAATAATACCGAGAATGGCGCAGCCGCCGACAATTGCCGGCAACATTCCGGCAGGCGCGTCGGCTTGAAAACCCAGCGACATAATCGCGATCCACGACAGGATCGCTTTTGGATTACTGATATGCATGAGCACTCCCTGCCTGTAGAGCGCCCGATAGCGTGGCACAGCATGTCCGGCATTTTTAGGCGTAAAATCAGAGACCGGTTTTAAAGCCGAACGGCCTGTGCGATACGCCAAATACAGCAAATATACCCCGCCAATAATCTTAATAACGACCAGCGCCCAGACATAGGTGGTGAGTACAGCTGACAAGCCGGTCGCCGTGAGACAGGCCCAGAAAAGCGAACCGGTTATAACACCGGCCGCCAAAACAAGCGCCGGTAAACGACCGTCACGCATGGCCGTTGCCATGATTGCCATATTGCTCGGTCCGGGGCTGGCGGTCGCAATGAGATAAGTGCCGTAAACGAGCGCAAACTGGCTGGTGATCATTCGTATATCCTCAGAAAATCAAAAGGCACTGTCGCAGTCCGGCAAAAAATCGCCGCGATAAACGATGTGAAGTTTGTTTCCGTCAGGATCACGCAGATAAGCACCGAAATAACCGTGCCCATAATGCGGGCGTATATCAGGGCGGCCTTCATCCGTTCCCCCACAGGCCATAGCGCCGGTATAGGATTCATTCACCGCCTCTGCGGACGGAGCAAGAAAAGCAACCATACTGCCATTACCGGCTGTAGCTGGCTGGCCGTTGAAGGGGCTGTAAACATAAAAGCGAGGCAACGGAGAATTTAAAGCCACCCAGCAAAGTGCAGCAGGCCCGCCATCAGGCGTAATCGCCCGGCGTTTATGTCCGAGCGGAATAAGTAATGCATCATAGAAACGACCCGCAAGCTCCAGATCTTGCGTTCCAACCGTTATGTGACTGAACATGCATCCCTCGATACGCCGGTGCAAATAGCCTGTGTTATGACCATCTGCGGGTTTCATTCAGCAGCACCATACCCTATGTTACACTTAGTGTTTATTGAAATAGTGTACCATGACACTTTAAATGAGACCGCAATTATGCTGCTGCAATCCCCATGGATTCCCCGTCTTGCCAGTATCAAAGCCAATACAGCTGAAAGGCTGGTGCTGGCCCTTGCCGACGATATTATCGAAGGACGCTTGGCGGGCGGGGATCGCCTGCCCGCCCATCGTGATCTGGCGTGGAGGCTGGGTGTGGGGCTGGGAACGGTCACAAAAGCCTATGCCGCACTTGAACGACGCGGCCTGACGCGCAGCATTAAAGGACGGGGTACATTCGTCGCATTGCAGGTAGCACAAAAGGACCTGCAGACAGACCTCTCGTCCAACGCGCCCCCCGCTATGCTTAGCTCCCGCATTCTGGCGAAAACACTGACTGTGATCGCACGAAAAATAGATGCAGATCATTTCAATCTCTACGCTCCGTCTGGCGGGCATGCGGAACATCGCGTGATTATGGCTCGCTGGCTTGAAACGCTGGGGCTGTCCGCCGATCCTTCAAATTTAGTGCTGACGAACGGTGCACGTCAGGCATTGGCGCTGGCTTTCGATCTTGTTTGTGGTCCAGACGGATTGCTGCTCACCGAAAGGCTCACTTATCCTGGTGCACTTGCGCTTCTCAGGCGCAAAGGATGCCGGATGCAAGGGGTAGAGATAGATGCTGAGGGGATGATACCTGAGGCGCTGGCACAAACACTCGATGACACAGCACAGCATAACAACCGCGCAGTCTATCTGACACCAACATTACACAATCCGACAACCGCCACGATGGGAGCAGCACGAAGGCAGGCCACTGTGGATATTTGCCGCCGGTCCGGCGTCCAGATCATTGAAGACGGTGTTTATGCGGCATCCGGCATCAGCTTGTTCCCGTTAGCGGCTTTAGCGCCGGATATTACATTGCATGTAAACGGACTGGCTAAATCGCTCAGCCCCGGCTTGCAAATCGGCATGCTCGCGCTGCCGGACGACCTTAAAAGTGAAGCAAGGCGTCTTTTGGAAGAAGTGCCAATGGCTCCGTCGGCGCTGTCTTGCGCAGTGGTAGAGGACTGGATATCCACCGGCACCATTTCATCATTGCAAAAAGATATGCGTCGCGAGGCACAACGGCGCTCTGCTCTTGCTGTTTCTCTTCTTGGAATGGATGCTCTTGTCTCGAATCCTGATGCATATAATGTCTGGCTACCAATGCAGCGTGATGCTGCGGAGCATTTCGTGTCTCTCGCGGGTGCAAGCGGTATAAAACTAACCGCTCCGGAAACCATCATGGTAAACCCGAAGGATCAGGCAAGCGGCGTTCGGATTTGTCTTGGCAGTGTATCATTCGACGATTTAACCCGCACTCTGACCGTTTTATCTAAGCTATTGAAACATATCACGTTTTGACTACAAGGGGAGCATCCCTGCTTTTTCTTTTATGCTGCGCCAAACCGGCATACCCTTCCATTACTTGCAAAAGATCCAAGAGCTCTATTTTCTAGTCCTGCGGAAAGTATTTTCATGACGAATATTGCATTGGCGTAAGATGGCAAGATTAAGAATGAACCGGCACCTAAAGCGATAAGTATGATGTTACTTATCGGGAGGTCTTGAAAATGGTGCGTATCAATAGTTTGGTCTGTAAGCTTAAGAAGCCATATATTTGCACTTTATCATTAGCTCTTTTTCTTGCTCTGAACGCGAACACAGCATGGTCGGAACCTTCTGCCGAAGATTTATCGCAGCAGTTGGCCAATCCTCTGGCAAGCCTGATCAGCGTTCCCTTTCAAAACAATTTTGACTTCAGAGCCGGCCCTGATCAAAAAGGTTTCTCCTACGGCCTTAACATTCAACCTGTCATCCCCTTTAGCCTGAACGAAGACTGGAATATTATTTCACGTACGATTATTCCGCTCGCCTATCGGGATTATATGCCGGACGGAAGCGTTTCAGGTTTGGGTGATATTAATGCTAGTCTTTTCCTGTCTCCGAAACAAAGCGGCCCCAGCGGGTTAATCTGGGGGGCTGGCCCTGTCTTTCTTCTGCCAACGGCAACCGATGACTATCTAGGCGGCGGGAAACTCGGATTAGGACCAACTGCTGTCGCTTTGATCCAGCGAAATGACTGGACTGTCGGTGCTCTGGGTAATCATATTTGGTCTGTTGCAGGCTCTTCGAACAGGCAGGGTATTAGTTCCACCATGCTTCAGCCATTTGTTTCATATAATTTAGGTCACGGAAGATCAGTGTCGCTCAGCCTTGATTCAACTTACAACTGGGAAGCCAGCCAATGGACATTACCGGTTAATCTGGATGCCACACAGGTCTTCAAAATTAAAGATCAGGCTATGAGTATTCAGGTAGGCGGGCGTTATTATGCTGACGGCCCTGATGGCGGTGCGAAATGGGGATTACGCACGACCCTGACATTTATGTTTCCCGAATAAAGGGCCGGATCTGTTCACAGCACAACAATGTCCCGTCATTTCAAAAAGTTGTAATTCTCCTGAGACTTTGGCAAGGTAAGGCATCAACCATCTGATCGGGTAAGATGCAATGGCGACCATCCCTATAACGCGAAGCTTGTTTCTTCTTCCTTTTGTAGGGATTCTGGATGAGATTGGTGCCCCGTCCGGCTCACTTTTAGAGAAATTCCGGCTTCCGCTGAATCTGAATGAACAGAGCAGTTTTTACATTCCGCTCTTGCCTGCACTCAGCTTTATTGAAGCTGCGCAAAAATCTCAGGATCTGGAGGATTTTAGTTTCCTCGCAGGACAACGCTTACATTTTTCTCATTTGCGGGAAAGAACGAAGGCTCTGGTTGCCCATTCACCAACATTGCTCGTGGCTTTGCGTCATGCATGCTATTGGGCATCACGCGAAGATTCAATGCTCAGCATGTGGATCGAGTATGATCAGGATCACATACGGGTTTGCAATAGAATTACTTTGCCCGGCAATCATGCATATTTAAAACATGCGCAATGGCTGCAAAATGTTTTCTCAGTCTATATCGCACGGCAGTTTACAGGAGCGAGCTGGATGCCGCCGGTTATGGCTTTTGAAGCCGGCTACACTCCGGGCGCTGCAACACAATCCTGCTGGCCAAATGTGCAATTTCTCTCAAACCAACAGGCTTCCTGGATCAGTATACCCAACTCCTGCCTCAGCCTCCCCTATCATGCAAACACCGTATATTCTTCATGTCACACCCCTGAAGATGAGCCTTCGGGCTATGAGATTGTAGAAACCCTGAAACTGATGCTGCCTTCCTATTTGGATGGTGGCATTCCGACACTCGCACAGGTAGCGGAAATGGCAGGGGTCAGTCCGCGTACTTTCCAGCGCAAACTCTCAAGTGTGGATTTCGTATATTCGGATATACTCGACACCATAAAATTTGAACGCTCAAGCGCACTGCTACGTGAGACAGATGCCAAAATAATTGATATTGCTTTTGCGTCCGGGTATTCTGACCCCGCTCATTTTAGTCGCGCATTTCGTCGGATTGCAGGGATCACACCGAGGCAGTTTCGTGAGCAATCACAACAAAATTAAGCACTTTATCTGAGCGTTTCCAAAGTACTCAATGTCATTTACCTGTTGTGCATAAGCATATGACAGGACGTTGCTTAATTAAGATTGGCGTAAAATGGCAAGATTAGCCATCCTCTTCTGCTAACAATAATCTGAATATAGCCTGTCAACCGGACTGCCTGATCGGCTGACCATTTTCCGGCTGGTTAGTGTTTGCAAGACTCGTGTTTCTCTTAGCGGATAGCACGGCACGCTAGAGCGTATCCCGAAAAGTGCGAAGCGGTTTTCGGATAAGATACGCGTAAAAACAAAAAGATAGAGCGTTTCCTATGTTTTAAAACAAACTGGAAATGCTCCAATCAGATTAAATGAAGAGGTATATCCATGTTTCGCTCCTTTGGAATGAGCTTAGCAATGACTGCGACCCTGTTGACGAGCACAGCATATGCCGGAACATCGGGTGATAAAGTCCCTGTCACTGTTGAAAATTTCATCCGTGCAGAGACAGATCATTACCTCACTGCCAATGTCAAACTCATTGGCAGTCTTGGAAAGTTTCAGCATTCCCGCGAGCCGGTAGCCATTGATGCTCAAACCGTCATTCGCATGAACAGGGACACACTCTATTCCTTCGCTGTCTTTGATCTCGCCAGCGGACCGGTCACTCTCACTCTGCCGGATACCGGCAAGCGCTATATGTCGATGATGATCGTTAATCAGGATCATTACTTACCGGTTGTCGCTTATGGCACAGAACCGGTGACACTGACGCAGGAATCTGTAGGCACACGTTATGTATTTGCCGCTATCCGCACACTGGTTGACCCGAATGATCCGAAAGATCTGGATGAGGTTCACAAGCTTCAGGATGCCATCAAGGTCGAGCAAAAAGACATAGGTAAGCTTGAGCTTCCAAACTGGGATGATGAAAGCCTTACAGATATCCGTAACGCATTGCTTACCCTTGCAAAGCACCAGACCTCTTATCAGGGCTCCTTTGGGAAACGGGATCAGGTTGAGCCGGTTCATCATTTAATTGGTACGGCTTCCGGCTGGGGCGGCATTCCTGAAAACGATGCTCTCTATCCGAGCTATACGCCTGAGAAAAACGACGGCAAAACGGTCTACACGCTCACTATACCGAGCGATGTTCCTGTGAAGGCTTTCTGGTCGATCAGCGTTTACAATGCAAAAGGCTTCTTTGAGAAGAATGCCTATAATGCTTATTCAATCAACAATCTGACCGCAAAAAAGAGTGCTGACGGATCAGTCGCAGTTCAGTTTGGCGGCTGTGACGGCAAAATCGCCAACTGTCTGCCGGTTGTTGACGGATGGAATTATACGGTTCGGCTTTATCGCCCTGATCCGGTTTTGGTGAGTGGTGAGTGGAAGCTTCCGGAAGCAAAGCCTCTTAACTGAGTTTAAGCGGCAAACACGACGTTATCCGGATCCACCATTCGAGGAACATAAAATGCCTTCAAAGATCTGTCAGGTCGTCGTATTTGCGGCCATATCTTTGTCTGCCCCAAATATAGCTCTGGCGGAAAACGCGTCAGGGCCGAAGGTAACAGACCCTCATTTCCATCTGACACCCGGATATTTACAGACAAGTGAGTTGCCGGACAGTCTTATTCTGCTGGGCGCTCCCCCGGTAAATGGGAGTGCCGCACTGGCGCGCGACGAAGCGGCGAGAGAAGCAACAATTCCGCTTCGCGGTAAAGCGCGCTGGGATCTCGCACGAACAGATGCAGATTTGCAATTTCCTCAGCCAGCAAAGAACTTTTCCTGTGCGATGGGCGTGGATATCAGCGAAGAGAAAACACCGCATATTTACCACCTTATGGAGAGAGTTCTGACAGATGCGGGGCTTTCAACCTATGGTGTTAAAAACAAATATAACAGAACCCGCCCTTTCGTTGTGCATAATGAAGGCACTTGCCAGCCAGACGAGGAAGATGTGTTGCGCCATGACGGATCATACCCGTCAGGACACACAGCAGCGGGTTGGGCTTGGGCGCTCACTCTGGCAGAAGTCAATCCAAAACGAACCAATGAGTTGCTTAAACGCGGCCTGTCATTCGGACAAAGCCGGGTGATTTGTAATGCACATTGGCAAAGCGATGTTGATGCTGGCCGCATTATGGCTGCCGCTACGGTGGCCAGATTACACAGTAATCCTGAATTTCTTGCCGACATTCAGGGCGCACGAACAGAACTGGAAACAGCGAGTGCTCCGGTTCAAGACTGTGTTGCGGAAAACAACGTGCTTTCAGAGTCAGAACACTAAAATATTTTCGCAAATGAACGGCCTGATTGTGCACTCATGGGGGATGAAGATGTTTCACTACCGGCTATTCGTTTTTTCATTGATTGCACTTTTGGGTCAGCAATATGTGGCTGTTGCTGCGGATATTACGGCAGCACCGGTCACGGCTGAATTTGAAAAGAAAAATATTAAACCTGACGAATGGCGGTTTAGTGCAAGTCCTTACTTCTGGGCAGCAGGCATCAGCGGTACTGCCGGACAGTTCGGACTGCCGCCTGTGAAAATGAAATCAGACTTTGGCAGCCTGCTAAAGGAGCTGGACTTCTCATTCATGGGTGTCGTTGAAGGACATTATGATCGCTACAGCTTGTTCAGCGATATTATCTATACAAAAATATCGACGGACGGCGAGACACCTTACGGAGTGTTGAGCAACAGTATCGATATTCGTTCTGAGACATTTTCAGGTCTTTTCGGCGCTGGCTATAGCCTGCTTGAAGACGATAAAAGCCGCCTTGATGCCATTGCAGGAGCACGCATCTGGTATGCGAGCACAAAAATTGCTTTTGACGGTGGATTATTCGACGGTCACAGTGGACGTGACAGCGCCGCATGGGTCGATGCTGTGGCAGGTTTAAAAGCAAAATACTTTTTTACTGATGATTTCTATTTCAGCGGCTGGGGTATTGTCGGCGCCGGTCAGGCTAAAATCGACTGGGATATAGCCGGAACATTAGGCTATCAACTCAAGGATAACTTGTCAGTCGCCGCAGGATATCGCGCGCTCGGTGTTGATTACAGCCATGATGGTTTTGTCTATGATGTAGTACAAAAAGGCCCGATATTAGGAATGGTATTCCACTTCTGATATTCCGATCCTCCATTCTTCATCTTGGCAGCTTCGCTTGATATAAATCCGAACCGCCAAGATGAAGTACAATTAAATGATCTTTATAATTTCAGCACAATGCCTCTGATTTTTAAACTTAAGTAGCGCGGTTCACTCAATCCGGTCACCGTTTTTGTCAAATAAATGCAGATGTGTAAATGGCAGATATACATGACTACCGATCTGTATCTGACCATCTGCACCACGCGGCACCACCACCCGCATCTGTCCGGCTGGTGTAGCGACACTTAAAATCACCTGTCCGCCAACAAGCTCTTGTGCCAGAATTTCCACAGGCAGATGCAGGCCGTTTTCTGCCTCCGTGTCATTGCGCAATTCCATTGCTTCTGGCCTGATACCGATGCGCGAGACTGTATGACCAACAACCGGCAACTGGTCCTGAGGAAAATGGATCGCGTCAAGCAAGTTCATTTGCGGAGAGCCGAGAAATTCAGCCACAAATGTATTAACCGGACGATCATAAATGACTTCCGGCCGGTCAAATTGTAAGAGTTTGCCCTGATTAAGAACAGCTACCCGATCTGCCAGAGAAAGCGCTTCCGTCTGATCATGCGTTACATAAATAAATGTTGTCCCCAAACGCCGATGCAATGCTTTAATCTCGGCACGCATTTCTGCACGTAATGCTGCATCAAGATTAGAAAGCGGCTCGTCCATCAGAAAAACGGAAGCCTGACGGGAGATCGCACGCCCCATTGCTACCCGTTGGCGCTGACCACCGGATAATTGTGCAGGTTTGCGATCAAGATAAGGTGTGAGGTGCAAAATCTGCGCGACTTCCTGAACTTTAGCTTCACGCTCGGCTTTAGGCATACCCCGCAATTCCAGCCCGAAAGTAATATTCTGACGCACTGTCATATGTGGGTATAACGCATAATTCTGGAAGACCATTGCGATATCGCGGGCTTGTGGCGGCAAATTATTTGCAGGCTTATCATTGATGATAAGCTCACCACCTGTTGCTTGTTCCAGCCCTGCAATCACCCGCAAAAGTGTGGATTTTCCGCAGCCGGACGGGCCAACCAAAACGATAAACT
Source organism: Hyphomicrobiales bacterium (assembly GCA_900470735.1). Lineage (GTDB taxonomy): Bacteria > Pseudomonadota > Alphaproteobacteria > Rhizobiales > Rhizobiaceae > Pseudochrobactrum. The sequence continues at coordinate 70,422 of UCCC01000013.1, read as the reverse complement.
CACCATGTTGAATATTCAGTGAAATACCGGTAACGCCACGCCCGCCGCCTTCATAAGTTTTCTCAATATTTTTAAGCTGAACACCGGCCATTACTGTGCTCCTCCCTGTGACTGCCATTCTGTACGGCAGGCAATGGCAAGGCTGGGGCGGTCTGTTGTCAAAACTTTTGCCTGCATGCGAAATGCATGCATGAGAGTTTCGCGGTCATGTGCCCCCCAGACACCAAAATCCAATCCGGCACTTCGGATGTTTTCAGCATCCTGCAGAGTGGCAATAGCTGCACTGAGAGCCAATTCAGGGACATTGATTGCCTTAGCCAAAGCTATAACATCCTCAAGACCGATTTGGCGTAAGACCATCGGGCTGACCAGCCACAACACCGGCCGATCAGTTAAGGACGTGAGTACGCGCAAGGTCTGATAATTGAATGACGAGAAAACCGTTCGCTCAAGCATCACATTTTTTTGCAACGTTTCCAGAACCTTAGGTACAAAATTTTCATAGGGATGTCCGGAAGCGCCTGCTTTGATTTCGCAACGAAAATTGACATGAGACGGGTGATAAATCGCACATAACTCTTCCAGTGTCAGCGGTGCTGCTGCCGGTGTGTAGTTGATACGGGCAGCTTTTATTTCTTCGAGTGTTCGCTGGACGATTTCGCCGTGAGTATCTGTTGTGCGGTCAAGAGTGGCATCATGATGTACAATAATATGATTGTCTTTGGTTGGGTGTACGTCGAATTCGACTTCTTCGAGTGCCATAGCAGCGCTGGCAATAAAACCTGCAGGCGTGCTATCGCCATATTCGAGGGTGCCGCCACGATGAGAAGCAATTTTAGTCATAAGATTTATCCTAGAAGACGTTATTTAGTTGCGCCCATGGCGATGCCGCGCACCAAATGGCGCTCAACAAAGACAAAGCCTATCAAAACAGGGATCATAGTGATGACGGAAGCGGCCATAACCAAAGGCCAGTCAACCAAACCTTCACCGGGTGCAAGTTTGTAAATACGGGCAAGACCGATCTGTAGTGTGTACATATCTTCCCGACCAACAGCGACGAGCGGCCAGATATAGCTGTTCCATTCTGCAAGGAACAAAAACAGGCCCATAGAGAAAATCGCCGGTTTGGCAATTGGTACAATGACCCGCCAAAGCACTGTCCATGATGACGCTCCGTCGATAAAGGCCGCTTCATCAAGGGCACGTGGGATACCGCGAATATACTGACGCAGGAAAAAGCAAACAAAACCAGAGGCGATAGCAGGCAGGATCAAAGCTGCATAACTGTCGAGCATATTTGCTTCTGCAAGATTCAGATAATTCGGGATCAGCGTGATATGCGACGGGATCATCAGGGTAGCAACAACCAGACCGAAAGCCAGATTTTGACCGCGAAAATTGAACCGTGCAAAAGCGTAAGCCGCCATCAAAGCTGTCAGCAAACCCAGTGCGGTCACTGCACCTGAAACGATCAGACTATTGAGCAAATACCGGAAGAAATTCAGTTCTTCGAAAGCCACCCGATAATTTTTGAACGAGAAACCATAGCTGCCGCTATAATAACCCTCGGCAGTTTGGAAAGACATCCAGAGCCCATAGAAGACCGGCGCCAGAAATAAGAGGCCAAGTGTAATGATAAAGCCGCTTAAGACAGGATTATTATGCTTCATAATGAACCCGCTTTCCTAGAAAACGCGATTTGATCACTGTAATCACCACCAGAAGAATGAACAGCATAACTGCAAGCGCTGAACCCTGACCAATATCGAACAATGTGAAACCAATGCGGTACAGCATGTAAACCAGCATATCGGTGCCACCTGCAGGACCACCTTCAGTCATTACATCGACGATTGTGAAAACCTGAAAAGCCTCGATCACCGAGACAACCAGCAGGAAATAGGTTGTTGGCATCAAAAGTGGCAAAGTAATAAAGCGGAAGGTCTTCCAGCGTGACGCACCATCAATGGCTGTTGCCTCATACAGGTCGCGCGGTATCGCCTGTAAACCGGCAATATAAATGACAATGTCGTAACCGATCTGTTTCCACGTATTGACGACGATCAGCACAATCAATGCCAAAGACGGTTGTTGCAACCATTGCTGTTGCGGGATCCCGAACCATGACAAGATGGCATTGGCCATACCGATATCGGTTGAGAAAAACCACGAGAAAATTACAGCGATTGCAACAGATGACGTGACCGTTGGCAGAAAAAACGCACCACGCATAAAGCGGCTGATGCGATCTTCCCGTATCAGATAGGATGCGATCAGCAGCGCTAAGACTAATCGTACGGGAACGGAAAAAATTACAAACAGCACTGTAATTTTAACAGCATTTGTGAATTCACTCGAAGCCAGTAAAGTTTTGTAATTTTGCAGTCCGACATAAGGTTTGGCATCAGAGAGAAAATCCCAACTACGAAAAGACAAGTCAAAGCTCATCCAGATTGGGTAATATGTAAAAGCCGCCATCAGTAGCAGGATCGGTGCTACAAACAGATAGGGCATATAAAAGCGAGACATCAGAGATAAATCCATATGAGAAAGCACATGCGGCTTTGAGTGCCAAACTTTCATTGCAAGGCTGCCATGGCATGTGCATTAAGCTGCACGGCAAATATTGCCGTGCATATTCTCGTCGTGATTGAGGATTGTTTTAGTTTTTAGCAGCCTGTTCGCGGGCGCGTGTCGCAAATTCGGTCAGAGCTTCTTTAACACCACGCTGACCGAGAGCAATCTGTTCCCAAACATCATATTCCGTTGTACGCATCCATGTCACAACCGGCGGGCGTGGACGACCACGCGCAATGCCAAGCTGTTCAAATGCAACTTTAGAGCGGATGTCTGCATCAAAAACCTGTTTGGCTTCAGCAACATCCAGAGTCTTTTTGTTAATTGGCAGATAGCCGGTAGAAGCAAACCAGTGAGCGTTGGCTTCAGGGCTGGTCATAAAGGAGATAAATTTCCAGATAGCATCTTTCTTCTCCGTTTCAATCGCGGAGAGAATGCCAATACCTGCGCCACCAATTGGCACGGCACAATTTTCGGAATTACATGGCAATGGTGCTACACCGAGATTATCACCGAGTGCTTTGCGATAACCGCCGAGATTGCCGGTGGATTCAATAGCCATTGCCTCACGGCCACCGGTAAACAGTGCTTTGCCAGCTTTTTCATCAGTCACCGGATCAAGTGAAGTAACTTTAAGCTCTTTCACAAAATCGGTCATCCACTCATAGGCTTCAATCGTTGCCGGAGAGTCGATGATGATATCACCGGTTTTTGTATTGATGAGATCAGAACCGTTCAGCATCGTAACGGCCCAGCGTGCGAACTGGCCCATTGGCTCAATGCCATAAACACCTTCACCGCCCAGTTTGCCATGAATTGTGATTGCTGTTTCCCGCACACCATCCCATGTGTTGAGTTTCGCAGCCTCTACACCGGCGCGGGCAAAAATGTTCTTATTATAATACAATACCGGAGTTGATGAGTTGAACGGAACAATAAAGTTCTTGCCCTTATACTGACCAACCTCCAGTGCAAACGGATACAAGTCGTTCTTAATCGGATCTTTTTCGAGATAAGGTGACAGATCTTCCAATACACCACGCTCAGCAAACAGACCGTAACGTGTGACTTCAAGGATCACCGCATCAGGATGACGACGCGCAGGGATCGCCGCCTGAAGTTTGGTGACAATGTCTTCATAATTGCCGGTATAAAGCGCATCAATATCGATTTCAGGGTTCTGCGCTTCAAACTTCGCGACGAGACGCTCCAGTGCTTTACCGTTTTCACCGCCAAAGCTGTGCCAGAAAGTGACGGTGCTTTTGGCATCTGCGACAGATGATAATGCGCCGAATGTCATGCCCGTAATAAGGGCAAGCGCCGCGGTAGATCTTAGTTTCATTCTATAAATCCAGTCTGTGGGGAGGAGACACCGCCTTCACTTATGAGGCTTATGTGACACTGGATTTACGCAGAGATGACAGTTTTATGTCATACACAGATGGTTGAACTGTGAAATCTAACAGCTATCCCTTTCGACGGTATTCGTAGCAATGAGCATAAACGTGTTGGCGTTCCTTATTCTATGTATCCGTAACAACCTTGGTTGTTTCGGATTAGCTACATCCTGATTTCATAAATCAAAATCAGCCATTACACACATTCCATATGCATTTAGCGCATATGAAACGGCGGCGATAAAACCGCCACCTTAAGTGTTGGTTTTTACTTGATACCTGCACGCATAAAGCTTTGTACAAACTGACGCTGGAACAGCAGGAAGCCGATCAGAAGCGGTGCCGAGGTCATCAAGGCTGCCGCAGAGATAATGCTCCATTGCACGCCCTGATCCGGCGAGGAGAACACCTGTAAACCAACCGTCAACGGGCGTGTTGATACCGAATTGGTAATGACCAGTGGCCAGAGCAGATTGTTCCAGTGATAGCTCACGGATACCAGCCCGTAGGCCACATAGATCGGTTTTGCCAAAGGTACATAGACTTTGAGCAAAGTGGTGAGCGCTCCTGCGCCTTCCACACGCGCTGCATCATCCAGCTCTTTAGGTACGGTCAGGAATGTCTGACGCAGCAGGAAAATACCGAAAGCCGATGCCATATAAGGCAATCCCATCGCCACGACTGTATCAACCAGACCAAGCTTGGCAATGGTGCGGTAATTCTCAACCAGCAGCACCTCCGGCATAATCATCAATTGTACCAGCACCAGCATGAAAACGATGGTTTTGCCCCGAAACTCATAGCGGGCAAAAGCATAAGCTGCGAGTGTACAGATAATAAATTGGCTAATCAGAATTGTGCTGATCAGCAGAAACGTATTGAAAAAGTAGCGCCCGAAAGGAGCGGCATTCCACGCATTGGTGAAATTCTCCAGTGTCAGCGGGGCAAAATGAAAAAGGCGGCCTGTAGGCCGCCTTCCAAATTCATATTACAAGTATAATCAGCCGATTGCCATCAGGCTGGCGTTACCGCCTGCCGCCGTTGTGTTAACCGAAGTCGAGACTTCTTCCAGCAACCAGTTGAGGCAATAGGCTTCTGCATTATTAGCCAGTTCTTCCGAAGATGCAGCCTGTGTCAGAACCAATGGTCCCGGCAATCCTGCGATCTTCTGATTGACCTCAACAATACGGGCACTGTCACCTTCAACCAGCGCACCGGCAAATGGCGCATCTGACTGCCAGTCCTTCGACCAGACCAAACGCGATACAACGCTTGTTGGCAGGTCTTTCAACACTGAACGTAGACCTGAAGTCTCATCAATGACCACGCTGTTGCCGGTAGCAAGTGCGGCAGTCAATTGGCGATAAAGACCGGTTTCGGTCTGTGGTACAAGAAGGATGCGACCACGCGGATGCAGCGCATAGACGTTGCGTTCGCCAACAGGGCCTGCCAGTTCGAGATTGAGGCCAAGCGCCGAGGCACTGCCGGTTTCACGCGCTACCTGTGCCAGATCGTTCATGCCACGAAGACCAAGCCACTTGGCAAATTCGGTCAGTGCTGTATCGCTGTGAACCGACGAATGGCGCGGCGGGATCGGTGCCGTTTCAACCAGACGACCCAGATAGAGCGGTCCGCCAGCCTTTGGACCCGTACCCGACAGACCACGACCGCCAAATGGCTGCACGCCAACCACAGCGCCAATAACGTTGCGGTTGATGTAGAGATTGCCAACGCGGATACGATCCGCAACATGGGCAATCGTTTCATCAAGGCGCGTATGCAGACCAAAGGTCAGGCCATAACCGGTCGCATTGATATCGTCGATCAGACGATCCATGTCGGTACGTTTGTAACGCACCACATGCAGAACCGGACCAAAGACTTCACGTTTGAGATCGCTCAAATTGTCGATTTCGATAATCGTCGGTGCAACGAAAGTACCGTTCTGCGCTCCATCGCCAAGTGGAAGCTGCTCGACCTTGCGACCGAGATTTCGCATACCTTCGATATGCTTTTCGATGATGCCTTTGGCTTCTTCGGTGATAACCGGTCCGATATCTACTTTCAGCTCGTCGGTGCGACCAATGGAAAGCTCTTTGAGCGCGCCCTTGAGCATGGTGAGAATGCGGTCAGCAACATCTTCCTGCAGGCACAGAACACGCAGAGCAGAGCAACGCTGACCAGCACTGTCAAAAGCCGAAGCGATAACATCGAACACAACCTGCTCAGCCAGTGCCGAGGAGTCGACGATCATGGCGTTCTGGCCGCCGGTTTCGGCGATCAGCGGGATTGGCTTGCCATTTGGCAGCAGGCGCGAAGCAAGCTGTGCCTGAATAAGGCGTGCCACTTCGGTCGAACCGGTAAACATCACACCACAGGTTTCCGAAGCTGCAACAAGAGCTGCACCAACGCGACCATCACCCGGAAGCAATTGCAGTGCATCTGCCGGAATACCGGCTTCATGCAGAATACGAACGCCCTGCGCGGCAATCAGCGGGGTTTCTTCGGCAGGCTTTGCCAAAACCGGATTGCCGGCAACGAGTGCTGCCGCGATCTGACCGGCAAAAATAGCCAGCGGGAAGTTCCATGGGCTGATGCAGACAATCGGGCCAAGCGCCCTATGTCCGACGCCCAATGTGCGGCGGGTCTGCTCTGCATAATAACGCAGGAAGTCGATAGCTTCGCGCACTTCAGCGATAGCGTTTGGCATGGACTTACCTGCTTCACGCATGATCAGACCAAGCAAAGCAGGCATATCGCGCTGCATGATATCGGCAGCGCGTTCAAGGCAGGCAGCGCGTTCTGCAGGCGAAACCGCTGACCATGTTGCAGTCGCTTTGTTTGCAATCTGCATGGCCTTGGCAACATCGGCTTCCGATGCTTCAACAACTGAGCCCACAACATCATTGTGGTCACCAGGGTTGAGAACCGGACGGCCTGCACCTGATGGCTTATGTCCTGCAATCTGCGGCTCGGAAGTCCATGCACGCGATGCGGTTTCTTTCAGAACCTTGCTCAGTTCAGCCAGTGTCACTTCGTTGGAGAGATCGAAACCAGCCGAGTTCTGACGAGCACCATAAAGACCTTCCGGCAACGCAATCTGGTCATGACGCGCACCGACAACCGCCATGGAGCGTACGACTTCTGCCGGATCAGCAATCAGATCATCAATGGAAACAGTCTTGTCGCCAATGCGATTGACGAAAGAGGAGTTCGCGCCGTTTTCGAGCAAGCGGCGAACGAGGTATGCGAGCAGCGTTTCATGCGTACCAACAGGCGCATAAATACGAGCCGGACGACCCAGCTTCGACTGGCCGACAACTTCGTCATAAAGCGGCTCACCCATGCCATGCAGGCATTGGAATTCATACTGGCCGGTTTTAAAATCGGTGCCTGCAAGATGATAAATAGTTGCAAGCGTCTGCGCATTATGGGTTGCGAATTGCGGGAAGATCACATCGGTCGCGGCCAGCAGTTTGCGGGCACAAGCGATGTAGGAAACATCGGTGTGAACCTTGCGCGTATAGACCGGGAAATCTTCCAGACCATCGACCTGTGCGCGTTTGATTTCCGCATCCCAATAAGCGCCCTTGACGAGGCGAACCATGACGCGGCGACTATTGCGGCGGGCAAGATCGATAATGAAATCAAGCACAAACGGGCAGCGTTTGCCATAGGCCTGCACAACGAAGCCCATGCCTTCCCAGCCTGCAAGATCAGTATCTTCGCAAAGGCCCTGCAACAGGTCGAGCGACAGTTCCAGACGATCAGCTTCTTCGGCATCGATGTTCAGGCCGATATTGTACTTCTTAGAAAGCACAGCAAGCGCCTTCACCTTTGGCAAGAGTTCGTCCATAACGCGCGCGCTCTGCGCACGAACATAACGTGGGTGCAGCGCGGAAAGCTTGATGGAAATACCCGGGCCGTCATAGATGCCGCGACCTGCCGATGCACGGCCAATGGCGTGAATCGCAGTTTCGTAGTCCTTGTAATAACGTTCAGCATCAGCAGCGGTGGTCGCAGCTTCACCCAGCATATCGTAGGAGTAGCGGAATCCGCGTTCTTCAAGTGACTTGGCGCGCTTCAACGCTTCATCAATGGTTTCGCCGGTGACGAATTGCTCGCCCATCATGCGCATTGCCATATCGACGCCGCGACGGATAACCGGTTCGCCGCAACGGGCGATCAGACGGGTCAGTGCAGCAGAAAGGCCACGATCATTAACAGTCCCGGTCAGTTTACCGGTAACGACAAGACCCCATGTGGCCGCATTGACGAACAGCGAACGACCGCCGCCGACATGGGATTTCCAGTCGCCGTTGGAAACCTTGTCGCGGATCAGCGCGTCACGCGTTGCCGTGTCCGGAATACGCAACAGAGCCTCGGCAAGGCACATCAGCGCCACACCTTCCTGACTCGACAGCGAATATTCATGCACCAGACCTTCGACGCCTGTACCTTTGTGCTTGGCACGCAAGGCTTCGATCAGCTTTTGTGCGGTCGCGCGGATCTGCTTGCGCGTATCTTCTGGCAAGGTTGCCTGTTCGACCAAAGCCGTCACACATTCCTGTTCGGGACGGCGATAGGCGGCAGTGATAATCTGGCGAAGTTCGCTTTGTTCGCGTACAGGCGGTGCAAAGCTTTCAAAAACGGGAACCTTGGGGGCTGAATACATGTCATTCATGGATATGGCTCTCAAAAAAACTGCACCGGATTTTGTCCGAATGCGATCATTTAAATTGTATGCACATTACCATTGGTATAAATACCATTCTGCCTTCATTTTACAAAATTTTAGGCAATATAATCTTATTATTGAATCATTATAAGGCTATTCGTATGCGAAAAATTGAATCTGTAGACGATTTGGATCAATTTGATCGCCGCATCCTCGAAGTTCTGAGTGAAGACGGGCGAATTGCTGTTACAGAGCTGTCGAAAAAAGTCGGTCTTTCCAAGACCCCCTGTCAGGCAAGACTGAAAAGGCTCGTCGATGAAGGCTATATTCTGGGCTTTCGCGCGGCCATTGATCCCGAAAAGCTCGGCTTTGATCATATTGCTTTTACGACCGTCAAATTGTCGGACACGCGCGAAGCTGCGTTGCAGGCCTTTAACATTGCCGTGCGCAAAATTCGCGAAGTTGAAGAATGTCATATGATTGCAAGCTCTTTCGACTATCTCCTCAAGGTACGCACTTCCAATATACGGCGCTATCGCGAGGTGTTGGGCGAGAAAATTTCCAGCCTCCCCAATGTAGCAAGTACCTCGACATTCGTGGTGATGGAATCTGTGAAAGATAATCGCCCGGTAAGAGTCTATCCGGGCGCTTTATAAGCATGAATAGTCACAAGCATCGCCGTTTGGCACCACAGATCATTGCTCTTGCGGTTTAGCTTTGTGGCGCTACCTGAGCCTATGTGAAGTTGAGGAAATGATGCTCGAGTGTGAGATAGAAGCTTCTTATGAGACTATTCGGCGTTCGGTCGCAAAATATAGACCTCAGATTGCTCGCAGTCTATGACGGGACAAGCACGCCCACACACATTTAACACAACAACACCCTCTATAGTATTTCACGCTCAAGTAGCGCTATCAGCCAAGCTGCAAAAACTTGAACACGACGCGGGAGATGCCGGCGGTGTGAATAGAGTAGTGTCATTGGCAGCGGTTCCGCACGATAGTTCGGCAAAACTTCAACCAGCTCACCTGCCCTGATATGATCACGAACATCGTAAGCCGGTATTTGAATAAGGCCGAGATCAGCAAGACAACAAGCAATATATGCTTCAGCTCCATTAACCGTTACACGGCTACGCATCGGCAGAGTACGCAAGACATCTCCGTCCATCCACTCCCACTGCTCAACCCGTCCAGTGGAAGGCGAAGCATAATTCACAGCCCAGTGCTCTTTTAAGTCCTCCACACTATTCGGAGTACCATGTCGGGACAGATAGCCAGAACCAGCAACATTAATAAGGGGCAGCTTACCAACATTGCGCGCGATTAAACCGGAATCAGACAAAGGCCCGACGCGCAGCACACAATCGACGCCCTCACCAATGAGATCCACAGCACGATCCGTCACACCAAGAGTTACATCAATACCCGGATATTCTTCAAAAAAACGCGGCAAAGCCGGTGAAACAATCAGGCGCCCAATCCGTCCCGGCACATCGACCCGCAGAGATCCTGTCGGCCTGACATTCTGCCGAAAGATACCCTCAGTCTCCTCAACATCAGCGATGATACGCAAACAACGATCGTAAAAAGCAAGCCCGTCGTGTGTAGGAGAAACCCTTCTTGTTGTGCGATACAGAAGACGGGCACCAACTCTGCCCTCCAACTCAGCAATTGCAGCAGACACGGAAGAACGTGGCAAGCCCAGCAGATCGGCAGCACGAGTGAAACTTGCCGCATCGACTACACGGGTAAATATGCGGAACAGATCGATGCGGTCCAAACTTAGTTCAACCTATTGTTCGCGATTTTTGACATATGATGGCAAAATAACACTCTTTATAGGCAGGTTCCAGACGATAAATTATTTGAAAGCAGAACGCTACAACACTGTAAACGCTTTCAAAGGACACCCGATCTATGACAAGTCGTACAATCACCGGTAAAACAGTAATCATCGCCGGCGGCGGGAAGAACCTGGGCGGATTAATTGCCCGCGACTTCGCCAATCAAGGCGCAAAGGCGATCGCCATCCATTATAATAGCGCCGCCTCAAAGGCCGAAGCAGACGCAACGGTCGCGGCAATTAAATCAGCCGGCACTGAGGCCATCGCCTTTCAGGCGGATCTCACAACCGCCGGAGCGGTAGAGCAATTATTTAACAATGTGGTTGCTGCTATAGGCAAACCAGATTTCGCCATTAATACTGTTGGCAAAGTGCTCAAGAAACCAATTCTAGATATTTCCGAAGCTGACTATGATGAAATGAGTGCGGTAAATGCCAAGTCCGCCTTCTTTTTTCTGAAAGAAGCCGGCAGACATTTGAATGAAAACGGAGCAATCGTAACGCTTGTAACCTCACTACTCGGCGCATTCACACCTTTCTACTCCAGCTATGCAGGAACGAAGGCACCAGTCGAGCATTTTACCCGCGCAGCCTCAAAAGAGTTCGGTGAACGGGGTATTTCTGTGACAGCAATCGGCCCCGGACCAATGGATACTCCTTTCTTTTATGGCCAAGAAACCGAAGCCGCTCAAGCCTACCACAAGACAGCGGCAGCCCTTTCAAACTTCTCCAAAACAGGTTTGACCGATATTGAGGATATTATACCCTACATTCGCTTTTTAGTGACGGAGGGCTGGTGGATGACCGGCCAGACGATCCTTGTAAATGGCGGATATACGACGAAATAATATACTGCCATCTAGGATGAAGGCGCTTTGAGATCGCCTTCATCCACTAAAGACGCCTTATAAAATCCGGCCTGTATTGAGCCTGTACATCTAAAAGCAACACTGAGAATCCTGCCAGCACAGAGAAGCTCAATATATGGACACCACAGCTTGGAAAATGTCCAAATGGCTGCAGCGACCATTGAAAAACGAGAAGCTTCTTTTCTTAAAACAGCTCCATTAAAAGCGGACATGAGATTGACAATATCCCTCCCGGCTGCGCTTTAGCTGACATATTTTTTAAGGAACCATTCCGGCGCAAGAATGTTAGCAATGTGTAACATACGTGCAAAGGAGATAGTTATGTTGAAAGCTACACTTCTGGCAACGTCGTGTGCCTTATTTATTGGTAGTGCGGCCTATGCTCAGACAAGCGACACCACTACCGCACCAAGTGCGCCCATGGAACAACAACCACAGACTTCCGTTAAAACTGAAAATATGTTCGGGAGTCAGTCATCAGACACTGCAACGGAAACCAATAAGGTCGGCTTTGTAGAAGCCAAACCCGGGCAGCTGCTGGTATCATCCTTTATTGGACAAAGTGTTTACGAGAGCGATGCAAACGACGCTAAATCCGTTGGCAAACTAAATGATCTCATTACAAGTCCAGATGGCCAGATTGATGCCGCGGTTATTGGCGTCGGTGGTTTTCTGGGGGTTGGTGAAAAGGATGTGGCGGTTAGCCCTGATCAGCTGCAAATCGCAATGCGTAGTGATGGGAAGAAATGGCTCGTTATCAAAGCAACCAAAGACGAGTTGAGCGCTGCCCCTTCTTTTGATCGGTCATCTCTTTTCTCAGAAGGTGTAGCTGATCCAGCGGCAGCAGCAAAAGAAGCCAATCCTGAAATGCCCGCATCAACGCCCCCTGCTGCGCCTCAAACAAATACAACACCATAGTTTCATAAAGCAGAAATCGGCTGCCTGCAAAACATGCGGGCAGTCTTTTTTCATTATCAGAACTCATTTTACAGGCAAGCAATCTCATAAATTTAGATATTTCACCAATCAGAGCGCACCACCTGTATCATGCGGCACACTGCCCCCTGAACGTTATTTCGCTAAGGTAAGCCTCGTGTTGCACAAGTCATAGCTTCCATCCGTCCTCCCGACTTAAATCCCAGTGACATGTTGGACTTCAGCTCACCGCTTACAGTGCAGGGACAGCGCCCGCTTCCCTCTTAGCTCCGGTACCCTGCTGGCAACGACCGTAGAACCCAGGCAGTCGTGTCTATTGCTTTAGTGAGCGTTATGGTGGCTTTCAGTGGCACAGGCACCACAACAGAAGCGCGTTATTATCTCGACCCGCTTTCAACAGGACTGGTTCTGGCACCCAGCTGTAGTTTTAAAATGAGTTTCAGCGCACGTTTCTGTGCATTTACCGGATAAAATATTTCAGGCCGTCAGCTCAAACGAGCTGACGGCCTAATTTTAAAACGTGCAACCTGTATCTCTTCAGAAACGTAAGCGCTCACCGGTATTAGTATCGAAAAGCAGTACTTTCGAAGCATCAATAGCCAGTTTGATTGTCATGCCAGCCGTGAACTGCCGGTCCCCTTTGGCAATCACATGGATATCCTGCGCACCGACTTTAACCACCAGCTCCTGACTGTCGCCGGTTGGCTCAACCAATGTAATCTGCCCCTCAATACCTTCATCAGCAATCTCAATATGCTGCGGGCGAATGCCATACATCATGCTGGCTTGTGGCTTTATCGGAGAGACAAGCGGCAAAACAATACCGTCCTCCGTGACAGCATGATCACCTCTCGCCACTGTTTTCAGCAAATTAATTTCCGGAGAACCTATAAAACCCGCAACAAATATATTGGCCGGATCATTATACAGCTCCAGCGGCGGCCCATATTGTTCGATTTTCCCGCCATTCAGCACGACAATTTTATCAGCCATAGTCATCGCCTCTGTCTGGTCATGGGTGACATAGACAGTAGTTTTGCCGAGACGCTGATGCAGTTTTTTAATCTCGCTGCGCATTTTTACGCGCAATTTGGCATCAAGATTGGACAACGGTTCATCAAACAAAAACGCTCTTGGCGCACGCACAATAGCACGTCCCATTGCCACACGCTGACGCTGACCGCCGGAAAGCTCGCGCGGGAAACGTTCCAATAGTTTCTCAAGGCCGAGTATCTCCGCTGCTTCCTGCACGCGTCTGCGGATTTCATCCTTCGGAGTACCGCCCAGCTTCAGAGAAAAGCTCATATTTTCCGCAACTTTCATATGCGGATAGAGCGCGTAGCTCTGAAAAACCATCGCAATATCACGCTCTTTCGCGCGCATATCATTCACGACCTTACCCCCGATGCGGATTTCACCGGAGGTAATATCTTCCAGTCCGGCAATCATGCGCAAAAGTGTCGATTTTCCGCAACCGGACGGGCCAACCAGAACCACAAATTCCCCATCACCCATATCGAGCGAAATGTCTGCAAGCACAGAGGTTTTTCCATAGCTCTTACCTACATTTCTTAATTCGATTTCAGACATTTATGGCTCCAGTATATGATATTGATCGTAAAATAGTGTCAGGCAGCAGTGCCGGTGAGATGATCCCACATCGATGCTCTGCGCTGCTCCGACTGCCTGTCCGCTTTTTGTATTTCTATTACGGTTTGATAAAATGCATCCGCCGCCTTATTCAGCTCAAGTTTATTGGCTGAATCCAGCAATGCCGCATCCGTATCGTCAATGACAGACGCACCATGCATAGCGCCGAGAATGGCACCGGCCATGACGCCGATGGAATCCGTGTCGCGTCCGGAGTTAATGCCGTCATGAATGGTCTTGTAGAAGTCACCGTCATTGACCACTGCAAAACCTAAAGCCAGCGGCAGTTCCTCAATCGCATTGAGGCGGGACGGACGATAGGCTTCACTGGCCACACCGGTTTTCTTTACAGAATGCGTGACATCATCACCCATCGGTGAATATTTTCCGATAATCGTCTGGAAAACCTCGGTGACCTTATCCGCGTCCTGCCCTTTGAGGTTTTTTGCTGCGGTTACAATTTCAAGAATAGCCTGTTTTGTACCGTCTTTTGCTAATGCAACGGCCTCATTGACCACTTGATCAATGGTAATGTGCGGAATAAAAGCCGCTGCAATCGCGGCCGCCAACACACCTGCGGCTTCCAGACCATAACTCTGCTGATGACCGGAGGCGAAAGCAATCGCCTCATCATAGGCGGCCTTCGGATTGCAGGCATTCATCACACCAACCGGCGTAATATACATCGCCGCACCACAATTCACCATATTGCCGATGCCACCTTCACGCGGATCGCAATTGGATAGCTGATGACGCTGGAAAATCCATTTTTCCGGATAGAACAGGCGCTCAATCAGCATGGCCTCACGCTGCAATTCAGGAACCCAGCGCGGTGTCCATGCAATTTCACGCACCATACCGTCCGCCATATCCCAGGCATCAATATGACGGCGTACATCATTATAAATATTCATCAGGCACAGGGTCATCAGCGTATCATCTGTCACGATACCGCTACCCCGAACACTCCAGTTACGGGCAATGCCGCTCTCCGACATGCGATGCCATTCTGTATTCAGATTGGTAACACGGCCGTAACGTTTGCGAATTTGCTCAGCTGAAAGTTTTTCAACCGGTGCCCCGATGGCGTCACCGTAAGCGACGCCATAAAGAACTGCCCGAATTCGTCCTTGCAGAGACAAAGGAGCAAATGTGTCCATCATTTTAATACAGTCCTCGCATATTCAGTCAGCCGGTCACCGCCGGCAGTTTTCCACTCAGAAACAAACTGATCCCACTGATCGAAACCGGCTTGTCCGGAGATAAATTTATAAGCCCATGCTTTGTAGACATTCTGCGCCGCATCCAGATCAGGCGCATATTCATTCGGCCAGATAAATGCATTATCAGGCTTGTAGCTTTGGGTGATATTGGTCAGAAACTGCGCGGCAGCGGGACTTCTCACACCTTCCGGTAGCTTCCAGTTTGCGGCCGCGATAAAGCGCACATACCAGGTTGCCATTTTATCTGTTGGCTTGATGGTCTCACCGTCACGGGTATATTGCTCACCTTCAAAACCAAGGCGTTCCAATGCCTGACCTTCAGGGCTGGCCACAAAATCAAGAAATTTAACAACTTCTTCTTTGTGCTCAGACAATGCAGAGATGGCAAAACCACGTGTTTCCTTGGAGACATCTACAGCGGCAAGACCTTGCCCACCGGCACCTGCGGGCGGCGCCAGCAGAACCAGTTCAGGGTCAGCGTCGGGGTTCGCCTGTTTCATCTTACCGCGATACACATCCACATTTTCAGCCGAAGCCGAGAACACCATACCAACGCGTCCGGAATAGAACTTGTCTTCCTTAGTATCCCATTTGGTAGTGATATATTCCGGGTCCAGCAGCCCTTGCTCACGCAGCGATGCATAGAAAGTCAGCTTGGCTTTTTCCTGTTCAGAAATCTGTGAAGCAATCCAGTTACTCTCTTTGTCTTTCAGCCAGGATGAGCTGACGCCGAATGCCTGATTAAAAATCGTATCGGCTTCATCCATGCTGCCCGGCACGGTCAGCGCATAGGATTTATCACTGCCTGCACCGCCAAAATTGCCGCTCTTAATCGCCTTGAACAAAGCAACATAGTCATCAACCGTTTTCGGTGCGGTCAGTCCGGTTTTGCTCATCCAGTCTTCACGCATAACCGGCTGCGAAATCCGTGGCGGGAATGCATAAAGCAGATACGGATAATTCTGCAAACGCGCCGTATTATGCGGGTAAAGCGCATCTTTCAGATAGGTCGTTTTAGGCAGCCAGTCATTCCAGTTTTCAAGAACACCCTGCTCGGCCATTACCGTGTCGCCACCCTGAAAATAAATCAGATCGGGAATGTCGCCGGACAACATCATTGCGCCGAGCTTATCAGCATAGCCCGAGGCCGGAAGATTAACGATCTCAATCTTCAGATCTGTTCCTTTTGCCTTTAGTGCCTCTTCATATTTCTGAATGAGCTTCACATCGTCCGGATTTGTGTTGAGCAGGTCTTTAGCCACCACACGGATAGTAGTCGGTTCAGCCAAGACCGGTGCTACTGTTGCAGACAATAACGCAACCACACTGACAGACAGAGCAAGCTTATTTTTTAACATATGACTTTCCCCTTTATACACGGCTTCATCTGCCGGAAATGATCAGCCTTTGAGCGCGCCGCTCATTGTGCCTTTGGTGAAGAATTTCAGAATAAGCGGATAGATCGCCAGGATCGGCACAATCGTAAGCAGGATCATGCCTGCGCTCAGAGCCCTGATGTTGATCTGACTTGCACCCGTGTAATTGACGGAATTTTCCAGCCCCACCATCGCGATCTTATCCCCCTCGACCACAAATTGGCGCAGCACAACCTGCAGCGGCCATTTGGACTGGTCGTTGAGGTAGATCATCGGGCGGAAGAAATCGTTCCAATGGAAAACGAAATAGAACAGAGCAATCGTTGCCAAAGCTGATTTTGAAACCGGTAATACGACATACCAAAATGTCTGAAAAACATTAGCGCCATCGAGTTCTGCGGCTTTCAGAATTTCATTCGGCACTTCTTCAAAGAAGCGGATCAGAATGATCAGATACCAGGCATTGACCAGCTTGAAGAGGATCACGGACCAGTAGCTGTCGATCAGCCCCAGACGCTTATTGAGAAAATAATCTGGTATAATGCCGGGGTCAAAAACGATCGTCACCAATACGAAAACCAGAATGATACGACGCCCCGGCAAGCCCGGACGCGACAATCCCCACGCCATCAGTGCTGTAAAGCATACACCGAGAACCGTACTGGTCAGCGTAATAAAGACCGAGTTGATCAGCCCCTGCTGCACAGCCGGATTAGTGATCAGCAGCTTCCAGACCTCAAGCGAAAAACCTTCCGGAATGATTGTGAGACCGCTCATCCGTGCGACTTCGGAAGGCGATGACAGGGAAACAGCCCGCAGATTAAGCAGCGGCTGAACCATCACCACAACAAGCAGCAGCAAGGTAGAGAGAATGATTGCATATTCTGCCCGCTCCAGCGGAGAGCGACGGATTTTACCTGCTGCCATCACCAGATCCCCTTGCCTGTCAGCTTTTTCGAGATGAAATGCGCGCCCATAATCAGGATCATGCCGAGCCCTGCCTTAAACAGACCAGCTGCGGTTGCGAGCGAATATTGTCCGGTTTGCAAACCGATGCGATAAACATAGGTATCGAGGATATCGATCTGACTACGCACAATATCGTTTGTGAAGTTGATCACCTGATTGAGATCAGCATTCAGGAACATGCCCGCATTCAGAATGAACAATGTAGCAATCGTCGGAACGATACCCGGAATGGTGACGTAGAAAATTTTCTGCCAGCGGTTAGCACCGTCAATTTCCGCAGCCTGATAAAGTTCCTGATCAATTGACATAATGGCTGCGAGATAAAGCAGGCTGTCCCAGCCAGCAGAACGCCAGATTTCAGAAAATACCAGCACCCAGCGAATTGTGCCTGTCTCTGTCATGAAAGAAACAGGCTGGAAGCCGAAGAAACCAGTAATTTCGTTAACCGCTCCGGTACTTGGCGACAAAACTGCAATAAAAATGCCTGCAATCACCACCCAAGAGAGGAAATGCGGGAGGTAAATTGCCGACTGGATAAATTTGCGCGTACTGGTGCCCCGCACTTCATTCAGCAAGAGCGCAACAATGATCGGCACAGGAAAAACGAAAACGATCTTCATGGCTGAAATGATCAGCGTATTGGCCAGTACCTGCCAGAAAATTGCAGACGAGAACAGCAGTTCGAAATGCTTCAGACCCACCCAGATATTGGGCGGAATAATACGCAATTGTTCAAACGCAATTTTTGCTTCCCACACCGGCATATAATGGAAAATAAAGAAGAAAATCAGTGCAGGCGCCATCATCAGATAATAAGGCCACCATTGCCGGACGCTACGTTTAAAGCGCGTCTTTTTGGGAACGTTCCCAAATTCAGTTCGCATAGATGTCATTGCCGAATTATGCCCCATTATCTGAATTACCCCTTAGCAGCTAACTTCGTCATTGCCATATCTGAAAGATTGGCAAGCGAGCCCCGCTCCAAAAGATGGCACGGTATGTAAATCCGCTTATGCTCTTTACGTCCGGCAATCTCTGCATATAAAGCTGTAACTGCAGTTGAGCCGATACGGCGACCGTCTTTTTCAATTGTCGTCAGTCCGGGCCAGGAAAAAGCACCGGACGGAATACCGTCAAAACCGAGAATTGTAACATCCTGCGGACAGGAAAGTCCTGCATCACGTATGGCCAGCATACCGCCAAGCGCCATCAGATCGTTAGCGCAAAAAACCGCCAGATGTTGATCATTCTGATGTTTTTGCAGCAATCGCTGCATGGCGCTTCGCCCGCCCTCGACAGTGTAATCGCTGTCTTCCGTGATTAATATTGAGGGATCAAAATCCCGTTCAATGCAATGCTCATGTACCGCGCGCAAAAAACGCGCACGCGCCAAACGGGATTTAGGCCCGAGTATTAATGCCGGCTGCGTATGTCCGTGCGCTAACAAGACATCCAGCCCGAGACGAACACCCTGCATAATGTCAGAACCAACACTGCTTGTGTCAGGAAAACGCTCGGCACTCGAACCAATCAACACAAAAGGCATACCAAAGCGATCAAGATCAGCAAGATTATCGGCTACAGGATTGATGATTGCACCATCGACGCGTGCCTGCCGTAAAGCACGCAAATGCGCGGCTTCTTTTCCCGCATCCCAATCCGAAGAAAACACCAGCAGTGACACACCTTCTTTCGCAGCCTGATCCTGAGCGCCACGCGCCACTTCTGCCCAAAACGGATTGGTAATATCTGGAATAACAAGCCCCAGCAGCCCGCTACGCCCTGAGCGCATACCAACTGCCAGATGATTGCGCTCATAACCGGTCGCCACGACAGCAGCCTGCACGCGCTCTGCTGCATCCGGCGATATATTGGAAGATCCCGCTAAAACACGGGCAACGGTACTCTTGGACAAGCCAGCTTTTTTCGCAACATCAACGATCGTCGCGCGACGTCCTGCATCCTTATTCAAACTGGCATTCCTCCCGAACGGCGCATTTATCTGCGCCATTAATTCATGGGAACGTTACTATGATCATAAATTATTCACAAGCCCTATCAGAAAAACAAGTTAAACAGATAAGTTCATTTGCCCCGAACCTTGAGATATGTCTCGTCAACACGCCAGCAACGGGATGTGGAGCGCTTGCGCATCTGAGCCTGAGCAGCGATCTGGGGTAGTAGCGGACAACCCAACAGTTCAAAGTCGCGTGATTGACAGCAATACCTCGTTCAGCTGTTTGTACCCATCAGCAAATTCGTAGCCGCATTCTTTGCGCCATTTTCACTGGCCAAATAGGGCGATCATATAACCCCGAAAACACCCTGATACGGCAATGTGCCAAAATGAGTGATGAAACCACCTTTACCTCCGGAAGTTCGGTCAGGGTCTGTGGACGCTGAACAGCCTGCCTGCTTCCGCAATCGCGGAAGTGTTCCCACTAACGGAAAGGCAATCTATCTCAGGAGAACCTATCCGATATAATAGTCCGGCCCAATTGAACCGGACTATTATATCGTTCATTTAAATTTCCTGTTTTGTGTTTTCGGGGCAGCCTTGCGGCATTAAATCTGATCAAGCGGATAGATCGGACGCGGTACATTGCGGTAAGGAATTTTCGCGTAATCCATCGTGCAGAGCGCGCCACTGTCACAAACAATGATCTGTCCGGCGATCTGTTCAAAATCAGCGCGGAAATGCTGCATTGATTTCACAACCACGACTTTGTGCGCAGTCGGTTCGATACCAAAAGCACGGAACTGCTGCTGATCCAGCAATTGTGAGCGTTCACTCACAACCAGCACCAGAATACCGTCAATATCGATGACAGCCGTTGGCCCGAAACTGAATTCAAGCCCCCCGAGCTGAGCGCCGGTTCCCACCAGTTTTCCATCACTCAGATGCAGCAGTTTTGCCTTAACCTGCAATGGTTCTCCGCCAAAACGCGGATCCATCTTTCCGCCTAATGATAAGGAAACGACATCTCCGATTGCAGATTTTGCGAGCAATACTGCGATCTGCGGGTCCACCATCGGAGCAAAACAAGCATCCGTAATATTGGCATCAAGCAATGCTTTCAGCAAAGCTGTTGCATCACCATAACCACCTGCTCCCGGGTTATCCGCATATTCCGCAATAATCAGCGGCCGTTCACCTTCGTAAGCCAATGCTAATTGCGCGGCCTCTTCCGGTGTATAAAACCTGTTCAGGATATTGGCACGGTTTTCCCACATCTTATCCGCAATTTGTTCGGCAAAAACCTTATGTGGCGCTGCATCACCATCATAAGTCACCAGAACTGTCGGGCCGACTTCCGCAATATCCGCATTGGGAAAGGCGCCATTTATGCTGACCGCCAATGCCCCCTCAGTTTTCTCATAAGAACGCGCTTCCGCAATCCATTCAACCATCGGCCCCATATCTGTGCGACCGGCATTGGCCTCTTCCAGCATCGGACGGCGTACCAGCAGAGTTTTAGGTGCGATTTTTCCGGCCATCGTCTGCTGTAACAATTCACCGGCGTGGTGTGCAGTTTCACGCAGATCAATATGCGGATAGGTCTTAAACGAGATCAGAATATCCGCCTGTTCACACATTTTTGCCGTTACATTGGCATGAGGATCAAGCGTTACAGCAATCGGAATCCGGCGTGGCAGAACCTGTCGCAACCGCTCCAGTAATTCGCCTTCGCCGTCCTGTGAAAAATCTGTGACCATAGCGCCGTGCAGCGCAAGCAACACACCATCAAGACGGTCACCAAGCTCTTTTACCTTGTCGATAATCTTATCCGTAATCCGGTCAAACGCATCGCGCGTCACCGGTCCCGCAGGCTCGGCTTCCGTGCTGATTGTATGGACCAGCTCCCAGTCATATTTTCGTGCAAGATCAAGAAAGCCGGCCAGTTCTGTATTGGCATTGCCACGCGCGCTGATTGCCGCCTCTCCCTCATACATCCCTTGCGTAACGAAAGCCTGATAATCTGTGGCAACAACGTTAAACGTATTGGTTTCATGGGCGAATTCCGCCGTTAAGACACAATAGCTCATTGTGCTCTCCTCTTTAAAACAACAATGACGATCAGATAATTGGGTAGTTTGCTAGGCGGCTTGCCTCTCATAAGCATCAGGCTTGCTGTAATGACAGGCGACCTGATGCTCCGGCTGAAGGTGTTGCAGTGCCGGGTCTTCAGTCAGACATAGGCCTTTCACAAAAGGACATCGCGACGCAAAAGCACACCCCTTCGGCAAACTATAACCACTCGGTGCTTCACCGGTTAAATTGGAAATTTCCCGCCGGTTATCGGGGTCAGGCTCAAACATACTGCCCATCAGCATCTTTGTATAAGGATGAGATGGTGTCGCATATTTAGGCAGCATTTCAACAATCCGGCCCGCATACATCACAATAGTCCGGTCGCAAAAATAGCGCACCAAATTCAGATCATGCGATATGAAAATATAGGTCAAACCAAGTTCGCGCCGTAAACCATCGAGCAGGTTGATAATTTGCGCCTGTACAGACACATCCAGTGATGCCGTTGGCTCATCCAGCACGATCAGTGAAGGATTGAGTGCCAAAGCGCGGGCAATGCCAACCCGCTGTTTCTGCCCGCCCGAAAGCTGATGCGGATAGCGGTTTGCCAGAGATGCATCCAGCCCCACCATATTCAAAAGCTCAGTCACACGGTTATCGGCATCACCGGCAGAAATGCCTTGTACTTTATAGGGCTCCAGCACTGCATTGCGTACGGTAAAACGCGGATCAATTGACGAATACGGATCCTGAAAAACCATCTGCATTTTCCGGCGCAATTGCCGCATCTCACCCTTTGAAAAAGACGCCAGATCTCTGCCTTCAAAGGTGATCGTGCCTTTACTTGGCTCCAGCAGACGGAGCAGCAAACGTGCCAGAGTGGATTTACCACAACCGGATTCACCGACAACGCCGACAATCTCACCTCGCTCCACATTAAAGCTGACATCACGCACGGCAGAGAAGATTTCTTTCTTCCTTAAGAAGCGCTTGGTGACGAAGCGACGGCCGAGATTAGCAACAGAGATTATGTCGTTCATAATGCCCCCGATCTGTGACAAGCCACACCAACATATTGTCCGGACTGGCGAAATTCAGGAATACACTCACGACAAACTGCCTCGGTTTTACTGCAACGCGGGTGAAAACTGCACCCTGAAGGCAATGCAGCCGTGCTTGGCACCATGCCCGGAATACCTGTCAGTGAACCGGCAGACATCGTACTGCGCGGAATACAACCGATCAGCGCTTTCGTATAAGGGTGGGAAGCACCGGCAAAAATTGCACGAACGGGAGCGCGCTCAACGATACGGCCGCAATACATTACGGCGACATGATCACAGGTTTGCGCAACAACGCCCATATCGTGAGTAATCAGGATCATTGCCAGTCCGCGCTGTTTCACCAGATCAATCAGATTGCGTATAATCTGTGCCTGTACTGTCGCATCAAGGGCAGTCGTCGGCTCATCAGCAATCAGCAGATCAGGTTCACCAGCCAAAGCCATGGCAATAACAATACGCTGCTTCATCCCGCCGGATAGCTGGTGCGGATAAAGCCGGTAAATACGTTGCGGATCGGGTATCCGCACATCTTTCATCAGCGCAACAGCCTTATCAAAAGCTGCTTTGCCGTCCAGCTTCAGATGCATCCGGACAGCCTGCTCAATCTGTTTGCCAACGCTGACCATCGGATCGAGCGAAGTCATCGGATTTTGCGTGATAAGGCCAATCCGTTTGCCGCGCAGGCGACGCATTTCCTCTTCCGACAAACTGGTTATGTCATCGCCGTCGAACAGGATGCGACCACCGGCAACATGACCGTTAACATACCCCAAAAGCCCCATCACAGCTGTCGCTGTCAGTGACTTACCGGATCCGGACTCGCCGACCAGACCAAGTATTTCACCACGATCAACACTAATCGTGACATCTTTAACCGGCGAGAATGCACCAAAGCCAATCTGCAATTTTTCTACGGAAAGCAACATCTTAACCCTCCCGCGCTTTGTTGCGGAAATCGAGCGACTGGATAATCGCATCACCAACAACATTCAGTGCAATAACCGTCAGTGCCACCGCACAGCCGGGAATGATTATCACCCATGGAGCAACAAATAATTGCGCTGTACCTGAACTCATCATCGCGCCCCAGCTCGGTGTCGGCGGTTGTGCACCAAGCCCGAAGAAACCCAATGTTGCTTCAAGAATAATCGCATCACCGGTAGCCAGCATGGCTGCCACAAGGACAGGAGCCAGAGAATTCGGCACGAGATGACGAAACAGAATATGGAAATTACTTGCACCCAGATTGATTGCAGCATCCACATAGGCTTCTTTTTTGATCTGCATGATCTGTGTACGCGTCAGCCGTGTAAATTGTGCCAGATAAGCAATTGCGACAGCGATAATCACACCATGCAAACCTGCGCCAATGACTGCAACGAGCATGAGTGCAATCAGAATTTCCGGAAATGACCAGGTCAGATCAACCACAGTCATCAGCACCCGATCAATCACACCGCCATAATAGCCGCAGATGGCTCCGAGTATCAGGCCGAATAAAACGGAAAAACCAACTGCCGTTACACTGACGGAAAGGGAGGTCTGCGCACCAACAATTATACGGGACAACACATCTCGGCCAAACTCATCTGTACCAAAAAGATGCGTCACACTTGGCGCCTGATTCATGTTGATGATGTTTTGTGCGTCATAAGCATAAGGCACAATCAGCGTTGCAAAGATTGCCGACAAAACCAGTAAGATAAGGAAAAGTGCTGCAATCGCTACGGGAACCGAAACAGGAAGCCGCAAACGCCGTGTATCAGAGACAATCACTGTCATTTTGCTGCCTCACGCTGTCTCGGATCCATGGCTGCCTGTGCAACATCCCCGAGAATAGTTCCAAGAATGACGGCCATTGCCAGCATGAGCAGGCAGCCTTGCACCAGCGGATAATCCCGCTGATTAAGCGCACGGATCAGCAAAGACCCCAGCCCCGGGCGGGCGAACACCACTTCAACGGTAATTGCCCCACCCAAAATCCAGCCGATGCGCAGACCGAGAATAGAAATGACCGGTACCATTGCATGACGCAGCACATGGCTGATGCGGATACGGCTTTCAGATACGCCTTTCGCACGCAGCAACATGACAAAATCCTGCCGGCCGATTTCAATCATTGAAACTTTGGTCACACGGGCAACAAGAGCAACACCACCGAGACCAGTCGCAATGACCGGCAAAATCAGGGATGACCAGCCCCGCGTGCCTGAGACCGGCACCCAGCCCAACCAAACGGCGAAAACCAGAATGAGCAGAAGTCCGAGCCAGAAACTGGGTATCGTCGAACCCAGCAAAATACCGGTGGTAATACCGTTATCTAGGCGGCTGCCATAATATTTCGCCGCTATGACGCCTGCACTGATGCCTGCAATTGTCGAAAACAGAAAAGCAAAACCGCCCAGTATCAAGCTATCCGGCAGGTTTTGTGCGATCAGTGCGCCAACCGGTCTGGACTGGATAATGGATGTACCAAAATCCAGAGTCAGCACTCTGCCCATCCACATGACATATTGCTCAAACAGCCCTTTATCCAGACCATATTTGGCCGCGATTTGCTCACGCAATGCCGGAGAAGAACCGGCACGCATGAGGTTATCAATCGGATCACCAGGCACAAGATGAATGACGAGAAAAACAATAACGGTAACAACAAAGAATACCGGTATGACCGCCAAAAGGCGTCTGAGAATGTATGACGTCATAGCTGTATCTACTGCCACTTCGCATCGAGCAGAGCGACACCGCCAAGTGCGGTACTGCGAATTTTTTCCGGCAACACAATACGTCCGGTATTAATTGCAATTGTTTTTTCAAACTCGTGCAGAGGCACAAAGACAAAATTTTCCAGCAGATTTTCATGATAGGCTGTGAATTTTTTCACACGTTCCTGCCAGTTGCGTGCTGTGTTTTCCGCATCTTTGCGCAACTCTTCTGAGCGCGGATCGTTCCAGCGTGTACTGTTCGGATGCGGAATATTATCACCGCTAAAGAACCAGCTCAGAATATCAGCATTATCCCAGTCATAATGACTGACAGCCATCTGATAATCACCTTTTCGCAAGGCGTCTTTCATGCTGGCACTGTCGAACAGGGTCACATCAACAACGAAACCAATATTTCTCAATTGTGCCTGAACAATTTCAGCAATGCGTTTATACGCCGTTTCAGATGTCGACCATAACTGGATTTTGAGCGGTGCGCCATCTTTCGTGCGTATACCGTCAGTGTCTGCTTTCCATCCGGCCTGATCCAGCAACAGTTTTGCTTTTTCCACATCAGGACGAATGAGTACTTCGGGGCGAACCTTAGATTCATCCAATGATGAAGCAAGAAATTGATGTGCAACCGCGCCTGAGCCACCAAACACTGCTTTCAGGATTGGTTCCTGATCAACTGCACAAGCTACAGCCTGCCGGATTTGCGGGTCGGAAAAAGGAGCGGCACTTGTGTTGAACTGTAAATAGGAAGTACCTGTTGCTGGCATATTGCGCAACTCGATTTCACTATTTGCCTTCATCTGCGGGATAAACTCCGCCGGAACACCCAGCAAAATATCCGCGCCGCCGGTATTCATTTCAAGGAATGATGTAGAAGCATCCTGAATTTCACGAAGAACCAGACGCTCAAGAGCTGGTGCTCCTTTATTCTCTGATAATTCACTACCCCAGGCATAATCCTCGTTCGCAACCAGAACTGTTTCCTGCCCTACAATGAAGTTTTCCAGTTTATAAGGACCGGTACCGACAGCCTCGGTAACACCAAAATTGCCATTGGCAGCCTCATAAGCTTTAGGCGACGGGATACTCATAAAATAGGATGCCAGATTATAAAGCAGGTTAGGATCAGGACGCTTCATTTCAAAGCGAACTGTGTGCTCATCAATGACGACTACTTTTTCAATCGCTTCACTGACATGCTGGTTCGAACTATTTGCAAATTGTCTAACCCACCAGACAATTGTATCTGCATTAAAAGGTTCACCATCGTGGAAAAGGACATTCTTTTTCAGCTGGAATGTCCAGTTCAGGCCGTCTTCGCTTTCTTGCCAGGATTCAGCAAGATGCGGATGGAATGTATGCTGATCAGACATCGCAATCAAACGATCGTAAATCAGATCTGCAGCAACACTGAGCACTGTTGCGCGGATCGGATCCAAATGCGGCGCACCGGTTTCGTCACTGGAAAGCACAATAACAACTTCCGAGCCAAATGCCTGCACAGGAAGACTGGTTGACAACAGGGTTTGTGTAGTAAGAAGAAAAGCTGCTGACGACAGCAAAAAATCACGACGGTTCATTATTCCTCCACCGACCGGGCTTTGCCCTGTTACGTTTACTCCTGACGGAGTACCGTTTTATAATTACGGAGGATGCTAGAGTGATTCTTTTCTGTCATCAAGGATTAAAAGACAGAAAACTTACATTCAATCTAATGGGAACAATTTATGTCTGAAGCTATCCGCGAACGCCTGAAATCAAGCCTTGAGGATAGCACCTCAGCAGGTAGTCAGATTGCAAACTACATGTTGACCAATCTCAACTCACTGCCTTTTGAGAATGCAGCAACACTCGCTGAGAAAATAGGCGTCAGCGAAGTGACAATCGGACGGTTTTGTCGAAAGCTTGGCTATAAGCATTTCAAAGACTTAAAGACAGAACTAGGCGAATCTATCGGTCATCAACCGTGGCTGGTCGGCGATCGTTTAAAAGAATTCACTGAGGAAAGCAGTAAAGGTGATGCCTCTGCCAAAATCCTCGAGAAAGAAATTGCTGCGCTTGTTCATATTCATGAACTCGCACGTAAACCGCAATGGAAAGCCGCCGCCATCCGTCTTGCCACGGCTAAAAAGGTCTTTGTTGTCGGCTTCCAGACAGAGCGCGGCCTCGCACAATATTTTGCACATCAGCTGCAATATCTGCGCGATAATATATTTCTTGTTGATACCACCAATGGCAACTTTTCCGAGATTTTCTTAAACGATAACAATCACTCCGCTCTAGTAATGTTTGAAGCGCGCAAATATTCCAATCTTGCTGCACTACTCGCACGCCGTGCAAAAGCTGCAGATATTCCTGTTACGCTGTTTACTGATCCCTATTGCCACTGGTGCCGTGGCGTTGCGACAGAAACCTTTAATGTCCCTACAGATACAGGCACATTCTGGGATTCAACCGCAATGATGGCTGTGTTGGGAAACCTGTTGCTTAATGAAGTTGTCAGCCAGCTCGGGCCATCTGTGGAAGCACGAATGAATGAAATCTCCGCGCTCTACAAACATTTTACCGGTCATACCAAATAAGCCTGAACAGAATTCCCCCTCCACCAAGTTTACAGCACTCTATGCCCGATTTTCGTCAAGACAAGGCATCGGTTTTGTCAGTTTTCTGTCAAGAGCGATGCCGTTTACGGTTCTGACTTGTCGAGATCATCATTCTTAAAGCGATACAAAACCAGTGGTTCCATTTTGACCGTATGATCGTCAACTTTCACGATCTCTTTGACGATCTTACCCATTTCCATCGCATCGAACATTGCCCATGCCGGTATAATTATACCACGGACTGGTTTTGCCGATCTGACGGTTAGTAAGAGAACAACACATCATGGGCATTAAACTCACGCGACAGTGTCAATAATCCGCCTTCTGGTGCCATGAGTTTCTCATTCTCGATAAAGAAAATCATGGCATCTTCCAGAATGAAAAAACTTCTTCCTCGCGCTCATACAGATGCAGCTGCGCCCCCTCCTGTCCCGGTCCAACAAGTGTTTCTAACAATGCGTACTATTCTTTTCTGCACCGCTGGCCAGAATACGGTAGATATTACCAGCGAAGGCCAAGCGTTTGCCGTTATCTGCGCCCTCGTGATACCAGCTTCATATTTATGCATAATAACTTGCCCGATAGTTGACTTGATCAACTCATAAGCATGATTTTTTATTCAATAAATAATTGATAGCTACTTTGTTTTAGACACAATTTGACAAGTTGCAGATCGCATCCTATTTTTGAACAAATGTTCAAAAATAGGATGCTTGAATGACTTATCTTTCGCTTGCCGCTGCAATTTCTGCGGAAATATTAGGCGCGCTATCAACACGATTTTCCAATGGTTTCACCAAACCTCTCCCAACGTTTTTGGCAGTGATCGGCGTTCTCAGCGCCTATTATCTGCTGTCACTGGTTCTCAATCGGGGCATGCCCATCGGTGTTGCCTACGCTATCTGGGCTGGCCTTGGTGTAGCGGTTGTGGCAATCATAGGCGCTGTATTTTTAAACGATAAATTATCGCTGTTGCAGACGGCAGGCATTCTGCTGGTAATCGGCGGCGTTGTCTCCCTCGAGCTTGGAGGTAATCTTGACAAGTAACGCTACCAAAGACGGCCGGAAAGCCAGAGGCGATCTGACAATTCAAAATCTGATCAGTGCGACTCTAACAATCATTGAACGCGACGGCATCTCCGGTGTGACGCACAGAAGCGTTGCCAAACAAGCCGGCGTATCGCCAAGTTCGGCAATCTATTATTTTGCAACGCTCGATGACCTGATGCTTGCTGCTTTAACCACAGCCGCAAAAGACTATGCGCAACAATTTCAAACATTGCTTGCAGAGGGACATGACGAAATAGGTGCGATTGCAGAAATGATTGCACAATCGAGCGGCGCAGGGCGGCAGAGAGCAATTGCAGAAAGAGAGCTGACTTTGCTAGCAGCGCGCCGTCCGGCCTTGCGCACAATCGCCAACCACTGGCGTGACCTTGTCACACAAACCATCTCAAAACAGACGAATGATGCTCTGAAAATTCAAACAATTGTGGCTCTGACTGACGGGATCTGCGCGAAAGCATTGGTAGACGACAGCCCTGTTTTGGCCAAAACTGTACGCAATCTCATTGAAGCCGCTTTGAGGTAAAAGCGGCTGTCAAACAGATTACTAAAACTGCTGAATGCTGTTTGACCGTATCTGCCTCTCAACATAATCATGCATAATGCTTGGTGAAAACTTCACATAAATCCTGCACTGTGCCAGCGCGTGAAAAGTGCGTTCAAAACCATTCTATCAATAATGATCATCAGGGCAAATCTCATGTCAGTCGCAATAGTGTTAGCAGCTTTAAAAGACAAAGAACTTTTAAAAGAGCTGATGACAGCGTATCTCGCCGAGACAAATGACGATGATCATGCGGGTACGGACTATCCCTATTTTGATGATTATTGGACAGATGCGACACGCTGGCCGTATTTTATAACCCTCAATAATGAAGTTGCAGGCTTTGCACTGATCAACCAATGGTCAGTACTCGGTTTACCGACCGATTTTGCCATCGCTGAGTTTTTCATTTCCCCCGCATATCGCCGTAATAAAATCGGAAAATCAGCTCTGCAAAAACTGATCCAAACCCATAAAGGTCTATGGGAAATCAGTGTCAGCCTTAGCAATAGTTCTGCTCGGTATTTTTGGAAACAAGCCTTAACTGCCAACAATATTAAAGATATCGAGTGTCACCACACCAGTGAAAACGAAATTTATCGTTTCTGGATTGGAATGGATGCATCTGTCGCTCATAACTAAACTCTACTGATAAAATTCAGCACTAATTGAGGCTAAACCACAATACCCCCTATGCGTGATATCTAAGCCTTTGTCAGAGCTAAACTCCACTTCCAACAATCATAAAATTTCCCGAGCCAACTCTTTTAAATGCCGAATGATTCACTAGAATATATGTTTGATCCTCAACATTCCGCCTAATGCTTCACGATGCAAAGATCGCTCTTCAGAAAAAGAAGTGTAGTTGATTTCGGGCGTAATAACTAAATTGGGCAGCAGCGAAAAATTAAAATCTGCAGCCGCTGCCCATGTCCCTGCATCTTCATAAGCAACCTGAAAATTAAAAATCGTCCTTGAGTTTATTTCTGTAAAAAAGCCTGCCCAGACAGCATAATTACCATTCCAGTTACCGTAATAATTTCTTTTCTCACCATTAGTCTGATATCCTAGCATTGTGAAAACGCCGGTTGCATCTGTCAGCCTGTAATTAAGGCGTCCTTTGATACCAATTTCGCGTATCTTGGCATCATATCCCGCTGCGATTGTTACCGTGCCTCTTTCTGCTTCATATTTCATTCCCCCAACCACATGCGGCATATAACCGGTTATCCGATAATCATGTGTTTCATTAACTTGTATACGAATATTGTCATCGTCACCGGAAACAAATGACAAGTCAGTTTCCGCACCGATTTCAGCACCAATGGTATAGGAAAATCCGTTATTCAGATTTTTTGTAAAGCTGATGACAGGTGTCATATCGCCGGAATAATTCACAGTATCATCATTGATGGCACCATTATCCCAATCAAACCATGTTTCATAAATACTGTCAGAATAACCAATTTTAAGACCTCCGAGTTCTATATAGAGGTCAGAGATATCAGCGCCTTTATCCTCACCATCTGTGAAAACAAACTCCAGTTCGCCATAGGATTTTAAAACCCCAAGCTCTGTGTCCGCTCTGCTATCAATTTCCAGAAAAAATTTGGTTTTAGATTGTAAGTGCCGGTAACGCGTACCATCATCTATGTCATGACCGGCTATAATATCATGCCTCAACGTCCCACCAAGACGGACACACATGCCATCTTCACCAACTCTGAAAAAGCCTTCCTCATAGCTTTCACATGTCCGTATATATTCATCATTTTCAGCCCTGATCGCTCCTGCTGTTGCTAAAATCCAGCAAATAGCCAGCGTAGCTTTACTAAAAGCCCTCATACTTCCCCCATTTTTATTTATTGTCTTGAGATTTTCTGCATATCTTCCGGCAAAACTGCCAAAACCTGTACATTTGCTGTAGTATGCAAACCGAGAGGATTCATTTGCCGGGCTCTTGCTACCCCAAAAAAAGACACGGCAATCCATGAGCCTGTCCGGTCAGAACAGGCTTTATATTTGGTCATATATTGTAAAATCAGGAGAGTTTTACGTTATTATTGATTAGCGGTTATCCGGATCCGCATTAACAGACAATCCAAATACTTTATCTTCAGCATTACTGACAACCTCGAGTAATCTCTTATCATTACCCTCTCCGATCTTGTAGACAGATCGCGTCCTGTCCCCTTCACGGGTTCTCGTAATCAGTTCAGGTACGCTCTCTGCCCAATTTTCC
Source organism: Hyphomicrobiales bacterium (assembly GCA_900470735.1). Classification (GTDB taxonomy): domain Bacteria; phylum Pseudomonadota; class Alphaproteobacteria; order Rhizobiales; family Rhizobiaceae; genus Pseudochrobactrum. Next base: position 38,628 of record UCCC01000013.1, on the reverse strand, counting down.
GGCAAGGATTTACGCAAATCTGCAATATCAACAACAGAGGCTCCCTCACCATTGAATAGCTTTTGACTATCGCCTGACTGCATGAGCGTTTGGAATTCCTTCCAAACATTTTGAGAAAATTTCTCTTTGTCGTCTGTAATAGCTTTGCGCGGCGCAAGCTCTAGTTTTGGCTCAATAATACCTGCTACCGCGCGAACTACAGCCGCAGGATTACTATGATCAGAGTCCAGATTTGTCAGCACAACAACGGTAAGTTTGTCATCGATATAGCGTGAGTAAGATGTGGTAAATCCCTGCCATGCACCATCATGTTCAATGACTTTATGACCATTCACAAAATGGATTTCCCAGCCAAAACCATATCCTTCATCAGCCGTCTTGCCACCATAGGGATAGGGTGTCCACATTTTCTGCAGCGTATCTTTTTGCAACAGTTTTTCACTGCTGAGTGCCCTGTCCCAATATTCGATATCGCTAACTGTAAAATAGATTGTGCCATCGGCCGTAGAATTAAACGTCGGAGAAACCCACTCCTGATTGCGCAAAGTTCCGCCAATCATTTCATAGCCGGCAACACGGTCTGGAATAATATCCGTGTCAGAAATAATTCTCGATGATTTCATGCCAAGTGGTGAAAAGATATTATCATGCAAAAATGCACTATAATGATGACCACTCACCCGATGGATCATAATTCCGAGCAAAACAAAATTGGTGTTCTCGTAACTCCACCCTTCACCGGCGTTAAAATCCAGCGGCAATTTTACAATCTTCCCGACCATCTCGGCTTCAGAGAAATCACTGCGAAGATCAAATGGCATGCCGGCTTTTTGTAACTCCGGCGTATCATACGCCGCAATACCTGAAGTATGCGACAATAGATTAGCAACTTTTATCGGCTTCCAGCTATCCGGTGCCTCAGGAAAATATTGGGTAATACTATCTTCCAGATGAATTTTACCCTGTTCGACCAGCATCATTACGGCTGTTGCCGTAAAAGATTTACCAACAGATCCGGATTGCAAAACACTGTCAGCTGTCATCGGGACATTCAATTCAATATTGGCAAGCCCATAGCCTTTGGTCAGCACGGCATCGCCGTTTTTATAAATACCGAGTGTCAAACCCGGAATTCTCTGCCGCGCCATTTCTGCCGTAACGTACCGGTCAATACGTTGTACCTGCTCTGGAGAAAGAGCAGGTTTGTTTTCAGCGAAAGCAACAGAAGCAGACATCATGATAAAACTCACAGCAAGAGTACGAAACATAATAACCTCATAAATCCGGGCTCGCATTGAGCGATCAGATACAAATCGGACAGGTATTTTTTCGGAGCCATCGATTGCCTCCGACACAGTATTCAGAAATAAATTTAAATATGAGGCAGCTATAGAACTGACATCTTCTCGACAAGAGACCTCATATGTTCCCGATGCGCATTGTCTGCCGGAACAGCAACACGTCATATTTGTTACCGTAACAATATTTGGTATTTTAATGTCGTCAATAATTATTTGTTATTTTTCTGTCATCGCTCAATTGCATTAAGCTGAAGGTTGCTCATATTTTTTCATAATAATAACAAATATTTAAATAAAATTTACAAAACAGAAAATCGTTGCCACCCTTTCTCAGGTGATAAATCTGCGCACAACATTCGCAAACGATACATGTAATCCTGACAATAAATCTATCAAAAATTAAGTCTGAAAACAGATGCGCCTGCACACTGTGCTTAACGGTCTCCTGCGTTTTTCTCTTTGTCACTGAGGATTTTACATGCGGATTTATAGTTCAAAGTCTTTCTTTGCAGCAGTTCTGTGCGCTGTATTTTCAACCAGCGCTACGGGAGCACAGCAGCAAAACAACGAAACGCTTGATGAAGCTGTTGATCTTATCAGGCAAGCGCTCTCTTCATCTTCAGTACCTGGTATGGTGATCGGCATTTCAGATCGCGACCGTTTGCAACGCGTTATCGTGCATGGTTATGCCGATTTGAAAACCAAACGACCTGTAACCGAGGAAACAGGCTTTGCGATTGGTTCAATCAGTAAATCCATGACAGCCATAGCACTCCTGCAGCTTATGGAAGAAAATCGCTACGACCCCACTTTGCCGGCTTCTGATTTCTTGCTGTGGTTTAGTGTTAAATCAGCCTATGGTGATGTAACAGGACATCATTTGCTCACCCATACCGCTTCATTGCCTGATGATAACCTCTGCACTGATAGTCCGGCAGGTACATATCAACTTCGCAACTATGAATTGCCTTATGCTCCGGGAACACATCACTGGTACTCTAATGTCGGTTATCAGGCGCTTGGGTTCACACTCGAAGCGATTGAAAAAGCGCCATATAATTCAATTATCGAACGACGTATTCTTGCGCCATTAGGGATGAATGCTTCTCATGGCCGTATTGATAATACACAACGGGGTCAAATAGCAGAAAGCTACGATCCTTCACCGGCAGATGACAGCCTTGTAGAAGCACCGTGGGTTGAATATTCCGCAGGGGACGGCAGTGTTGTCTCAACGGTCGGTGATCTCAGCACCTATGCCCGGTTTATCTTAAATCGCGGAGCAGGACCCGACGGACGCTTAATATCAGACACAGCCTTTTCGCTTTTCACAACCCCGCTTTTTGAAGGCTACGCATATGGCATAGAAATACGCCAGACACAGCAAGGCGTTGTTTATGAGCATACCGGTGCGATTGCCGGTTATCGTGCCAATCTCGAAGCACATATGGATGAAGGTTATAGTATCGTTACGCTCAGAAACGGACCAATTGAGCCAGAGCTCGGACAGTGGATTTTAGACACTATTCAAGCGGCTCATCATAATCTGCCGCTAAAAGCACCTCCGGCTAAGCCTGAGAAAATATCTGCGTCTCATTATGCAGGCACATATCGCAATGCCGCAGGACAAGTTCTGCAGTTTGAAGATATTTCCGGTAAACTTACTCTGAAAAGCCACAATAAGTCTGTTGAACTTAAGAGGATTGCATCTGCAATATTCCGCGGGCCGTCCGAGCATCCCGGTAATTCAGCTTATATATTTGGTCAGGCATCAGAGGATGCACAATCGGATGTAACGGATGTTGCTTATGGTGCCGAGTGGTATGTGAAGGATGGCAGCAATCTCACTGCAACTCCTGCGCCAAGCGAACTTGTGCCCTATGCCGGACATTACGAAACATACGGCTGCTCACCTGACCCTATCAGAATTTTCATACGCAACGGCAAACTTGCAGGTTACATTGACGGTGAAATGACAGCCCTTGTCCCTTTAGGAAACGGTCTATTTCGCCCTGCGGAGCCCGCATTTAACCCTGAGCGCATTCAATTCAATACGATAACCGGTGATAAAGCATTTGCATTAAAAGCAGCAGATGTTCCTGCTTATCGCGTTGAAACACCTTAATTTTCCGGGATGACCATGACACTTTCAGATATTACTCTCACCAATATTACCCGGGACAATTATGAGGATGTTTGCGACTTAGATGTCACCGATGAACAACAGGATTACATTGCGACAAACACATGGTCGATCGTGCAATCTGTTTTCGAGCCGAATTATCAGGCGCGCGCTATCTGCCTGAATAACAAGCCTGTAGGGTTTGTTATGTGGGTTATTGAAGCCAATAATACCGTTTCCGTATGGAGATTCATGATTGATCATCATTTCCAAAACAAGGGTATCGGTCGTGAAGCTTTTAAAATTATCCTCGATGAAATCAAACAAACCATCAAACCCGTAAAAATCATCATCGGCTATAATCCTGCCAATCTGACTGCAAAGAAATTTTATGCAAAATTCGGCTTTGCAGAAATGGGAATGGATGATGAAGGCGAGGATATGATGGCAGAAGTTATTTGCCAGTCTTTGACTGCCCATTCATAAAATTCATCAGAATAGATTGAAATATCTCAACGATTTACGAGTTTCAAAGGCTGTCCCAATCGGGGCGGAAGCTGCCGCACGTCAAGATGCGGACAGCTGTTTTGCCCGCTTAGTATATCTCGCCCTTTGACTGAGCATATCCTGAGGCAGAGCAACGCAATCAATCTTTGCAAGGCGGATCGGAAAGAGCTGTTCGATCATCACATTATTTCAGGAACATCATTATATGCCACAATCACCGGTACCAGTCTTCGAACCATCAGACAGCTTATCTGTCGACACTTCTGTTATTGTGATCATAAAAGTTGAGGGACAACCTCTTGGAACACGCATTTCAGAGTTGGATAAAACAATGGGCGGTATTATTTCGCGCGCCTGTTCTGTGTCTGCCGCTCCTGCCGAATGTGGCACCTGTATCGATCTGAGCCCGCCGCGCGATGTACCGGCACGACGTGTTATTATCCTTGCGCTAGCAAAAGCTGAATGTCTGTCAGCGCTTAACCTAACGTCTGCCGGCGGAAAACTCGCAATGCATCTGGAGAAAAGAGGCGAATGCGAGGCGACTATTCTTCTCGAACCGTTTGAGGGGGGCAGTCTTAGCCCCGAGGACATTCTGGCGCATCTCGCGCTTGGCATCCGACTACGCCGTTATCGTTTTGATTTGCGTAAGGTCAGACCTGTAGCGGCTCTTGATAACCCTTGGCGGTTCCGGCTGGTCGGTGCTGACAAGGCGGCGTTAAGTTCGGCACTTATCCAGCTTAATGCAGTAGCGGAAGGTGTTGAATATGCCCGCACACTTGTCAACCTGCCACCTAACTATCTCCATCCGGATAGCTTCGCCGAATATTTGGAACCATTAAGGAATGCCGGTGTTGAAGTAGAAATGCTGGAGGCACTCGAGCTACAGAAACTCGGAGCCGCAGCACTGCTTGCGGTTGGCTCCGGTTCGGTACGGGCGCCTCGCATTGCTGTGCTTCGCTATCGCGGCGAAGCGTCGAGCGACGAACCGCTCGCCTTTGTTGGCAAGGGCGTATGTTTCGATTCCGGCGGGCTTTCCATCAAAAGCGAAGAATCCATGTTCGACATGAAGGCGGATATGGCAGGAGCCGCAACAGTTGCCGGCCTCATACTCTCCCTCGCAAGACAAAAAAGCTCAGTGCATGTCGTTGGAATACTTGGCATTGCTGAAAACTTAATTTCTGGCCAATCGTTCAAACCCAGAGATATTATCGATACTTTGTCGGGGCAGACCGTAGAAGTGTTTGACACTGATGCAGAAGGCCGTCTGGTTCTTGCAGATTGTATTTACTATGCTGCAACGCGTTTCGCCCCCTCCGTCATTGTGGATGTTGCAACACTGACCTATTCTGTAGAGCGGGGTCTTGGTTCTGTTTTTGCAGGTCTGTTCAGCACTCACGATGCTTTAGCCGAGCAGATAATTGCAGCAGGTGAGACAGTAGGCGAGCGCTTCTGGCGTCTGCCCCTTGATCGGGGATATGATGAAGGATTGAACTCCCCGCTTGCAGATTTGCGTCACCACGCGAAATCGTCAGAGGGCGGCGATGCGCCTTTTGCTGCAGCTTTCCTGCGCCATTTTACCAACGGATGTCCCTGGGTTCATCTCGATATCGCCGGAAAAGAAATAACAGATGAAGACCGTCCGCTTGGGCGTCAGGGTGCTACAGCCTTTGGTGTACAGATGCTGGAAGAGTGGGTGCGGAGACACTTGCAATAACATTCTGATTTTATACGGCGAATGGCGCTTCAACTAACGCAGTATCACTGCCTGATCTTGAGCTCCACCATCCGAAGTCCCTTAATGATATTCTCTTGAGCAGAGACGTCTGTCATACCTATGCGAAACATCTTCACTGCACAAACTGCATTGTGAAAATTGACATGCTCCCCGTAAATTAGTCCATTTAGAACTGGAATTTTCCACTTATAACCCCTTGTTTGGGAGAAAGAGAATTCCATGAAAGCATCGAAGTTTTCGGAAGCACAGATTACATTTGTTTTAAAGCAGGCTGAGCATGTAGCATCAATTGGTGAAGTCTGCCGTAAAGCCGGTATTTCAGATGCCACGTTTTATAATTGGCGTAAGAAATATGCTGGTTTGATACCATCTGAGATGAAACGGGTACGTCAGCTCGAGGATCGTAGCCGGAATGTATCCTTTGCCTTTGCATAAGCCGGTGCGGAGTGATTAGATTGAGATGCGTAACCTGCAATACCTACCCCAATATAGAAAAAGCCTCGGAGAAGACCTCCGGGGCTTTTTATTTGTCTGCCTCAGGCAGAGTTATATGCGTCAAGCGTATACTTACACTCCGCTTACTTCGCTCTGCATCTGCGCTTCTTCTTTTTTCCGCTGCGCTTCTTCCTTATCTTTATCATAATGCCACTTGATGGCGAAGAACATGCAAACGCCGAGGACACCAAGTTTAAAAATACCGAAGACGATAGGAACCCAATCCATTTTTGAATATTCCATGCTGTTATCTGTCGCAGAAAGCACTAGCAGAATAATTCTGATTAAACAGCTCAATTTTTTCTGATCGCGCTATAGTGAGAGGGTGAATAATAGCCTGCCCACCCTAAGGGCTTGGGTATATGGATCTGAAACCGACGGAAACACCCCAAAGACCTCGTTCACTGACAGGTCAATTATTTGAACAACGTTGTCGAGGCCGATCATGACAGTCAGAAGCAACAGATCAATCCCATGTGAGAGTTCAAGACCATAAAACCGATCTATACGACGTGCAAAAGTTTTGAGCTCATGCAGGACTTACGCAAAGGACAAGCTACCGTTTTTAATCTCACTTGGAACATCCATCGAGAAGCCTGAATTGTCGGACGAGCTTTCGGCATTGAACCGAGCGTACTCGTAAAGGCAGTAGCGCTGCTCGTGCAAAACCTCAAAGGTCAGCAGTGCGATTTCAGAAAAGACGCACTTCTCCAACTAACAGGTTTTCCTTTACCAGAGCCACTGTACCTGTTCATGTTCACATTTGCGGGTTTCATGCAGATGATTTATAAAGATTCTAAAGTTAGCAATTTAATCTATTGCTTTTTAAATGCCCGCATGGAAGGAGATTCATAATCTACGGAGGCCATGCATTGTTTAACTCTGACTTCAATCCGCCCAAAAAATTAAGCATTCTTGTGCCAAGCTACAACGTAGAAAAATACGTTATAGAATGTTTAGAAAGCATCGAAACGCAGCTTACCGATGAGTGCGAAGTCATCGTCTACGATGACGCTTCAACTGATAACACTGTAGATATTATTAAAAATAGTTCAATTTATAAAAACCCTAATTTCAGATTAGAATTAGGCCCTCAAAATAAAGGGCTTAGCTACGCAAGAAATACACTCCGAAACATGGCTAGCGGAGAGTATCTTTGGTTTTTTGATTCCGACGACAAAATTCTAGATGGTGCCATTGATAAAATATTATCAATTATTCACACCTCAAATGTAGACATTATTCTTTTCAATTTTAATTTTTGGTATGAAGATCCAGCCGAACAACTTCTATGCACTCAGACAGAACAACGACCATATGTCGGAGTATCAGGCGAACATAGAACCAATCATGTGAGTGCTTTTTCCGCTTGCTTACGCAGCAACAATCTTCATGCCCATTCAAAAGTCTATCACAGAGACATATTCAGGGAAGAAACAGACTTCCCCGTCGGTCAAATTTTTGAAGACATCAGTGTTGTCCCTCTATTAATGTCACTTTCAAAATCGGTTTGCTATATTGATGAGCCTCTATATGCATATCGTCAGAGGCCAGGCAGCATCATTTCAAATATGAAAGCAGCTGACGAAATCAAACCACTGAAGGCGATACTCGATTTAAAGACCAGATATGAAGAAGTCCATGGCCAAATCAATGAGGAAGCTTTAAGCGCACTCATGGTTTTCACCATGCATCAATTCCGTACTGCAGTCCGCAAAATAGCCAAAAAAGCGCCAGCAGACCAAAAACCTCGCCTCCTGAAAGAAGCTCTGGAAATCTTTCAGAGCATCCATGGGCGGAATTATTTTTATGTTATGAAAACATGCTATAAAGAAAAAGGCCTGATTTATTGCTTTCACATCAGCAAAAGGCTTCTCAAAGCAAAAATAATAGCTGCACGCTCAAGTCAGTCGTAATACTTATTCTTTTAGCGTCACAAACCTAGCAATCATCCGACTGCACAGCAGCAGAACGCACTTTGCCCGCAATTGTCTATGGATAAAACAAAGCCCCCCCTAGTTCCAGGGGATACTCATGCGCACCTCATCATTTTATTATAAGATATGGATAAGGAGAGCATATACCCACTCATCAAAAACGCAGTGAGGGTGCATGGCACATTGAAAGAGCCATTTACACCGAGAGATGTGCGCCGCATCGCTCGTGGCTGGCCATACTGCCGTTATTTTTCATATATGGCTTACAATTGCACAGAGAACCGGCCTGCTACAGAAGCTTTATTCATTCGTGTGGCACGTGGAAAATATAAACTGATAGATTAAAATCTAATTTTTATTACATGCAAATTAATATTAAAATTTATTTATTTGAAAAATTGCATTACAATTATTATTCATTGTTTTAGATTTAAATCTAAAACATCTTCTCATAAATCTTTTAAATGATAAATTTATATTTAATCTGCCATGAATGGACGATATTCATAAATAGAAACTATTATTATAAAAATATTTTCCTAATGTTCATTTCAATAACCCTAAATTAATTAGCAATACCAAATAAACAACCCCATTCTTTTTTGCATCGATCTATTTAATCTATGAGATGGATTTTTTGATTATTTAATGTACAAGTCCGAATTCACAAATTTTCGACCTATTTTAAAAGTTTATTGTGATGCGTATTCGTTACGATATGAGAAAACTCCCGAGCGGTCATTGGTGCGTTTTTGATATCATTACTGGTGGCATAGCCAGGCATAATGGCAAAGAGATCATAGGCCTGAATATTAAAGAAACAGACCATATGGTTGATCATATGAACATGGTTCATTGCAATAATTTCTCAAGAGCACTCAATTAACTACCCGTTTAATTTGGGCAACCATACTTATGCATGCGAAGCATAAGCATATACCATCTATTCAATTGGATTGCTCAACTGAAAATGTAATAGTTCTGTTTCGCTACTGTTCTCTGAAAGCATCATCCAATGATCACTATACGTAGACTAACCCCTGCCGAGTGGCCCAACGCATATCCGGTTATTGCGCAGCTCCGTTCACTTAGTCAGAGCGAATTTTTATCCAGAGTCAAAAGGCAATCCTATTCAGGTTACGAATTAGTCGGAGCTTTTAAACAAGATACACTCGTCGGCGTGATGGGAATGAGACCCGTGCACACTTTAGCCAGAGGCTCACATCTGCATATTGACGATCTTGTTGTAGACACAACTTTGCGTGGAAACGGCGCAGGACGCTTATTATTAGGATATGCAGAGGCTGACGCAAAAGCCCGCAATATGTCTGCAATTTTTCTGGATGCGCGACAGGAAGCTATCCCGTTTTACGAGGCTCAAAACTTCACTCATCATGCTGCCCCCTCCATGAGAAAGCCGATCTGACCTAACCTCCAAACAATACTGCGCTCTTTCTGTTTACCCATGAAGAGCGCGTCTGTTTCCGCATTTGATTTTCATTCAATAATAAATTCATCAGTGAAACAAAACTTCGGCATCTTATTCAAAAATAGAAAATTATAACTCGGCAATCCACCATCTGCTTTGTCATTCTTCAATCGGAGGAGAGCAAGATGGCAGAGTTCTGGATATGCATAATCTTAATACTCGCGATCAACGGAGCGATTGCTGTATATTTCAATAATAAATATTAATTTAATATTTCGAATATTATAGACACGATTACCAAAATATTTACCAGTGAGGCCGATACAGCAATCACAAGCAACACGTAACTTCAGTTGAGAACTTGTACAACCTTGATTGCGTAGTGAGTATTTTCATTTTAAGAATATGTTAATTAAAACATATTGTTTTCAGCTGAAAAACTTCATAACCAGTTCGTTAGTCCTTGTTTCGATTATTGAACAAACTCGCTCTCTAACATAGAAAGTAATGATATGATCATCCGACTGTCAAAAATCTTTATGGTGATGGCAATCGCATTTTTTGCGTCTTTAGTCGCCTTCGGTAACATTACCGATTACGGTTCCAACTTCGCATTTGTACATCATGTATTCCTCATGGATACCATCTTCCCTGATGCAACCATCAAGTACAGAGCTATTGAAACCGAATGGCTGCACCATGTTGGTTATATCGGTATTATAACGCTCGAAACCTTAACCGCTATTATTTGCTGGATTGCGGGCTTTAAACTGCTGGCCGCGCGCAATGAAAGTGCAAAGGTTTTCAACAAAAGCAAAAATCTCGCCGTTGCCGGCCTGACATTAGGCTTTCTGACATGGCAGGTTGCCTTTATGTCCGTTGGTGGTGAATGGTTTGGTATGTGGATGTCCAAGCAATGGAACGGCGTGCCTGATGCATTCCGCTTTTTCGTAACCATCATTCTGGTTCTGATCTATCTCGTTCAACCGGAAAGAGACGAAGAATAAAACCCAAAACGCCCCTGTCATACTATAATGCGTAACAGGGGCATTTTCTTTTAAATCATTATTTTACGGCTGCCCGCCATGAAATTTTACATGCAATAGCCGAACCTGCTCAGCCAAATCCTCGACCGGCCCTTCAACAATCGTATCCGTAATAATTGCATCAATCGGCAATGGCCGGACGCGAGACAAAGACACACCTAGTCCGTAAAGCCAGTCCTGCAGTTGGTCTGACGAACTGGCATAAACAATGCGCCCCAAGCCGACCCAGCCATGCGCGGCAGCACACATCGGACAATGCTCGCCGGATGTATAAACCGTTGCCTTAGCGCGCTCCTCAGAGCTCATATTCTCAGCTGCCCATCTGGCGATAGCAAATTCCGGATGCTGCGTATGATCTCCGTCAGCGACATGATTGTGGTCTTCAAAAACCACCTCTCCCTCAGCAGTTACCAAAACCGACCCGAAAGGCTCATCCCCTTTTTCAACAGCAGTTGCTGCCAGTTCAATGCAGCGCTGCAGATGTATGCGGTCTGTTTCTGTTATCACCTTGCTCTCCCGTTTTACTGATCCAGTCTTTGCGGATACAGTCTGAACCATTGAGGCAAAAAATTACAATAACGGCAAGCCGTTATAACCGCTGCTTTTCTTTGCTGACACAAGATTACTTCCTATGAACTCACTCGCACAATCAGCACCACATACGGACAAAACACATGATCAAAAATACAAACAATGCAGAACATTATAGATGGGGTAATAATTGTGACGGCTGGATATTATCGGGTGGCAGCGATCTCCTCGTCATAGAAGAACGTATGCCTCCTCAAACAGCGGAACAACGACATTACCATACAAAATCCAAACAGGTCTTTTATGTTCTCTCCGGTACATTGACCATGGAGCTTGACGGCGTGTTACACCGGATTACAGCGCGAAACAGTATTGAAATTCAGCCAAACCTTCCTCATCAGGCCAGAAATGACAGCGATCAGGATGTTATGTTCCTTGTCATTTCCTCACCAACCAGCCGCGGAGACAGATTAAGCGCTGAGATTTAAGGCACTCAGTTCACACGTTTTGTCTGATCCATCCAATCGGCAAACTGTATGAGACGCCCAACAAAATCATCCGCTTCAGCTGTTACCCCTTGGGCATGCATAAGAAAGTACTGTATCTCATCGGCCTTTTCAGGAAAGAGAGTCTGAAAGCGTTCAGCATGCTCATCCAAACTTGATGGCCAGCTTGCATCCGTTTCCGTCCGCAATATATTTGTCGAACGAATAGCCTTACGAGCAGCTTCGCGCCGTAACTTTTTTGACAATGCTTGCGTTTCGCACGCCCCTATCTTTTCCGCATAATTAACAAGCACTTGATGATAGTCGCCATTCACAGCAAGCGCGAGCATAGCAGATGGTCTGAATGGCAAAATGTCGATGGTCAGATCTGGCCCATACATACAACGGCAATGATGCTTCAACCAATAACGCCACGCTATACCAATTTCGGGTGACATCATCTGCTTCAGAGAGCCAACATCAAAATCCACTTTAGTAACAATAGGGTAATCCCCCTCAAGCTGTTGCCGTATCTGCTCCAGTCTTGAATAATCTTCCGGCTTCGGAGCATTGGTTAACAACACGGTCAGATCGAGATCGGAATGGTTAGGTACAGCTGCGCCCCTTGATACACTGCCATAGACATAAACACTATGAACCAGATCAGCAGTGCACTGCTCAAAACGTTCCCGAACTGCCGTCAGCAACGGAAGAAATTCTGCCTGATACGCTACATTTTCAGGCACACATATCAGGCCATCAGCATCAATATTCATAAAACCTTCCGGTTCATTACCTTGTCGGAACAAGCAGTCGCATCCCATGCGTGTTATTGGAAATTATTCCCATATATCCGGCACAAGTTTAATAAGAGCGCAGCGCAGATCAACCTGAAGATCAATTCCAGGAGAATGATATTACAAAAACCACCACCTGATACACCGAAATTGATAAATATGTGTTTGCACGAATGTGGCTCATTTTTATATGCTTATACTTGAAAAATATCACAATCAGATGCTGGCATGTGTAAAAATAAAGGGAATATCTTCCATTCCGCTCATGTTCGGGTATTATTGTTTTGCGCAATAATTTTCTGACGAGAGCATAAGGTAGCCAGCTATGTTTCAAGAGGCCTTTCAGAAAAGACTGATTATCATCAGTTGTCTGGTGCTGGCCGTTGCAGGTTTTGCAGTGGGAACGCAGATGAAATCGTTCCGCTCTGCCAAAACGAAATCAGCGCAGGTCGAAGCTACCGTTCCGTTTCAAAAACACTCATAAATCTTTAGACAGAAACTCTAATAATCCATACCATGACTGCTCCGGTAAACATTCCTCTTAAAGCCTCTTTTGGTGGCTGGAAATTTGCACCTTGGTTTGCTTGGGGTTCCAACAGCATAAAGCCCAAGCTGATATTGCACAGTGATGCAGTTGAGTTTCGTTTGTTCAGACTGCGCCGGAAGCCCTATACTGCAATCGCAAAAATCGACTACCGGTCTGCATGGTGTACAGAAAACATCGTGATCGAATTTAGCGACAGCGCCAGTACATTTATCGGCAATACCGGAAACCGTGACATCACAAAAAATGCAATTCGTATGCTGCATGACAAAGGATGCCTGTTATCCGAAGTCGCCGCAACTCTTATAGCCGGCTGATAAAACCAAAAACCCCGCCATAAATGACGGGGTTATAACCGGCTCTAACTCAGCATTCTGCTTACGGGCATTCCTGATCCCGCACAAAACGAGCCTTTACATAGCCACGCAATGTACCGTCTTCGTAAGAATAGCTGATCGGACACCAGCGCTGTCCCCACGCAATATTCTTTGGAGTGCATTCACCTTTAAGCGCCAGCACACCATAATTATTAGCAGGAATAGAAATAACAATACGGCTTTTTGCTGATGGTTCTGCGCGAACATTCAAGACATCATTGGCAGCAACATTGACGATACGAAGACAACCGGGGCCCGTTGTTGCATGAGCAGCTACAGGAAGCACGGACAGAGCCAACGCGATCATTATAGTTTTTGATTTCATGTCTGATTTTCCGCGATTAATAATCATCAGTTCTTCTAAGTGTTATCCGATGTACCTGAAATGAACAAATTTATTCAAAACGATAAAATTCAGAAACTTTACACACACACCAAACATTATTTCACATCTGGTTGTTCAACCGAAAGTCTTTCCTGCAGAACCGAGATTTGTGCTTCACTAAACACTTCAATTCCATGTTGGCGTAAAAGAGCGGATGTGACACCGGCAGCATTGTGTTTATTACCTGCAAATGCACCATCATAAATAAACACACTGCCACAAGACGGGCTTCCATCCGTTAAAAGTGCATATTTGCAGCCATTTTGAAGCGCCACTGCCAATGTAGCACGTGCGCCCTCTACATAAAGCTCCGTCACATCCCTGCCGGTTATCTCGACCACGCGTGCATTTTCAGACAACACATCATTACCGGTAAGCCCGTTTGCTATTTCAGCAGGCGGACGGGGAATACCAAAACCTGCGGTCAATTCAGGACACACAGAGATAACCCGCTCTTCACGAATCCATTGCTCCAGAGCAGGATGCCCGGATTTTTTATCGGAACCGTTATAGCGTACGGGCTTACCTAAGAGACAGGCGCTTACAAGAATTTTAGCAGTCATTGTGCCAGCCGTGCAAAATTGAATACTATTCAAATAACGGGCAAACCCTCGTCAGTCCACCAAATTGCAACCAGCGGACACATATAAATTACAGCTCAGCTCACCATATTGACTTTAATGACCCGCACAGACGGTTCATACATTTTTCTGTCAAATCATCGCTCGGTTAGTAATTTACATAGCTCCTACTCCCTTAATAAACAGTTCTGGATCACACCATGTGAAGGGACTATGATGAATTCAAAATGCATAGGTAGTCTGGCACAAGATAATGAACGTCCTTATTCAACAACCGCACCCCTCTATTGATAAAGCATCTATTGAAAAATTGGTGGCACAGTTTTACGGGCGCGCCCGTGAAGATGAGCTCATTGGCCCGATTTTTGTGGCAGCAGTACATGACTGGGATCATCACATTGCCCAGATTGCAGAATTTTGGGCAGCAATCATTCTTAAAACCGGCTCCTATGGCGGGCGCCCGTTACCGCCGCATCTAAAGCTGGATCTGAAGGCGGAACATTTTGACCGCTGGCTCGACCTGTTTGCTCAGACAGCAAGAGAGATTTTTCCCGAAGACGCAGCTTTTTTGTTTATCGATCGCGCGCGTCGTATTGCCGACAGTTTTGAAATGGCAATTGCTACGCATTCCGGAACAATATCCCAACCACGTCACTCACGTCGTTCATTATCCTGAACAACACGGCTAACAAGTTAAGGCTTAAGCGAACAGGCTTAACTTTATAATACTAAAGTTGTATACTCAATTCAGGTTTCGCTTGAAGAGGAGAGCTATATGAGTGATTTCATTGCTTTTTTAGTGCTCACAACAATAGGACTCATTATCAGTAATAATGTTGTTGAGGCTGCATTTGCTTCTATATTCTGGTAAAAAATTCTCACGACAGACACATTTATTACTCATCCGTATTTTCACTATTTTTATATAAATCTCTATTATTTTACAGACGCCCTTTACATCGGTTAGATCTTAAATTTGCACATAATCGCAATTTATTGTTAACTAATTTAGCGCTTAATAATTCGTAGTTACCTACATCAGGTAGCCAGTTCATTATGCTGCTCTCTTGCAGATGAACTCCAGAACCAACTTATCGAGAAGCATTAAGCTTCTCGATTTTTTATAATCACCTTACTATTTTTTCACTTCATATTGGCAGAACCTGTCTGCACACATCAATTCATCATTTCGCTCATTTAAATAGTTCTGCTTTATTGCTCTATTTTGATCTGTTATTTAAGCAGCCTGCGTGAATATGAATTAAGATTATTGCATGATGAAAACAGTACACACAGCACAAAACCGTCCAATCAGCTGGCATGAATGGGGTGCGCCGCAAGGCCGTCCGGTCATTATTTGTCCTGGTGCCGGAATGGCGGGCGCCCTACCGTTCGGTGAAGATCATGCTCATCAGTCAGACTTACGTATGATCTCTGTTGATCGTGCAGGGCTTGGCAATTCTGCGCCGGATACAGCCAAAAGCTTTACCAGCTGGTGTAATGATATCCGGACCATCCTTGCCCATATTGGTGCTGAAACTGCCGATGTCATCGGCTTCTCGCAAGGTGCACCTTTTGCGCTCGCACTTGGCGCGAGCAATCTTGCAAGCACTGTCTCTGTTGTTTCCGGTCAGGATGAACTGTGCCATCCTGCCATCTTTTCTTTATTGCCGGAACCTGTCGCAGCCATGGTTCAGCGGGCACAAAGTGATCCGGCAAAGCTGGAAGCCGAGATGGCGGAATTCGCTACCGCAGACTGGTTATGGCACATGATTGAAACCATGAGCGGTGAGCAAGATCGCCTGATCTATGCCAGCGAGGACTTCGCTCCGGCTTACAGGGCAGCATTGAATGCAGGCTTTCAACAGGGAGCCGCAGGTTATGCCCGTGATACAATTCTGGCGATGGCGCCATGGCCATTCAAACTGGAAGACATCACCTGCCCTGTTTATCTCTGGTACGGATTAAAAGATACAAGCCCTGTGCATTCTCCGGACTTCGGAGTTTCACTGTCAAAGCGGATTAAAAATGCGCGATTGCATCACTTTGAAGATGACGGCAGCGCCATTTTATGGACCAAAGCCGATGAAATTTTAAGCAAATTAGTCTGAAAGATACAAACAAGGCTGTTTTGCTATCCTGATGCAGCTAGTCTATGAACTATCAGGCCAACTCCGCCTTGTGCTGAACTATATTCCGTTCAGACCAGCCCTCAATGATTGAAAGGTAGCCTGTCTATGGTTGCACAAACTGTTATCACAGAGCTGCTGAACGGACAGGAATTGCGGGCTGCCGGCTTCATTGTCACGGTCTATGGCGATATTGTTCTGCCCAGAGGCGGCATTCTCTGGACAGGCTCACTGATTGAAATTTGCAATCGTGCAGGTTTGAGTGAATCCGTCGTCAGAACCGCTGTTTCACGCCTTGTCACTGCCCAACGCCTGAAAGGTGAACGCAACGGGCGGCGCAGCTATTATAATCTTGATGCTTCCGCCCAACAGGAGTTCGATCAGGCCGCAAAACTGCTTTATCAACCCGATACAGTTATCAATGGCTGGCAAATTATCTTTGCGCCCGACTTGTCTGATGCTGAAGCGTCGCGTCTACGCATGGGGCGCATGGGAGCTTCCGTTTTTATCCGGCCGGATCGCGGACAGGCTTTGCCGGAGGGTGCTCAGGTTCTGCGCGCCACAGATCCAGAGGATATGAACTGGCTGACACAGTTCTGGGACTTGTCCGCCCTGCATCAACGTTATTGCGATCTGCTGACACGGTTTGAGCCCCTGCATAACAAGATCGCACAACTTTCTGCCGAAGAAGCCATGATGGTACGGCTCTTACTGGTGCATGCCTATCGCGGTGTTTTATTACGCGACCCGCGACTGCCTGCAGCGGCTCTGCCTGCTGACTGGCAGGGACATAATGCCCGCGATCTGTTTCGCAGCCTGTATCTGGCACTGTCACCAAAATCAGAAGTTTGGATTGCTTCACAATGCGAAGGTGTGGACGGTCTTCTGCCCGCAACAACCCCGCAAACTGCCGCCCGCCAGCACGGACTTTCCTTGTCAGAACAAGGGTAAAATTTGTTCTGCTCCAAAACATTACAAGAATTCTAAAAAACTTCTTGCGTTGTAATGTTTGATGGTCATATAATCCTGACCAATCGGTCGATGAATGAGGAGATTCACCGACTTTTCAGGGTAGGAAAGGACAAGGCAATGCAAGATGCCTTTATCTGCGATGCAGTGCGTACTCCAATTGGTCGCTATGGCGGGGCACTTGCCTCGGTACGTGCAGATGACCTTGCAGCATTGCCGCTCAAAGCTCTCGTTGAAAGAAATCCAAACGTAGACTGGTCTGCCGTTGATGATCTGATCTATGGCTGCGCCAATCAGGCTGGTGAAGACAACCGCAATGTCGGCCGCATGGCTGTTTTGCTTGCAGGCCTGCCGATCAGCGTTCCGGGCACCACCGTCAATCGTCTTTGCGGTTCCGGTATGGATGCCATTGGTATGGCTGCACGCGCCATCCGCTCCGGTGACTGCGATTTCGTTATCGCAGGCGGCGTTGAGAGCATGACCCGCGCGCCCTTTGTGATGCCGAAGGCTGACAGCGCCTTTTCCCGCAGCAATGCGATTTATGACACCACCATCGGCTGGCGCTTTGTTAATCCGGCGATGAAAGCAAAGTTCGGCGTCGATACAATGCCGGAAACCGCTGACAATGTGGCTGCTGACTTTCATATCTCCCGTGAAGATCAGGATGCTTTTGCTGCACGCAGTCAGGCACGCTGGGCAAAAGCACAGGCTTCTGGCCTTTTCAAAGATGAGATCGCGCCGGTTACAATTACACCCCGTCGTGGCGATCCGGTGATTTTTGCAGAAGACGAACATCCCCGCCCAAGCACAACCGCAGATGCCCTCTCCAAACTCAAAGCCATTAACGGCGTTGATCTGACTGTGACCGCAGGGAATGCCTCCGGCGTCAATGACGGTGCGGCAGCCCTGACCATTCTTTCCGGTCAGGCTGCGAAAGCACAGGGACTGATACCAAAGGCACGGATTGTTGCCATGGTCGCGGCCGGTGTTGAGCCGCGCATCATGGGTATCGGCCCATCGCCAGCAGCCAAAAAAGTTCTGGCACGCGCCGGTCTGACCATCGAGCAGATGGATGTGATTGAACTGAATGAGGCTTTTGCCAGTCAGGCATTGGCCACACTGCGTGATCTGGGTCTGCCGGATGATGCTGAGCATGTAAACCCGAATGGCGGAGCCATCGCAATCGGTCATCCTTTGGGCATGTCCGGTGCGCGTCTGGTTTCAACGGCGATGTATCAGTTGCATCGCACCGGCGGCCGCTATGCCTTGTGCACAATGTGCATCGGTGTCGGTCAGGGTATTGCCATGATTATTGAACGCGTCTGACCGGAAAGGACAGCCAGCTATGTATGCACAGCTTGTAACGTCTGAAGGTGCAAAAAACCGCGCCGAGATGAGCCCGCAGGAAGTCGCTTTTCAGGAGCGTATCGACCGCGGTGAAAAGATCGAGCCGAAAGAATGGATGCCGGACGGCTATCGTAAGACGCTGATCCGCCAGATCGGTCAGCATGCCCATAGTGAAATTGTCGGTCAGCTGCCTGAAGGCAACTGGATCACCCGCGCGCCGACACTGGAGCGCAAAGCGATCCTGCTTGCCAAGGTTCAGGATGAAGCCGGTCACGGTCTCTACCTCTATTCTGCCGCTGAAACTCTGGGCGTCTCACGCGATGATCTGCTTGAGCGCCTGCATGAAGGCCGGATGAAATATTCCTCCATCTTCAACTATCCGACACTGACATGGGCCGATATGGGCGCGGTTGGCTGGCTGGTTGACGGCGCGGCGATTATGAATCAGGTGCCGTTGCAGCGTACATCTTACGGCCCTTACAGCCGTGCGATGATCCGCATCTGTAAAGAGGAATCCTTCCATCAGCGTCAGGGTTATGCCGTGATGATGAAAATGGCTTCCGGCACACCTGCACAAAAACGCATGGCTCAGGATGCGCTGAACCGCATGTGGTATCCGTCATTGATGATGTTCGGCCCGTCCGACAAAGATTCCGTGCACTCCGTCCAGTCTATGGCCTGGAAGATCAAGATGAATACCAATGACGAACTGCGTCAGAAATTTGTCGATCAGACTGTTCCGCAGGCTGAATATCTTGGCCTGACAGTTCCCGATCCTGATCTGAAATGGAATGAAGAAAAAGGCGGTTACGACTTTACCGAGCCGGACTGGACTGAATTCTTCGATGTCATCAGCGGTAACGGCCCTTGCAATACGGATCGCCTCGGCGCCCGTGTCAAAGCATGGGACGATGGTGCCTGGTTCCGCGAAGCTCTGGTTGCGCATGCCGACAAGGCTGCCAGCCGTTCTGCACGCGTTGCAGCCGAATAACAGCCCTCAAGATAAGGAAGAATAGCATGTCCAAAGAATGGCCGCTCTGGGAGATCTTTATCCGTGGTCAGCACGGGCTGAACCATCGTCATGTCGGCAGCCTGCACGCACCGGATGCTGCAATGGCGATCAATAATGCGCGTGATGTCTATACCCGCCGTAATGAAGGCGTTTCCATCTGGGCGGTGCGCTCGGATGATATCGTCGCCTCCAGCCCGTCGGAAAAAGGCCCGCTTTTCGAGCCTTCCAACAGCAAAGTCTATCGCCATCCGACATTCTTCGAGATTCCTGAAGAAGTAGGGAGCATGTAATGAGCGCTGCCCACGGTAAAACAGCGCCGGTACTGGATCGTGCAAGGCAGGAAGAAATCGTACGCAATGTGCGCCCTCCTGTGGAAGACAAGAGCGCACGCAATGTGGCTTTTGAAACCCTGCTCCGTATTGGCGATAATACTCTGATCCTCGGTCATCGCATTTCAGAATGGTGCGGGCATTCCCCTGCACTGGAAGAAGATATCGCGCTGGCCAATGTGTCCCTCGATCTGATCGGTCAGACGCAGCTTTGGCTCGGTCTTGCCGGTGAAGTGGAAGGCAAAGGCCGCTCAGCTGATGATCTGGCTTTCCTGCGTGACGCATGGGACTTCAAAAACCTCCTGATCACCGAGCGCCCGAATGATGATTTCGGCTATACGCTGATGCGTCAGTTCCTGTTTGATGCCTTTCATCTCGAGCTCTTGAAAGCGCTGAAAAAATCATCTGATCAGCGCATTGCGGATATTGCAGAGAAATCCGCTAAGGAAGTTGCTTATCATCTGGAACGCTCCTCCGATCTGGTCATCCGTCTGGGTGACGGTACTGACGAAAGTCATCACCGTATGCAGAAGGCTCTGGATGCGTTGTGGCCCTATACAGGCGAGATGTTCCTCTCAGACGAGATCGACAAAGCAGCAGCGGAACAGGGTATTGCACCCGACCCGGCAGATTTGCGCCCGATCTGGGAGAGCACAATCCGTGCGGTTCTTCATGAGGCAACGCTGCATATTCCGGACAGTACCTTTGCCCATAAAGGCGGCCGTCAGGGTATGCATACCGAGCATCTGGGGCATATGCTGACACAGATGCAATGGTTGCAGCGCGCCTATCCCGGTTCGAGCTGGTAACCGCCATGGAGAACACTGCCCGTCCCTCTCTCGATCAAATCTGGGGCTGGCTTGCCGAGGTTCCCGATCCGGAAATCCCGGTTATCAGCCTGACAGATCTCGGCATCATCCGTGATGTTGCATGGCAGGAAGATGAGCTCGTTGTCACGGTTACGCCGACCTATAGCGGTTGTCCGGCTACCAGCATCATCAATCTCGATATTGAAACGGCACTGCGATCCAAAGGGATTGAACAACTCCGTCTGGAACGCAGGATCTCTCCCGCATGGACAACCGACTGGCTGAGCGAAGAAGGCCGTGAAAAGCTGCGTGCCTACGGCATTACACCGCCTGTTGATGGTACTGCCGCAAATGGTGTGCTGCTTGACCGCGCCCGCAGTCTTTCAGGCGGCAATATAACCATCGCCTGCCCGCGCTGTTCGTCCACGCATACGGAAAAGATCAGCCAGTTCGGATCGACACCCTGTAAGGCCAGCTATCGCTGCAAAGATTGTCTGGAGCCTTTTGACTATTTCAAATGCATCTGAGGATGCGCAAGTTCTAGAGCGGTTTACGTTCATGTTGAATCGCAGTGCTCGCTCTAGATTCTTTTGTTTGTCGCATTATCCCGACGTCAAGTTGATCCAACTTGACTGTGAAATGCTCTAGGCCGGTTTTAAGAAAGATACCCAATGGCACGCTTTCATACCCTTAAAGTCACCGATATCCATCGCGATACCCGCGATGCTGTCGTTCTGACACTGACACCGCGTGATGAAGACCGCGAACTGTTTAACTTCACGCAGGGTCAATATCTGACCTTTCGCCGCGCTTTTGACGGCGAAGAACTGCGCCGCAGCTATTCCATCTGCGCCGGTCTGGATGACGGCGTTTTGCAGGTTGGTATCAAACGCGTTGACGGCGGTGCCTTCAGTACATGGGCGAATGAAAATCTTTGCCTTGGTGATGAAGTTGAAGCCATGTCGCCGATGGGGCGCTTTTGCACGCCAATTACCGCGGACAGTGATAAACAATATCTGGGCTTTGCGGGCGGTTCCGGCATCACTCCGTTGCTCTCGATCATCAAAACCACATTGGCACGCGAACCTAAATCCCGTTTCACATTGATTTATGCCAATCGTCAGATCAGCTCGATCATGTTCCGTGAAGTGCTGGAAGACCTGAAAAACACCTATCTCGGCCGTTTTTCTGTCATTCACGTGCTGCAGCAGGAAGGTCAGGAAATTGATCTTTTTACCGGTCGCATTGATGAAGCCAAGCTGAAGGATATGTTCCGTATCTGGATCGATCCGACATCAATTGACACGGCCTTCATCTGCGGCCCCGAGCCGATGATGCTGAGCATTGCCGCAAGCCTGCGTGAACACGGCTTGAAAGACGAGCAGATCAAATTCGAACTCTTCGCCTCCGGCCAGCAAGGACGCGCCAAACAGCGCCCTGTTTCCAAACAGGCCACGACCACCGGTGCCGGTGTGCAGGCGATGATTACTCTGGATGGCACGACCCGCAGCTTTGCAATGGAGCGCAACGGCCAGACAATTCTGGAAGCTGCCCTCGCCAACAATCTTGACGCACCCTACTCCTGTAAAGCCGGTGTCTGCTCGACCTGCCGCTGTAAAGTCATTGAAGGCGAAGTCGAAATGGCCATCAACCACGCGCTGGAAGATTACGAAGTCCGCGCTGGTTATGTTCTGTCCTGTCAGGCGTCTGTGCTGAGCGACCGCGTTGTCGTCAGCTATGATGAATAAGGGGAAATGCCATGTCTGATACAATGAATATAGAAGACTATCTGGCAAAAGGCGGCGTTCTCTCCGCTCCGAACAATGTGCCTGCGCGCTATCGCGGCGAACTGATGCGGATAATGTCGAGCTTTGTTGACAGTGAGCTGGCAGCTTCTGCAGGTTTTGCTTCCTCCATCAATTTCGCACCCGCTATTAAAGAGCGCATTGCCGCCAGCCGTATCACGCTGGAAAAAGCGGATCATGCCGAGCGTGTTCTCAATATCATGGGTGATTTCGGCACTGATAAACGCCGCTATCAGACCCAGTATGACTGGGCAGCCCGTGTATCGCGCGACAGCGATCTCGGCACCACCCGTAAAGAAGGTGATATGCGGGTTTCGGTGTTTCACTACCCGATTATCAGCTGGACAGATGCCGTGGTGATGAATGTCCTGCAAGGTTTGGCAACCGGTGTTTTAATGACCGAGTTTACCCGCATTTCCTACGCCCCGCTGGCGGAGGTCTTCCGTGAGATTGCACCGCGCGAAACCCGCCATATGCAGCTTGGGTTAGAAGGACTGACAAGCATTGTCCGCACCGATGCAAGCCGGGAAGAAGCCGAAGCCAGTATCACTTATTGGCGCCCGCGTGTTGCTGCCGGTTTTGGCGATCCGCAATCCGGTCGTTTTGAAATTCTGGCGCGTTTTGGACTGCGCCATAGCCCCAACAGCGCCCTGCTCAGCCGCTGGCAGAGTGAATGCAGCGCAATTTTGACCCCGCTCGGTCTTTGACAGCAGCACTCAGACAGCGCCCCCGATAAAGAATTTGGAAGGATATGCAATGAACCATACGGCTGTTCAACCACGCCGCCTTGAAAGCTATGTCTACGGAAGCTGGGTCGCCGGTACCAAACAAGGACAGACACTTTTGGATGCAGCCACCGGTGAACCGGTAGCGCTTATTGATTCAACAGGCGTGAATTTCGCTGATACGCTGGATTACGGTCGCAAAATTGCTGGTCCGAAACTGCGGAATATGACCTTTCATGAGCGTGCCCAACTTTTAAAAGAGCTGGGTCTGGCGCTGATGGCACAGAAAGAGGAATTCTATACGGAAAGCCTGCGTACCGGCGCCACCCGCAGTGACGGCTGGGTCGATATTGAAGGCGGCATCGGCACTATGCTCGCTTATTCGTCCAAAGGACGGCGTGAATTGCCAAACGCCCGCGTTCTGGCTGAAGGTGACATTGAGCAGCTCTCCCGTGACGGCAGCTTTATCGGTCAGCATATTCTCACCCCTATGGAAGGCGTTGCAGTGCATATCAATGCCTACAACTTTCCGATCTGGGGTATGCTGGAAAAAATCGCACCGACACTGATTGCCGGTGTGCCTTGCCTTGTCAAACCTGCCAGCCAGACCGCTTATCTGACTGAACTGATGGTACGCCGTATCATCGAAACCGGTATTCTGCCCGAAGGTGCATTACAGCTGATTTGCGGCTCGGTCGGCGATCTGCTTGACCATGTCACAGAGCAGGACGTGGTAACTTTCACCGGCTCGGCCAGCACCGGCCGCATGCTGAAAAACCATTCTGCTATTGTTGCCAATTCAGTTCGCTTCACAATGGAAGCAGACAGTCTCAATGCGGCGATCCTTGGCCCTGATGCCAAAGCAGGCACCGAAGAATTTGACCTGTTTGTCAAAGAGGTTTGCCGCGAAATGACCTCCAAGGCCGGCCAGAAATGTACAGCCATCCGCCGTGTGATTGCCCCCCGCTCCCAAACGGATGCCCTGATCGCTGCCCTGCGCGAACGTCTGGGTAAAACTGCCGTCGGTTTGCCTCAGGATGAGGCTGTCCGTATGGGCGCTTTGGCGAGCCTTGATCAGCGCGTGGAAGTCCGCGACCGTATCCGCACCTTGCAGAAAGGTGCTGAAATCGTTGCCGGTGATCCGGATGTGATCAATATTGCCTCCGGCGATGCGGAAAAAGGTGCATTCCTCAATCCGGTTCTGCTTTATGCAGACAAGCCTTTTGAAGCCGAAGCCATTCATGATGTAGAGGCTTTCGGCCCTGTATCAACTGTTATGGCCTATGATGATCTGGATGAGGCCATTGTGCTTGCCCGCAAAGGCAAAGGTTCGCTGGTCTCCTCGGTCTTTACCAATGATCCGGCAACCGCCGAGAAAACCGTGCTGGGCGTTGCGCCATGGCATGGCCGTGTGCTGATCGGCAACCGTGAGACCGCCAAGACCTCAACGGGTCACGGCTCCCCTCTGGCCGGCCTGATCCATGGCGGCCCGGGTCGCGCAGGCGGCGGCGAGGAAATGGGCGGTATTCGTGGCGTCAAACATTTCATGCAACGTACAGCCGTTCAGGGTTCGCCGACCCTGCTTTCCGCGGTCACCGGCCGCTGGATTGAAGGTGCACCGGCAAAACAGGACGAGCATCCGTTCCGTAAATCGCTGGCAGAACTTAAAATCGGTGATCAGTTGATTACTGACAAGCGCACCATCACTCTGGAAGATGTAGAGCATTTTGCCCATTTCACCGGCGATACCTTCTACGCCCATATGGACAGTGAAGCTGCTAAAGCCAATCCGTTCTTTGATGATCGTGTAGCGCATGGCTATCTGATTGCAAGTTTTGCGGCAGGTCTCTTTGTTCATCCGGATGCAGGGCCGGTTCTGGCCAATTACGGCGTGGATAATCTGCGTTTCCTCGTGCCGGTCTATTTCGGCGATACATTGCAGGTGCGCCTGACCTGTAAGGAAATTAATCCGCGCCTCAATGCACAGCATGGTGAAGTGCGTTGGGATTGCTGTGTCACCAACCAGCGCGGTGACGTAGTTGCACAGTATGATGTGCTGACCATGGTTGCAAAATCATGGCCGCTGCCTGAAGCGGCTCAATGAGCCACGTTTAGGCCTGAGGCGGTATTATCTCCGTGATTAATCCTCCTGCCTTCGCTTATGCAGAGGCAGTTGTGATCGGTGATATCCACATCGAGCCAGGTGCCGCAGCATAATACCCTGGCTTTCTCGCAACGGTGATGCGGATATTGAGTGAATATAAGTTAAGACCGCACCATCGGGTGCGGTCTTTGTGTCTGTGAGATAGGATCAGGCGACCGGAGTATTTTCCTGCAATATCTCACCATGCATTTCATGTGTTTCTGCCTTACGAGAGAACAGTCTGGACACCACGACAAAGAAAGTAGGAACCAGCAGAACGGCGAGCACAGTTGCCGAGATCATGCCGCCAAGCACGCCGGTGCCGATTGCCCGCTGGCTGGCTGAACTCGCACCTGTTGCAAAAGCGAGCGGCACCACACCGAGAATAAAGGCAAAAGACGTCATCACAATCGGGCGGAAACGCAGTTTTGCAGCCTCGATTGTTGCCTCCAGTAGCGGGCGTCCTTCACTTCTGAGTTCACGGGCAAATTCGATAATCAGGATCGCGTTTTTAGCGGACAGACCAATGATCGTGATAAGCCCTACCGTAAAATAAATATCATTCGGAAGGCCGCGCAGCATCACGGCCAGTACCGCGCCGATTGCGCCCAACGGGACAACCAGCATAACCGCAATCGGGATCGACCAGCTTTCATATAATGCTGCTAAGCAGAGGAAGACAAACACCATCGAAAGACCGAGCAGGAACGGCGCGGCATTGCCGGATGCTTTTTCCTGATAGGATTGTCCTGTCCACTCATAACCAAAACCTGCAGGCAATTGCCCCGCAAGTCGCTCCATCTCAGCCATAGCATCACCACTGGTATAACCGGGAGCTGCACTGCCGCTGATTTTTACCGCCTGCAAACCGTTATAACCAACCACCTGTGTCGGCCCTAAAGCCCAACGGGCAGTCGCGAACGACGACAACGGTACCATCTCTCCTTTATTATTACGTGCGTTCAGTTCAAGAATATCGGCAACATCCATACGTTCATGGGCATCAGCCTGCACAATAACCCGCTGCATACGACCGGCATTCGGGAAATCTGCAACGTAACTCGATCCGATGGATGTCGAGAGCACAGTGTTGATCTCATCAAATGTAATGCCGAAGGCATTAGCCTTACGGCGGTCGATATCCAGCAGGATCTGCGCTGCCGGAGGCAGGCCTTCAATATACGGATATTGAATCACAGGGCTGTTCCATGCACTGGCAAGCAGCTGATTAGCTGCAGCGACCAATGCCGCGTTCCCCATATTACCGCGATCCTGCAAGCGGAGGCTGAAACCGCTGGCATTGCCAAGTGCTGCAATCGGCGGCGGGGTCAGTGTAAAAACCGAACCTTCAGGACGGTCTGCCAATGCGGCAAGTGCCGAGCCGACAATCGCATCAGAGGAATCCTCGGGTCCACGTTTTGACCAGTCTTTATACATGGCAAACGAGATGCCTGCATTCTGCCCGTTCCCGTTAAAGCCATAGCCAAGGATGGTCGCGATTTTTTCAACACCGGAGCGGTTTACAAAGAAATCATCGACATCCTTCAACAGTGCAGCTGTCCGCTCTGCAGTTGCTCCGGCAGGAAGCTGGGTCGTGGCAATCGCATATCCCTGATCTTCCAGCGGCAGAAAACCGGTCGGCAACCGCATATAAGTATAACCCAAGGCTGCAACGATAGCGGCATAGATTACCATCATGCGCAGGCCGCGTTTAACCGTGCCGCTGATGAGCCGGCCATAACCGCCGGTGGTCGCATGAATAATCCGGTCAAAGCCGCGAAAGAAGCGGTTCTTCTGATGAGCATGACCCGCCGGTATCGGCTTGAGCATCGTGACACAAAGTGCGGGTGTCAGTGTCAGAGCCATCAGCGCGGAAAAGACCATCGACACAACGATTGTCAGCGAGAACTGCTTGTAAATGATGCCGATTGCTCCGGGGAAGAAAGCCATCGGCACAAATACGGCGATCAAAACCACCGTAATACCGATGACTGCACCGGTAATCTGCTTCATTGCTTTGATGGTGGCCTGCTTAGGCGGCAGGCCTTCCTCATGCATGATGCGCTCGACATTTTCGACCACAACAATTGCATCATCGACAAGAATACCAATGGCCAGCACCATAGCGAACATGGTCAGCACATTGATGGAAAAGCCGAATACTTGCAGAGCTGCACAGGTGCCAAGCAGAGCGACCGGAACCACAAGTGTCGGGATCAGCGTATAGCGCAGGTTCTGCAAAAACAGGAACATGATGATGAAGACCAGTCCCACGGCCTCCGCCAATGTATGCAGTACTTTCTCAATCGAAATCGAGACAAACGGGGACGTATCATACGGAATGTCAAATTCCACGCCTGCAGGGAATGACACTGCAAGCTCTGCCATACGTGCTTTAACAGCTTCAGCGGTAATAAGCGCATTACCAGCGGCGTTCAACTGAATACCGATCATTGCTGCCGGCTGTCCGTTAATGTTCGATGCGATGGTGTAGCTTTGTCCGCCAAATTCAACACGTGCGACATCGGCAAGGCGCACAACGGAACCATCGGCATTCGCCCGCAATACAATCTCGGAAAATTCCTCGGCTGTAGAGAGCTGACCCGTCGCTGAAACCGTTGCCGTGATCTGCTGTCCGTTCACGTTCGGCTGCGCACCGATACTGCCGGAGGAAACCTGCGCATTCTGCGCAGCAATGGCGTCAGTGACATCTTTTGCTGTCAGATTGAAACCAACCAGCTTTTTAGCATCAATCCACACGCGCATAGCGCGTTCAGTCGCAAAAAGATGCGCTTTACCGACACCCGGAAGTCGGCGTAGTTCATCGACTACATTTCTTGTAGCAAATTCACCAAGATCAATCGCGTTGAGGCGGCCGTCGGTAGAGATCAGACCGACAAACAACAGAAAGGCATTGCTGGTTTCTTCAACCCGCACACCTTGCTGGCGTACAGATTGCGGCAGGCGGGCTTCTACGCGGCTGATGCGGTTTTGCACATCAACGGTTGCCGTTTGTGGATCGGTTCCGGCCTCGAAGGTAATGTTGATTGTTACGCTGCCCTGATTGTCGGAGACAGAGTCATAATACAACATACCCGTTGCACCATTCATCTCCTGTTCGATCAGTTTTGTAACGCTATTATAGAGGTTTTCCGGTGTGGCGCCCGGATAGCTGGTTGTGACCGCAATCGTTGTCGGCGCCACATTCGGATATTGTGAAATCGGCAGAAACGGAATGGCAATTATACCGGCTAAAGCAATAGCAAGTGCTATAACCCAGGCAAAAACCGGGCGTTCAATAAAGTACTGAGGCATGTCGGTTCCTTAGAATTTAGCCTTTTGCTCACAAGCCGTGACACAGGTCTCGTCTGATTGTGCGCTCTTGCTGTCTTCCGTGATTGATTTCGCGGTCACCGGTGATCCGGGCATGGTCTTTTCTGCACCGTCAACAATGATTTCATCACCGGCTTTCAGCCCCTCGCTTATCAACCAGCGCGTTCCGACAGATTGCGCGATACGAACAGGCTGTGGAACGGCTTTACCGCCCTGAACAGTCATGACCTGTGCCTGACCAAGCGTATCCCATTGCACAGCCCGTTGCGGGATCAGCAAAGCGCGCTGGTTGCCCTCCTGTGCCATGCGCACACGGACATAGGTGCCGGGAAGCAGGGAGTGTCCCGGATTGTTAAACTCAGCACGCAACGATACCTGACCGGTGGTTTCATTCACCACGGCTGAAGAAAAAAGCAAAGCGCCGGATTGGTTGAAAACTGTGCCGTCATTAGTAACGAGCTCGATTTTGCTGGCGGCATTGGGCTTGGCAGAAGTCTCAGCTGCATTTCCCTGTTTGTTTGGACGCAGCTCAGAAAGCGGCGCTGTGAAATCCACATAAACGGAGCTCAGATCGCGAATAATCGCCATCTGAGTACCATCTTCCTGACGAACGAAGGCTCCTTCCGTTACAAGCGCAGCACCGATACGACCGTCAATAGGAGAGCGTACGGAAGCGTAGCTGAGATCCAGCTCGGCATCATCAAGATTGGCTTTTGCAACAGCAACCTCAGCCTGTGCCTGCTGGCGGCTGGCTATTGCGACATCATATTGCTCTTTGCTGCCGACATTTCTTTCCAGCAATTTTTCAGAGCGGGTTTCCTGCTGGGCAGCCAGTGCGAGCGATGCTTCTGCGCGGGCAAGCTGTGCTTTGGCACTGTCGACGGCTGCTTTAAATCTCGCAGGCTCAATCTGGAACAGGATGTCACCTGCTTTAACATTCGAGCCTTCGGCAAAACTGCGCTTAAGAACAATACCGCTGACACGGGCGCGTACTTCCGCAAGGCGGACGGGCAGCAGACGGCCCGGATATTCTTTTTGTAACTGAATATCTTCCGTTTGCAGAGCTATCGTTCTGACTGTGGGCGGCGGATAGGCAGCTTGTGTTGCATCTGCGGAATTATCACAGGCGGATAAAAATACAGGTATGAGCAGGGGGAAAAGGGTCGTCGATAATTTTAAAGACATGTCGTCATCCGGCTTGAATGAGCCTGCTGCAGGGAGGGAAATCAGCATGGCTCACAGATAAGGTTCGGATGGCTTCATAAAACCTCAAGTTGGGTTGAGGTCAATACAACTCTTTGTTATGAATTCTACATGAATACAGCGTATTTCCGGAACTGTTTTCAATGCGGAATCTTAATAATAACTCTTTGCAATCAGTGCCTTAAAACACGGATGCAGATTTTTCTTCATGCATACAATACCGCAGTATCTTCTTATGAATAAGGTTTGGGTAATAATTTTCGGCTCTGTTGCAAAGTTCTGGTTGGTTGGAGTGATCCTGTTTTCTCCGCCGTCACACGGGCTGGCCTTCACATAGGTTTCATCCACATGCCAGTTCGTAGAGTTTAGCCGGAGCCACTGCCAGCGAAACCGCTTTTTGATCTCCGGCGCGTATTTTTGACCCCAGCGATGAATCGTGGAATAATCGACTACCACCGCGCTGCCAAAGAATAATCCCCCCTAAAAATGGTACCACTTGAAAACAGACATTTCCTGCTCCTGTCTCACAGAACAAGCTATTATCTGTCAATCAATCTGTTTTTCGGCAACAAAGCTATAGAGCTTATGCCCCCCTTTGGGCACGATGAGCGGCGTATGGGAAACTGGATCAGGAATGATAATAGATGACAGGCCAAAGACTTGCTCAACCAGCTCGGGCATTACTATCTCTGACGGTCTACACCTTGCAGCAATTGCCTCGTCTTTCACGCAATCAAGTGCAAGGCATATCGGCAAGCCTGATTGAGGTCAGCCAATCAATCCATCTGCTCAATTTGATGTGCGATATCAAGAAAGGACGTCAGTTCATCCAGAAGCAGGATTGGCATTTCCTGTGCCAGCACCATGGCAATCCACACACCTTGGCGTTGACCACCGGAAAGCTCATCACCCAATCTGCCTGAAAGAGCATTGATATTGTTGGCCTGCATAGCAGTTTACATGGCTTATTCATCCGCAACTGTCCATTGCCGGAAGAAGCTTTGATGCGGATAACGCCCCGCGTCACAAGATCAAAAGCCGTAATTCCCTCCGATGCCAGCGCCGATTGCGGCAAAAGCCCCAGACTACGTGCTGTTTCTTTAGTCGGAAATGTGTGAATGTTACGCCCGTCAAGCAAGGCCTGACCATTTTGGGGCATCAGCAATCTGGATAAGGCCCTCAGTAATGTGGATTTACTACAGGCACTAGGCCCGACAATGACCGTAAAGGAACCATCAAGGATGTTCACCTACAGATTGTCGGTAATCATAAAACCATCATAACCAAGGGTAAGCCGATCAACTGTATTGTATAGATCGCCGTATCATTGATATCCAGAGGCCGTACATATTATCAGGATGCAGTTTATGGCGCGCAAGCTCAAGGCCAGGAATTGTGCGGCGTATAATGAAAGCCTGCGCCAACGCGGTGATTTAACCGTATGAGTGAGTGATGAAGCGCTTTGCCTGTGGTCTGCAGCACCCCGGACATCTCGGGGCGGTCAGCCTAAATATTCAGATATGGCGACTACATTGTGCCTGGGTTTACGCATCGTTTACAGCATGCCCCTGCGTCAAACCTAGGGGCTGATGCGCGTGTAGCGAGACTGATGGGGGGTGATATTGCCGTGCCGGACTTTTCCACTCTGTCGTGGCGCAGCAAGGGATTGGTCTTGCCTTCTGTCAGACGTCAAGCTGCAAGCACAGAGCCGGTTCATCTGGTCGTCGATAGCACGGGTTTAAAGGTCTTCGGTGCGGGTGAATGGTTGGAAAACAAGCACAAGGTCAAGGCTAAACGCAAAAGCTGGCGCAAACTTCATTTCGGCCTTGATCTTGTCAGCGGAGAGATTATCGGCTCCAATCTGACTACGGATGACATTGGTGACCCGACAGCTTTACCTGGACTTTTGGAACAGATCAGCGGTTCTGTGGCCCAGTTTATAGTCAATGGCGCTTACGATCGAGCGCCAAGCAGTGATCCTCTGGATACACGCTTTGGTGCAAATCTGGAGGTCATTATTCCGGTTCCCAAGATTGCAGATCTCAGCCTGAAAATGGGCCGATGGAAGACCGTGAGTGGCCCTAAATTCAAAGTGAAGAACTTGGACAACTAGAAAACAGAAGCCAAAATCGGTGCCCGCGTTCTCAACCGGATGCCGGAGCTTGGCCGCCCACAATTCCAGCGCGGTTGTCGAGGCGGATCATGGCAAACTGAAACAACTGATCAAGCCTGTGCAAGGGTTCAAGACCTTGAAGTCGGCATATGCGATGATCAAGGGTTTTGAGGTTATGCGGGCGTTACGCAAAGGACAAACTGCCATTTTAAATCTCACCGACGACATCCGTGGAGAAACCCGGATTGTCAAACGAGCTTTTGGCATTGGACTGAGCGTACTCACAAAGGCAGTGTCGCTGCTTGCGCAAAATCTTAAAGGTCAGCCCATGTGACGACGAAGAAAACAGGCTCTCTCCAACCAACCGGAATTTTATAACAGAACCCTATTTTGCTGTTGCAATAATCAGGTAAGTGGCGACATGACGCCTTTCTGATAGGCGGGGCGGGATTTTAGTCTTTCATACCATTCTTCCAAAGCCGGCATGGACGGTCGTTCTATCGGAAACGAGAACCATGAGTAAGCGATGCAGCCTAAAGGGATGTCGCCAATTCCGAGATGGTCGCCTGATAGGTAAGGTGTTTTTTCCAGCTCGGCATTTGCCATAGCCATCAAAGGAGTGCAGTGCGTAATACCCAGAGCGATTTCATCTTCATTGCGCTGTTCCGGGGTATGCCGAACCAGATTCCAGAATAGGTTGCGGAATGGCATTGCAAACGAAAATGATGTCCAGTCCATCCACTTTTCGGCAGCATACCAGGTCTGAATATCCGCTGGTGCGAAAGGTTCCTGACCATATTTTGTAGCCAGATAGCGCACAATTACGTTGGATTCCCAGAGTATCAATCCATTGTCCTCAAGGCAGGGTATGCGGCCATTGGGGTTTTTGGCAAGATATGCTGGCTCGTTTACGATTCCGAATTCACCGCCTGCGGGAATGGTTTCATAGGTAAGGTTGAGCTCTTCCGCACACCAAAGTACTTTACGGACGTTGGTTGAGTTTATGCGACCCCATATTTTCATTACTGCACCTTAAAATTATGCAAATAGGCATGACTTGTCTATTTAAGCGCCGAATGGGCAGGATTCGCAATGTCTCCCGAAATGTTTCCGGTTTAAAAGGAACATAATTTCAGGCTGCCTGTTTAATATACAGGAGGCACATTATGAATGCTTATGAATACATCTCAATCTATAATGGTTCTGTCGCACTGATTACCATTGCAATCGTAATGATTGTGTTTTTGGCATGGCAGTTGCGTCGGAGGCGGAGACAAAAACGCACAATATCTGAAGAATAAACAAGCTCTTTTTAAAGCAGGCAGGTGTTTTTTGAAAAACAGCAAGCTTGGTCTGACGCATTAATACCGATGGTGTATTTGCCTCAACCGTCAATTGCTGAATCTCAATGCAGACGAGAGCATGAGGCGGTCGTTAGAAAGCCGCGTGCAAAATCAGTTAAAGCAGGATGCTGATAACACTTTAAAGTTTTTTATAATTTCACTTTAGCCTCTCCCCGAACGGCGATGATAAGCTCTGGGGCGATCTTTTCTATGGAGACTATTTCAATAAAAAAAGGCCAGACAAATTGTCTGACCTTCCTTGGTATTAAGCGCTCAACTGTGTCGGTACATCCGTGGTCACAAGAGCATTTATACCTGATTAGAGTGCCTGCAGGTTTGTAGCAGACATTTTTCCGGAGCGGTTGTCGCGCTCTAAGTCATAGCTGATTTTCTGGTTATCAGCGAGATCGCGCATGCCTGCGCGTTCAACTGCGGAGATGTGTACGAACACATCTGCACCACCTTCATCAGGCTGAATGAAGCCGAAGCCTTTTGTGGAATTAAACCATTTAACTGTGCCAGTGGCCATAATGAACCCTTTCATAGCAGTAAGAGGAGACACACAACATCATGATGTTGTGAGAGTGTAGCGATTTTTTGAAAGGAAGGTTCGTCAAAGGCGCATAATGCGACTGAAATCAAAGCTAAACAAGCAAATATCGACCCGAAAAGCATAGGTTGTAACGTGCTTCAAGTCAACTAATGGTTTGTCTTCCTGCCTGAGACTACTTTTAATTGAGGATTTATTGATGTGCCATGCGACAGCATTTTGCTCAATTATAACTCAAGGCGATATATGGCCGGTTTATAATTGCTACGTACAGACATGACATTTCGGGCGCACAGCACTATGCTCTGCGCCCGAAAGCGGTCAGGGATTAATGCACAATTGTAAATGATATCACTGATTTAGCCTCATTTTGTGCTATCGTGCCATCATCATCGAGGCGATTAAGCCTGTTGCTGCTGTAATCAATAAATACTGATTGTCGACTTTTACCCAGTGCTGGCCACGACCAGGTTTGCGCAGTCCATACCGTTTGTAATCACGCACTTCCTGATGGCGGCGCCAGTCACTATATCGTTGGCCCTTAGCCCAGCGCTTATTATAATGATTATTATGAGATTTATTATAATGCTTGCCATAGGTTGGGCGGTTAGATTCATAGCGGTGCTGTTCCGCCTGACGAGGAGGATGAAAGTCACGAGCCTGGGCTAATGGCGCACCAACAAAAGTAAGCGCCACAGCTACGAGGATAGATTTCTTAAACATGTTGCTCTCCTGTGTTGTTGCTTACAGACTATGGATTGGCAGATGAACCATAGATGAATGAATTCAATGTGTTAGATTACATATTCTTAATGTTGTGATTTTTATGGCTATTGATATGCCAAGCCTTGTCATTGACCGGCTTCAGGATGCCTACCCTATCTTCCTGATGTTTATGGAAAAACCATTCAGCCGCTTAGTGATGTTTTAAATTATACGCTTCTTATTTTTGTAGCTTTCTGCTTTTCGCTGAATGTGGGCAATTTGCTTCAGACACTGGTCAGGAGGCAGGACTGGCTGGGTGGGATTACCGGTCAATAGCGATAGGTGGTCGTAAATAGGCTAGAGTCTGTCTTTTTTGATTTAAATGTCGTTTGCGGAACTCCAAGCGCCTATATGCGTTCTTGCTAGAGCTGACAGGAGTTTGTTATGAGCGCAAAAAAATTGTTATTGGCCGCATTAGGTTTGTTCGCAGGCTATAAACTATACAAAGCTGGTAACCCCCAAATTCCTGATAATGTAACGCCGGTAACCAATTTTGAGCTGAGCCGATATTTGGGGAAGTGGTTTGAAGTTGCTCGCGTAGAGAACCGCTTTGAGAAAGGTTTGATTAACACGACCGCTGAGTACACTCTGAACGGGGATG
This sequence comes from Hyphomicrobiales bacterium, assembly GCA_900470735.1. Taxonomy (GTDB): domain Bacteria; phylum Pseudomonadota; class Alphaproteobacteria; order Rhizobiales; family Rhizobiaceae; genus Pseudochrobactrum. The sequence continues at coordinate 3,180 of UCCC01000013.1, read as the reverse complement.
GCACTGTGAATGTACTCAATAGTGGTCTGGTTGAGGCCACGGGAAGACATAAACGCGCTTCAGGAACGGCAGTCTTTGTCAGGGGAAAAGACGAGGGTGCTCTCAAGGTTTCTTTCTTTGGGCCATTTTATGGTGGTTATAATATCGTAGATCTGGATGAAGATTATCAATGGGCAATTATTGTTGGCTCCAGCCCTAAATATTTTTGGGTTTTATCCCGCACTACAGAAGTTTCGGAAGAGCTGCGTGCACGAGCAATTAAGGTCGCGTCAGACGTAGGGATTGTCCCTCATAATATTAAATGGGTGCAACAAAATTAAAAAACTTGATCGTCTCCTTGTTTCGGACACAATCGCAATCTATATTTCTCCATAGACGTTGCTCAGCAGCGCGTTTCTCACAGCGCTCGCAAACGTCATCATTAATTTAAGCCTTTGACCACGGATGTACTGGCACTGGAATTTAAATTATGAATAGGAAGGTCGGTGCAGAGTTGCCCCGGCCTTTTTTTATTACCTGCTTAACCGATGGATTTGGAACTTGGGTGCCATGAACCATAATCGGCACGCAAAACTCGCTTTAATACTTTAAAATCAGAGCATAGTTTTATCTTGAACTGATCCAAGTTCAAGGAATTATGGTTTAGGCTCGTTTGTATTACTGTCAGAGTGAGCTTTTCCGTTTGAGAACATCCACAACGTAAGCAGTGCGAAGATCACAATTATTATTGCGACGTCGAAAGTGCCCATAGCACAAGCAATGCCGATTGCTCCTGTTGCCCATAGGCTTGCAGCTGTTGCTGTGCCTTTTACAGACGTGCTTAACCGGAGGATCGCACCGCCACCGATAAAGCCCATGCCGGTAATGATCCCTTCAATAATTCTTGCCTGCGCTTCAGGGTTCGCTGTTGTAATACCTTCGGTTGCCTGAACGAAACCACAGCTGGCTACAGCGACGAGAGGAAAGGTTCGAAGTCCGGCACTTCTTTCCTCCCGTTCCCGATGCCAGCCTATTGGTAGCGCTAAAATATATGCTGCAGCCAGAGCAATAACATGTGGCCAGATGTTAAAATTGTCGGCGCTTAGAGTAGACATAAGAGCTGTCTGGAATGTGTCCATATTTTCCCTCCCAAACGGTCACTGCGGAGGGGAAACGCTGAACAGAGATATATGTTCCGGAGTACGGATGAGCGCTTCAGCAGAGTGCTGCTAAGCAGGTGTGAAATTTTCTAGTTAAATCATTGATTTAATTGTCTGTTCCTATGGCTTTAAACCAACTTCGACAATTATTGCTGTTGAGGTTTTTCTTGTGCTGCCCAATCAGGTGTTATGCCGTTTTTACCCATGATCCCATATTCGCCGCCCGTTTGAATAAACCAGATACTGAAAGCTATGGTCATTATCAAAAAGATGCCTAGAGAGACGAGATTACGGGTTTTCCGTTTTCTGCGCCTTAGTAATAAATATGTGCCAACCCCAACGGCGGTAGATAAAACATAGGCAGCGATCATTGGGCATCCTGAATGCAAGAAGTTAAGTTGGTGAAATTTATGCCGGACGAATGAAGAAGTGAAGCCGAATAAGGCTTGTAATCAGAACAGCAGCTTAATCGCGCTTTAAGAGATATTCGCTGACAGGTGCCTGCACTGTTTTCAATGCGATCCCTAATGCGCAATATTCCTTAGGAGAAGACTCCCACTTAACGCCACGCTCAAGAAAGAACCTCCGTAATTCTTCACCTGTTTTGGCTTTGTCATTTATGCCGGCGGCATTCATAAACGCCTGACTGGAGGCGAATTGGCTCTTCGCTGTAGCCATAATCAAATCTCTCCGGTCATTTAGCTTTGCATCATCTGCATTAAAGTCCGCACACATTTCGACAATACGCTGGGTTATTGCTTTCATGAGAACTGTTTCTCTCATTTGTTCTGCTGTGACGCGCTGGTTGATACTCAATTGGGAAGTCAGCGCAGGAGTTGAGAAAAAGGAAAGCAGGAGTGCTAAAGTGAGTAAAGTTTTTTGCAATTAATGCCTCTGTTGTGGTTTGTCTTGTACGGACTATGATACGGAGCAGAGAATTCTTATTACATATGGTTTCGTACTAATATTTACCGCTCAACGCCAAGATGAAAAATATTTGGTCTCACCGTGACGGGATAAATTATGGTGCCAGATCGTGTTAAGTTGTGGTTATGTAAACGCTATTCAACACGGCCAATACCGCTGCGGTTTTTATCATAATGCTTCATGCCGGGAAACGCAGGCAACCAGGCTTCACGTCTTATAGTCCATAATTCATAGCTTGGTATGAATTGATCCGGTGCATCGAGAGAGCCTAAATTTACTTCGATCTCATCAGCACTTACGCCAAATACGGATGATCCGCACTGTGGGCAGAAATGCCGTCCGTTATAGTTTTGCGTATTACCGGTAACTGTGACTGCTTCTGCAGGAAAAATCGCAGAAGCATGAAACAGTGCGCCATGATGTTTGCGGCAGTCCATACAATGACAGACCCCTACGCGATAGGGTGCGCCTGATGCCTCAAGTCTTACACTTCCGCAAAGACAACCTCCGGTGAAATGGTTCATTTTTTCCTCCCTGTTTGTTTGAGGAATTGAACTGCGAAACTGTCAGTCAAACAAGACGCATATTTACATTTGTGTAAGGGGGAGGACCTCTTGACGGATATGCGAACCAGCGCGGACTAGTATGAAGGATTTGCAGGAAGAAACAACGCTCAGCTTATAGGCCAAAGTTGATTGCTGCCTCATTGGTAGCTGAAAAATTCACTGGTCGCGCGATCATCCAGCGTATTGATTTCCAAGAAACAATGAAATTCATTCTGAAGATTTTTAAATCCCCGGCATATTCATCAATGCTTATAAGCCCTATTTTTATGTCGCAGATAAAACATAAGGCATCTTATAAATAGTACATTGGAAATTACCATGAACCATATCAGTAAGAGCATATTAAACCACGAGACGGGTCTAACTAATGCAAACTTAATGAGAAGGGAAAATGAGTATAATTCTCTCAATGCAAATTTTAAAAGTCAGAATTTAAATCTAAAAAACATAGCAATCAAAAAGTACTCCATCCGCACTTTCCGAGACACATTGCTGGCAAGCAGCTTTCTGTTCTTTATGCTTGGTACAGTGTGAATACCGGTGAGAAA
>UCCC01000028.1:0-12380 GCA_900470735.1 Hyphomicrobiales bacterium | reverse complement strand
TTTTTACTCCGGTGTTGACATTTCAATAATATCTTTGAACAAGACCATAGATTCATTATGAGGATCACCCGGCCGATCATGGGCTTCAAAGCATTCCACTCTGCCACGGCCACCATTGCAGGGATCGAAGTGGCTCACATGATCTGTAAGAGCCAATTCGCCAACGACAATCAATCGCTATGTTAGGTTTTGCGAAACTTGCAGCATAACTGTGTCCAATGATAGCATACATCTACCCCACTGGAAACATTGCAACACGGTCCTTCAGAGAACTTCTACACGGCTTAAAAAGCAAGTGGCGCTTGTGCGAAACGTTCTCAATCAAATATCCAAAGCAGCCCCATGCTTTTTAAGCCATGTTTTGCGTGCTTGATAGTCCGGCAGAATTTTGTCTACTTCATTCCAGAAGGCAACGGAATGGTTATGGTAATGCATGTGGCAAAGTTCGTGAACTACCAAATAATCGATGACACTGGCAGGGGCCATCATACATTTCCAGTGAAATGACAGTGCACCTTTTGTGCTACATGTAGCCCATCGATATCCTAGCTCTCTGACTTTAGTGGAGGTTGGATTAACACCAACCTTGGGTGCAAAATATGCAACGCGCGCTTTAATGCGGCGCAATCCATTTACTGAATAATATGTTTCAAAGGCACGTTTGGCAGCCATTGCACCGTCTTTATCGATCAAATCGCGGCATAGACAGAAACGGCCCTCCTTTAATTGAAGGGCCACCTCTTGACCTTCAATTAATGATAACCGATAGGATCGGCCCAGATAAAGAAATGTCTCACCATTCACCCACTCGCGGACAACAGCTGTTGCATTCAGGTCCCGCCACTCCGCTAGGTTTCGATATATCCAAAGGCGTTTACTCTCAACAACAGCGTCTACTTTTTCTGGACTGAGACTTTTAGGCGGCCGCACAGCAATAGTACCATTGCGCTCGATGACGATATCAGTTGTGCTGCGTTCTGTTCCAGGCAAGAGCTGATACTCTATATCACGCACTCGACGTGAGTTCACCGTGACCGTCCTTCTGCCGCTGTACCTTTTAATAACTCGGTATGTCGATTTTTCGCCAGCTTCATAATCTCCACCGTGATACGTTCTCGTTTATTTCTCAGTTCCTCGATACCTGTCATCGTCAGAGCGATCTTGATCTTGCTGCGGGTTTTCCTCTGCTTATCGGCATTGTTCCAATAATCAATGCTGCCAATGCTGTCCTGCATCGTCTCAACAATGGACTCTATTAAGACTTTCATTGTAGTCTTAGCGCTGGGTGGTACAGAACCATTTTCGAATGCTTCATTGGCAACATGATCGTAAAATGTGGCGGCTTCACGGCTCATTCCATCCTCACCAACCTGACGGCCAGAAGACGCTTCAGTGCGCAATTTTGTAAGTTCAATGACTAATCTGGCCCAATCGTCTTGGTGCTGGTTGAGTAAATTTTCAACCTTCTCGGATAAGCTCTTATAAAAAGCTGGGTCTTCATCGTGATGAACGGTGCAATGTTTTCGAATAGCATGTTCCATCTCGCTGGCTTTTGCCTCCTCATTACCTGCCGAGTGCTGGTTGAGGCTTTCAATAAAGTCAACCGACAATAGCTCGACCGGAGGAACTTTCGGGTTGATACCTAAGCTGATCAGATGCTCGTTGATCAAATCTTTGACCTTCTCGCCTGCATCTCCAAGGTTCAGACTGGTGTCCTTATAGCGTTCTTTAGCTACCCGAAGAAGATAGCCAAATCGCTTGGCTGGAATTTTGTATGGGTTCGCTGCTTGATGCGGCAAAATGATATCCATGCTCATCAGAAACTTCTTCAAATAGACATCAAAATCTGCACGCAGTTTTTCATCCTTAAGTAACTTGACGGCTTCATGCACCACAGCCGCATCGACCTCAAGATTAGGCAGCTTGCCCTGAACAAACGCCTCGACATCCTTCACATTGTTGGTCGAAAACAGCTGAAGCAAACGCCGATATCGCTCTTCAAGCACTGGCATTTCAGACGTAATGCTTTTTAGACCTTGTGAAAGTTCTTGATGCTCATCTGCCGCCGCATAAAGGGTCAGTGCATCGGTAAGATTTTCTGTCAGACCAATATAATCGACAACATATCCGCGAGTTTTGCCTTTTTTGATCCGATTGGTACGGGCGATGGCTTGTAACAAAGTATGCTCACGAATACGCTTATCTATGTACATGACTTGCTCAATGGGTGCGTCAAAACCAGTCATCAGCATATCGCATACAATTAGAAAAGCTATTCCTGTCAATGACTTCTCTGGATCATCCATATCGAAAGACCGGCAGAAATTATCTACAGCATTCCAAGTTCTGGCCTGTTTACGTGCCTCCGTAATATAGGCGGCCTCGTTTGTCCCGTCGCTCGAGATTACCACCACAGCCTTTAGAAATTCTACTTTTCGAACCAGCTCAGGATCTGTATCAGGCTTGGCTTTTAGTATGCGCACACGATCAGCCAGCTCATTAGCAATGGCCGTCTGATATCGCACAGCCGCTAATTTCGAATGACACACCACTTGTGCTTTGAAGCCATTGGGGAGAATATGTTCAAGATAATGACCAACCATGTCTTTGGCAATCGCCTTAATGCGCTCTTCAGCCTCAAGAATGTCACCGGTTGCGCCATATTTTTTCTTGATGGCTAGGAGTTCTTCGTCACTGTGGCTCTTAAACAGGTTCTCGAATTCGGTTTCAAATCCATGTTTGTCATTAAGTGCTGAATCCGCTGTGCGTCCTTCATAAAGGATCTGCAATGTGGCACCGTCATTGACTGCATCCATTAGGCGATAAGTATCAATATATGTGCCGAACCTCTTATGGGTTTTTTTCTCACCATGACGCTCGGTGATTAGTGGTGTGCCGGTAAAGGCAATGCGCGCTGCATTTGGAAAGGCCTCAAAGATATTGTCCCCAAGATCGGAGCCTTGGGTGCGGTGCGCTTCGTCAATCATAAGTACTATGCGAAACGAAGCATTCACCACTCCGAATGTCTGAGTAGTTGGCATGGCTTGATAAGTGCCCAGTGCTGCAGCCACGCTCAATGGTAGACTCTGATCGCGCACTTGAAATTTGTGAACCATTACCATGTTAATGTCAGAACTGTCTGTGGCCAAATCAGTGCGTAGTGCGTCTGTACTTTCAATGGTATTAACGCGCCCGCCGATCAGCGCAGCTGTAGCGGTCAACTGCTTCTCCAAATCAATGCGGTCATTAATCAGCAAAATCTTGTAATCATTCAGATCTTTAGAGGCACGTAGCATCCGCGCCACGAACACCATGGTCAGGCTCTTGCCGGATCCTTGCGTGTGCCAAACTACACCACTCTTGTCAGCGACAGTATGACCATTACGCAGGCGTTCAATAATCTTATTGGCAGCACGAAACTGTTGGTAGCGACAGATGACTTTGATGCGGGGGCCGCCATCAGTATCCATGAACACTGTGCAAGTCCGCAGAATGCTCAATAGGTTGGTCTTGGTGAGCATGCCATTGATCAGCTGCTCTTGCTGGGTCATGCCCTTGGCCACAGAGTCATCCTGTGGCCATTGGGTTTTCCACGGGAAGAAATGCTCTTCGCCCGAAGTTATCGTACCATAGTCTGCTTCCAGCCCACAGCTGCGGATCAGCATCATCGCAGTATGGAACAAGCGTGGCTCACCTTCTTTCAACCCCTGCTGTTTTGTGGCGTTGCGAGCGTTCCTATAGCGCTGCAACTGTTCAAATGCCTCGGGCATAGGGTTGGCGCAGGTCGGGCCGCCCTTCTTGCACTCGACAACAATCAGCGGAATGCCGTTTACGAACAGAACCAAGTCCGGCACCATAAACTGCCTCACACAACCAGGCGTATCGATACGGAACTGATTGATAACGTGAAAAATATTGTTCTCTGGATTGGCAAAGTCGATCAGTTTGGCGACTGGATCGCTCTCGCCAGTAACCTCATTGAAATCAACCTGCGCCTTAAATAACAGCTTTTGGATGGCCTCATTGGCTTCCAGTAGTGTGCGGTTAGGCTGACGAGATATCTGGTCGTGTAAATCTTGCAACTGCTTTTTTGTCAGCCACTCAACACCGGTAGCCGTGGTGTTGATCTTTGATATGGCGGCAGCGAAAACCTCGGGTAGTATCCATTGTCTGAAATTTTTCCGCAAACTTTTGGCGGGATCGAACGGAATTTCCGCGCCTTGGTCAATAACAGTCCAGCCGAGGGCCGACAGCTGTTTCATAAACGGTTGCTCGACCTCGGTATATTCAGACATTGGCTGCCTCGGCTTCGTCAATTTTGACCCTGACCTTACCGCTGAGCAGGTCATGCATCAGGCCAGATTTTTGGAGCTTTAACTTTCCCAACAGCAACTTTTCTGACTGAATATTGCTAGCCCAAAAGTTAAGTCGCTTAACAATCTCCATCTGCTCTACTTTATCTTGCGGATAGGCAATCCAAATTTTTTGTAGATTGGTCGGGTTTATGTTGACCTGTTGAACAGCTGGCGTTGCATATCTTCGAAGAGCATTTTGGGAGGCTTCTTGACTCATATAGTAAGCAAAAAAATCTGAATTCAAAATTGAATCTTGCAAGTTAATTCTCACAAGATAAGATGCGAATGAACATGTTGGAAGCTCATTGCGCCAAACTGCTATCTTTCCAACGTGCTCCATTGAGTTTGTTCTGTTGTAGAGAACATCTCCGTAGCGTAACTGCAACAATTCAGCTTCAAGGCTTTTACTATATTTGAGGTCTGTAACATCAAATTCGTTTGCTTGAATGTTATTCATACGCAGAATAGGAATGCCGTCTTGTACATCAGATAAGCTAGACGAGATCCCATACTGTGCAGAGCACACGCAGTTTTGTAGTTTTGTTACTTTCCACTCTTTCGGAATCCACCCAATCGGTGTTTCTTTGTAAAGTTCAGACGCTTTTTCACGGGATGGACGAAGTTTACCATCGGGCATGAGGCCACGAGTGAACAAATCGTGCATCATCCCCACTTTTATCTGCTCGTATTTTTCAATCAGCGCTTCAGTATTCTTGATAGCATCATCGATAGTTTGAAGCACAGTGGCAATTTTTCTCTGTACCGTGATAATAGGTATTTTAGCATACGCTTTTTGCAAGTCTCGTATAGAGAGATGCTTCACAGTTGTCGCGGCCGTTATGCAATTAATGTGTTGCAAATACGGATCGAGCCAATAAAATAAAAATCCTAAATCAAGCTCAGATGGGTCGAGAGTGCCCACTTTAAGTATTCGTTGATTTAGCAAGGCGTCTGTGTTTTTCCATTTGCTTATATTGAAATCTCCATCCATCCCCACGAGAATGTCGCCTTTAACCACTATGTATTGTGGATGGAAGTCCCCGTTAAAGTAGGTTTCAATTGATGAATCCAAAATATCTCTAATACGAATTAAAGGAAAACCTTCAGAAGTAGAGAATGCGCTTGACGAAAAGGGAAAGCCGGATAATAGCTTGATAAAAGAGCCAATGTCCTTTTCCTGCCATTCTTCACTCATATCCTAACTCCACAAGAAACTTATGCAATTGTGCTGAAGCTTCATCCCGTGCCTGTTCTATAGATTTTGCCGTTACAGCATATTTCAACCATAGATTTTCAATTGCTTTGATACAGGCACGTTGATCGGCACGCAGATAGGCTGCATAGGTTTGCATCAAGATTTTACGCAACCGCTCGACAATGGCAAGACGTGCCTCGTCATTAGAAATTTGTGCTCGAGCAGTTGCGACCAATGCGTCCCGTTTGCCCTCGATGCCCTTGATCGTTGCTCTGAGTGACTTAACTTCATCTTCCAGCAGCTTGTGCTGCGCCAAAGCATTCGTAATGGACTCGGCCAACTGGTAAGCAAGCTTGCCTTGAGCGATAGCATCTGCCAAAGGGGCTGAATATTCTGATTGGAGTTTTACTTGCACGAGCAAATCGAGAATACGTTTACCGTTGTCAAACACGGGATTACTGGCACTTAAACCCTCACTACAATAAGTAGCTTTCTTTGCACCTTTTGGAAGCAATCCAGCAGCCTGCACTTCGATGAATATATTGTTGGCAAGATCCTTGATGTTTTTTAGATGAGTCTTCCAATCGGAAGCGGCTGTTTTTAGTTCAGCTTTTTTACTCTTAACCTCATCGGCAGGCAGAACGCCGCTTTCGTCAGTATCTTCAAAGTCTTCTTCACCGGCTGCAGCAAACAATGCCTGCAGCTCGCCCAGCCGTGCCTGAGCCTGGTCCAACTCTTCCAGAACCTCAGGGAACTGGCTTTGCAAAATATCCTCATCAGGGATCAACTCAGGCCCCCAACCGCTGGCTGCGATGGATTTGAAGTCAGCCTTCAGAAAACCAACATATTTGGCAAATGCACCGCGTATTTGGGACGATGTAAGCAGTGTCTGATCCGCGAGTGTCTGATTTATGCTGTGGAGGAGCTCACTGCGCATGACATATACATTGCCTGCATGCTCGTGCTGGTTTTCAGGATCTGGTGCTAGAGCCTCGATAATAGGAGAATTAGAGTTCCACCATTCTTCGAGCCGAAGCATGAAACTTTCATGACTGGTCACAACACTTTGATGCGTCCCAACGAGATTGGCGATGTCATGCTTAGAGCTAATAACAGGTGCCAAATCACAATAATTGTCATCGCGAGGCACGAAACAGTCTTCGCGCAATTGCGGATAGTTCATCCAAAAGTGCCCAAGGCTTTCTACTTCAGAGATAGGAACGCCACCATGCAAATGCGCCCTGACATCCTGCGGTTCCGGTGGCGGTGCATTATCAACATAACGGCGGATGTTGCAGTTGAAATCTTCCGCCTCAATCTCTGTCTTTGGCACACGTCGCGCATAGGCGGGAATGTCGGCACTGGATCTGTATGCTTCAATAATCTTATCAATATCCTCAGCTCGCAAGTGGTTTTGTGCTTTACCCTCACGATATTCGCGATCCGCATTAATGAACAATACATGGTCTCGATTTGCCGCACCAGCCTTGTTCATAACCAAAATACAAGCAGGAATGCCTGTGCCATAAAACAGGTTGCTAGGCAGTCCAATGATGGCTTCAAGATACCCCTGCTCAATAAAGTACTTGCGTGCCGCTTGCTCCTCACCACCGCGGAACAGCACACCGTGCGGCATTACCGTCGCCAACCGACCGTCATGCTTCAGCACTGCAAGCATATGCTGCACAAACATCAAGTCCGCTTTTTTGCCTCCTTCTGGCAACATCACTGGAAAGCGCCCCGGAAACTTCAGATCTTTCTTACTATAGTTCTGACTGAAAGGAGGGTTAGCGAGAACCCGGTCAAAACGCTTCAGCTCGTTGTTTTCATCAAGGTGCTGCGGCTCCTTGAGTGTGTCCTCCTGACGAATATCAGCGTGCGAAATTCCATGTAGCAACATGTTCATCTTGCAGATCGACCATGTGGTGCCGATTTTTTCTTGACCGTTCAACGACACCTCGTTGGCGTCACCATTGTTCTCGCGCAGATAATCCCGCGTCTGAATCAACATACCACCGGACCCGACAGTCGGATCATACACGCTCATGCCTTCCTTGGGGTCACAAATTTCAACGCAGACCCGCACAACCTCTGCAGGAGTATAAAATTCGCCAGCCTTTTTACCCGCAGAATCCGCAAAGAATTTGATCAGCCACTCATAGGCGGCACCCAACAAATCAGGGAACTCAAAGTCTTCGTCTCGTAGTGGTATTTTTTCGAAGTTCTGAACGAAATCGGCGAGCGTATCGTCATCCAGAGTTCGTTGACCGATCTTGCGGTTGAAGTTAATCCCTTTGAGAACGTCCTCCAGCGCATCGGAGTTCGCATCCTCGATCGCCTCTAGCGCTTTATTCAGCGTAGTGCCGACGTTTTCTTTAACGTGCTTGAGTGCTGGGTGCGTAACAAGCTCAGGCTGGCCATTCTCAATGACTTCCTCCTGCCAGCCCTCATTCCAGCGAGCTCGCTGGGGTACAAAAAAGTACTTACCCGAGTAATTATCTGGATCTTCAAGTTCGATAGCTATATCAGCTGGGCTCATGCCCTTGTCTGTTAAGTCAGATGCAAGTTCCAAACGACGTTGATCAAAGAGGTCGCTGGCGCGTTTGAGGAACAACATGCCGAAAATGTATTCCTTGTACTCGCTGGCATCCATGCTGCCACGCAGGTCATCGCAGGCAGTCAGCAGGAGGCTTTCCAAACGCGCTAGGGTAAGTTTGAATTTCATAAAATATAGAACCTTAATGTCATCGAATGGCGATGCGAGTCGTAGGGGTAAGCAATATGGAAAGGGGACTATGGGGTCAACAATGCTGCTGTATTGTACAGTGTCAACCGAGTAATACGGCCAAAGTCATGGTTTCTTCCAGTTAACGCGCCCAAATTTCACCCTTCTTAACTGGCCCGGGTGGCTCGAAGCTGCAATTTAGGTCAACTGACTGTGAATACTAGTGAGAAAGCGCACCACGGAATCGACCTTATTGTTTGGCAGAAGGCGGTCGTTTTACTACCGTCAGTGGTTTAGCTTTCTGCGCTTTGCAGAAGACAAGGATCAAGCAAGTTGAGCTTTATGCACGCTTAAGCCTTGCTGTCATGAATGGCGGAATCAGCCGTCGGGATGCGGCCCGATTTTTGGGCCTTAATCGGCGAACGATTGAGATGAAGCTGTGGTTTTCAGTGCCGCCTGGCTATCTTCGGCAATGGCGTATCCGACCACGAAATCCGGCTAGTAGCTGCGATTCGACCTATGTAGCTGTGTGCAGAATGGTTGGATCGACTAAACTGATTGATATCCGATAGTGACTGCGTTGATCTGTCGAACCGAATAAGACTTTTGCCTATTGATCCAGGCACCGCCCATATCAATGCGGTGCTAGTGCAGACCAGATTACCCAGAAAAGCTTGCTGCGATCTTGATCAAATTGTGCTGAATATCGTTTTTGCAAATCATATTCAAAGTGGCTGTAAGATTGCCAAGAGTGCATGTTAGCATGATCCTCTGGATTAGAACGTGGCATTGATATGCCGATCACTCCTTGTTTACGTTGTCGATCGAATGGCCACTAGAGCCGCCCGGTCCGTCAGCAACTTTCTCGCCAAACGATTTTCCCCTGTGGCTGCGCCCATTCCTCGCGAAACAAAATCGCCCTTCTCGCCAGTCTTTCGCTCTGCTTCAGCCCTGCGGGTGCAGTCTGTCCTTGATCCGGCTCCCCATTGTGTCCATCGACAACGCAAACAAGGAGTTACCGCAATGTCAGACCTCGTAAACTTCATCCAGATCAACCCTGAAACCAACCGCATCATTGGAAACATCGCAACCCTGTCTTTCGATATCGACATCACCGGCGAAATACTTGACAGCACTAATGCAAAAGCTCCGACATTTCGCCTTTACGCCATGACCCCGCGCAAGCGCCGCATTGATATCGGCGGTATTTGGACCAAACAGAACGGCGAAGGCATCGATTATTTCAGCCTCTCAGTCAACACAGGTTTCGGACGTTACAATGCCAACCTCGGCCGTTACCCTGGACAGGATGATGGAAACCTCTTCGCTGTCATCCCATGGAGTTAACATCGAACCAATCCTTGCCCCGCCTAGCGGGGTAAGGATTGGTTTAAAGTTCGGTAGTCCAGAAATGCGAACGACGCGCCGATAAGTATTTTAGAAAGTGGGGCAATGCAGGGAGCGGTTATAACGCGATGATCGCTCGATTTTGTGATGCAGGCGCTATATCTGGATGCAGGAGACGTTTTGGTTTTCTCCAATTACGCAATCGCAGCAATAATTTCATCTTTATCCGTGATAGATGAAGTCTTAACAGCATCAATCATCCGGCTGACTAGTTCGCTCCTGCTGTGATGAGCTATGCAATTCGTCTATTAGTTGCATTTGCGCAAGCCGTAATGCGGACGCGCTCTATTCGCTGCGCTCACCGAGCCAGTCAAAGCCTGTCTCGGCCATTCGGTAACGATCTCTCTTGCATCATGAAATTTGATAGGCCGCAAGCGGCCTGCATTGTCTCCTTATAGAGGGGAAAGACCGGCCGCCGTTCTCTCCCCAGCAATAGACAAAACCGGCTTCCCCGTACTTCCGCATTTGCTTTCGTCGGCAAGACCGACTTACGCTCATTTGTGCAGCATAACCCAAGGTTCGCTTGCACTCGCCTTGGGCGACCCTTCGGGCGGGTACACCCCTCCGGTTTTCTCTATTGCCCCCCTCTCTTCCGATCGGGTCGCCGATTGCTCAGGGATAGAAGCAAGGGCTTCTGCCCGTGAGCTGGATAGATCGCTTCGCGGAAAAGAGAAACAGGAGAGAAAACAATGACCGATACAATTTTTGTACCACTGAACAAACTCATACGTGACCCTAAGAATGTGCGCAAAACCTATAATCAGGCTGGTATCGCGGCACTTGCTGCCAGCATCAAAACCGATGGCCTTATTCAAGACCCTGTTGTGCGCAAGGCAGACAAAAAAGACTGTTTCTTTGTCATTGCTGGCGGTCGCCGCATCGCCGCCCTGAAACAGCTTGTCGAGAATGGCGAACTGGATGCAGCCGCCCCCGTACAATGCAAATTGCGCAGTGACGAAAATGCCGAAGCCGTCAGCTTGGCCGAAAACATAATGCGCGAAGCTATGACACCGGCAGAAGAACTTGTGGCCTACGGTACCTTGATTGAAAGCGGTCTTACAATCGGGCAGATCGCGCAGCGTTTTGCCACCACAGAAACGGTTGTCCGCAAACGGTTGGCATTGGCGCGGGTTTCCCCTGCCCTAATGGCGCTCTATGACGAAAACAAACTGGACTTGAGCCAGCTAGAAGCCTTCACACTGACCGACGACCACGAAGAACAGGAGCGCGTCTGGAATAGTCTTTCACCCTACTCGCGCAGCAGTCGCGAAATCCGGCAAGCTTTGACCGGTCATGGCGTCCCCGCGACCGATAAGCGGGTGCGTTTCATTGGTGGATTGGATGCCTTTGAAGCCGCGGGCGGTGCCGTCAAACGAGATCTGTTCAACGAGGATAGCGGTTTTGTTCTGGATAGTGCATTGCTCGATCAAATGGTAATCGAGGGACTGGAAAAGCAAGCTTTAGAAATCCGCGCTGAGGGCTGGTCATGGGTCGATGTTCGACCGGATTTTTCTTATGATGATTATGGCAATTATGGTCGTCGTTATCCGCAGCCGGTCGAATTGTCGGTGGAAGATCAGGCCGAACTCGATCAGCTTTCATCCGACTATGACGACCTTGTCGAATTGTTGAATGTCGGTGAAGGTGGTGAAGAGGACAGGCAACGTTTAGGCCAGCTTGAGGAACGCATTGACGAATTGACCGCCAAACGAAATGCCTATGAAGCGCAAGTGCTCGAAGTTGCCGGTGCTGTCGTCATACTCAATAATCAGGGCGGTATACGGGTTGAGCGCGGCCTTGTGCATCCGGATATGGAAAAGGCGCTTAGACTACCGGCAAATGATCAGACCATAAAGACACCCCAAACAACAGCGAAACCAACCAAACCTGTTCACTCGCAAGCCCTACTGGAAGATTTAACTGCGCAGAAAACCGCTGCAATGCGTGCAGAACTGGTAAACAATCCCGCCATTGCGCTTGTGGCCGTGGTTCATGCACTATTGCTGCCGGTTCTTTATACCTACAGCCGCACACAAAGCGCCCTGCAAATCAGTTTGCACATCGAAGACCTTGCCAGTTATATGAGCGATGCGGAAGGCTGCAAAGGTTTAATCGAACTTACCGCCTTGCGTGAATTGTTCGGGCAACAATTGCCAGGCGATGGTGCTGATCTGTTCGGCTGGTTATCTGGCAGAACCCAAGATCAGTTGCTTGACCTGTTGGCCTATGCTGCCGCTCATGCCGTCAATGTGGTAGAAAAGAAACACACTGACCGCAGCAATGGTATTGCACAAGGCAATGAGCTTGGCCGTGCGCTCAATATCAATATAGCCGACTGGTTTACCACAACCGGCGACAATTATCTGTCTCGTATCAATCGACAGGGTATTGAACAGGCCGTGACGGAAGCCAAAGGCGAGCAAAAGGCACTGGCCGTTAAAGTTGCCAGCAAAAAGACCGAAGCCGTTACCATTGCAGATCGTCTGCTGGAAGGCACCAATTGGATACCTGCCCCACTGCGTATTGCTCCCGCACTTGTGCCGGTTGACCATAAAGTTACAACCTTTGAAAATAGCAACTATACCCTCCCCGAGGCGGCTGAGTAATCAGTCGTTGCCGGTTGTGCCCTCCGTCACGACCGGCTTTCCCTTGCCGCCCTAGCCCTCTGACAGGCATCGAACCTGTCAGAGGGCTATCA
>UCCC01000012.1:0-47658 GCA_900470735.1 Hyphomicrobiales bacterium | reverse complement strand
GGATGGACGTTTCCTATGAAACTATCCGGCGTTGGATCGCAAAGTTTGGACCTCAGATTGCTCGTAATCTACGACGGCGACAAGCTCGCCCTGGCGATGTTTGGTATCTGGACGAAGTCATGGTGAAATGTGCTGGAACCAAGTTCTGGCTTTAGTGCGCAGTCGATCAACACGGCACTGTTCTCGAAAAAATACTGCAAAAGCGGTGTGACAAGGAGGCTGCTAAGCGTCTGCTTATAGCATCGATGAAGCGCTATGGCTTTGCTCCAAAACGGATCGTCACCGATAAACTGCGTTCCTATGGTGCGGCAAAGGCAGATGTAGCTCCCAGCCTCGTTCATTGGTCGCACAAAGGCCTCAATAACAGAGCTGAGAATAGCCACCTGCCGTTTCGAAAACGGGAGCGAACCATGCAAGGCCATCGATCGCCGGGAGCGTTGCAACGGTTCGTGTCCATGCATTCTGCCACCCGCAATCGCTTTTCAGCTCCATCCCACCGTCGTAGTGTACAAACAATTCGCTACCATCGCCTCGAAGCGTTCGAGGCATGGAGAAGTGCAGCTGGTCTCGTCTGAAAATTTAGACCCCCGCATCAGGCTCACCATCAAAACTTAACGTGACAACAGCCACCCGGATGAGCCATTGCACAGAAATTTAATCAACTTAAGTGAGAAAGCTTTAACGTGTTATTTAATATAGACATTGCTTATATTAAAAATAGCCAATGAGCAATATGGGCATTGTATTGGAAAATTCGAAGTGTAAGTGAAGCGTCGGTATCATTACTATATAGGGAGCCGAGCAATACTTTCTGATTCAGTGTAGTATTTTGTTTGATTTGAATGGCAGAGCGGCTGGATTAAGGCTTATTCTTATTTGAATTAGGGGGGATCAATATTTCCTACTTCAATATAATTTAGCTACGCATTTTCGTTTTGATTTCAATGTACGGTCAGCGATGACCGCAGATATTTTCCGGAATAACCAAAATAAATACTGGGTGGTTGGCTGAAAAACTCTGCCACTAAGACTATTCTATAAGAATTAATAACTTATATCTATTTGTAAATTTTATAATATATTCAATATGTTGAGTGTGATTAATGAAAATTTCTTTCTTAAAGTAGTACTTCTTCACAGGGTGTTCTGTGAAAATTTAATACCCAGTGATAAAAATGAATTGCAAATTTAATTCCATTATGCAGAATTAAATAAGGAGGATGAATGGCTCGTCTACATAGAGAATCACGTCAGATATCCGTTAATGCAGAGCTTGCACCGGCAGCATCTGTGAATGCAGGGGATGCAGATATCGTGCAGGGGTTGGCACGTGGCCTGACGACTTTACGGGCGTTCAGACCGGAAGACGTTGAGCTCAGTAATATTGAAATTTCAGCACGGGTCGGGTTGCCACGTTCGACAGTATCACGGCTATGCAAAACTCTGATGCGACTTGGTTATCTGAATTATTCGTCTGTTACGGGCAATTATTCTCTTGGTTCGGGTATCCTCGCGCTTGCCCGCTCTTTGTTGGATAATATGTCCAACCGCATTCCGGCTACGCCGGCAATGAAAACACTGGCAGAACAAATCAAATTGCCAGTGTCACTTGGTATCCGTGATCAGGATGTGATCCTCTATTTGGAGACAGTGTCTCATGTAGAAGCCAGGCCTGCACGTTTTGGGCTGGGCACGCGTTTGCCCATTGCATCAACAGCGATGGGGCGAGCTCATTTGGCAGGATTACCGGAGAGTGAAGCGCAGGCATTGGTGCGAATTTTACAGGATGAGTATCCGGAGAAAAACTGGCCGGTATTGCAGTCTGCGATAACCAAGGCACGAGCTGATGTTCAGCAGCTCGGATATTGTTTCACCTATGAAGAATGGCAAACGAATGTGGTGGGTATTGCCTGTCCAATACGTTTGCAAGACGGTGGTTTGCTGACCATCAACTGCGGTGGAACAACCGAAGAAATTTCCATGCAACGAATTCATGAAGAAGTCGGGCCTTTACTAGTGAAAACGGCGCAAGAAATCGTCCGTGTGAGCGGGGCATCGACTGGATAAATATAATGGGGAGTAAGAATGATACATTATGGAGGAGGGCTTGCTCTTTCTGAAGAAGGGCAAACCACCGGTGCTATTGAGCTGGAGGAGCTGACTAAGCACTATGGTGCAATGACTGCAATTGATAATCTTAATCTTGCAGTGCAACCAGGAGAGTTCATTTCCATTGTAGGGCCGTCCGGCTGCGGTAAATCAACATTGTTGCGAATGCTAGCCGGTTTGACCGAGCCAACAAAAGGGCGTGTTGTTATTGACGGTAAGACCGTAAATGGTCCGCGACGCGATATCGGTATTGTATTTCAAACGCCTCTTTTATTCGACTGGCGTACTATTCTTGATAATGTCTTGTTGCCAGTAGATGTCCAAAAGCTTGGGCGCGCAAACTATACAGAGTCCGCAAAAGACCTGCTGAAACTTGTTGGTTTGAAGGATTTTGAAACTCATTATCCGAAGCAGCTTTCTGGCGGTATGCAACAGCGTGTGGGTATTGCCCGCGCACTTGTCCATGATCCGTCTATGCTGTTGATGGATGAACCATTTGGCGCTCTGGACGCTATGACCCGTGAAAAAATGAATGTTGAGCTGAAACGCATATGGGCAGCACAGAACAAGACAATTATCTTTATCACGCATTCCATTCCTGAAGCTGTTTTTTTGGGAGAGCGGGTTGTTGTAATGACGCCTCGACCCGGGCGTATTGCCGATATTATTCCGATTGATCTGCCGCGTATTCGTCCACTCGAAATTATGAATACTGAAAAATTCGGAGAATATGTGAAGCATATCCGGACGTATTTTGGCGCTGAAGGGGGGATTGATTGATGGAAAATGTACAAAGTCTCGACACTTATAAAAATCGCTTCTTAAGTTTTGTTTTTCTGATTTTAGTGCTGTGTATCTGGGAAATTGGCGTCAAATTACTATCTGTACCAGCCTTTGTATTGCCTGCGCCGACAGCAATCGGTGCCGCACTATGGCAAGGTCTGACCAGTGCTCTCTATTGGGAGCATTTGAAAGTCACATTGCTTGAATTGGTTATGGGCTATGGTATTGGCGTTATCGTCGGATTTGGACTGGGCGTTGCCATCGCGCTAAACAAACATCTCGCTTATTTTCTTTACCCTTATATTATCGCGTTCCAATCACTACCAAAGGTCGCTCTTACACCTCTCATTGTGTTGTGGTTCGGACTCGGTATGAGCTCTAAAGTTGTTGCCGCAGCACTCATCGCATTCTTCCCGTTGATGATTAATACTATCGCGGGATTAAGATCGGCCGATCCGGAAAGAGTTGCTCTGATCCGCTCTTTAGGTGGTTCCAATTTTCAGGTCTTCACGATGCTGCGTTTGCCAACAGCTTTGCCATTCATCATGGCCGGTATGGAAATCGCTCTGACATTTGCACTGATCGGCACTATCGTTGCCGAGTTTCTTGGGGCAGAAAAAGGTCTGGGCATGCTGATGCAAAGCATGAATTTTACCATGGATGTTGCCGGGTCCTTTTCCATTCTTGTCCTGCTTAGCCTGCTCGGCATTAGTTTGAATGCGTTGATCATTTGGCTTCGCAAGAGACTTATTTTCTGGGAAGGCGGACGTACTGAGGACTCTGCATCTACGCAGTCACAAAATAATACATAATAAGGGGAGGGAACATGTTGAAGTATACCACAATAACAGCAGCTGCATTTGCTGTAATGGCAACATTTCAAAGTGCTGCAGCAGAAGAAAAGCTGGATAAAGTGCGGCTGGGCTGGTGCTCACAAACACTGAATGCCACAATTGCGCCGGTTGCAGTCGCACAAAAAATGGGCTGGTTTAAAGATAGAGGCATTGAAGTTGAAGTATTATCATTGAACGGATCCAGTGATTGCGCACGTAATGTTGCAACCGGTGAAGTTGATGCAGCTTTCGGAGCTCCAGAACCTGTAGCACTATTACGGTCGCAAGGTATCGATATCAAGGTTTTTGCTACAGGTTACCGGCGCAATATTTTTGGTTTAGCAGTACCGGAGAGCAGTGATATCAAAACTTATGCAGATATGAAGGGCAAAACCATTGGTGTCACAACCATGTCATCTGTTGGTGTGGTTATTGCCCGCGCTGTTTTGGAAAATGCCGGCCTGAATGCACAGAATGACGTAAAAATCGTTGTCTCAGGGCCGCCTGCACAGAGTGCGGCTCTCATTCGTTCCGGACAAGTTGATCTGCTGAGCCATTGGGGAACCAATTATTTGCTGGTTGAGCGGTCTGGCGTGCCACTGCGACGGATTGAAGATGCAAGTATTTCTGCTTTTCCGGCCAATAGTTTTGTAGGTATGCAAAAGAAAATTGAGCAGGACGGCGATAAATTGGCTGCGCTTGCACGTGGCTACTTTATGGGAACTGCATTTGCATTGGCTAATCCTGAGAAAGCCAGCGATATTCTCTATGAGATGTATCCCGATATTAAACCTCTCAGCATGAGCGATAAAGCCTCACGACAACTCAATGTGGATCTGATTGCCGAAGAGGGTCGCGTCAAAACACTTGAGGAAGGTGCCCGTTGGGGGCAATCAGAACCTCAAATATATGACAGCTACATGAAATGGTTGCACCAATGGGGGCTGTTGAAGAGTGCAGTTACTGGGGCAGAAATACTGAATGTTGATCTGCTAGAGGCCATCAATGACTTCAGCGAGGCTGATGTAAAGAAAGCTGCAGAACGGGGATAAGTGATCTGTACTTTTGCGGCCATCACTCAAAAGCTGAATACGGCTTTTGAGTGATCGTGACAGTATTAAGTGCAGATAACGAGAGAGTTTTTATGAAAATCACACGAAATTTTGAACAACCTGGTCATTCTGTGGCTGTGGGGCGTAACGCTATGGCTGCAACATCCCATCCGGCTGCTACTTTAACGGCCGTTGAGATTTTAAAAGCGGGTGGCAATGCCATGGATGCGGCCGTTGCTGCATGCGCTATGCAAAGTGTTGTTGAGTCCGGATCAACCGGCATCGGCGGGGATTGTTTTGCACTTTTCGCTCCACAAGGCAGTGACAGAATCGTGGCTTACAATGGTTCCGGCCGGGCACCGGTTGCCGCATCAGCAGCATGTCTGAAACAAATGGGGGTAACCGAAATCGGGCGTTGTTCACCGCATGCGGTGACTATTCCCGGTGCGATTGATGCATGGACGAGACTGGTTGCGGATCATGGCCGGATGTCGATGAAAGATATTCTTGCGCCTGCAATCCAGACCGCGCGGGAGGGCTATATTCTGTCTCCCCGTGTTGTTGCGGACATTTCGTTACAAATAGAGGTTTTGAGTGCAGACCCGCTTGCCAAAATGACATTCTTGCATAATGGCTCAGCACCTGAAGCGGGAATGATCCAATATCAGCCGCTTTTGGCGGATGCTTTGCAGGCAATTGCGGATGAGGGACGGGATGCTTTCTACAAGGGGGCTATTGCTGATGATATGCTGGAGCGTCTGCAGGAAGCGGGTGGTTTGCATACTAAAGATGATTTTGTCCAAGCCCATGGTGAATATGTAACGCCGATAACAACGAATTATGGTGGCTGGACTGTGCATGAATGTCCTCCGAACGGGCAGGGGGTTATCGCGTTGATGATCCTGAAAATCATTGAACGTCTGAAGCCGAAACAAGATCCGTTAAACATAGACAATTTGCATGTTGAGGTTGAAGCAACCCGCCTGGCTTATGCGGCGCGTGATGCTTATCTGGCAGATCCTGCGCAAACCCAATCGGCAGCTGAGTTTTTACTTTCGGATGAGCTGGCTGACCGTCTTGCGGAGCAGATTGATATGAACAAAGCCGCGGATGTCCAGTCTGCTCTTCAGTCAGTCGAACATTCGGATACGGTTTATATTTCTGTCGTTGACAAAGACCGTAATGCGGTCAGCTTTATCAATTCAATTTTTCATCCCTATGGCACGGGTATCATGTCTAAAAAATATGGTGTGCTGATGCATAACCGGGGACAGAGCTTTTCATTGACTGAAGGTCACCCGAATATGCTTTCACCCGGTAAGCGGCCAATGCATACAATTATACCGGGTATGGTGAGTAAAGCCGGACGTACAGTCATGTCTTTTGGTGTTATGGGGGGGCATTATCAGGCTATGGGGCATGCCCATTTCCTGTCAAAGATCATTGATCATGGGCTTGATGTGCAACAGGCAATTGAACTGCCACGCTTATTTCCGCTGCCAGGCACAAGTACAATTGAGATGGAAGGTCGTTTACGCCAGTTGCACGAAGCTGAATTTACAAGGCGTGGCTTTGTTGTGCAGCCACCTAAGGGGCCGATTGGCGGAGCTCAGGCTGTTTGGATCGACTGGGAGCGGGGTGTGCTGTACGGTGGATCCGATCATCGAAAAGATGGATTTGCTTTGGGATATTAAAAATACATCTCATTCAATGAATTGGGAGCGGGTAACAGAAACTTAAATATCTCTGCAATCGCTCCCAATTATTTGAAACCGTTTTACTTGAGAAATGCTTGTATACGTAATGAAGTCTGGAAGATTATGATTTAGAGGGGTATTGGAAATATCTATTGTTTCATGAATAAAAATACATGGATTCTGGTTGTTCAATGCTTGAGCAATAGATGACCAAAACCAGTGATTTTTTTATTTATTTTTGCGAGACGTAAACAATGCCACATGCTCGCCTGATTACTTCCAATGACTGGTTTATTCAGCCTTGTTTCTAGATACTCAATAATCAGAGTAGAGTGTAATGCTCCGCAACTGATAAAGACACAATCTGCATCCGGATGGTCAGTCGTTTCAACAAAAGCAGCCAAGGCTTCGGGAGTGAGGCGGTTCATTTCCGCATCGTGGGTAAGACCCAGTCCCTGAATTTTAATGACTTCATAACCGAGACTTTCAAAATATGTTTTTTCAAGCATATTGATGACATCAGTATAGGCGGTGGCTACCCTTGCGTATGAAGCCATAGACTGGTTTGTCTTTCTTGCTCACGGCTCACCTCAAAACGGAATGTCGTCGTCGAGGCCGCTATAGCCTGCTGACTGTTGTGCATAGGTTTGTTCTGACTGGCGTGATTGGCTTTGCTGACCTTCGCCGCGACTATCGAGCATTTGCAATTCGCCGCGGAACTTCTGCAGCACAATCTCGGTAGTGTACTTGTCGTTGCCCTGTTGATCCGTCCATTTGCGGGTTTGTAACTGGCCTTCAACGTAAACCTTGGCGCCTTTTTTTAGATACTGCTCCGCGACTTTGGCGAGGTTTTCATTGAAAATAACTATGCTGTGCCATTCCGTCTTATCCTTGCGTTCACCGCTCTGGCGGTCGCGCCAGCTTTCTGATGTTGCGATACGCAGATTGGCAACCGGTTCACCGGATTGCAGGCGGCGGATTTCAGGATCAGCACCAAGATTGCCGACCAGAATGACTTTATTGACTGAACCGGCCATTATGCGTTTTCTCCGAATGCCTGAGCGTAGGTTTCAAATTCATTGGCGAGCGCATCCATCCATGCGCGCGGCCAGCGTTCATCCGTTGCTCGGTTGCGGTAATGCTGTTTGATGGCTTCCAGCCGGACGAGTGATTGGCAATCAGCCATGTCTGCGCGCACATCTTTGATTAGGCGGCTCCATGCATCATCACCGTTTTCGTCGGCACGTTTTAGCGCGGCACTGGATTTGCTCGGCGCGGATGGGCGCTGATCGTAGTGAATGATTTCACCGGTTGCTGATCCATCATCATCTTCACCGCCGACACGAATATTGAGCAGGGCGCAAGCCGCATAACGCTTGCCATAGCTGACTGAGGAGCCGACTGCCTGCACAGCGTTCTTGCTGCCGCTCTTATCGGTTGGCAGTTTCAGGTCTGTACTGTCGTCATGGCCTTCTTCATGATGAAGAATAGCGGTGACGGTAATAGCGTCCTGTTCGACTTTGGTTTTGAATGACAGGGCAAAGCCGTATTTTGCTAGCACCGGCTGGATGTCGTCCTGAATATCTTCCCAAAGACCATAAGCGCCGTTGTTGCTTTTGCCGTTCTTCTCAATAGCTGGCAGATCAGGCCGCATACGGGCAAAGGCCGCATTGAAGGCTGCTTTTGCATTGCGCTCGATAACGCGCTCCTGCATCTGCAAAAGGCGCTCCATCTTGTCGATATCGACGTTTGGATTCATGGCGGCACGTTCAATCACCTGAATGATTGCGGCGACTTCATTCTGCTGAACAGGCTGGAGGTCTGTTGTCTGTTCGATAATTGCGGGTGCGGCGCTCATGCTGCCAGCTCCTTATTGTCTGTGAGATCGAGATAGATTGAGCGGATTTCTTTGCGCGCATCGTAAGGGAGAGGACGCGCTAAGAGGTCACCGGCTGCCTTGATACGAGCCTTTGCGCTGGCATCAGTGCTGATAACGGTGAGGTACAGGTCAGCCTGTGCCGGAGTGAGGTGATCGGACATTATGCAGCCCTCAATGCCGGTAGGGGAAGTTTTTCAAAGCTGTAGCCAAGTTCGAGTGCGACCTTGCGCAGTTCTTCCATTGCGTTTTCGCCGGATACTTGCGCCATGATCGCATTGCCTGAATGCTCAAGGCATGAGCTATTGCAGCTTCCTGAGTGAGTGCAGCGGCGAGTAAAGAAATACGGTAGTGATTGATCATCATGCAGCCCTCGGAAAACGGACTTCTTCATCTTCAATGAGGTGTGATAGGAGATCGTCGTCGCTCTCTGCTTTGTCCGCGATCATATGGACGAGAAACTGCGATGCGCTCTCACCTTTGGACAGGTTTTCACCGTCAACATAGACCGCGTTCACTTCAAGAACCGGCTCGCCGTTATCCCAGATCAGGGATACATCGACTTCACATTCAAAATCCTGAAACAGTGTAATGCCGAGAGCTTTATCGCTCAGATCGGTGCAAAACGGGTATCGCATGTTTCTCTCCATCAGTTAGCGGATCGGCGGGTGCTTCTTCGCGCTGTTGATGGATTTAATATACATTCTTCTGCGTGCATTGCAAATTAATAAACGCTATAACGTGTATTAATTTGTGCCGTCGCTCCCACCATACCAGAATCAGGACAACAAAAAGCCCGCACGAGGCGGGCTGGATGAGGGCTAAATGCCTGAATTATTCGGTATTATATTTGAAGATGAGTGTATCGTCCTCTGCTGCAATAGGTGATAGCTCCGGCATATGCTGAATAACTTGATCATGGTCTTTTGATGCCAAGCCTCTTATAACAATGTGGGTACAATCAGGGTGGTGATCCAGCACTGTGGGGAGCATCATGAGTATGTTCATAACGGCACTGCCTTGATTTCGAAAAGTCGCCACTGATTTGGCTAATGTGCCGTTTCTTAGTTTCTCTGCAGTCGAGAGATTAGCGGGGTTATCTACAACCCATAGGTCGCAATGCTGATCTTCGGGGCTGAGATTGAAGTGCGGCTCTGTTGAAAGAATGACGATGTTTTTCAGGGCGCTCTCCATACGATGCAGTTCGACGTTCTTTTGCAAATATCTGCAATGTGAGTACAAAAGAAAAGCCCTGAGTGACCGGCGCTTTGATCTATCTTGTCTCAGTCAAAGAGCTTCGCTAAAAAAGCTGTATGGAATTTATTTTACTGCTACCGGCGTTTTATCCAGAGATCACAATCATTGTTATAATCGCCCTTATAGGCGCAGGAGCCTTGTGCCCATTGCGCACTGGCGGGCGCGTACTGCTGTTTTTATTGGCTGCGGGGCTTATCTACTTGTTGGTAGCAGGTCAGGCTTTGATAGAGGCCGTGGGTGAGATACTGAATTTGGTCGGTTTTTAGTGAGTGCTTACAGGGCGCAAAAGAAAAGCGCCGGAGTAACCGGCGCTTAAGTGTTTTCAGGTGAGTTGATATTAGGTGAGGCCTGATCGTATTTCCATGGCGCGTCTGGATACGTTGAATTTTGTCGCTAGTCTATCGACAACGTCATTGACGCTATTTTGGCCTTCGAATTCTTTTTTGTGTCGCTCAATTTCAGGCATTGGCATGAGCACGTTTACTGCAAATTTGTTGGCTTCAGTTTCTTGCTTTGGGCCAATTGAACAGAGAGTTAGCTGAATCTATGGCTTTGGCGCACGGTGGGGAGTGGCAAGCTCGAGTTGATCATCAGAGGATGACTGTGCTGGTTTGGAAGGTTGACGATTAATCACTGTATCAATCACAGAGAAAACGACTTCCACTCCGCGCTGATCCAGACCGTCAATCCGGTGCAAGGTTTGGAGGATTTCTTTATCTCCGCGGATCGGAGACTGATCCTGTTCTGCACCCCAAAAAACATATCCAAGGCTTAGCCCAAGTTCCTCGGCGAGCTTGAGAACTTTGTCGATACTGGGCGATTTGTCAGTATTGCGCAATTCGTTGACTGTGTTCACGCCAAGTCCAACCGCCAGACTGATTGCTCTGTCGGATCTCGGATCTTCGTCTACGGCCTTTAAAAGGCGAGTTTTCCAGTTTTCTTCCATGGTTCATTTTTATCATATGCACGGAAAAGCGAGTGCACGTTGTTGCGTGTATTTCATTTACACGCAAATACGTGTAAATCAGAATGATGAGCAAGAAACTTCTCCAAGAAATTGAAGCCTTCCTGACTGAAACAAGAACAGGTTCTTTCCGCTTTGGGATTAAAGCCACAAAGAACGGGCACCTAGTGGAAAGATTGCGCTCTGGCGGAAGGGTATGGCCGGAAACGGTAATCGAAATCCGTACCTTTATACGTATGGAGAGGGAAAAATTATCTCGTTCTAAGAAAAAGGATCGCGCAGCATGAGCCACGCGACCCTTACCCCAAGTTTCATATCACCGGTCGCTCCCCCCGCCGGTGACACGGCCGAGACGGTTTTCTGATGCTGAGGGAGCAAAGGCTACACAAGCTTTTGCTCGGCTGAATGCAGCTCAAAACCCGAAAGATTATCGTGAGGCTCTGGCGGAATTACGTGGCATCGTGCAAACTGGAGTTGAAAGAGCGCGTCGTGCTGCAGGCGGAGGCAATACGCAATCCGGCACTCATGATCCGTTAGGACTACGCTAATGAATAATCAAAGCCCATTGGTTACGGCCGTTATCGGAGATGGTATGAATAATCGGCGAGTTCTTGTGTTTAAACCCAGAATTCAGATTACCAGCATCACGGTAAAAAGTTCGGTTCCGTCAGTTCGGTAAATAGCTCTTCCCGCCGTCCAACCTGTCGGCAGCTTGTAAAAGTTCGCGTGCTAAAATCCGCGCATTATCTGGCGTCATTCTGACGACTGGCTTCAGCGATTTTGAGGTTCCCTCTAATGGGAGATTTACTTCAACCGCTACATCGCCTTGATAATCGCCAACGGCAGTAAAAACATTTTCGCTAATATACAAATATTTTTGTGACATCGGTTCCTCCAATTGAGGCCGATCATGGAACGATTCTTGATAAGGAGTCGATATGACCTCTATTGCCGAAATCCGTCAGAAATACCCGCAGTATGACGATATGAGCGATCAGCAACTTGCGGATGCGTTTCATAAAAAGTTCTACTCTGACATGCCGCAGGCTGATTTTTACTCAAGGATTGGGTTTACTGCTCAGCCAACTTCAACCGGTCAAGGAGCTGCGTATGAAGATTATCGTGAGGGCGATAAGATTGCGCCATATGGCGCGACTGAAGTCCTTGCTCGTATGCTCGGAGTAGAAAAACAACAAGATGATCCACGTGTTCATGCCGATGGTTGGTCTGCATCTGCTAAGGCAGATAAGATTGAGACATGGCGTGGTAGCGGTGCATTTTCAGATGCAACGGATAGCATTCTTACCGGCATTCCGTTTGGGGATGAAATCGTGTCCGGTGCAATGGCACCGTTCAAAGCCGGTATTAGCGCCCTGAAAGGCGAAGGCTTTGATATTGGGCGCGAATATAACCGCTCGATGGATTTAGAAGCAGAACTTCAAAGACGGCGTAATGAACGCTCTCCAATTGCCTCTACGGTTGGCGGTGTTGCTGGTGGCCTTGGGGCTGGCGGCGTGGCAGCCAAAAGCGGGTTGACGCTACTCAATGGAGCAAAAGCAACGCTCCCTTCTATGGCAGGGCGCGGCATGGCTGAGGGCGCTATCTGGGGTGGACTGTATGGTGCTGGTGAAGGACGAGGATTAGATGAACGCCTGAGAAGCGCAGCAAAAGGAAGCGCAATAGGTGGGGTTGTAGGTGGTGCTGACCGTACCAACTGGCCTAACGGTAAGCGGCTCTCCCATTAATGTGTCAGGAACTTTAGCCGTTACCTACGCATCCGGCTATACAGGCTATACTACCGCTGAGAAAACCAAGCTGGCTGGCATTGCCACTGGAGCAGACGTTACTACGGCAACTACCGTATCGTCTGCGATGAAGAGTGTATCTCTTGCTACAACCATTGACGAGACGAATGACAGGTTGTTCATCCTCGATGTGGGCGCGGATGCACCTTCGAGGCGTACAGGTTGGAGTACTGTAAAGGCTTGGATCAAGGGGTGGATCACGAAGGCCGATGTAGGGTTGCCCAATGTGGATAATACCTCTGATGCCAATAAACCTGTTTCAACTGCACAGCAGACAGCGCTTGGCTTGAAGCTGGATAAAGCCGGCGGCACCATGACTGGTGATTTGACGGTTTCGAATGGCTGGGGGATTAAAACGACGTGGCCTGTACTGGATCCAGCTCAGCCTGTGAATGCATATGATGCAGCTCATAAGGCTTATGTAGATCGTAATGCAAGCATCGGAGTAGGGCAGGGGTATCAATCAGGAAACAGGTATGCAGATACCGTATATCACAATAATACAGGGAGGCCAATTACGGTGACCATTTCGGGGTCAAAAGGAGATGTGCAATTGCAGCCGGGAGATGGTCACTGGTTTGTTGTGGGGTTTGTAGCTGATGCGGCTGCTGGTTCTACACTGACTTTCATCGTTCCTAACGGGTGGTATTACAGATTGGTTGGTTCCAGGCAGTTATGGAATTGGCAAGAGTTAAGGAGCTAAGAATGGACAGAGGTTTTTATCACTTCGAACGTGGGTATTGGCAAGCAATTGGCGACAAAGCGACCGTCGCTGACTACCAAGAAGGAACAATTGAGGTTCCTTTAAAGCCTAGCAATAATCATCAGTGGCTGAATAGTGAATGGGTTTATGTGCCACAGTCAGAGCCAACACTGGAAGAACTGCGGGTGCAAATGCCTGCGCTTACGCCACGCCAGTTCCGCGATGCGCTTATTGATGTTGATATTATGCCTGATCAAATTACGGCTGCTATTGGTGAAATTACTGATGAAAAGCAACGAGTAAAAGCTTTAAACGCTTGGGAGTACCCAACCAAATTTACGCGCACTGACCCACTAATTAACCAGATCGGGGCAATATTTGGTTTCACGCCCGAGGACATTGATATTATGTGGTTAGGTAGCTATTAGGCTAACATCTGTAATGAAGGTAAAGATCATGCAAACTGTAAATGCGCTCTGGTTTAGTGGGGATTTAGGTCCAGTTTATGCAGCTTGCCTTCGATCATTCGTGCGGCACGGTCATGACGTTGTTTTGCATACTTATGAGTGCCCAAGTGACCTGCCGGATGGCATTAAGGTGTTTGATGCTAGCAAACTTATGAAAAAGGATGAGTTTAATAAACATAAATCATCAGGGCCGCTCGCTTTAGCTGCAGATATTTATCGATACAGACTTTTAAAAGCTGGGTTTGGCTTATACGTTGATTGCGATATATTTTGCGTTAAGCCAATTCCCGAAAAAGAGTATATTTTTGGTTGGGAAAGTGATGAACTAATTAACGGCGCAATTCTTAGTATGCCGGCAAATTCAGATCTGTTGAATAGCCTTACTGTGGCTGCAGAAAACCCGTACTTCGTACCCGAATGGCTTTCAAAGAAAAAACAGCGAATTTTGAGGCTCCGGAAGTTAGTACATATGGGGAAGCATGTGGGTAAAATGCAATGGGGAACTATTGGGCCAATCCTGCTTACTCATTCTGTTAAAAAGTTAAATATGTCACACTTGGCGGAACCAATTGATGTATTTTATCCTCTGCATTTTAGGCACCTACCTCTGTTTGAACGAGTAGGATTAAAGATAGAAAATCTCATTACGCCAAACACAGTGGCTCTACATCTAACCAACACCGTGATGAAACTTAAGGTTACACCCAATACGCCGCTTCATGAGCTGATAAACTCCTGACCCCATTAAGCGTCTTTAATGTAGCGTACGTATTTCAATCGGGTATTTCACAGCATTTAATTGGAATTCTAAACTTAAGCTCCGCTCATGCGGGGCTTTTTTGTATCTAGAAAAGGAACTCACATGACACGACGCATCAACGCGGCGGGGCTTTCGCATATCCAGCAATGGGAAGGCAAGCGCCTGACAGCTTATCAGGATGTAGCCGGTATCTGGACAATCGGTTACGGCCACACATCGGCAGCCGGTGCGCCGAAGGTGGTTGCCGGTATGAAGATCAGCGAACAGGAGGCGGTGCGTATCCTGCGAGCTGATCTGGCGAAGTTTGAAAAGCGCGTATCGGATCTGGTTAAAGTGCCGCTCTCCGATAACCAATATGCAGCGCTTGTCTCATTCGATTTCAATACTGGTGCGCTACACAAATCCACGCTTTTGAAAAAGCTCAATGCCGGTGACTATAGCGCTGTACCGGCTGAGCTGATGAAATGGGTCAATGCAGGCGGCAACCGTGTGCAAGGGCTGGTTAACCGTCGTGCAGCAGAAGCAGGATTGTGGGCGAAAGGTGATTTCGTCTCCTCCAATTATGTTGAACCGGAGCAGAAGAAAGAAAGCCTGCTTAAACCTGAAATCATTGCATCTGCCGGTGGGTTGTTATCCGGTCTTGGCGGCATGGCATCCGGTGCAGGTCCGATCCAGTGGGCGCTTGCTATCATCATGGTCGGAGCGTTCGCCACCGGTGCGTATTTCCTCATCAAGCGCATGCAGGATCAGGCGGCATGAGGCTCAGTTTTCAACACATTATCGGCGCGGTCATCGGAGGGGCAGTTTCAGGCCTCTTTTTTTATGCACTCGGTCAACATGACGGCAAGCAACAAGCGGCATTGAAAGCCGCTCAAGCCGTGACGCAGGCAATCCAGAACAGGGCAGGGATTAATGAGACAATCGACAATATGGATAGCGTTGCTCTGTGTATTGAGCTTGGCGGGGTGCGCGACCAGTGTGAGCAATTGCGCAGGCTGGCAGAAGATCAGCGTTAAACCGGAAACAGCGGTCTATCTGGCCGGTAACGACCAGAGCGCAGGCAAGGGTGTTGCCGGTCATAACGCCTATGGAAAAAAGGCGGGGTGCTGGTGATGGCAACGCCGACACAGGATACGAGAGACAGAGTTATCCGCATGGAGGGGAAGGTTGAGCAACTCGAGCGCAAGATTGATGATCTGGACGCAAAGGTCACAGAAATGCATCAGCTACTCACACAAGCCAAAGGCGCGCGCTGGATGCTGATGCTCATGATCGGCGTAGGTGGGTTTGTCGCGGCAAAGGTCACGCCACTGATTCAATTTGCTTTAGGGCGATGATTCGGTTTTGGAACGGGTGCAGAACAAACATTGCCAGAATCTTGCCACTCATATGCGTATAGTTGTGCTCAACAATGCATATTAAAATTTCTAAATGTTTGGGAAAACCTAGGAAAACTGGTGCTGCGAGGGAGGATTGAACTCCCGACCTCTCCATTACCAATGGAGTGCTCTACCACTGAGCTACCGCAGCATGCTGTTCGTTGCGGCGGTTTCTGACATAAGATTTCCGAAACCGCAAGCCATCAAATGCAATTCTTTTGTTAAAATAGCAAAAACAATCAAAACCTGTGCATATGTATGCTTCTCCTGACGCATTTGCTGGTGTAAAAGAGCTGCACAATGACTGATAAGCCTGATACTCCATCTAAAAAAGCCGAAATAGATCAGCGTGCTAAGCGCCGTTCTGAACAATTGCGTGCGAATCTCATGCGACGCAAAGCACAGATTCGTTCAAGACGATCCGGAGCGGAAGACGAGCGCGGTGAAGGACTGCCTGCTGCCAATGTCAGCCCGAATGACGAGCCGTCTGAAACGGACTAGAGTAAGCGCGTTACGTAGTTTCCAAAGCGGCGGAAAATTCTGAAATCCGGGTTGTCTGTCTGCTCTTGAAATGATCATTTCTAAACTTTTTCAGTTTATGAGTGTTTTATGGAATAGTGGCTCTGTGAAGTTCGATTGTCTAGAGCATTTCACAGTCAAGTTGGATCAACTTGACGCTGGGATAATGCGACAAACTACAAAATCTAGAGCGAGCACTGCGATTCAACATGAACGTAAACCGCTCTAGCGTAGCTTAAACGCAACGGATGAGTACAGGCTGCAATGAAAATGACGTTTTTTATAACAAAGACACAATTCTGATTGAAAGAGACTGTTGTCTTTGCCGAAAACTGCTTTATGGCAACAGGAATATCAGCGCAGACTTTGCACGGGCAAAGCTATCTGTAACAGGAAACCGGAATAGTCAGAAACAGCCTGTGCTGTAACTGTCTGAAAACAGGCTGTCTGTAACCATGGAGCATATGTGTTCCGGGTGTGTAGATATTGCCGTGAAAGTGAAAAATTATGGATCGTATTAAAATCACCGGCGGCAATAAACTGAACGGCATTATTCCGATTTCCGGCGCGAAAAATGCAGCTCTGCCTCTGATGATTGCTTCGCTTCTGACGAATGAGACGCTGACCCTCGAAAACATGCCACATCTTGCCGATGTGGAGCTGCTGACCCGTATTCTCGGCAATCACGGTGCGGATTATTCGGTGAATGGTCGTCGCGAGCATCAGAACGGTTCTTATGAGCGCACGGTTCATTTCACAACCAAGAATATCGTCGATACGGTTGCGCCTTATGAACTGGTTGCTAAAATGCGTGCCAGCTTCTGGGTGATTGCGCCGCTTCTGGCGCGTGCCGGTGAAGCGATTGTGTCATTGCCGGGCGGCTGCTCGATCGGTACGCGCCCTGTAGATTTGATGCTCGATAGCCTGACGGCTCTGGGTGCGAATATTGAAATTGAAAACGGTTATGCGCGCGCAACAACCAAAGCAGGCCTGACCGGTGCGGAATTTACATTCCCGAAAGTATCTGTTGGTGCGACCCATGTGGCTTTGATGGCAGCCAGCCTCGCCAAGGGTGATACCATTATTCATAATGCGGCTTGTGAGCCGGAAGTGGTTAATCTGGCCGATTGTCTGAATGCTATGGGTGCAAAAATTGAAGGTGCAGGTACACCGACAATCCGCATTCAGGGTGTAACCAGTCTGAATGGTGCCCGCGTTCGCGTTATTCCGGATCGTATTGAAACCGGTACTTATGCAATGGCCGTTGCCATGACCGGCGGTGATGTGGTGCTGCAGAACACCCGTTCTGATCTGCTGACATCTGCTCTGGATGTACTGCGTCAGACCGGTGCTGAAATCACTGATGTGGAAAACGGTATCCGTGTTGTCCGCAATGGTCACGGTATTGCGCCGGTTGATATTACAACCGATCCGTTCCCGGGTTTCCCGACCGATTTGCAGGCGCAGTTCATGGGGTTGATGACCAAAGCCAAAGGCACATCCCATATTACTGAGACAATTTTCGAAAACCGTTTCATGCACGTGCAGGAACTGGCACGTCTTGGCGCGAAGATTTCGCTCTCCGGTCAAACCGCAACTGTTGAAGGCGTCGAGCGCCTTAAAGGTGCGCCGGTTATGGCAACGGATCTGCGTGCTTCGGCAACGCTAGTTATTGCCGGTTTGGCGGCTGAAGGTGAAACCACTGTGAACCGCGTCTACCATCTGGATCGTGGTTTTGAACGTCTGGAAGAAAAACTGTCCAATTGCGGTGCTGAAATCTCTCGCATCAGCGGTTGATTTTGCCGGTGTGATTTTTGTTGCAAACCCCGATTTGTTTTACAAGTCGGGGTTTTGTTATTAAACAGTAGTGATTTTTACTGTTAAGTGCTTATATCGGTACACTGAAGTGCATTGACCGTTCCGGTCGGATAATGCGCTGTGCGAGTTCAGGAGAGTGATTGCGGATGCTCAAGCTTGTGGCAATGGATGAAGAAGACTTACAGATCATTTCTGCCCATGTGCAGGATGCGGTTCTGAAAGTCGGCGATCTTGATTATCGCCCGGGCGAGCAGCGTTTTATTCTTGCTTGTAACCGTTTCATCCATGATCAGAAACCGGCACGCTCCCGTGGCAAAGAGAGCTATGAACGCCGCCGCAGTGTGCTGCATTTTGACCGTGTCACCAGTGTGCGCGCTATGAATATTGACAGGACAGCGCCGGAGGATGTGCTGGCTTTGCTGGCAATTAATTTTGAACCGGCAGATGCGCCGTCCGGTGTGATTGAACTGGTTTTTGCAGCAGGTAAAACAATCCGTCTTACTGTTGAAGTGATTGAAATGCGACTGGCTGATCTGGGCGCTGCATGGGAAACCGGTAACAAGCCGGATCATATTGCAGCTGATCAGACTGAAGCCAAATAAGTACGAAATGAGGGAATAGCGTGGTTCAGACGCTCATACAAAGTGCCGCAGATTTCGAAGCCAGTTTTGTGGCATTTCTGGCGGGAAAACGGGAAGTTTCCGAAGATGTGGATCGCGCAGTTCGTGAGATTGTGCAGCAGGTGCGCCAGCATGGTGATCAGGCGCTGATCGACTATTCCAAGCGTTTCGACCGGATTGATCTTGGTGTCACCGGTATTGCGGTCACGCAGGCGGAAGTGGATGAAGCGGTTAAAAACGCTGACCAGACGGTGATTGATGCGCTGATCGTCGCGCGTGACCGGATTGAATCCTACCACAAGCGTCAGCTGCCGAAAGATGATTATTATACCGATGCGATCGGTGTGGAACTTGGCTCGCGCTGGACAGCGGTGGAATCCGTTGGTCTTTACGTGCCGGGCGGTACGGCAAGCTATCCGAGCTCGGTGCTGATGAATGCGGTACCGGCAAAAGTTGCCGGTGTTGAGCGTATTGTAATGGTTGTGCCATCACCGGATGCTGCATTGAATCCGCTGGTACTAGTGGCCGCGCATATTGCCGGTGTCTCCGAGATTTATCGTGTTGGCGGTGCGCAGGCTGTTGCGGCACTGGCCTATGGTACAGAGACAATTAAACCGGTTTCTAAGATTGTAGGCCCTGGTAATGCCTATGTAGCGGCTGCAAAACGTCTGGTTTTCGGTACTGTCGGCATTGATATGATCGCGGGGCCTTCCGAAGTGCTGGTAGTTGCGGACAGCGATAACCATCCGGACTGGATTGCTGCAGATTTGCTGGCGCAAGCCGAGCATGATGCTTTTGCTCAGTCGATCCTGCTGACAGACAGTGCGGACTTTGCCAAGGCTGTGGAAGAAGCCGTCGAACGTCAGTTGCAAACCTTGCCGCGCGCCGAGATTGCCCGCGCGAGCTGGCAGGATTTTGGGGCGGTTATTCTGGTTGAAGATTTTGACAGCGCTGTGCCTCTGATCAATCGTATTGCTGCCGAGCATCTGGAAGTGGCAATTGCTGATACGGATGGCCTGCTGCCGAAAATCCGCAATGCCGGTGCAATTTTCATCGGTAAATACACACCGGAAGCCATTGGCGATTATGTCGGCGGGCCAAACCATGTGCTGCCAACGGCCCGTTCTGCACGGTTCTCTTCTGGTCTCTCAGTCATGGATTTTGTTAAACGGACATCTTTGCTGAAGCTTGGCGCAGAACAGTTGCGTATTCTTGGCCCTTCGGCGATTACACTGGCCGAGACTGAAGGCTTGCAGGCGCATGGATTGTCGATTTCACGACGTCTGAATATGTAAACAATTTGAGGGAAAAAGGAGCGGTGCATCAGCACCGCCTGTATAGGACAGATGACCGGTAAAAATGACAATGCCCGGCTGATAGATGTGGAACTGGACGAGACAATCGGCCAGTCTACGCCGGATATTGAGCATGAGCGCGCTGTCGCTATCTTTGATCTAATTGAAGAGAACAGTTTTTCGCCTGTCGGAGACACAGATGGCGGGCCTTACCGTTTACGGCTGTCTCTGGTGGAAAAACGCCTGATTTTTACCATCACCCGTGAGGGTGGTGAACTGGTTGCCACACATATTCTCTCGCTGTCGCCGTTGCGTAAAACAGTGAAGGATTATTTTCTGATTTGCGAAAGCTATTATGCAGCGATCCGCTCGGCCACACCAAGCCGGATTGAGGCAATTGATATGGGGCGGCGCGGTTTGCATAATGAGGGCTCGCAGACATTGATGAACCGGCTTGACGGTAAGATCGAGATTGATTTTGATACAGCGCGGCGTTTATTTACGCTGGTCTGTGTGCTGCATTGGCGCGGGTGATTGATGGTGAGCCCTGATCAGATGCCGGATGATTTTAAGAGCGCTGCCGCTGTCAGAAAACCGGATTCCATATTGTTTGTATGCGGGATGAATGCGATCCGTTCGCCGATGGCGGAAATTCTCACCCGTTCTTTATTGAACGGCAAAACCTATGTGGCCTCAGCCGGTGTTACGCGCGGTGAGCGCGATATGTTTGTCGATGCGGTACTGGGGGAAGAGGGGCTGTCCCTCAATGAGCGCCAGCCTGTCGGGCTTGAAGAACTGAATGACGGTTATTTTGATCTGATCATTACACTGACACCGCAGGCACATCATGTGGTTCTGGAGCGGATGCGCAGTTTCGCAGCGAATGTGGAATATTGGCCGATGCCGGATCCGACACTGGTGACCGGCTCGCGTGATCAGCGGCTGGCCGCTTATCGTGATGTGCGGGATCGTCTGAAGCAAAAAATTACAGAGCGCTTTCTGCAATAAGTGCTAAGACGTGCTAAATTTGATAGTGAGTCCTGCATATGCTATGGGCATTCAGGGCTGTTTATGCACCTTAAATCCGGCATTTCATGCTTTTTATGTATCATTAGCGTGGTTTTGAGCCTGTTTTAGGGTATCAAAACCCTAGTTTTATCAGTTCAACATTTCAGTTGTTCACAAACGGACTCTAATCATATAGGTTCCGCGCAAAATCAGACCTTCTGCATGATGCAGATTTATTAAACTAAAAGACAGGTACCATATGGCTAAAGAAGAAGTCCTTGAGTTCCCGGGCGTTGTAACGGAACTTTTGCCGAATGCTATGTTCCGCGTAAAGCTCGAAAATGAACATGAAATTATCGCTCATACCGCTGGTCGTATGCGCAAAAACCGTATTCGCGTTCTGGCCGGTGACAAGGTACTGGTTGAAATGACCCCTTATGACCTGACCAAAGGTCGTATTACCTATCGCTTTAAATAAGATTTCTGCTGCCGGACTCCTCCCTGACAATGAAGACACCAATGTCCCATAATCTGGTTCTGGCCTCGGCTTCGCCGCGGCGCATTGAGCTTCTGGCGCAAATCGGTATTGAACCCGCTTTTTTGCAACCGGCTGATATTAATGAGACACCGCAGCGACTGGAACATCCCCGCTCGCTCGCAAAGCGCTTGTCCCGGCAAAAAGCGGAAAAAGCGAAAG
This sequence comes from Hyphomicrobiales bacterium, assembly GCA_900470735.1. Taxonomy (GTDB): domain Bacteria; phylum Pseudomonadota; class Alphaproteobacteria; order Rhizobiales; family Rhizobiaceae; genus Pseudochrobactrum. The sequence continues at coordinate 26,016 of UCCC01000012.1, read as the reverse complement.
AAAAGCTGCAGAATGATACGGATTATCAATCCGCTTTCATTCTTGCGGCTGATACTGTTGTTGGCGTCGGACGGCAGGTTCTGCCGAAAGCGGAGAGCGAAGATGTGGCACTGGATTGCCTGCGTCTGCTTTCCGGCCGTGCCCATAAGGTATTTACCGGTGTTTGCCTGATCACGCCTAAGGGCAGTGTGCGGCAGGCGCTGGTTGAAAGCCGTGTGCGTTTTGACCGGTTGAGCCGTCGCCAGATGGATGCTTATATCAGCTCCGGTGAATGGCGCGGCAAAGCGGGCGGTTATGCTATTCAGGGACTGGCGGGCAGCTTTATCGTTAAGCTGGTCGGTTCCTATAGCAATATTGTCGGTTTACCGCTGCATGAAACACAGGCTCTGCTGGAAGGTGAAAAATTTCCGGTTTACGAGCAGTGGCACGAAGGCAAAGTCTGATGAATGAAGACGACAAACCTGCCGGTTCCTATGAAAATGTAACACCGTTGCGCCCGAGCCGGCCTTGCCCTGAATGCGGCAAGCCTTCAACGCGTGACTCTTATCCGTTTTGCTCACCGCGCTGCCGCAGTGTTGATCTCAATCGCTGGCTGTCTGACGCGTATGTCATTCCGGGTAAGCCTATTGACGACAGCGATCAGGGAAACGACTGATCAGTTAGGAAAGGAAGACAAAATGAAATTTCTGATTGTCTTCCTTGGTGCGGGAATTGGTGGTGCAGCCCGTTACGGTACGGGGCTGTTGTTCGCCCGTTTTGCAGCACTCACCGTGTTTCCGATCAGCACCTTCATTGTTAATATTGTCGGCTCGCTTTTGATGGGGCTGATTATCGGCTTTTTCACCACGCGCGGCGGGCAGGGGGCTGTGCTGTCTGATAGCTGGAAGCTGTTTCTGACCACCGGCATTATGGGCGGGTTTACAACCTTCTCGGCCTTCTCATTGGAAACCGTGCTGCTGATAGAAAACGGTGATATCGGCACCGCGCTGGTCTATATTCTGTCTTCCGTGATTTTAGGTGCGACAGCCCTACTGGCAGGGCTGTATCTGATGCGTCTGATTTAAAAAAACGCGTATCACCACATTTCAATATGAATTTTGGAGCCGTCGCTGAAGCGGTTGATATGGAATGGTGCAGGGTCAACCACAGGACGCTCATTGGTGACCATATCCGCAATCAGCTTGCCTGCACCGGGGCCGATGCCAAAGCCGTGGCCGGAGAAGCCGGTGGCAACGATACAATTCGGTATATGATCGAGCGGTGATATCACCGGTACAATATCCGGTGTCGTATCAATCAGACCAGCCCATTGCTGCGCGATCTGCACATTCTTGAAAGCTGGCAATGCCTGTTGCAGTGCTTTGAATACGGCCTGATTGGCCGCCTTATGCGGTTCCGGATCAAGAATACGGATTTTCTCAAAAATCGACGTCTGGTCTGCAGGACGCAACTTCCACTCAAAAGCCTCTTCAATAAAGCGCTGGCCGAACCGCAGGCGCACGGTTTTCCATTCAGTGCGCAATGCCGGAATGAACTTCGGTAAAAAACGGAAACTGTCCGGCACAATATCTGCAATACTGCCTGACAGGCTGGCAACCGTATAGCCGCCGTCCATCCGCTTGCGCAGCGCGAAATCTGAGAAGGCAATGGCAGCCTCAACACTGGCATCGACAGGTGTGGTGCGCAGCACCGAGGAGCGCATTTTCAGTTGTGGCAGGGTTGTACCGAGATCGGAGCAGATCAGGCGGGACCAGCTGCCGCCTGCGACGACGATTGCTTCACAGCCGATGGCACCTTGCTCGGTGATAACACTGCTGACGCGGCCATTGGTGGTTTCAATGCGGCGGACAGCGCAATTCTGCATGATGATCGCGCCGAGTTCGCGCGCTTTCTCTGCCATGGCAGGCGCTGCTTTTTGCGGTTCGGCACGGCCATCAGCAGCAGTATAGAGCGCGCCATAGAGCTGACGCTGCAAACCCGGTGCCAATGCCTCCGCTTGCTGCTTGCCAACGACCTGACTGTCGATGCCGTGTTCTTTGGCGATCTGCACCCATTCACGCCATTTTTCGAGATTTTCTTCTTTTTCTGCTGCAAAGGCGATACCGGTTGTGCGGAAGCCTGTTTCGCGTCCGGTCAGTGCATTCATCTGCTCCCACAGTTTCATGCTCTCAACAATCAGCGGCATTTCGCGGGAGTCGCGCCCTGTATGACGGCACCAGCCCCAGTTGCGGCTGGATTGCTCCCCCGCAATCACACCTTTTTCCAGCAGGGTTACAGGAATGCCGCGCTGCGCCAGAAACAATGCCGCAGACACACCGATTATACCGCCGCCAATAATGACGATCTGTGTCTTCTTCGGTAATGACGGGGATGACTGGACGCTGTCTGTCTGCGGACCCATGGGATATTCCTGTATGCTATAGAGCGCCATGCGCCCTGTCTGGCGCACAAAGGTCGCTCTAACATTTTATATTACGGCATGCTGGCTGAAACTGTTTTAAGGCTAAGCCAGCATGCTGTGGTCAATTCTATGTTGCAGCTTCGGCTATTCTGAATGATTCGACAATCGCAGAAAAACACACAGCAGAGCCGTTGTTTTGCAAAATTCCTGTCATATTTTGCCCTGATTATAGCCTCTCAACCAATTTAATAGATAATTTGTCTGCGAGTTTTTCCACATATTGTGCAAAAGCTCAAAAAATCAGAAATTTTGTGCCGAAGATCAGGAAATAGCGGACATAAGTTGCAATCAAGCACTTGCTATTGGAGGGGTCGAAACCACATAATAACAACCGGATTTAACGAGATAATTTCGTTTTGAGGCGGCAGTTTTAAAAACCGAAACTGCCCGTAATTGATTTGAGGAGGCCGGCGCGGATGGTGACGGACGGAAAAGTCCTTTTTTTACTCATCTCATTGCCATTTATTGGCTGCGCCCTTACAGGCCTGCTCAGATCGAATGACCGGCAAGTTGCTGTCTGGTTTGCTGGTCTTGCCGCATTAGCATCGCTGCTGCTCACGATTGCCCTTTATCCTTATGTGACCAGTGGAAAAGTCCTGCATACGCAGCTGGCCTGGCTGCCTGCCTATGGTCTCAACGTCACCTTGCGAATGGACGGTCTGGCATGGTTGTTTGCCATGCTCGTCACCGGTATCGGCCTGCTGGTCGTGATCTATGCACGTTATTATATGTCGTCGGAAGATCCGGTACCGCGCTTTTTCTCGTTCTTTCTTGCCTTTATGGGCGCAATGCTCGGCGTGGTTCTGTCCGGTAATATGATCCTGATGGTCGTATTCTGGGAGCTGACCAGTATTTTCTCATTCCTGCTGATCGGTTACTGGTATCAGAATGTCAGTGCCCGTGACGGTGCGCGTATGGCGCTGACGGTCACCGGTCTTGGCGGGTTTGCTCTGCTGGTGGGTGTTTTGCTGCTCGGTCATATGGTTGGCAGCTATGAACTCGACGTTATTCTTGCCTCCGGCGACATTATCAAAAACCACCCACTTTATACGGTCGCACTGGTGTTGATCCTGCTCGGTACTTTTACCAAGAGCGCCCAGTTTCCGTTCCATTTCTGGCTGCCGAATGCGATGGCGGCGCCGACACCGGTTTCTGCCTATCTGCACTCCGCGACAATGGTAAAGCTCGGCGTATTTTTGATGGTGCGGATGTGGCCGGCGTTGGCAGGAACAGAAGAATGGTTCTGGCTGTTGGGTCTTGCGGGTCTCACCACTTTGCTGCTCGGTGCATGGTTCGCACTGTTCCAGCAGGATCTTAAAGGTCTGCTGGCCTATTCTACGATCAGCCATCTGGGACTGATCACAGCTTTGCTGAGCCTTGGCAGCCCGCTTTCTGCCGTTGCCGCGATTTTCCATATGGTCAATCATGCGATTTTCAAAGCCTCGCTGTTTATGGCCGCGGGTATCATCGATCATGAAACCGGCACGCGTGACCTGCGAAAACTGAGCGGGCTGTTCCGCTTCATGCCGGTGACGGCGACACTTGCGATGGTTGCTAGTGCTGCAATGGCCGGTGTGCCGTTGCTGAACGGGTTTATTTCCAAGGAAATGTTCTTTGCTGAAGCCGTGGAAACCCATTTGTCCTCATGGCTGGATACGGCCACGCCTTATGTGGCGACACTTGCCAGTGCTTTCAGCGTTGCCTATTCAATTCGCTTTATCTATTCGACCTTCTTTGGTCCGGCACCCGTTGATCTGCCGCATACGCCGAAAGAACCGCCGCAATGGGTGCGTTTCCCGATTGAACTGCTGGTTCTGCTCTGCCTGCTGATTGGTATTGTGCCGACATTGATCGTCGGACCGTTCCTGCATACTGCAGTTCTGTCTGTGCTTGGCAGTGAAACACCGCAATATAGTCTTGCAATCTGGCATGGCTTTAACGTGCCGCTGCTGATGAGTGTCATTGCATTGCTCGGCGGTACAGTGATTTTCATGCTGATGAAGAATTATCTGGCCAAATGTGATGAGGGGCCGCCATTGCTGCGCCATCTCAATGGTCAGCGTATTTTCGAACTGGTGCTGGTCACTGTTTCATGGCGCTGGGCGCGTAGTATTGAAAGCCGCTTCGGAACACGCCGTTTGCAGCCGCAGATGCGGGTCTTGATCCTCGTCGCAGTTATGGCTGGTGCATGGCCGGTTTATCAGTCCGGCTTATTTATGGGGCCGCTGACACCGCTGCCGGTTGATCCTGTTTTTGCAACAGTCTGGCTGATTGGTGCGCTTTGTGCTGTCGGTGCGGCTTATCAGGCGAAATATCACCGGCTGGCATCGCTGATGCTGCTTGGCGGTGCGGGACTTGTCACCTGTTTTACTTTTGTCTGGCTGTCTGCACCCGATTTGGCCGTGACGCAGCTGCTAGTGGAAATCGTGACAACCGTGCTGCTGCTGCTCGGCCTGCGCTGGCTGCCGAAACGCTGGCAGGAAGATGAGAATGCGAGCATTCCGCTGGTGCCACGTATCCGCCGTTACCGCGATTTGATTATTGCGCTAGCGGGCGGCGGCGGTATGGCGGTGGTTTCCTATGCCATGATGACACGCTTCAGCCCTGCAACACTGGCGGATTACTTCCTCGCTAATTCCTATTCGGAAGCGGGTGGTAAAAACGTGGTCAATGTGTTGTTGGTGGACTTCCGCGGCTTTGATACGCTGGGCGAAATTACCGTGCTTGGTATTGTCGGCCTGACGGTTTATGCGCTGTTGCGTCGTTTCCGTCCGGCATCGGATACGATCGAATCCCCGCAACAGCAGAAAATTCAGAATGCCTATGATGCGGCAGATCCGGAACGTGATGCAGGTGCAACCCTGTCCGAATATCTCGCCGTGCCATCGGTGATCATGCAATATTTGTTCGGTGTCATTATCGTTTTCGCGATGCATTTGTTGCTGCGTGGTCATGATCTGCCGGGTGGCGGTTTTGCCGCCGGTATTACCATGGCGATCGGCTTCATTTTGCAATATCTGGCTTTTGGTACACGCTGGGTGGAAAGCCATTTGCGTATCTTGCCGGTGAAATGGATGGGCTTCGGTCTGCTTACCGCTGCGGCAACCGGTGCGGGATCATTCTTCGCCGGTTACCCGTTCCTCACCACCTATTTCAACTATGCAGACGTGCCACTGATCGGCAAAATGCCGGTTGCGTCAGCGCTGCTGTTTGATATCGGTGTCTTTACGCTGGTGGTGGGTGCAACGGTTCTGATGCTGATTGCCTTGGCGCACCAGTCGATCCGTCATCGCCGCTCGGAGAAAACACAATCGGAACAGGCCGAACAAGCTGTACTCGTTAAGCAAGGAGAGGGACGGTAATGGAACTTATTCTTGCACTTGGTATTGGCATTCTCACAGCGTCCGGCCTTTGGCTGTTGCAACGCCCGCGTACTTTTCAGGTTATTATCGGCCTGTCGCTGATTTCCTATGCGGTCAATCTGTTCATTTTCAGTATGGCCAGCCTGCGTCAGGATTCTGCGCCTATTCTGGGTGATCAGCCTGATCCCGCGCTTTATACCGATCCGCTGCCGCAGGCGCTGGTTCTGACGGCGATTGTAATCGGCTTTGCCATGACGGCGCTGTTTCTGGTGGTAATGCTGGCTTCCCGCGGTCTGACCGGTACAGACCATGTTGACGGCAGGGAGAACCAGTAATGCTGAATTGGCAAGACCATCTGATTATTGCGCCTGTTCTGCTGCCGCTGGTAACAGCCGCACTATTGCTGCTCTATGATGAGCGCCGCCGTGTGCTGAAATCCGCGATCAGCATTGTCGCAATCTTTGCACTGTTTGTTGTGGCGATTATGCTGGTCAATATGGCGAATACGCCGGACGACCGTGTGATCCCTTATCTGCTGGGCAACTGGCCTGCACCTTATGCCATTGTGCTGGTGCTGGATCGTTTTTCGGCTATGATGGTGCTGCTGACCAGCATTCTAGGGCTGGCGGCACTGTGTTTCTCGCTGGCACGCTGGCACAAAGTCGGTTCGCATTTCCATACCCTGTTCCAGCTGTTGCTGATGGGGCTGAATGGTGCATTCCTGACCGGCGATCTGTTCAATCTGTTCGTGTTTTTTGAGGTTCTGCTGGCAGCCTCTTACGGGTTGGTTTTGCACGGTACAGGTGCAACGCGTGTTAAAGCGGGTCTCCACTATATTGCCGTCAATCTTGCTGCCTCCTCGCTGTTTCTCATCGGCGTCAGCATGATTTATGGTGTGACCGGCACGCTGAATATGGCGGATCTGGCGCAGCGTATTCCGGAAGTACCGGCAGAAGACCTGATGTTCCTGCAGGCAGGCGGTGCCATTCTTGGTACAGCCTTTCTGGTGAAGGCCGGTGCATGGCCGCTGAACTTCTGGTTGCCGACAACCTATACGGCGGCGGCAGCGCCGGTTGCGGCATTGTTCGCGATTATGTCCAAGGTCGGAATTTATGTGTTGCTGCGCTTGTCACTGCTGTTTTTCGGTGAACTGACACCGAGAACAACCGGATTTGGCGATGCGGCGCTGTTCTATATCGGTTTGGCGACAATTGCCTTCGGTCTGATCGGGGTGCTGGCGTCACAGGCACTGGGACGGATTGCCGGTTATAGTGTGCTGGTGTCCTCCGGTACATTGCTGGCCGCTATTGGTACAGGCAATGTGGCGGTTACGGGCAGTGCGCTATTCTACATGGTCAGCTCGACACTGACGATTGCCGCTTTCTTCCTGCTAATTGAGTTGGTGGAGCGCGGGCAGGATGCCGCCGCGAACGTGCTTGCGGTGACGATCGAAGCCTATGGTGATGAAGAGGAAGAAGAGGAAGAGGAAGTCGGAGCGGTATTGCCTGCGACTCTTGCTATTCTTGGTGCCTGTTTTGCTGTCAGTGCTATTTTGCTGATCGGTCTGCCGCCGTTTTCCGGTTTTGTTGCAAAGATTTCGCTGCTTTCAGCTTTGTTTAATCCGGCGGGGATGGGCACTGATACACCAATCTCAACTGCAAGCTGGGTCTATGTGGCGCTGATCATTCTTTCCGGCGTTGCTGCACTAATTGCTATGTCTCGTTCCGGTATCCGTACCTTCTGGGCGTCGATGGAGGGTAACGTGCCTCGCGTTCTGGTGATTGAGCTGGTACCGGTCGCAGCTTTGCTGTTTTTGTGTCTTGCATTGACCATTCAGGCGGCACCGGTGATGCGCTATCTGGATGCCACGGCACAGGCATTGCATCGCCCGCATAATTATATTGATCATGTGCTGGATGCGAAACGTTCAGCCGGATTTGAGCCGATGATCAGTACGACACAGGCTGCGAAGGGAGACGCACAATGAGATCATTGTTTCCCCATCCTATTCTGTCTCTGAGCTTCTGGGTGATGTGGCTGCTCTTGAGCGGATTTACCCCGGGTCATGCGATCCTCGGCTTTTTCGTTGCTGCGGGTGCCGGTCTGGCCTTTACCTCGCTTGATCCGGAACCGGTACGTGTGCGCTCGCTGCGCGCGATTATCGAGCTGATCTGGCGGGTGATTGTTGATATTTTCTGGTCGAATGTGGCTGTCATCAAAATCATTCTTTTCGGTTCAAAAGAACGTAAAGCGGGTTTTGTGACGATCAGCCTGCAATTGCGCGGACGTCTGCCACTCGCCATTCTGGCCTGTATCGTGACCTCCACACCCGGTACCGCATGGGTGAATTTCAATCCGGCGACCGGTGTACTGCTGATTCATATTCTGGATAAAGCGGGTGAAGACGAGTTCCGTACGGTCATTAAACAGCATTACGAACGCCTGCTGATGGAGATTTTCACATGAGCACAGTGATTTTATCATGGGCGCTGCTGATATCGCAGCTTTGTCTGAGTGTTGCCTTGTTATGTGCAGCCTACCGGCTGATCGCAGGTCCGCGTGCGCAGGATCGTGTGCTGGGGCTGGATACGCTTTATGCAACGATGATGATGCTGTTCATCACTTTTGGTATTCGTACCGGCACGTCGATTTATTTTGAGGCAGCGCTGGTTATTGGTCTGTTGGGCTTTGTTGCCAGCGTAGCGCTGGCAAAATTCCTGATGCGGGGCGAGGTGATCGAATGAGCCATACATTGGAACTTCCGCTCTGGGCTGCCATTCTGGTTTCAGTGTTTTTGCTCGCCGGATCACTGATTACGATGATTGGCGCGATCGGTCTGGTGCGCTTTAAACTGTTCTATGAACGGATTCATGCCCCCACTCTCGGCACTACTTTCGGTGTCGGCGGCATTCTCATTGCATCAATTATTTTCTTTACGGTCTTGCAATCGCGTCCGGTTTTGCATGAACTGTTAATTACCGCTTTTGTGTTTGTGACAACGCCGGTAACACTGATGCTATTGACGCGGGCGACCATGCATCGCGATAAAACGGATGATAGCAGGCAATTGCCGACATCAACCGAACTTTATTAGCGATTTTGGGCTTGTCCCTTCTCTGATTTGTGTTGCGACTTATTGTCCAGACCTGCTTTGCGGGTTGCGGAGGAGCAACAATAATAATATCTGAACTTTCAGTAATTTCTGAAAGTTCAGAAAATACGGGAGCAGTTGAATTGGAATTGTCACCAACCGTACAATCATTTGTACTTCACTTCGGTGAAATGGGCAGCCGCTGGGGTATTAACCGCACGGTCGGGCAGATTTATGCCTTGCTCTATCTTTCTAAAGATCCGCTCTGCGCTGATCAGATCGTGGATGCGCTCGGCGTGTCGCGATCGAATGTGTCTATGGGTATCAGAGAGCTGCAAGGTTGGAATCTGGTACTGCTGAAACATATTCCGGGTGACCGGCGCGATTTTTACTCAACACCGGGCGATGTCTGGCAGATTTTGCGTACCCTTGCTGAAGAGCGCAAGAAGCGTGAGGTTGATCCGACCCTGAGCGTGTTGCGTGAAATTCTCATGGAAAAACCGTCAACAGAAAGTGATGCTTTTGCGCAGGCGCGCATGAGCGATATGCATGGTCTGATCGAGCGTCTGACCAACTGGTATGATGACGTGAAATCTCTGGAAACCGAACGATTGACCATGCTCCTGAGCATGGGCTCAAAAGTGACACGTTTTCTGGAAGCCAAAGACAAGATTGTCTCGCTTGGCCGTAGCCGGTCGCAGAAAAAAGAGGGGCAATCGGATTGAGTGAAGCATTAGCCGGTTCCGCTGCGCGTCCCCCTAATATGGCAGCGACCCGGAAAAATCCCGCCCCCGAAATGATTGCAGCGAGCGGCAGTGAAAAACCTGCCGGCGCTGCAAAACCATCTGCGCGCCGTCGTAAAAGGCGGCCGCAGCCGGCAAATTTACGCAAAGGCAGCTGGTTGCAGGCCTTGGCAGCGCTGATCTGGCTGCCGCAGGCGGGGCTGATGGCCTATGCAATCAATGAACTGACCGTCAGCGGTAAAGTCAGCAATTTGCTGATGATAGCTGCCGGTATTTTTGCGCTTGGTCTGCTACGAACTGCGATGCAGGGTGCCGGTGAGCGCATTGCTTATAAAGCATCGCGCACGGCTCTGTCTGATTTGCGTGCAAAATCTGTGGAAGCTCTGGCAGCCCGCTCCCCGCTGGATCGCAATCGTGCGGCATCGGGTGAGGCGGCAAGTATTCTGGCTGAACAGGCCGAAATGATCGTGACCTATTGGTCGCGCTATCAACCGGTGCAGATGAAAGTCATGACTGTTCCGTTTGTTTTTCTGGCTGCGGTTCTGTGGTATTCCTGGGCGGCGGCACTGGTTCTGCTGGTTGCGGCACCGCTCATTCCGGTTTTCATGGCGCTGATCGGATATCGCGCAAAAGCTGCAAGTGAAGAGCAGCTGGTGGAAATGGGGCAGATGAACGGCTTTCTGCTCGACCGTTTACGTGGCCTTGCTACCATTCGTACATTTCATGCGGTTGATCTGACTGCACAACGTCTGCGCAACAATGCGGAAACGCTGCGCGAAAAAACTATGGTTGTGCTGCGGATTGCGTTTTTGTCCTCTGCCGTGCTGGAACTATTCTCCGCACTGGGCGTGGCCATGGTCGCGGTTTATATCGGTTTCCATTTGCTCGGAGAATTAAACTTCGGCGCATGGGGCACAACGCTGACATTGGGGCAAGGGCTGTTTATTCTGCTGCTTGCACCGACATTCTTCGAGCCGCTGCGGGAATTATCTGCCGTCTGGCATGATCGTGCTGCCGGTGAAGCGGCCATTGATGCTCTGGAAAATATCAGCGCGGGCGGTATGAGCCTGACTGCAGAGAGCACTGCTACGCAGGCGGCAGACGAGACAGACAACAACTACGCAATCTGTCTGCGCGATGTGGACTTCAACTACGATAGCAGCGATGAAGCTGAATTGCTGAGCGGTTTCAATCTGGCGGTCGCCAAAGGCGAGCATGTGGCTCTCTTGGGGCCAAGTGGTGCCGGTAAATCGACAATTCTGGCGATGATGGCAGGGTTGATCGCGCCGCGTAACGGCGATGTGCTGATCAATGGCGCAGTGCTGGATCAGAACAATGCGGAAGCCTTGCGTGAGCAATTCTCGTGGGTCGGGCAGAAACCGCATATTTTCTCCGGTTCTGTACGCGCCAATATTACACTGGGGCGTGACGGCTTTACACTGAGTGATGTGCAGGATGCCTTAAAAACGGCGGCGCTCGACAGTGTTGCCTCTGCGGCAGCTGCCACTGATCTTGGTGAAAACGGCACCGGCCTGTCCGGTGGTGAGGGCTTGCGTCTGGCACTGGCGAGAGCTGCATTGAAGTCCGGTGCGGATATTATCTTTGCCGATGAGCCGACCGCGCATCTCGACAGCGAAACCGCTGCCAAAGCTACGCAGGGCTTGCTGACTATGGCGCAGGGCAAGACTTTGATCGTTGCAACACATGACGAAGAACTGGCACGCCAAATGGGACGGGTGATCCGTGTGGACAAAGCCGCCGGTGCGCAGAGCTTGCATATTCATGCGGATAGCAAAGATGAAACAATTGCTGTTTCCCCTGAGCGGAGGGCGGCAGAATGAAAAAACTCGCAGTCCTTAAACCTGTTCTGACACTGTTCTTCTCGGAGAAGCGCGGTAAATTATGGGCAGGCATGTTGCTGGCAGCCATTACAGTTCTGTGCGGTATTCTGCTGCTCGGTCTGTCCGGCTGGTTCATCACCGCCACAGCCATTGCCGGAATGGCAAGTGCGACTGCTCTGGCATTTGATGTCTTTGCACCGGCTGCGGGCATTCGTTTGCTGGCGATTTTGCGCACAGCTTCGCGCTATGCCGAGCGACTGGTGACGCATGACGCTACATTGGCCGTGCTGGCGGCGATGCGGGAGAAATTGTTCCGCAGCTGGGCAGCACCACAGGCAGCAAAAACACTGCTGCGCCGTCCGAGCCGTCTGCTGTTCCGTCTGACCGCAGATATTGATGCACTGGATGCTTTGTATCTGCGGGTACTGGTTCCTGCTGCGGCGGCTTTTGTGACTATGCTGGTGGTCGGCATCGCCTTCTGGCTAATGGATACGACTTTCTCTCTGGCTATGGTGCTTGTGCTGCTTGTGGCAGGCTTTGGTCTGCCGGTGATAGCAGCACTCTGGGCGATGAAGCCGATGCGTCGCCGCGCCAAGGCTGTGGAAGCGGTACGCGCCCGCAGTATTGATCTGGTTTCCGGCCAGACTGATCTGCTGATGGCCGGACGGCTGAAAGCACAGAGCGCCAGTATCTGCATGGCCGATCAGCGCTTGTCAGACGCTGATGACCATCTCAACCGTATAGAAGTCTCAGTCGGAGCCGGTTTTGGCATTGCCAGTGTGCTGTTGCTTTGTGTTGCATTGCTTGGTGGTGTCTGGCTTGCGGAAGCTGGTGTGATTTCGCCTGCCGTTGCGGCTTTCGCGCTGCTGATGGCTTTGGGTGCGATGGAGCCTTTTGCAGCACTGCGCCGTGGCGCGATGGAGCTTGGCCGCACATTGATGGCCGCGCAGCGGGTCGGCGATCGCTACGATACAAAACCGCATTTTTATGTGCCGGTGCAACCGGCCAATCCGCAAGATGCGGTTTATCTCGAGCAGGTTGAAATGCGCTATGAGGATAATGCTCCTCTGGTGTTGCAGGATATCAATCTGACTGTGCGCAAAGGTGAAAAACTGGCGATTGTCGGCACCAGCGGCACGGGTAAATCAACCCTCATGGCATTGCTTGCCGGTGAGATGGTGCAAAATTCAGGCATTGTGCGCCATGATGCAGCAACGCTGCTGACGCAGAAAACCCAGCTGTTTCAGGATAGTCTGGCAGAAAATCTGCGTCTGGCACAGCCACAGGCAAGTGATGCGGATTTGATGCAGGTGCTGGAGCTGGCTGGTTTGTCCGATACCGTCACAGAGATGCCGGAGCAGCTGGAAACCATGCTTGGCGAAGGTGGTCTCGGTCTGTCCGGCGGGCAGGCACGGCGTCTCGCACTGGCACGGTTGTTCCTGCACAATACACCGCTCTGGCTGCTGGATGAACCAACCGAAGGTCTCGATAAAACCACTGCGCAGGACATTTTGCAGCGTCTGGCTCAAGCAAGCGGCGGATCTGGCACTGAAAACCGCACAATGATTATCGCGACCCATTTGCGCCGTGAGGCAGAAATTGCGGATCGCATCATCGTGATGAGCAATGGCCGGATGACGGCAGAAGCACTGAAAGATACACCGGCATTTTCAGAAGTTCTGGAAACGCTGAGGCAAGTTTAACACCATGCCCTGTCCGGCTTCACCGTCGGGCAGGCGACCCCTGATGCCTTTGAAAAGGAGGCTGCTATTGAAGCACGATTTTTACATATTATCAGAGAGATGATCTGATCATAACAGATCGCATTATCTGATACTGAAAGCGGTTTTCTCCCAAGCGCCGCTTTCACCCCCATAGTGTGAAACCCCTTGCAACTTGCCGGTATCTCCGGCGGGAACGGATATTTGTATCTTGAATCTCAGAATTCGTATATTCTGAAACACATCAGTTTACGTATCCGCCTGCAAGTATCTCACAGACCTTTCCGGCATTCGTGCCGGAAACACAGACTGTCTGATTTAACGCGCATTCCGGCCGGAAACGCCCCTGTTTCTGATCTTAATGCGCTCAACAGGAGCGCCGCGCCCCCGCGGCGGATGATGATGGAACTAGATATTGTTTCACTATCCCGGCTGCAATTTGCAGTCACCGCCATGTACCACTTTTTATTTGTGCCCCTGACGCTCGGATTATCTATTTTGCTGGCGATCATGGAGACGGTCTATGTCATGACCGGACGCCTGATCTGGCGGCAAATGACGAAATTCTGGGGTACATTATTTGGTATTAATTTTGTCACCGGTGTCGCCACCGGTGTGGTGATGGAGTTTCAGTTCGGTATGAACTGGAGCTATTACAGCCATTATGTTGGCGATATTTTCGGCGCACCTCTGGCGCTGGAAGGCCTGATGGCATTCTTTCTTGAAGCGACCTTTATCGGCCTGTTCTTCTTCGGCTGGGATCGTCTTTCCAAGATCGGCCATTTGACCGTGACTTATCTGATGGCCATCGGTTCCAATATTTCCGCCTTGTGGATTTTGGTGGCGAATGGCTGGATGCAAAATCCGGTCGGCTCGCGGTTTAATCCGGAAACCATGCGTATGGAAATTACGGATTTCTTTGCCGTGGTTTTCAATCCGGTGGCGCAGGCCAAAGTGGTACATACGGTTTCGGCCGGTTATGTTACGGCTTCGATCTTCATCCTTGGCGTATCAGCATGGTATATGCTCAAAGGCCGTCATCTGGAGATTGCCAAGCGCTCCATGACAGTTGCTGCATCCTTTGGTCTGGCAGGTGCCTTGTCGGTTGTCGTTCTCGGCGATGAAAGCGGTTATCTGACCTCCGACCATCAGAGCATGAAAATGGCTGCGATTGAGGCGATGTGGGATACAGAACCTGCACCGGCTTCTTTTACGGTGATCGGTCTGCCTGATCAGGAAAATCGGGTGACGCATTATGCCATTCACATTCCCTATGTGATGGGGCTGATCGGGACACGCTCACTGACTATTGAAATTCCGGGCATTAATCAGCTGGTATTGCAGGCACAGGATCGCATCCGCGATGGTATGAAGGCCTATGATGCCCTGCAAACGATCAAAGCAACGCCACGCGGTGAAAAGGCCCCCTTGGAAGCGACGCAAGCCTTTGAAAAATACGGCGAGCATTTGGGCTATGGCCTGTTGCTGAAAAAATATATTGATGATCCGCGTCAGGCGACGGATGAACAGATCGTGGCAGCCGCCAATGATACTGTGCCGGGCGTGTTGCCGCTGTTTGTCGCTTTCCGTGTGATGGTTGCCCTCAGCATGTATTTCCTGCTGCTAACCGGTACGTTCTTCTTCCTCTCCGCACGGAGAAAACTGGATAAACATCGCTGGTTGCTTTGGGTTGCAGTGTTTTCGATCCCGCTGCCTTGGCTTGCCGCTGAAATGGGCTGGCTGGTCGCGGAATTCGGGCGTCAGCCATGGAGTATTGAGGGCGTATTGCCAACGGCGGTCGCGGTTTCCAACCTCAGTCCGACAACGGTGCTGATCTCACTGACCGGTTTCATTCTGATTTACTCAACACTGTTCATCATTGAAATGGGCGTGATGCTAAGGGCGATCCGTAACGGACCGCAGCCGGATCATGCACCGGTTTCCGCACCCTTTGCAAAGCCGGAACCGAGTAAACCAGCCACATTAGGGGAGGCAAAATAATGGTTTTGTCCGAACTTCTTGATTATTCAACTCTGCGTCTGATCTGGTGGGCCTTGCTGGGGCTGTTGCTAATCGGCTTTGCCGCGATGGATGGTTTTGATCTTGGTATTGAAACCATGCTGCCTTTCGTTGCCCGTACTGATCTTGAGCGCCGTATGGTGCTGGAAACCATTGAGCCGGTCTGGGAGGGCAATCAGGTTTGGCTCATTCTGGCAGGTGGTGCAATTTTTGCGGCCTGGCCGCAGCTTTATGCGGTGTCCTTTTCCGGATTTTATCTGGCGATGTTCATAATCCTGTTTGCGTTGATTTTGCGCCCTGTCGGGTTCAAATTCCGTAGCAAACGTGAAAGCGCTTTGTGGCGCACAAGCTGGGACTGGGCTTTATTCATCGGTGGTTTCGTACCGTCGCTGATTTTTGGTGTGGCTGTCGGCAATGTTCTGCTCGGCGTGCCGTTCCGTATCAATGACGATATGATGATCTTCTATGAAGGCTCATTCTTCGCATTACTTAATCCGTTTGCTCTGCTCGCAGGCTTAATGTCGGTGATCATGCTGGCGATGCATGGCTGTGTGTGGCTCTGCGTTAAAACAAGCGGCACAATTGCGGATCGCGCCAGAAAATACGGCACAGTTTTTGCTCTGCTGACTGTTGCATTTTACATCGCGGCTGGTCTCTATCTCTGGAAATCCGGTCTTGGCTACCGTATTACCAGCGAAATTGATCCGAATGGTCCTTCTAATCCGCTCTTTAAAACCGCTGTGGTTGAACAAGGCGCATGGCTTGCCAATTATCTGCGCTATCCGGCACTCTGGCTCATTCCGGCTTTGGGGCTGTTTGCGCCGTTTCTGGTCATTATGGCCTTGTGGTTGCGCCGCCCCGGCACTGCTTTGCTGTTTGGTAAACTGGCGATTTTCGGTGTGATTACATCGGTCGGCGTGGCGATGTTCCCGTTCATCCTGCCATCGTCACTGGATCCGGGTATGAGCCTGACAGTCTGGGATAGTTCTTCCAGTCATCTGACCCTGTTTATCATGCTGGTAAGCACCGGTATCATGCTGCCGATTATCATGCTCTATACAAGCTGGGTCTATTATGTGCTGCGCGGTAAGGTCACGGAAAGCGATATGGAAGAGGGGCATTATTAAAATGACATCTCCCAAAATCACTCCCGTTTCCTGTTTTTGATGAGGCTTTAAATGTGGTATTTTGCCTGGATATTAGGACTTCCGCTCGCAGCCGCTTTCGCCGTGCTCAATGCTATGTGGTATGAGCTGGTGGACGATGCTGCCAAGCGCAAAGAACATGCACAGAGTGGTGCAGAGCACAAAGCAGACAAAGCTGTTTAGTATTTGTTTGATGTTGTGCTGAAAAACAAAACACCGGTCTGAATATTCAGACCGGTGTTTTTTCTTTAATGTGGCTGATCACAATATTATTGCCTGCATGATCTTGTGATAGTGTATTGGCATTTTTGCCACACTGGTTGTTATGTAAATAAAATTTCGTATTTTGCACCTTGGCAAAACTATTTTCTCATTTATCTTGATTTCATCTGAAACACTGGCAAGAGGTAAGAGATGCGAGACTATCCATTTCCGTCGGTGCCCGGTGTTCGTGCGGGCATTTCCAAGCTTTAGGTTCTTGGCCCGTCTGACAGGCCAAGGCCTGTCCGCCCTCCCTGAAAGGGCGTTTATATAAACTTCCTTATTTGCCGTGGCTGAAAAGCTGCATCTTTTTCTTTTAAAGGAACCAGAACCCGTCTTCGTGCGGACTGGTATGATTGATATGACCCGGTTTCGACTGAATTTCCGCGGGCCTGCGTTCCGCAATGTTTTAAGCTACACTTTTGCGCATTGGCGGAAACAGCCGGTGCGTCTGAGCCTGATGATCATTGGTATGATGCTGGCAACGGCAGCTGATGTTCTGACGCCGCTCTATTCCGGCCGTCTGGTTGATGCACTGGCATTGGGCAGCGACTCTGCCTTGTCGGCTGCCATTGAAGCGCTGATAATCCTGCTCGCGCTTGGTGCGATGGCCCTGATTACACGTCAGCTGACATTCTATGTCATCACTGATTTTACGCTGAATACGATGAGCGATATGGCGGCAAGTGCTTTTGCCCGCTTGCAGCGTTTTTCGACAGACTGGCATGCCAATGCTTTTGCTGGTTCGACAGTGCGTAAAGTTTCGCGTGCCATGTGGGCACTGGATTTGCTCAATGATACGCTGATTATCGCTTTGATGCCGTCTCTTCTGATGCTGGTTGGGTCTGTGGCGTTGTTGTCGTGGTACTGGCCGATGATGGGGCTGCTGGTGGCAATCGGTTCTGTGTTGTTTATCGTCTGTACCATTGTAATTTCATTGGGTTTTGTAGCTCCGGCCGCGACCTTGGCGAATAGCTGGGATACGCGGATGGGCGGTGCTTTGGCCGATGCTATTTCCTGTAACGCGGTGGTAAAAGCCTTTGGTGCTGAAACACGTGAAGATGCACGTCTTGAGAAAGTTGTCACCAAATGGCGTGGCCGTACGCGCCGCACATGGCTGATCGGTACGCTGAACGGTTTCATTCAGGGCGCTAACCTGCTGGTGATGCGCGGTGTGGTGATTGCTTTTGCATTGTACCTCTGGAGCCAAGGCAAAGCGACTGCCGGTGATATTACCTTTGTTTTGACGGCGTTTTTCATGTTGCAAGGCTATCTGCGTGATGTGGGTATGCATATCCGCAATCTGCAGCGCTCGGTCAATGATATGGAAGAACTGGTGCAGATTGAAGCGGAACCTTATGGCATCGCTGATAAGCTCAATGCTCCTGCCATTCAGATTAACAATGGCGAGATCAGCTTTGACAAGGTGACCTTCCATTACGGCAATCATGAAGATCCGCTTTACCGCGATTTCTCGGTAAAAATTGATGCTGGTGAACGTGTTGGCCTGGTTGGTCATTCCGGTTCGGGCAAGACAACTTTCGTCAAGCTCATCCAACGTCTCTACGATGTAAGTGGCGGTGCCATTCGCATTGATGGTCAGAACATTGCTGAAACGACGCAGGCGTCACTCCGCTCGCAAATTGCTATCGTGCAACAGGAGCCGATCCTGTTTCACCGTACATTAGCCGAGAATATTGCCTATGCGCGCCCAAGTGCGACGCAGGCCGAGATTGAAGAGGCAGCACGTCTTGCAAGTGCGCATGATTTCATTAACCGGCTACCGAAGGGCTACTCAACGCTGGTTGGTGAGCGCGGTGTGAAGCTTTCGGGTGGTGAACGTCAGCGTGTGGCAATTGCCCGTGCCTTTCTGGCCGATGCACCGGTTCTTATTCTTGACGAGGCAACATCTAGCCTCGATTCAGAATCTGAGGTGCTGATCCAGCAGGCAATGGAGCGGCTGATGGTCGGTCGTACGACATTGGTTATTGCGCACCGGTTGTCGACTGTGCGTGCTCTCGACCGCTTGCTGGTCTTTGATAGAGGCAAGATCGTTGAGGAAGGCGATCATGATGCGCTGATCCGCAAATCGAACGGTATTTATCGCCGTCTGTTTGAACGGCAGGCTCTGGAACTGACCAAGGGGCTGGAAGATGTTTTCTTGTCCTAAGGTGCCGTGTGCCAGACTTGGAACACAAAGGTCACTCTAATAAAATTAAATGCGGAGCTTCAGGGCTCCGCATTTTTTTATACTATAATGCAGGCTTATAATTAGAATAAATTATTTTAAATATAGAAAATTCATTTTATTTTCTGAAAATTTATTATTTATTCTATATTTAAATAAATTTTACTACTAGCCTTATTATATATTATTTGTTTTGTTTTTTGGAAGTATTTTTAATTCGTCTAAGGTAATATATTTTTAAGTTTGGTATTATTTTTATTAAACTAAATTTGTTTATATATTTAGTCGGATTTATACTATAATGAGCGATGTTTCCCCAGTACATGCTGAGATTACAACCTTTGGTGAGGGAAGTTCTGCCACAGGTGATTATAGCACTGCGCATAGTGTAGGCAGTTCTGCATCCGGCGTGGGGGCGACGGCTGTCGGTTATAAAAGTATGGCTTCAGCTAATTTTAGTACGGCGCTTGGCACCCTGAGCTCCGCTATTGGTTATAAGAATACTGCTGTTGGTTATAAGAGTATGGCTTCAGCAAGTTTTACGACAGCTCTTGGTGTTGTCAGTCTTGCTTCCGGAGATTTTGGTACAACGCTTGGTTATAATAGTCAGGCATCTTCTGAAAACAGCACTGCATTAGGCGCGAATAGTCGTGCTTCTGGTGAGGAAGCAACGGCCTTAGGGCACAATAGTAAAGCGACAGCTGAGAGTAGTACAGCATTCGGAGCAAATAGCCGGGCAAATGGCGATTTGAGTGCTGCCGTGGGCGCGCATAGTAAAGCGCGGGGCGATTGGAGTGTGGCGCTGGGAGCTTACAGTTACACCGATGAGGCGATCTCCACGGAAGCGATAACATTCGCCGAAAAGAGTCATCGTTTCGCGGGGGCTCAGGCCAAAGGTACAGTGAGTGTCGGCAACCGTTCTGGAGAGCCCGTGAACCGGACAATAACTAATCTTGCAGCGGGGCGGATAGAAGCAACATCAACTGATGCAGTGAACGGAAGTCAGCTTTTTGCTCTGTTGGCAATGATTGAGATGCTTCATGGACAGATGAGAGAGTTATTTCCGTTAAGAGAGATAGAGAAAAACGAAAGAGGGCAATTGTTGCGAAAGTAATTGTAAGAATTGCAAGATTAATAAAAATTTCACTTTAACAAAGAAGTAAAAATATGACTCTTCAATATACTGTAACAACAAGCCAAATAAATTTATTCTCTGATGCATATTCATCAGTCAGACTGAGTGTTGCTGCGGCAGCAGGTACACCGGCTGCATTTTATGTTGCTCTCCCGGATAGTTTGGCGAATGATGAGCATGTGCAGGCTGTTTTTACGCCTGCGAAAGGATCATTGGCGGCTCCAGTAACTTTTGATATTTTTTTTCCGCTCTTTGGAAATGTTAATTCAATTGATTTCAGGATTTTCCCGCAGTCAACTGATATAACCAATATAACAGCAGAAACTCCAAGTTTTGTTTTCACTCTGAATACAACTGTTAAGGCAATGGGGCATGCTTTATTGCTTGGGTTTGAGGACAAAGAAGCAAATACAAGAGTACTTAAGACATTTAATAGTCCTGGACCTGACCTTTCAGCGCCAGCTACGTATACATGGACAGGTACAACAGTGCCTGCTCTGACTGCACGACTTCCGAATTGTATTGCGCATGTTACCGACTTCAATAACAGTAAGTTTTTTGAAGACGTCGCATTTACGAATAATGGTCAAAATGTTGATATAATGCAGGATCCGTCACGGGGCGGAAAAGGACATATTTATTTTTTTACAAATGCAGCAGGATTGGCCGTGCTTAATATCAGAGCAGGGAATACACCAAATGCGGCAAGGTTAATCTATCATCCATTTGCCGGTGAAGCTTCGGAAACTGCACGGATTGTCATTTATAATCCTAACCAGCTTAGCAGGGGCTTTGAAGAAGCAACACCGGTCAAGAACCCGTTTACATTTAACAATATTCCGGGTGGAGATCAGCCAGTATTTGAGATTAATAATTTTAATAATCCGCCGAATC
The DNA here is from genome assembly GCA_900470735.1 of Hyphomicrobiales bacterium. Classification (GTDB taxonomy): domain Bacteria; phylum Pseudomonadota; class Alphaproteobacteria; order Rhizobiales; family Rhizobiaceae; genus Pseudochrobactrum. The sequence goes on along the minus strand of UCCC01000012.1, from coordinate 5,155 downwards.
TTGAAAATGGAGCCTCTTTATACATTCTTATTAATGACAGGTATGACTCAACAATACCGGCTACATCTGAGAGAGTAAACAGGTTTACCACCACTCAAAGATTTATAAATACCTCAAATGGTGCGCTTCCGGAAAAAAATAATATAAGATATATTTATGTTACAAGAAATGGTGTTGTGCATAATACGCGACAATTTGCATTTTTTTGTTTCGGGAATATTAATCAAGTTAATTTTGATGTTGCTCTCGCCTGGAATACTGAAACGAATTCACTACCGCTGCCTAATCCAAGACCTGCTTTGCCTGCAGAAGGGCGTGTGCGGGCAAAATACAATAAAGTTAGCAGGCTTTTAAGTTGGAATATTACACATTCCGGACTGTCTGGTCCCGTCACTGTGGCTCACTTTCATGGCCCGGCATCAACCAATCAGACAGCAAATGTTATAATTGATTTCAATGTTAACAATAATCCAATTGTTGGTTCTCAGCAATTGACAGAAGATCAGGAACGCCAGCTTTTATCAGGTATCTGGTATTGTAATGTTCATACAGAGCAAAATCCGAGTGGTGAAATACGCGGTCAAATGTGGCCAAACATTAATAATTAGCTTTACATATTTTATATTTTAAGGAGTTTTTATTATGGCTTTAAGTTTTAGATTTATTCCACCTGAACCGCGTTCAGTGTTAAGTGGTGAAATTTTCTCAGTAATTATAGAATTAAACTGGCTCGTGACTGATACTGCGCCGCCAGCAAATCAATGGTTGAACATTACATTACCAATCCCGCAACCAACCCCGGTTGGTATAGCTACATTGTTGAACCCCGCCGGGCCTGCTCCGGTTCTGGCTTCGCCTCTACAGGGCTCTTTTGTGGCGGCAACAGCAACTACAGAAGGTTCTCTGAGGTATATTGTTGCACTGCGAGCAGGAAATATCGGAAATGTTCGATTTAATGTTAGTCTTGCGAGCCCTGTAAGCGCAAATTATGACCTAGTAATTACTTAATTTGCTTGCAACTGATCATAGCTCAATGAGTATTGAGCGTAACGGCAGTAGATAATTCAAAATTGCTTCTTGTATTCATGGTTGAAATTCAGGCTGTTGTGCCTGAGCAAGGCGCACACAGCGCTATTACTACCAAAATTATTAAAAAAACCCATCGAGCCGAGCCGATGATCATTTCGATATGACAGCTGGCATAGCGGTACAAACCTTATCATATGAAATAACGATGAGACGGGTGTGATCTGTGGGGAAATATTTCACAATATTAATAATTAAATTTACATAATTTTAAAAAATGGATTTTCTTTATGCCTTTAACTTTACGTTTTACTCCACCTTCTCCACGTGCAGTGACAAGTGGTGAAACATTCACAGTAAGTATAGAATTAAACTGGCTTGCGAGTGATACTGCGCCGCCTGAAAATCAAAGGTTGAGCATTACATTACCAATGCCGCAACCAATCCAGGATGGTACGGCTACATTGCTGAACCCCGTCGGGCCTCCTCCGGCTCTTGTTACGCCTCAAATGGGTTCTTTTGTGGCGGCAACAGCAACTACAGAAGGTCGTCTGAGTTATCTTGTTGCGATCCGAGCAGGAAATATCGGAAATGTTCGATTTACATTTTCTCTTGAGAATATGGCAGCCGTAACTGCAGATTATGATCTTGTTGTTGCTCCAGGTGCATTTAACTTAATTACAACTGGGTTTACTCAGCGCGCCATTAGTGTAGCAAATGTTGATAATTTAACGCCTGCTACGGCACCTGATAATCTAAAATCTGTTCTTGAAATCAGGGCGGAGAGTCTGGCGACTCCACCTGTACCCGTTCCGAATGCAACTATTACTATTTTTATCGAAAGTGTTACGGCTGATGTGGTACGGCAAGCCGGTAATTATTTCAATGTAACAGGCGCCGCAGTGCCAATTAATGTCCAAAGAAATGATGATGAGACTGGTAGCTTCACTTTACAAACGAATGCAGCTGGCATAGCAAGATTGGAAATTGACAGTAATACACGTTCAGGTTTTATTTCTTGTCGTATATCCGGTGGGGTAAATTCCATTGTACCTCCTGTTCTTTACATATATGATCAGCCTAATAATCTTTCAACGATGCCTGAGCCGGTTGTTGTTCTTCCTAAAAGTAATTTAACTAATTTCGATACTACAAATTATACAAGAAATACATTCCCAATTCAAATAAACACAAGGTTAAATCAAAGTTCATCGTGCGTAGCTATTTTGAATAATCGCTATCAGGAAGATCAACCTGTAAGCGTATTTAACAATAATAGAATTAATTTAAATGGAAGAACATCAGATCTTATAGTTTCTGCTAATGGCTCTAATAATAGTGTTTTCTATGCCGTTTCTGATGGGCCGCAGTTGATAAGTTCGAGGGCGTTAGTATTTGGAGCTCGAAATGATAATGGCGGCACGGATCCAAATGGCATTCTGCTTGCTAAGTTAGATAACCCGAAAGATGGCGTTCTTACTTTTGACGATATTGTCGGGGGTTTAAGGGTAGTTATTCTGCTTGGAGAGAACCAGCAACAGCTGCAAGAGGCGGGTCGGCCGGCGTTGGCTGCACCTAATGTTTGTAGGCTATTTGCGACTATTAATGGATTTGATGCCAACGGAAATCCTATCGCAGAACGTAGGCCAATTTATGAGTTTCCAATAGCAAATTTTGCAGCGGCGACGGTAACTAATTCAGTCAATGTGTTTCCTGAGTTTGCTGATTTGGGCCGATCCCGTGATGGTCAGCAGCCGTCACGTTGGGAAATGAGCTACGCATATTTTGCAAATGCTGCCAGCACTACCCCGCTTGTTTCATCCCAAGCTGTTAGGGGTGATTTAGCAACAAGACCAATTCAAGGAAGATAATCATGACAGTAGTACGCCCAGTAATAAATACATTAACTCCAGAAATTGATGAATTTAACAATAATACTAATATACTTAATATTGCGAGTAGTTTTACAGAGGTAACTATTCGAATGGATTTGTGGAGCACTATGCAGGTCGGCGACCTTGTTGAGCTGATACTCGACGGTAATGAGAGCGCTCCTATTGCGCGGCAACTGGTTCAGTCTGACCCGGTGGAAATACAAATCGTTGTTCCCTTTAAAGTGGCCAAGACTTTATTTGCGGTTGGCAATCATACGCTGCGCTATACAATGACTGAAAAGAGCCAGATTAATAACCCTAATCCTCCTGAGTCTTTAGTCGGAAGATCGATAGAACTCAGTTTTAGAGTCATTAATGATCCGGTTGTTGCTGATCTCAAGCTTGATATTACTTCGGGTGCGGCCGGTTTTAGTGATTCATTTGCTAATCTTTTGCCTGCGAATATTGCCGTTGTACGCGGTAAACCCGGAGCCAGATTACATGCGCACGGCAAGGGTAAGGTTCAAATTTATGAGGCCTTTGGCTCTGATAATACGGTGATTGAGATTGATGCAGACGGAACCTGTCCGCTCACTTTAATTAAAGTTGACCAGCTTGATATCGGGACGGCTCGGGCTGTCCTGCCTGATGATACTCTTTCTATCACTAAAGAGAACTCTAGTGAGGTAATACTTACTCAGCCGGTATTGTTTGGTGACTATAAAATTGTAACCGGTGCTGCAAGCTCAAAATTCCTGTCTTATTCCTATAATAATATTGGTATTGCTGACGGAAGAACAGAAACAATATTTAGTGTTAAACTGAACAGTTCGTTGCCCGGTGAACGAGTGTCTGTCAATATGGCTGATACTCTTGGCTTCCTTGCCAAAACACGCGGTGTTGACGTGGCAAACAGAGCTATAATCACAGAACACCTAGTCGATATAGTTGATAATACTGCAGAATTTAGTGTTACATCAATGCAGGCCGGTACATTTACAATATCTATAGCGACTACTTTTGATGATAGTGAAATTTCACAAGAAATTGAATTTAAATCTTTAGGGTAAATTTAATTATGACTGAGATTAATGTAGATTATCCAGACCTGATTAATTTAAGCGCTGATGAGCAAGAACAACGCCTTCAGTTGCTTAAAGTAGAAGCACAGATGACTGCTAGCGCTACTAAAAATAATGCTAAAGCAGATGGCAAAGACGTGAATATTATCCGCACCCGTTTTGCGAATATGAATGAGGGTTCAAAGCCTATTGCACTTACTTACAGGATTACGAGTGGCGATGCAGTTTTTAAAGAAAACAACTTAAAATCCATCAGAAAAAATACGAATAATACCCTATCTTCGACCGTTGAACTCATTAGCACAACGCCGGGTAGGGGAACGCTTACAGCAACACCTGTTCTAAACCCGACAATGGCACCGCCACCTGTTGACTATGAGTTCGTGGGGCTACCACGAAATCTGTTTCTCTTGTTTACAGTTGATACTGATAACCAACATTCAGACGGCATTGCTGTGAACGTTGTTACCGCCCTGTTGACTGATGGCGGCAATCCGGTCGCTAATGAACGGATTGATTTTGATTTGTCTGGCGTGGCACAATTTGCGGGCGGTGGCACAAAACTATCGGTCACAACGGATGCGAGTGGCAAAATCACTCTCAGAATTACAAGTAATGCGAATGCCGATATTGCAGTAAAATTGACAGGTACTGTGATTTCAACATCTGCGCTCCATGCGGTGACTATTAACTTCAAAAAGAAACCTGTGGGACCTGTTACGCCTCGAGTTGCTGATTTCCATTTGGAAAGGTTGGTTCCGACAGGTATTGCTAACGATCGTAAGCCGGCTCAGGTGCGCGCCGTTGCTGTTCTCGATACGGATAGTGCTGTAACAGTATTGTTTATACGTTTTATCAGCAAAGTTGTTTCGATCACGAAAGGCAAGATGGATCTTGTTACACTCGTAGCTCCGGGACAACTCTCTGGAGCCAGAGGAACGACTGGGGACAGATTGGACGCTATAGAGTTTACTCGAACCACTACACCGACTGGTGTGTCGGTACGAGGAACGCGCGATGTCTGGCTCTATCAAATGGATCGTGAAGCTACATCTAGACTTGTTAGTGCAGAATTGCTGGACAGTAATATGCGCGTTATTGCGAGCTCGTTAGTGTCTACGAACCAGGTTGTATCATTTATAGCGGACGCACCGCCACCGCCACCGCCACCAC